>DCFQ01000018.1:9313-11152 GCA_002319915.1 Bacteroidales bacterium UBA1800 | reverse complement strand
TGCCCCTAGGGATAATTGCCCCTATGGGCAAAAGCACCTATAGAAACGCATAAGCCCACCACCCCACAATACCTGAAGCAGCTTATGGGTAATCACTGAAAAAAAATTGACTGAATTTCCGCCTTGTTGCCGGCAATGCGTCACGATGCCTTCCTCCGTATACAACTTTCCAGCCTGACTGCCTTCCTGGAAAGAACAGTTAACCGCAAACGAGAATTTCCTCCAACTCCTCAGCTCCTGCTGTGCCAGGGCGGAGTATCGGGAAGCGATCTCCTGAACTCGCTTATAAGCGATGCCTCATAACCACCTTTGTAAGTCCCTGAGAGAAACCTGTCAAAAGCTTCCGTGTAAAGCTTCTCCCATGATATGCTCTCTGTCCCGGGTATGATTGGGTAGAACAGGACATTGTTTCTTTTGGCTGCTTCCAGGTCACCCGGAGCATCACCTATGAGGATAATCATGTCATCAGGATACTTCCCCTTCGCGGACAATGCAATATGCTCCGCCTTTGTACCATGTTCCTGCCCGGCAATAAGCCTGACATGATCGTCCATCCCGTGCTCCTTCCATTCCCTCAGGAGAGCCTCAAGCGGCGTCTGAGAAACAACAATCGCATCAGCCGAATCCGAAATCCTGCTGATGGTCTTGCGAGCCCAGCGAAATGGCGGAATCCCGTGCAGCCATTCACCTATCTCCCTGTTCACTGTCTCCGACCACTCATAAACCTTCAGAAGACCATGATCGGCCTTGCCTTCAATAAATCTTCCGAGAGTGGCGTTGCTTAGTTTAGTTTCTGACTTTATCCACTCTTTCAGCAGGCGCAGGTCAGGAAGGCTGCAACCGGATTCCCGAACTTCTTTTCTTTCCGCAAGCAGTTCAAATACCTTTATCAGAGCCGGGAACCTGTTGACTCCGCGGTTTACGGAATATAGATTGACAAACTCCCAGGTCTCCCTCAGCGGCTTGGCAATTGGGAACAGGTCGAAGTATTTAAGTGCAACGGGAATGAAAAACTCCTTCTGCTTGATTTCCATGGTGTCAAAGACACATCCGTCTGAGTCGATCCCCACAAAGAATTTGTGGACTGGCTTCAGGTCCGTTAATTGCTTCTGGTGATCCATCCGTTTAAAATCTGAAGCCAAGCTTCAGCTCAAGCCTGTTGTAGTTATTTAAATAAGTGAAGTTGACGTTGTTGTAGGCGTTTTCCTCATAGCTGGTCCTTGCATATCTGTAGGCAAATGAAAGGCAGATCTCGTAACCCTCCTTCATCCACGAAATCCCCGTACCTGCAGTCAGACTAAAGCCCCCTTTATAGTTGGTGGGTTGGTAGTATTGCGGGTATGAATCCGGATTATCATTATTGTCATCTCCCATGTGAATCAGCGCTCCGCCTCTGAAGTAAATGAACGGGGTGGTCTTCCGCTCGCTGAACAGCTTCCTGTACTCGATGAAGACCGGCGAAAAAGATGAACCAAGGAATTCAACTCCGGAACCGATGCCGAACATATTTGTTGTCGCAATGGTGTAATTCACCAGGAAGTTAAAGCTGAACGGTGCATCAAAATTGCTGTTCTGGGCTCCTATCAGCAACCCGCTTTCAAGCGTAAGCCCAAGCCCGTTCTGCTTCCTTTCACCCGTGACCATGTTCAGCTTGATGAACTTATCTACTTCCTCTGACTTGAAATTGAACATGCTTCCGTCGGAAGTGAGAATCTTGTAATTGTCATTTGCGATCTCAAGAAGCTTTCCGTAGATGACGCTCCCGTTCTTAAGGTATAAAGCATCCTTGTTTTTTTGAGCGTTAACCGATAAACTGCAGAATATAAGTAAGATGAGAAG
>DCFQ01000018.1:5707-8986 GCA_002319915.1 Bacteroidales bacterium UBA1800 | reverse complement strand
TTAGTGCTTTTTGCGGGTGTTTCGCCTTTCTTTTTTTCCTGTGAAGATTCCACATATAAGGAATATACCGGCAATTCACCTGTCTATCTTACTTATTCAGAGCTCCGCACCTCAGTGAGGAATGAACAACCGGTAGATCTGAAGAACCCGGGAAAGATCTACTATAAGGACAATTATATATTCATTGTCGAGGAGCTGAAAGGTATTCATGTTTACGACAATTCTAATCCCGCATCGCCTGTCAGTAAGAGCTTCGTTAACCTCCCAGGTGTCATCGATATTTCAATTTCCGGTTATATTTTGTACGCCGACAGTTTTGTCGACCTGGTCATACTCGATGTACAGGATGTGGATAACATACACGAGGTCGGTCGGGTGACAGACGTCCTTCCATACACTATACCGCCTACCGGCAATAGCTATCCTACAGCATTTGTCGACTCCAAAAAAGGTGTGGTGACAAGCTGGGATGTTAAGACCATTAAGGAGAAGGTAGTGAATTACTCCAATCCCTGGCCCATATATTATAAGGGTGGTATCGCTTTCCTTGATGCTGCTAATTCATCGGGAGCCTCCTCCGGATTGAGCGGAAGCGGGGTGGGATTCGGAGGATCAATGGCACGGTTCGGGATAAAGGACAATGTCCTCTATATTGTGGATCAGAATAATTTGAAAATATTTGACATAACGAACAAGACTGCGCCTGTTAAGACAGGTGACCTTTACCCTGGCTGGAACATCGAGACAATGTTCCTTCACGGCGACAATATGTTTTTCGGATCCACCACCGGGATGATCGTATATAATATAGCAACCCCCCTGGTACCGGTCTACAAGGCCCAGTTCACCCATGCCCGCAGCTGCGATCCCGTCGTTGTTGACGATACCCTTGCTTATATTACTTTACGTTCGGGAACAAATTGCGGCGGAACTGTCAACTGCCTCGATGTGGTAGGGATCGGCGACATAACCAGGCCGGTGTCTGTCTCTACCTGGGCAATGACAAATCCTCATGGTCTGGGTAAGGATGGCGACCTGCTGTTTATATGCGACGGCGATGCCGGCCTTAAAATATACGATGCTTCAGATCCTTACCGGATAGGTACCAGGCTTGCCTATTCGTATCCTGCTATCAATGCCTATGATGTGATCCCGATTGGAAACATCCTTGTAATGATCGGATCCGACGGGTTATACCAGTACAGTTACTCTGATATCGGCAATATCTCCCTTCTCAGCAAGATCGAGGTCGTAAAATAAACTCCGTTTCTCAGGGATCTTCTTAAGACCTTCCAAACCTGCAAGACTTGCAAGACCTGCAAGACCTGCAAGACAATTTAGTCTTGCAGTCCTGCCGGTTTTGTAATGTAAGTCCTAAATAAATGACATACAAGACTGGCAAGAACAAGCATGATCTGCAAGGCTCAACTATTTATTTATACTAATTCTAAATAATTAATAGTGATTGTTATAAGTTTTTTTTTAAAGTATTGTTATTATTTTAACGGCCGCTGAAAAAAACGTTTTTTTGTACAAATCAAACTTATAATTATCTAAAAATAAATCAGAAATGTATCAAGTAGGAAATCTCGTTAAGGAATTGACCGATAAACATGGTCGCGACCGGAAGAGCCTGATGCCGATACTCCAGGGTATTGTCGACAGACACAGTTATCTGACCGACGAAATAATGGTTGAAGTTGCCAGGGAGCTCGATATTTCAGCAGCTGAAGTATACGGTACAGCCTCTTTTTATACTTTTCTCGATACGCAGGAAAGGGGTAAGTATGTAATCAGGGTTTGTAAGACTATTACATGCTCGATGAAAGGAAAGGCGGAAATCATCCAGACACTCGAGGATATGCTTAAGATTAAGGTGGGGGAGACAACATCCGACAAGCAGTTCAGCCTGATTGAAACCAACTGCATTGGGTGGTGCCACAAGGCTCCTGCAATACTTATAAATGAGATACCCTATACCGAGTTGACACCGGAAAAAGTAGTGGAGATTATAAAAAGCTATTTGCAAAAATAAAATATCCCGGAAGATCATGGAAAATAAAGGACTAAATAAAGTAGATCTAATCTTCGAGAAAATTGACCTGAAAGAGATCCTTTCGAAGGCTTTCTCAATGACAAGCGATGAGATTATCCAGCAGGTTCTTGAGTCTGGACTTAAAGGAAGGGGCGGTGCAGGATTTCCTACCGGACTGAAATGGAAATATACCGCTGCTGAAAAAGAAGCCGAGAAGTATGTGGTGTGCAACGCCGATGAAGGAGAACCCGGGACATTTAAGGATCGTGAGATCCTCGACAGGGCTGCTTACAAAATGTACGGCGGCATGGCAATTGCCGGTAAGGCGATCGGAGCAAAGAATGGCATTGTCTACCTGCGCGGCGAGTACAGGTTCCTTTTCCCGAAACTCATGAAGGAGCTTGAATCGTTTCATGCCATGATAAAAGAAATCGGATATGATTTCACTATAAGGTATTGCCTCGGAAGCGGTGCCTACATTTGCGGTGAGGAAAGCGCACTTTTCGAATCAGCAGAAGGGAGACGCGGTGAACCCCGCAATAAGCCTCCTTACCCGACCACAAACGGCATATTTGGCAAGCCAACCTCAATCAACAATGTTGAGACGCTTGTGACAGTGATGATGATCATCAAGCACGGGCCTGCCAGTTACAGCCAGCTCGGGACCAAGGATTCACGCGGATCAAAGGTGTTCTCCATCTCCGGCGACACCCCTGTTCCGGGAATATATGAGCTTGAACTTGGGATGACAGTGCAGGAGTTCGTGAACGAATTCGGCGATGGGGATACCAAAGCCGTTCAGGTTGGAGGCGCATCCGGATTCTGCGTGCCCAGGAAGAAATTTACCAGCACGATAATCGGGTTCGAAGGCGTTCCCACCGGCGGTTCAATGAAACTGTTCAACAGTTCAAGATCAATGTACAATGTCCTCCATAATTACCTTGATTTCTTTGCTGAGGAATCATGCGGCCAGTGCACACCCTGCAGGGTAGGCTGCCAGCAGCTTCTCAAGGGAGTTGAAAAAGTGAAGAAGGGTGAAGCCAAATCGGTTTACCTTAACGAGCTTGTGAAGCTTGCAGATACAATGAAAATTGCCTCCAAATGCGGCCTTGGCCAATCGGTTGGAAATGCATTCAGGACTATCGTCGAAAACTTCAGGGAGGAGATCATTTACTAATTTTTGAAAAAACAGGAAATATGGTAAATCTTACTATAAACAATCAAAAAGTTTCAGTGACGGCAGG
>DCFQ01000018.1:3909-5367 GCA_002319915.1 Bacteroidales bacterium UBA1800 | reverse complement strand
TGGCAGGAAACTGCAGGGTTTGCCTGGTTGAGCAGAAAGGTGCGAGAACACTGGTAGCCTCATGTGCCACACCGGTATCGGAAAATATGGAGATCCATACCAATACCCTGAAGGTCAGGAATGCACGGAAGCATGTCGTTGAATTGCTGCTTTCAGAACACCGGTCCGATTGCACCAAGTGCTATAAAAATCAGAAGTGCGAACTTCAGTCACTTGCAAATGAGTTTGCATTCGGTGACACGATCTTTCTTGATCTGGTAGAAGATCATAAATACTCGATTGACAGGTCATCACCGTCATTTCTTAAGGACGACAGCAAATGCATTCATTGCCAGCGCTGCGTGAGGACCTGCTCCGAACTCCAGTACATTTCCGCAATTGCTGTTGCAAACAAAGGTGCCCACCAGAAAATATCATCCTTCCACGACAAGCCGATGAGCCATGTGGTCTGCACAAACTGCGGACAATGCGTAAACCGCTGTCCTACAGGTGCCCTGGTCGAAAAGACATATATCGATTATGTCTGGGATGCTATTTACGATCCTGACAAGCATGTTGTTGTTCAGACCGCTCCTGCAGTGAGGGTAGCTCTCGGGGAAGACCTTGGCTATGATCCGGGTGAAAGAGTCACGGGAAAAATGGTCAATGCCCTGAAACAGCTCGGTTTTGACTCAGTTCTCGACACCGACTTCAGCGCCGACCTCACCATCATGGAAGAAGGCACTGAGCTTCTTGTCAGGCTTAAGAAAGCCCTCGTCGACGGTGACAAAAAAATCGCTTTCCCGATGTTCACATCCTGCTCTCCGGGCTGGATCAAGTTCATCGAGCACAAGTATCCCGAATTCCTTCATAACCTGTCGACATGCAAATCTCCCCAGCAGATGTTCGGAGCTCTTGTAAAGACTTTCTATGCCAAAAAAAGGAACATCGATCCCTCCAAGATAGTTTCTGTTTCCGTGATGCCGTGCACGGCGAAGAAATTTGAGGCCGACAGGCCTGAAATGCGATCGAGCGGCTATAAGGACATTGATTACGTTCTTACTACCCGCGAACTTGCAGTGATGATCAAGCAGGCCGGCATCGATTTCAGGAATCTCGAGTCTGCTCACTACGACTCGATAATGGGAGAATCGACCGGGGCAGCCGTGATCTTCGGCGCCACAGGAGGAGTTATGGAAGCCGCTCTCCGCACTGCCTACGAAATTGTGACTGGAAGGGAAGTTCCGTTCAAGAACCTTAATATCACGCCAGTTCGTGGAATGGATGGGGTTAAGGAGGCTACAATCAAGATTGAAGGTTGTGTAGAGGAATGGAAATTCCTCGAAGGTGCAGAGCTGAAAGTTGCAATTGCACACGGCCTGGTCAACGCCAACAGGATCATGAGCGAAGTGAGGGAAGGCAAATCCCCGTACCATTTCGTTGAGATAATGGCTTGCCCGGGCGGGTGCATCGGCGGCG
>DCFQ01000018.1:0-3664 GCA_002319915.1 Bacteroidales bacterium UBA1800 | reverse complement strand
GGCGGGTGCATCGGCGGCGGCGGGCAACCGATACCGACCAGCATGGAGATCAGGAAGAACCGTATGAAAGCCATCTATTCTGAGGATGAACATATGGTGTTGAGGAAATCCCATGAGAATCCTGACGTTATCGCAATATACAAGGAGTTCCTTGAAAAGCCGAACAGCCATAAATCGCACGAGCTGCTTCATACCCACTATGTGGAACGTGATAATTTTTAATCAATAATTGATTAACTTGAAGGCCGGTATCATTAATGCCGGCCTTTTTAATTTTTTTATAATGGAACAGATCAGGGTGGCAGCCGCACAGTTTGAAAACCGCTGCGGAGATAAGGAATATAACCTGTCCGTAATCGGGAACCTTGCAGGGGAGGCTGCAGCAGCCGGCTGTAATGTCGTCGCCTTCCATGAATGCTCAGTGACGGGTTATACATTCGCAAGGAATCTCCGGGGAAGTGAACTGCTCGATCTTGCAGAGCTGATCCCAGGCGGAAGCAGCGTCAACAGGCTCCAGAAGATTGCCCGCGAACATGATATTGCAATCCTTGCCGGACTTTTCGAGAAAGACAAGAGTGACAGGATATACAAAGCACAGGTATGTGTGGATAAAAATGGCCTCATTGCCAGCCACCGCAAGCTGCATCCCTTCATCCACCCTGAAATAAACCCCGGGAACAGCTATACGCTGTTTGACCTGGACGGCTGGAAATGCGGGATCCTGATCTGCTACGATAATAATATCATTGAAAACGTCAGGGCAACAGTGCTGCTGGGAGCTCAGGTCATCTTCATGCCGCATGTCACAATGTGCACTCCATCACCACGGCCAGGGGCCGGGTTTGTCGATCAATTGTTATGGAAGAACAGGGTGTCGGACCCTGATCCGCTCAGGGCGGAATTTGATGGCCCCAAGGGACGTGAATGGATCATGAAATGGCTTCCTGCAAGGGCTCACGACAATGGGATCTACGTGGTGTTCTCAAACCCGATAGGAATGGACGATGACCAGCTGAAAAACGGCTGTTCAATGATCCTCGATCCCTTCGGTGATATTCTTGCAGAGTGCCGGATGCTGGGTGACGGAATTGCTTCTGCAGTCCTTACTCCGGAAAAGCTTTCACAATCCGGAGGGTTCAGGTATACCAGCGCACGCCGCCCGGAACTATATAGGGATATCATTGGTAAAGATCATACTTCGGTACAAAAAATTGCCTGGCTTAGCACTGATAATAAGAAGGTTTGAAAAAGGTATTTTATAACCGCAAAGAAAGCGAAGTACGCGCAAAGTCCGCAAAGATGCCCCTAAATCCCCTAAAGGGGACTTGTTTTCAGCCCCCCTGCCTACCGACAGGCAGGCTTAAGAGGGTTGGTGGCAAAACTTTGCGAACTTTGCCATTAAAGAATAATAAAATTTAAAAATGGAAACTCATTTCACCTGGAAGACAAAGCTTTTCAGCAGGACTTTTGAGATATACGAATACGACATCCTGGTCGGAAAGTTAGAGAAGGAAAGATGGTCAAGGAGGACTTCTGCAGAAATCAAGGGTTTTAGTCTCATGTATGTGACAAAGGGATTCTTTAAGCAAACCGCGCTTATTATTAATACCCAGGAGGACAGGGAGATCGGCCGGATAGCTTTCAATTCATGGAGATTCCGGGCAAATATTCAGCTTAACGGGAGGGAATACAATTTCAGGTTCGACAACTTTTTCATGACACGGTGGACTATCGCCAACGAAAATGATGTTACAATAAACTACTGGTCGGGAGCCTTCAAAGGAACGATAGACTCGTCATCCGATAGCTCAATTTTGGCGCTTACGGGCCTTTATATTAGGAATTATTTCAAGAGCCGGCAGGCTAGCGCCGCAGCAGCCAGTTAGCATAATTCGGATTGACCAGTTTTGTTTGACCTATCAGGTGACAGGCTGAATGAGAAAGATCATTCATATTGATATGGATGCATTCTTCGCTTCCATCGAGCAGCTGGACAATCCTGAGCTGAGAGGCAAGCCAGTTGCGGTGGGTGGAAGCGGGGTGAGGCATGTCGTGGCTGCCGCTAGCTACGAGGCAAGAAAATTCGGAGTGCATTCGGCAATGCCCTCCGTCACTGCTAAGAGGCTTTGCCCCAGCCTGATCTTTGTGAAGCACAGGTTCGACAGGTATATCGAGATATCTGAAAAGGTCTTCAGCATATTCAGGGAGTATTCTGACCTTGTTGAACCCCTTTCGATCGACGAAGCTTTTCTCGATGTGACCCGCGACCTGAAGAACATCTGCTCGGCAACGCTGATTGCCAATCAGATAAAAGCTGAAATAAAGTCAAGGACCGGCCTCACGGCTTCAGCCGGGATCTCGTTTAATAAATTCCTCGCCAAGATCGCCTCCGATATTAAGAAGCCTGACGGCCTTTTCCTCATAACCCCTGAAGATGCCGGGAAATTCATTGATGAGCTCCCTGTCGGTAAGTTCTACGGGATCGGCAGAGTGACCAGTGAGAAGATGAACAGGCTGGGAATCCATAAAGGTTCCGACCTGAAAAAAATGGACCTCCTGTTCCTTATAAGGAATTTTGGGAAGGCCGGGAAATTCTACTTTGATATCGTCAGGGGGATTGACGAGCGCCCAGTTGAACCCGATTCAGAAAGAAAATCCCTGGGGACCGAGCTGACCTATGAAAAAGACCTTACTACCCGTTTTGAAATAATCGCGGAACTCTACAATCTCGAGAAGGAGCTGATGGAAAGGCTCAGGAACGCAGGAACCGCCGGGAGAACCATCACATTGAAAATAAAGTTCTCCGATTTCCGTCAGCTTACAAGAAGTAAAACATTCCCTACCTTCATCCGTAACTTTGAAATGCTTCATAAAGGAGTCACCGAAATTCGCAGGTCACTCGACCTTGAAAATGTTAAGATCAGGTTGCTCGGGGTGAGCATTTCAAATCTCGAAAATGATGACTCTGCTGATAAACAGCTCTATTTATTCGATGATGACTGTATGTGATGATCTGAAACGGTATCCGGCATGTCCATCCCGGGCATTGTGTTCACCTTTCCTCCCCGGGGATTCAGCATGCTTGGCTTACCTTCAAGCTGCGCGGAAGCATCGACACTGAAAGTGCCATTGGTCACTATTTCCTCACCTTCGTTCAGGCCGTCCAACACCACATAACTGTCTCCGAGCGAGGGCCCGAGTCCGATTTCCCTCATTTTAAAGGACGGCGCCTCGGAACCGGGTTGTTTCACATAAACAATTGACCGCACTCCGGTCCACAGCACGGCTGACCGCGGAATGACGAGCTTCCTGGAGTACTGGCTTAAATCGCTTTTTACTGTGCCGGTCGCAAACATTTCTGGTTTCAGCTTCCCGGAATTATTCATTGTCTCTGCCCTTACTTTGGCAACTCTTGTCACAGGGTCAATGACAGGATCGATGAAGGTTATCCTTTCGGTAAATCTCCGGCCAGGCAATGCCTGCAGGGTGAAAGTCAGCATGTCTCCTGTCCTGAGAAATGGCAGATCGCTCTCATAGGCATCGAACATTATCCAGACGTCCGAAAGGCTGGCAACGTCGAAAAGAATAGTTCCCTGGTCGACATGGTCCCCGTTGTTGACCCTCCTGCCAATTATGACGCCGTCGGTATTTGCAAGTATCTCAA
>DCFQ01000021.1:179449-187246 GCA_002319915.1 Bacteroidales bacterium UBA1800 | reverse complement strand
TGAAGTACCCGTGTAATACCTGGTGACAAATGAGCTATTGTTTTTTTTGTAATCCTAAAATGAACTAAAATGAAATTATTAAAGATTGCCGTAACACCGGT
The DNA here is from genome assembly GCA_002319915.1 of Bacteroidales bacterium UBA1800. Taxonomy (GTDB): domain Bacteria; phylum Bacteroidota; class Bacteroidia; order Bacteroidales; family VadinHA17; genus LD21. The sequence goes on along the minus strand of DCFQ01000021.1, from coordinate 187,145 downwards.
CATTTTGATGCTGGTCGCAGCCTCGTGCCGGAACAGGGACTTTGAAACGATTCAGAATTCTAAGATCACGGCTGACCTTTTTACCGCCAAACCGGTGTTCAGGAATATCATCTATGAGGGTGATACCCTGAAGCCGTTGATGGGGAAAGGCATTACCGTAAACGGAAAGCTTGCAGAATGGAGCTCCTGGAATATAAAATCATCAAAGACCGGAGACACGGTTATCTATAAAATGGCTCTCAGGGAATCGGACATAAAGGCTGATTTCCTTTACTGGCTCGATTCTTCCACCGTTAAGATGAAGATAAGGAATGTACAGGACCCGAAGAAACAACTGAAGGAACTTGGCTTCAGCGAACAACCTTGGGTAAGTGTAAGTGACTCCGCGTACAAATGGTGGACAGTAAGGAACTGGACAAGGGTTCCATTCGTGAAGCAAAAAATATTCTCCAGAGGTATCGGGTACTATAATTCATTGTACGGCAACGGCTGTGACACAATCCAGAAAGCAGGCATGTCGACCTATGCATGCATCTGGAAGCCTGAAAAGCTATGTTTTGCCGTACGTACCAATATGAACGTTTTCCCGATCAGCTTCTACAGCCATTCGGGTTACTGCAATCTTGGTCCGAACAAGTACTATTACAGGGTACAGGATAAGCTTATGCCGGACTATGAGGCGGAGCTGATCTTTTTCAACGATCTGAACGAGAATAAAAAATATGAATCAGCCGATTACAGGATATGGCTTAACAGGCAGATAAAAGGGGCTGATGAGAGACATAAAACATCTGTCTGGTACAAGATATACCTCAACGATATCCACAACGCCGACAATCCCTGCACAACCTTAAAACAGGCTAAAGAAATAATAACATATGTAAACAATATTACTGACGGCATTCCGCAGATAATCTACCTGGTGGGATGGCAGTATAAAGGACACGATACCGGTTATCCCGCGCTCGATAAACTGAATGAGGCAATGGGCACCAGGGAAGAACTTCTTTCACTCTCAAAGTACTGCGACAGCCTGAACTCTGTATTAAGCATGCATTGCAATATCGATGATGCATATAAGGCTAACAGGGACTTCACTCCGGATATCATGGGAACCGATTATGACGGGACCCCTATATTCTGGGAAATTTTCGCTGACAGCGCTTTCCATATCTCACATTACAAGGATGTCAAAACTGGAAGCATATTCAGGAGGCTGGAAGAGATGATGTCGGTATTTCCCCTTCAGAAAAGCATTCATTTCGATGCCATGAGGATCACCAACTGCAACCCGGAATGGGAAAAAGACGGGAACGGGATGGTTGAGGAATTTGAACTTGGACTTAAGCCGATCGTTCAATGGCTGAACAATAAGGGAATAACCGTGACCACCGAAACTCAGAATGGTAATCCAATAGATCTTTCACCATTAGTTGCAGGAGTATGGACATATTTTCACCTGATATTTGAGTATAAGCAGATCTATCATGGCAAGATCGTTGCCGGGGGTACGCCGGAATCAATGGCAACCCTGAGATATTCGAGCGGAATTGGCAATTCGATAACGCAGGATTTCTCCTATAAGAAATACCATGGACAGCTCCCGTTCGAAACCGAAAGGGAGAAAATAAAAGATATAATATATCAGAGCTCCTTGCTCTACCATTTCCTCAACAAGAGGGAAATGCTTGAAGCAAACAGGGATGATAACGGGTACTTGATTCGTTTCTCGGGGGGAGTAACTTCGAGATTTGACAACTCGACCAATCACCTCGAAGTGAAATGGAACGATGTCCTGCTTGCAAATGATGATGACCGCTTTATCCCTGTTCACGGAGGCATTTATGCATACAGTCTTAAGGGATCCGACTGCAGCTGGGTTCTTCCGCAAGAATACAGGAACAGGGGCCTGAAGATTTACGAAGTTACCGGGAAGGGGAGAAAGGCATTTACAGGCTTCAGGATCGAGGGGGACAAGATCCGGCTGAAGCTCGGACCCCACCAGGCAGTTAAGATTCTGGCGGAATAATCATGGCATTAAAATCAAGCATAATGAAAACGTCAGTGTTGTTGGTGGTTTTGATTTCGCTTTTAGCTGAACCCTGCTTCTCACAGGAACTATCGATAAAGGCAAAACAAACAACAAAGCCCATTGAGTGGCCTGTTGTCAGGGGTCCGGAAAAACGACCCTGGACCTGGTGGTGGTGGCATGGTTCAGCCGCCGACACATTCAATATCTCAAGGACCCTTAAATCGTTCAGTAAAACAGGATTGGGCGGGGTTAACCTGGTTTTCATCCTGGACGTAAAAGACTCTCTGGCTCCGAAAGTGGAGTTCCTTTCAAAAAAATGGGTTGAACTTGTCACATTCACAGTCGGCAAAGCCAGGAAACTCGGGATGGATGTCGATATGGCACCTGTCTCCGGATGGGCTTTCGGAGGGCCTTCAATAGGCAGGCGCGATGCGGCTTCAGAATTAATACTGAGGAAGTTTGATGGCGATTTCATAAGACGCGGGGAATTTCTGTATGACACAACATATGGCGGCGAATTCAGGTTTGAGGATATTGAAGCTGTCCTGGCGGTCTCTGATAATGGCGAAAGGATTCTTGTAACTGACAAGCTCAAGCGCCGTGGGATAATTGACTGGAAAGTACCTGAGGGGAACTGGACTTTTTATGCCACGGTAAATCACCCCGGAAGCTCGATGGTTCGTTTTCCCTCTGCTGATCAGCGGGGATTCGCAATGGATCATCTTAATAATAAAGTGGTAAACGAGTACTTTTCCCAGTTCACCAAAGCATTTTCCGGATATGAAAAGGAGTATCTTCCAAGGGCCTACAATGTTGATTCCTGGGAGGTTAGCCTGAATTGGACCAGGGGGTTTTATGATGAGTTCAGAAAACGCCGCGGGTATGACCTTCGGTGGTTTTTGCCCGAATTGTTCGGATATGCTCCTGATGAAAAAGCCTCAAGGGTCATGTGCGATTACCGTGAAACACTTTCAGACCTCATGATCGAAAATTTCAACAAAAACTTCCGGCAATGGACCCATGAGATGGGAGGTCTTGCAATAGGCGAGATTTATTCTGAGCCATCAAATGTTCTGGATGCCAATGCAGTTCTTGATATACCTCAGCTGGATGTTGGCGGAAGACTTGAATCATTTGTCCGCAATGGGAAGTATTATACTGATTGGTTTGATAATAAATGTGCATCCTCGGCGGCTCATATCCTGGGAAAGCCTTTGGTATCTTCAGAGACTTTCACATGTATGGGTCCCGTTTTCGACACTCCCTTTGATGTATGCAAGCAGAAACTCGACTGGGATTTTGTCTCGGATGTGAATCAATCGTGTTTCCACGGTATCACTTATTCGCCTCAAAGTGCAGGGTGGCCTGGATGGTTGTTCTACGCAGGTACCCATCTTGGGGATTTCAATCCGTTATGGCAGCTCTCCGGGAGTCAGCTTTGCACCTATATAACGCGAGTTCAGTCTTTTATGCAGATGGGAAGATCAGACAAGGATCTGCTCTTTTATTTTCCATATTATGATAAATTCTCAAGGATCGATTCTGATCCGGGCAGACCTCCCAGATGGTGGACATCTCTTGCTACAGGTGACTATCCTGCCGCCACAAAGCTCATGGAATCAGGCTGTGATTTCGATTTTGTTTCTGACAAGATGTTGAAGGATGTGATTAAAGGCAGCCAGGGCATGATCGGGTCTGATGCAAAAAAATACAAGGCGCTCGTCATTGCCGATTGTCACCTCTTGCCGGCATCCACTCTCAGAAGGATCATTGATCTGGCAGGCGGGGGATCAACGGTCATCATGGCCGGAAATTTACCTGAAGATGTACCTGGAATGTACCGGCTTTCGGAAAGGCAAAAGGAGTTCAGTGAGCTGATATCCTATGTCAGATCAAGTGCAACGGTCGTAAGGAACGGTATAAGCGTTAAGAATGAAGGCACCGGCAGGATCATCTTTGGAAAAGACATTCTCAGCATCCTCGATTATGCCGGCATAAAGCGGGAATCACTCGTTGACGACTCCCTTCAGTATACCCGGCGAAGAGACGATGATGGATGGATATATTTTGTTGTCAATCCCTCAGGGAGAAAAAGCATAAGCAAATGGATCCCGTTCAGCGTAAAAGGAAGCTGCGCCGCGCTGTTCGATCCCATGAGCGGTAAAAAAGGCATGGCAACCATGAGGAATGATCATGGCATCTCCAGCGTATTCATGCAGCTTGAATCCAACCAGTCAATGATCGTAAAGATATACGACAGGAAGGTGACTGGTGAAAAATGGATGTATTATTCTCAGACAGGGGCTCCGGTCAGAATTAATGGTAAATGGGAAGTAAGCTTTATTGCAGGAGGCGAGAAAATCCCTCACCCGGAAGAGATCACCGGACTCACTTCATGGACTGAATGGAAATCAGACCAGGCTGAGCTGCTCCGGGGATTCTCGGGAACGGCCAGGTACAAAATTGTCTTTGAAAAACCGGCGGCAGGGACAGATGGCTATTACCTGTCTCTTGGCGAGGTGTGTCATTCCGCGAGAGTGCTCTTGAACGGTAAGGATCTCGGGACTCTGTTTGCGTATCCAATGCAACTGGATTGCGGAAAGGAGCTTAAAGAGGGGGAAAATACCCTGGAAGTGGAAGTCGCAAACACTGCAATTAACCGGGTTGCCTGGCTCGATCAGCATAACATCAGCTGGTACCATGAGACTTCAGGAATGGATCTCTCGAGCTGTGACTATGAATACAAAAAGAAAGACGAATCCTGGGTACCGGTCAGATCAGGGCTTATCGGGCCGGTGGAACTCATTCCGGTCAGCTTTATTGACCCTTCAAGAAAAAAATAGGAATATTCTGAAGGATTCGATACTTTAAATCCCTGAAAATTTAAGCCCATGAAAAAACTTACAATATTCCTGGTTTTTAGTGCATTCCTTATTTCCGGTTGCCTGAAGAAGAGTGACCTTAAGGTTGCTTCCCTGTTCTGCAATGGTTATTCTTCTCCTGTCGGGACCGAAGGCTCACCGCTTTTCAGATGGCAGGCCCTCTCAACTAACAATAATGCATCATTCAGCAACTGGGAGTTGAGGATTTTCAATGGTGGCAGGGAGGAATATTTCAGCGGGAAAAATGAAAATGAATGGAGATATGATGGGCCACCGCTTCTTCCTGCAAGGATTTATAAATGGCAGGTAAGGGTAAAATCAAAGAGGCTGAAATTTTCTGAATGGAGCGACACTGCTTCATTTATTACAGGATTGCCTGACAATGAATGGTCTGACGCAAAATGGATCGGTCTTGAAGAGCTTCCTGACTCGATGAAGGTGGTCCCTGCTGTACATGGTGATGGAAATGATTTGGGCGCCAGGGGATTGAGGAGACCTGTCGTCCCTCTTTTCCGCAGGGAATTCAACGTTAATAAGAAAATTGACCGGGCAGTGATGTTCATTTCAGGTCTCGGTCAATACCAGGTGAGCATCGATGGTCAGGCACCGGATGACAGGTTCCTGGCCCCGGGATGGACGCTGTATTCAAAGACTTGCCTTTATGACGGATATGATCTGACCGGAAGGCTGAAGGAAGGGGCTCATGTCATCGGGGTGATTGCAGGCAGCGGATTCTTCAATGTGAACAGGGAAAGATACAGGAAGCTCGTGTCCGCATGGGGAATGCCCATGATAAGGGTAAAACTGTTGATAAAGTATAAGGACGGGAGTGCAGATTCATTGGTTTCCGATGAACAGTGGAAAGCGGCACCATCCCCGGTAACATTCGCCAGCATCTATGGAGGTGAGGATTATGATGCCAGGCTGGAGAAGGACTGGTGGAACATGACCGGTTACGACGATTCCGCATGGGGAAAGACACTCGCCGTGAAAGGGCCGGGGGGTGTGATGAAATGTGAGACTGATTTCCCGGTGAGGATAATGGAGACTTTTAAGCCGGTCAGAATAACACCGATGCCCGACGGGACTTTTTTATATGATTTCGGACAGAATGCTTCCGGTATACCTGCGATCATTGTTGATGGTATATCCGGCAAATCAGTAAGGCTGACTCCCGGCGAAGTGCTCGATGACAAAGGTTACGTGAGCCAGTCAGGTTCGGGCGGTCCATCTTATTTCACCTATACCTGTGACGGAAAAACAGGTGAAAGCTGGAAGCCGCGGTTCTCGTATTATGGCTTCCGGTACCTGTCACTCTCCGGAGGGGTACCGGCTGGTTTTCCTGGCGGGGATGGGAAGCCAGTGGTCAGGGAGATCCTATTCCATCATACAAGAAACAGTTCTCCTTCTGCAGGCACATTCAGATGCTCCAATGATCTCTTCAACAGGATATATTCCCTGATAGACTGGGGTGTCAAAAGCAATATGGCGAGCGTTGCCACCGATTGCCCCCACCGCGAAAAGCTGGGATGGCTCGAGGAGGTCAACCTCATGGGGCCATCAATCCAATATATGTACGACATACACAACCTGTACGCCAAGATTGTCCATGATATGATGGATTCTCAGCTGGAAAACGGACTTGTTCCTGATATAGCACCTGAGTTTGTGCCTTTCCTTGAAGGATTCCGTGACTCTCCGGAATGGGGGAGCTCTTCCATAATCCTTCCTTTTTACATTTACAAATGGTACGGGGACAGGAAGATCGTTGAAGATGCCTGGCAGATGATGACCCGGTATGCTGATTATCTTTATTCAAAGGCTGACAGCGGGATACTCTCCCATGGGCTCGGGGACTGGTGCGATCTCGGTCCAAAATACCTGGGGTTTGCACAGCTTACACCTGTTCCGCTGACAGCAACTGCCACTTATTACTATGATCTCACGCTTATGTCAGAGATGGCAAAAATCCTCGGGAAGAATGATGATGCGGAAAGATACCTGAAGCTTTCAGGAGATGTTCGCAGGGCTTTTTTGAAAAAGTTTTATAACCCTGCGGATAAGACCATTGCAACAGGCAGCCAGACTTCACTTGCTATGCCTCTTGCCACGGGCCTTATCCCCCCGGAGCTGAAACCGGAAATCGAAAGCAGCCTTCTCAAAGCTGTTGAAAGAGACGGGGATGCCCTCACCGCCGGGGATATAGGGTTTCATTATCTCGTGAAAGCGTTGCACGATGCCGGGGCTGATGATGTGATCTGGAGAATGAACTGCAGGGATGATGTTCCCGGTTACGGGTTCCAGATCGCAAAAGGGGCGACAGCACTCACAGAATCCTGGCCTGCTCATAAATTTGTGTCAAACAACCACATGATGCTGGGGCATCTTATGGAGTGGCTTTACGACGGGATCGGCGGTATAACACAGGCCGAAGGCTCAGTGGCTTATGACAGCATAGTCATAGACCCCAGGCCGGTCGGTGACCTCACCTGGGCGGAAGTTACTCACGACTGTGCAAAAGGTTTGATATCAGTCAGATGGGAGAAGGTAAATGGAATTGTTGACCTTTCTTTCACTATACCGGTGAACTGCAGGGCGGAAGTCAGGTTCAACGGGAAATATATAGGAAAATTCGGATCAGGTTCTTATAAAATTTCAATTACAGCTTAATCATTATGAAGACATCATTCATTACAGTCCTGGTTCTTATCCTTTCACAATCGCTTCTGACAGGACAGGGAGTAGGAGACATGGCCCTGACCCCGCCGATGGGCTGGAACAG
>DCFQ01000021.1:170602-179206 GCA_002319915.1 Bacteroidales bacterium UBA1800 | reverse complement strand
ATGGGCTGGAACAGCTGGAACAAATTCCGTTGCGAAGTAAGCGAGAAGCTTATCATGGAGATCACTGATGCCATGGTCTCATCGGGGATGAGGGATGCCGGGTATAAGTATGTTGTAATAGATGACTGTTGGCAGGTAAGCCGCGATACTCTGGGCAATATAATCTGCGACCCTGAAAGATTCCCTTCTGGGATGAAAGCCCTTGCCGGTTACGTGCACTCAAAGGGACTTAAGTTCGGGCTCTACTCCTGCGCGGGTTCGGCCACATGCCAGGACAGGCCGGGCAGCCGCGGTTACCAGTTCCAGGATGCACGTACTTATGCAAAGTGGGGGGTGGATTACCTCAAATATGACTGGTGCAACGATGAGGGGCAGAATGCCAAAGCCGCATACAAGACGATGAGCGATGCCTTAAAAGCGACAGGGAGGCCAATCATACTTTCAATCTGTGAATGGGGAGAGAACAAGCCGTGGGAATGGGGAAACGGCATCGGGAATCTCTGGAGGATAACCCCCGACATAAGGGATTGCTTCAGCTGTGTTTTCGAATGGGGCGGCCTTGGGGTCCTGGATATCATTGACAGGGACGCGGATCTCTACCTTTATGCCGGACCGGGTCACTGGAATGATGCAGAAATGCTCGAGATTGGCAACGGGGGGATGACTCCTGATGAGTATAAAACCCATTTTTCAATGTGGTGCATGCTTGCAGCCCCCTTGATGGCAGGAAATGACATCAGGAACATGGATGAATCAACAAGAACGATTCTCACAAACAAGGATGCCATCGCGGTTGACCAGGACCCTCTCGGGCAACAGGCAAGGAGATTCATGGACATGGGGGAGCATGAGATCTGGGCCAAGCCTCTCGCAAACGGCGAGGTTGCCATCTGTTTCCTTAACCGTGACGATTCACCATGGAATCTTGACTATGACTGGAAAAAGAATATAATGTACTTTGCAACGGACATCAGCATTCGTGAGAAAGTATATAAAGTATATGACCTCTGGAAACATTCAAATATTGGCCTCACAAACAGGAACCTTCAAACCATTGTACCATCACATGGCGTACTAATGGTCAGGTTGTCGGAGAATATATAAGAAAAGCGGATGACATTTATCAGCGGGAGTGTCTAAACCTTAAAACAGGTAAATTCAATGGTTATTAATAAAAATGAACTTATAGAATACAGGGAGCTTTTTGAAAAAGAACTTTTATCCGACATACTTCCGTTCTGGATGAATCATTGCGTCGATGAGAGAAATGACAGCTTTTACGGAGCTGTCGATCTGAAAGGCAATCCTGATCCGGATGTGGCCCTTTCGTGTGTTCTCAATGCACGGATACTATGGACATTCTCAGCCGCTGCTATCCGGTATCAAAAGCCAGAGTATGCTTCTATGGCGCACAGGGCCTACAAGATCCTTGTTTCCAGGTTTGAGGATAAAATTCACGGAGGCTGTTTCATGGAAGTCAGTCCTGACGGAGAACCGTCAATTAGTATCAAACATACCTATGTGCAGGCTTTTGTGATCTATGCTGTCGCTGAATACTTCAGATTGACCAGGCTGGATGAAGTCATTGAAAGGGCCAGGGGTTTTTATACTCTCCTTGAAGAACATGCAAAGGACCCTGTCCATAAGGGATATCTGGAAGCATTTACACGTGATTGGAATCTGTATCAGGAGAACCGTATGGCAGATAACAATGAACCAAAATCCATGAATACCCACCTGCATATGCTGGAGGCTTACACTGCTTTGTACAAAGTCTGGAAAGATCCCGGCTTGAGAAATCGTCTTAAGGAATTGGTGGATCTTTTTCTTACCTGTATAATCAGGCCTGATTGTCATTTGGGTTTGTTTTTTGAACTCGATTTCTCGGAAAGCGTATCTGGCGTGGGAATCTGCTCATTTGGTCACGAAATTGAAGGTTCGTGGCTGTTACACGAAGCGGCTGAGGTGCTGGCAGATGAAAGTATTCTTGAAAAAGTCAGGAAAGTTTCTGTAGGACTTGTGGATGCGGTGAAAAAATGTGGATTTGATCATGACGGAGGTCTGTTCCTGGAATCCTACCGCAACGGAAGCCATATTCGCACAAATAAGCACTGGTGGATCCAGGCAGAAAATCTCGTGGGATTTATGAATGCCTTCTGCCTCACAGGTGATTATAATTATTGGGACTGCGTAAAAAAATCATGGACATTTATTGATGACCATGTTATCGATCATGAAAACGGAGAATGGTTCGCCAAGGTTAACCGGTCCGGGAAACCCTATCTGGAAGAACCGGCAGACGATCCCTCACCATATTACCTGAATAACCGTAAAATTGATCCCTGGAAATGTCCCTATCACAACGGAAGGGCAATGCTGGAATTGATTGAAAGGATAGATAAAATAGTTATTCAGGGGAAAGACACTGACCTGGCTGAGATTTAATCGGTTGGTTCCAGTTCTGCCAAACAGAACCGGGAACAAGAATAAGGACTTGCAGGTTTGAACGACCTGCATAATATTTTAATAAAACGGATGAACAATTATCTCTACCGATATGCAGTTATAGCAGCGCTGGGTGGGCTTTTATTCGGCTTTGATACTGCAGTAATCAATGGGGCCATACCTTTTTTTACGGGCTATTTCAATCTGACTGATACATTAAAAGGCTGGGCAGTAAGCTCTGCAATATTTGGCTGCATAGTTGGTGCACTATTGATCGGAATTCCGGGTGACAAGTTTGGCAGGCGGGATATGCTGAAAGTGTTGTCGGTAATGTTTATGATATCATCGGTTGGAGCAGGTCTTTCATTTCAATTATATCAATTTATTTTATTCAGGATAATCGGTGGATTAGCGATCGGCGGCGCCTCTGTCCTCTCCCCGATGTATACATCGGAGATTTCTCCTCCCAGGTTCCGGGGACGTCTGACCATGACTTTTCAATTGTCAATTGTGATCGGAATACTGCTGGCTTTCGCTTGTGACCTTGCATTACTTGATACCGGCAGGGATAACTGGCGATGGATGTTTCTTTCAGGTGTGATCCCGGCAGTTATGTTTTTTATTCTTCTTTTCTTTGTTGACCGAAGTCCTCGCTGGCTGATTAAGTCAGGAAAATATGAGGAAGCAGCTCGAGTACTTGCTAAATTGAATCCCCGGGAAGATATTATTAAGCTTCAAAACGAAATCAAAGACTCAATCAATACGGAGGTAATAAGCCATATCAGGTACTTGTTCAAAAAACCATACCTCCGCCTGATGATCATAGGATTGGCAGTTGGTATGTTTAACCAGATGACAGGCATTGCTATCGTGATGATCTATTCCAGTGATATATTCAGGGCAGCAGGCTTTTCGACCGAATCTGCGATACTTCAAACAGTGGTTATCGGCCTGACAAACCTTACTTTGACCATTCTTGCAATGATGTTGATTGACAAGATCGGCAGGAAGAAAATGCTTCTTATCGGTTCAATCGGCATGAGTGTATTTCTGGCGGCGTTTGCAATTGTTTTCTTTTTTAATGTGGGAGGATTTCTTCCCCTGATATTCATGATCAGCTTTGTCGGGTGCTTTGCATTTTCGCAGGGAGCAGTAATATGGGTGTTGTTATCTGAAATATTCCCTAACAATATAAGGGCCAGGGGGTCGTCAATGGGTTCATTTTCCCATTGGATGTTTTACACTATACTTCTATTCATATTTCCGGTCATTCAAAAAGCATTCTCTGACACCAGGGGGATCGGATTTGTTTTTGCATTTTTCTCACTCATTACTTTTTTGAGCTTTTTCTTTTTTCGTAAATTCCTTATTGAAACAAAAGGGAAATCACTGGAGGAACTTGAAAAGGATATTGAAAATGAATTTAATCATTGAGTATGAATGGTTATGAAAGAATATCCGCAGCATTAACCGGCAAACCCTCCGACAAGGTGCCAATAATGCTGCACAACTTTATGATGGCGGCAGAGGAACATGGAATCACTATGAGCCAGTACCGTGAAGATCCTTCCCTGAGCGCAGAGTGTATGATCGCTGCTGTTGATAAATATGGCTACGATGGCATATTAGTAGATTTTGATACTGTGACACTTGCAGGAGCTTTGGGCGTTCCGGTTGATTTTCCTGAACATGAGCCGGCCCGTATAAAGGGTACTCTGATGGAGGACTACTCTCGGCTGGCTTATCTTCCTGAAGTGAATATTGAGAATTACCGTTATGTCAATATTTGGCTTGAGGCGGTAAGAAAGCTCTGTGAGCATTTCGGTAATGAAATTTTCATCAGGGGGAATTGCGACCAGTGTGCATTTTCGCTCGCTTCAATGGTCAGGGGGCTTACGGAGTGGATGCTGGATTTCTACCTGCAGGATGAAATGAATATTTTGGCTTTGCTTGAATATTGTAGTCAGGCAACCGAACAATTCTTAAAACTGATGTCTCAGACTGGCTGTCATATGCTTTCAAATGGCGACAGCCCTGCCGGCCCGGAGCTGTTGCCGCCTGAGCATTATTTAAAATACGCACTACCCTTTGAGATAAGGGCAGCTGAAACTTCCCACTCATTCAGATTGCCTTATGCCCTCCATATATGCGGGAATACGGGCCTTATTCTTGAAGATATGATAAAATCCGGCGCCGATGCGCTTGAACTTGATTATAAAACTGATATTTGCCTTATACATGAGATAGTCAACGACAAGGTTACGTTCATAGGGAACATTGATCCATCTGGTGTCCTTACAATGGGAACTCCAGACCAGGTAAGATCAAAAACCAGGGAACTGCTTGAAATGTACGGCAATTCAAACAGGTTTATTCTGAATGCCGGCTGTGCTATTCCCGCTAATGCTCCGCCTGAGAATATTAAGGCGATGATAGCCCTCGCAAGATCGTTTCGATAAAAATAAAACTAACGCTAACTTAATACCTGCAACAACTATGAAGAAACAGATTTTTTTAATCGTCCTGGCTTTCATTTCCTGCCAGATAAGCGCGCAGAAATTTGATCTTGCCCCAACCCCCCCGATGGGCTGGAACAGCTGGAACAGGTTTGGCTGTGACGTGAGTGAGAAACTGATCATGCAAATGGCCGATGCCATGGTAAGCAATGGTCTTAAAGATGCCGGGTACGAGTATATTGTCATTGACGACTGCTGGCAGGTGGCACGTGATGAAAATGGTGAGATTGTGGTTGATAAGAGCCGATTCCCGGACGGGATGAAATACCTGGCCGACTACATTCATTCAAAAGGCTTGAAATTCGGTATTTATTCCTGCGCCGGTTCGGAAACCTGTGCGGGAAGGCCTGGAGCCCTTGGTCATGAATACCAGGATGCCCTGACCTATGCACGCTGGGGAGTTGATTATCTGAAGTTTGACTGGTGCAACACATCCACGCAGGATGCAAAATCATCCTACTCAAACATGCGTGATGCACTGTTTGCAGCGAAAAGACCAATTGTCTTCAGCATCTGCGAATGGGGCACGAACAAGCCATGGGAATGGGCAGGAACTGTAGGACACCTCTGGCGTACGACAGGCGATATTGTAGACAGGTGGGATTCCATGACCGGTATCTTTGACAAGCAGAATGGACTGGCCAAATATGCAGGACCGGGGCACTGGAACGATCCGGATATGCTGGAAGTCGGTAACGGCGGCATGACAATAGAGGAGTACAGGACCCATTTCTCCCTCTGGTGCATGCTGGCCGCCCCGCTGATGGCGGGAAACGACCTGCAGAACATGTCTCCCGACACAAAAGCAATCCTGACCAACCGTGAAATAATAGAGCTGGATCAGGACACCCTGGGACTGGAGGGGTTCTGCTTCCGTAACAACGGTGATTATGAGATCTGGATAAAGAAGCTGGGAAACAGCGAAAAGGCCGCCTGCCTGCTTAACCGGGGCGATGAAATGAAGGAGGTTCAGGTGGACTTCAATATCCTGCTGAAAGCCAGCAACAACTACTGGAGCCAGGATCCGTATAGTCTTGAGAATTATAAATTGCGGGACCTGTGGGAACATAAGGATTTGGAACTGAAGAGCAATCCTGTCTTCATCAAAATGCCTCCCCATTCCGTGAAGGTTTACCGTTTTGTCAAAAAGGGCTGACAGTTCGCTTACGAAATTGATGCTGTCGGCAATGTGCCTTAATTGAGCAGGGAAGCCAACGAAATTTAGCTTCCTGGTTCCATAGGTATGATTATATCTTACGCAAATCCAATTTTTGATCACGTAAATCGCTTCCAATGAAATTGACCTGTTTACTTGCTGATGGTGCGAAAGCTCTTGTATTCCTGGCTATCTGTCACTGCAATCCTGCTTATGCCGCAGAAATTAAATCAGACACCGCACCGCCCAATTCTCCTGCAAATATTGTTGCTGAAGGCAGGAATTTAAGTATTCAGTACAATGGACAGACACTGCTGGTGGGAGAGTTCAGCTTTACTGATCCGGGTGTCATTTTCACCCAGAAAGTTGATGAACAGGAAGGGAGAGTTATTCAGGCTTTCAAATGGGTTTCCGCAGGCAAGCCCTTGAAGCTGACTGGAATAATTGACGGAAGCGGGCAATCGTTTCCGTGTGAAGCTGATCCGCCGCATGAGGCTGGTAAAATTGTCAGGCATTCTGTGGGATTGAGCAACAGCCTTCTTAACAGGGCGGTTTATGACCGCAGGTCCGACTGGGTCATTTCGGTCAACTGGCCGACAGGTATCAGGATAATTCCGGTTGCGGACAACGGAGAAACCCGTCAGTTCAGGTTTGAGGCAACGGGGAACGTCATTGAGATTGATTTCCGCCCCCTTTTTTTCCAGAAGCACAGGGGACTCAGCTATTTCAAGCCCTGGACGTACGATGTCTGGCGACCGTCAGTTGCAGGGTGGTGTTCGTGGTTTGCCTATTTTAACACTATCACTGAGCAGAAGATCGAACATGCCGCTGATGTAGTCTCAAAGGAGCTTGCACCATACGGGATTGAATACCTGCAGATTGATGATGGGTATCAGAAGGAGCCCGGAGGTCTGCCGGAAACATGGCTGACAGGAAATGAAAAATTCCCATCCGGACTTGATCACCTGTGCAACTATATTAAAAGCAAAGGGTTAAAACCCGGGATCTGGACTTATACCAGTTTTCATCAGAAGGAGTATGCATTTAGGAACAGGGACCTTTTTGTCAGAAACCTGCAGGGGGACCCTGCTTACGGGAACTGGATCGGATACATATTGGACGGCTCCAATCCTGCGGCCCTGAATAGAATCATAAAACCAATCTATAAGGGATTCAGGGATATGGGCTGGCAATATTTCAAAGTAGATGCCCTAAGGCATCTGCGGTACGAAGGCTACAATTCAAACAGCGGCTATTTTGCAGCGAAGAAAGCTGACCTGACCGGATCGTACAGGAGCCTTGTCCAGGCAATAAGAAATGAGATAGGGGAAGATAATTTTATGCTGGGTTGCTGGGGTATCCGTCCTGAACTGGTCGGTATTATAAATAGTTGCAGGATCGGCGGTGACGGTTTTGGATATGGTGGCCTTTCACAATACAATTCATTCAATAACGTAGTCTGGAGGAATGATCCTGATCACATAGAGTTATCACCTGAAGAAGCCTACCGGTCATGCATGGTCACCTCGATGACGGGATCGGTTTTTATGCTGACTGATAAGCCGGAAGTATATTCCACTGAACTCGTTGAGGCAGCCAGGCGCAGCATCCCGGTAATGTTCACGCAGCCGGGGCAGCTCTATGACGCCGACCCTTCCAGGTCATCGAAGATCTCCTGGGTCGGAAGCGAGCTTAACGGCGACGGCCCAAGGGTTTTTGATGCATGTCAGAATGAGAACAAGGATTACCTGTACCTTCTCGAGGTCAATAAGCCTTTCGGGAACTGGATGCTCCTGGGGAGAATGGAAGGAGCGCCGCAGACAGTTTCATATAAGGAGCTGGGGCTGGATGATGAAAAAGAGTACCTGGTTTTTGAGTTCTGGACAAAGAAGCTTATTGGTAGCTTTCAGAGTGATTTCTGCACCGGGGAAATCAGCCCGAAATATCATTGCCAGCTGTTTTGCATCCGTGAGCGGCAGGACCATCCGCAGCTGCTGGCGACCAACAGGCACATAACCTGCGGAGGATATGACCTGGAAGATCTGAAATGGGAGGATATGACCTTGTCGGGCAAGAGTAAAGTTGTTAAAGGGGAGGAATATAAACTTTATATCGCCGAACCGGAAGGTTATGCTTTCGTAAAGTTTGAAAGTGACAATGCCAAAGTCACTTCCAGCACAAGGAACGGCATGGTAAGGGAGATCTCAATTAAACCAGATGCGGATTCCGTTTCGTGGTCAGTCACATATGATCATTTGAAATAGGGACCGTGTTAAAGTAATTTTGAACACCTCACCGGGATTCAAAACGGGAGTCTTAGCCTTCCAAAACTAAGCGGGAGTGTGAGAGTGAGTCTTGAGAACCGAATCCCGATTTATCGGGATGAGCTCGACGAACGAAGTGAGTCAAAAAAGAGATGAGAGTGCTGGCTCTCGCACTGATTCTCACTCTTTTTCTGTACCCGGAGCCGGGATCGAACCGGCACAG
>DCFQ01000021.1:36810-170270 GCA_002319915.1 Bacteroidales bacterium UBA1800 | reverse complement strand
CATGCGGTCATGCGGTCATGCGGTCCACCGCGGTTACGCAGTCGCGAAAGTAGGAATTTTTCCTGAGTTTATGCCTTTCGTCCTGCTATTGTCTTTCTAGTATTGTCTTTTGTCTTGCTTATCCTGCCTTGTTCCGGTCATTTCCAGTATTGCCACGCGGATACTTTCGGCATCAAACCCGCACTCTTTTATCAGCTCCTCCTGCGTACCCTGCTCCACAAAGTAATCAGGGATGCCCAGCCGCTTTACTTCCGCATGGTAGCCGTTGTCGCACATGAACTCGATGACCGCGCTGCCAAACCCGCCCCTCAGTATGCCGTCTTCCACAGTGATGATCCTACTGAACCCTCTGAAGACCGTGTGGAGCGCCTCGCGGTCGAGAGGTGCCAGGAATCTCATGTCCCAATGGGCTACAGATATTCCTTCACCTGATAATTTTTCGGCAGCAGCCTTCACGAAATTCCCGGGGTGGCCGATGCTCAGCACCGCAATGTCATTCCCTTCGCTTATAACCCTTGATTTCCCGATCGGGATCTCCGAAAAAGGCCTTTCCCAATCGGCAACCATCGAGGATCCCCGTGGATACCTGATCGAAAATGGCGAGTTGTTCTTTTCAAGCTGGGCAGTGAACAGGAGGTTCCTCAATTCGGGTCCGTCCATGGGTGCCGACACGATCATATTCGGTATGCTGCGCATGAACACCAGGTCAAAGAAGCCATGGTGTGTTGCTCCGTCGGAACCCACGAGGCCGCCGCGGTCGATGCAGAACACCACGTGGAGATTCTGGAGCGCGACATCATGGATCACCTGGTCGTAGGCCCTTTGAATGAAGGATGAGTAGATATTGCAGTAGGGGATCATACCCTGGGTGGCCAGTCCGGCTGAAAACGTTACGGCGTGCTGTTCGGCGATGCCGACGTCAAAAGTCCTTTCAGGGATCTCCTTCATCATTATACACAGTGAGCTGCCGGTGGTCATTGCAGGTGTGATCCCTGCGACCTTTTCGTTGTGTCGCGCGAGCTCAAGAATGGTCTTGCCGAATACCTCCTGGTATGCCGGAATATCACCGGATCCCGGGGAAGAATAGATGATCCCAGTGTTTTTGTCGAACCTGCCCGGGGAGTGGAAAACAGTCTGGTTCTCTTCTGCCTGCCTGAACCCTTTTCCCTTGATGGTAAGGCAATGAAGCAGCTTCGGTCCGGGGATCCTCTTAAGATCCTCAAGGACGTTAACGAGGTGAAGAACATCATGGCCATCAATAGGGCCGAAATACCTGAAGTTCATCCCTTCGAAAAGATTGCTGCGGTCGAGAAGAGTACTTTTGAATCCGGCTTCGATCTGTTTTGCCAGGGTCCTTGCATCCGGGCCGAGTTTGTTGAACCTGCCAAGGAGATTCCAGATCTTGTTCCTGAACCTGTTATATGTGTTACTGGTGGATATGTCGAGCAGGTATTCCTTCAACGCTCCGACATTCGGGTCGATAGCTATCTTATTGTCGTTGAGTATGACGATTATGTCCGACTTGGCGATGCCGGCATTGTTAAGGCCCTCGAACGCCTGACCGGCAGTCATGGCCCCGTCGCCGATCACTGCCACGACATGCCTTTTCTCGCCTTTTTGCTTTGCAGCCACCGCCATTCCAAGGGCGGCGGAAATGGAAGTGGAGGAGTGCCCTGTCCCGAAAGCATCATATTCACTTTCCGACATCTTAGGGAATCCGCTCAATCCCTTGTATTTCCTGTTTGTAGAAAACCTCTCCCTTCTTCCTGTCAGGATCTTATGCCCATAGGCCTGGTGTCCGACATCCCATATGATCTTGTCATAAGGAGTATTGAAGACATAGTGCAGCGCCACGGTCAGCTCGATCACTCCAAGGCTTGCCCCGAGATGGCCGGGGTTGATGCTCACCATATCGATAATGAACTGGCGGAGGTCAGCACTCACTTTAATGAGATCGGCCGGGCTAAGCTTCCTGAGATCCTCAGGTGTGGTGATTTTGAAAAGGATGCTCTCTTCCTGGTTCATTCCGGTTTGCGCAACAGCATGAGTGTGCAAATATAAGAATTATTATTGCCGGATGTTTTTTAGACTCATCAACCGGATTTTCTTATTTTTGCAGGGTTACCGGCAACCATTCCGGTACGCTGAAATGCCTGACTAATCCTAAGAATTATGAAAATAGCACTACGATTTATGATTGCTGCAGGATTATCCGTCCTGATCCTGACCTCATGCGTATCCGGAAAGAAATTCAGGGAGCTCCAGATGACCAACAGGCAGAACCAGATGGACCTGGATGATTGCAGGGCAGAAAACATGTCCGTGTCGATGAAGGCAAAGGAGCAGGATATCAAGATTGCTGGTTATGAGAAGGATCTTGCAAAGCTGAAGCAGGACCTGGCACAGGCACAATCTGATTACAATAAGGCAGCCGACGAGCTTGCCAGCGTAAGTTCAAGGTACGCTGAACTGCAGAGTGCGCAGGAGGACCTGGTCAAGGGGAACATGAATGAAACGAAAAAGCTGCTTGCCGACCTTAAGGCAGCCCAGGAGAACCTGAAGGAGAAGGAGGATGTATTGCGTCAGCTTGAACAATCGGTGGACATGAAGAAAATCGCCCTGGATGAGCTTAATTCGGAGCTGGAGAAGAAGAACGCAAGGATGACCGAGCTTGAGAAGATACTGGACACACAGAAGAAGATAGCGCATGATCTCAAGAACAAGGTGTCGGAAGCACTCCTGGGCTTTGAAAACAACGGGCTGACGGTAACCAACCGGAATGGGAAAGTTTACGTATCGCTCGACGAGAAGCTGCTGTTCAAGACAGCAAGCTGGGAGATTGATGCAAATGGGAAAAAAGCCCTTAAGAAGCTCGCAGGCGTGCTGGAAAAGAACCCGGATATCCAGGTTACCATTGAAGGGCATACGGATAATGTCCCTTACAAACCAGGGAGCGGCCAGCTAAAGGACAACTGGGACCTTAGCGTAAAGCGTGCGACAACAGTGGTCAGGGTTCTGCTCGAGGGCTCAAGGATCAAGCCTTCGAGACTGACGGCTTCGGGCCGGAGTGAATTCCAACCGGTGGATTCGAACGATAGTGATGTATCGCGGCAGAAAAACCGCCGCACCGAGATAATCCTTACCCCGGACCTGACTGAGCTTTATAAGCTGATTGACAGGGATTAAATAGTGTTGTTATAAAGAATTTAACCGCAAAGAACGCTAAGCTTATCGCAAGGGACGCAAAGTGTGGCGATGATCATTGATTTCTTTGCGATCTTTGCGATACCCCAATAACACTACATAGTCATTGTGACAGGACTTTGCGCTCTCTGCGGTTAAAGATTTCATTTATTTTCTTCGGAGAACTCCTGGAGCTTTACCTTCATATTCCTGATTGCCTGCATCAGGTTGTCCTCGGGTTTGAGGAAATCCTGATCACCCCAGAAATCACGATCATAGCTCGTGATCGTCTTCGAGAAGATGGAATGGATAGGTGCCAGCTCCTCCCTGTCGAACCTGGTAACATCCTTAAGGGTCATCCCGGTGACCGCCATTTCAAAGAAAACCGTGAACTGCGTGTTGAAGAGCTTATGCTTCTCTTTTGAGGCAAAAATAAGGTCGCCCCTTACATGGCTGAGGAAATACCTGTCGTTCACCTTCCGGTAACTCACTGAGTATTTGACCGAGACCGGCCAGGTGGTGAAGCCTCTGGATGTGCTTGTGACAAAGTTGTCCTTCATTTTGCGGAGATACCCGCCATTGATCTCGAAGTCGGCCTTGAGAACAGCATAATCGGAGGTGTTAATGAAGACTGAGCCCTTGTACATTGGCGGTTCCTCCGCCCCTTCCTTCTGGGCAAACTCGATCTCCCAGGCCGATTCATCGTCGTACGAAATTATATCCGTGATCCTGTATGAGTAATCGGGCATGCTTTCATTGGAAAGGAAATCAAAGCTGTTCTTTATCCCGTCAAGCTCGAGACATGTGCTAAGTCCGGCTTTGAGCCTGACTGTGAGGGAATCGTTGACGGTGATGTTTTCAATCTTCCTGCTCTTGAAGACCCTGATCTGATCGTTCAGGAAGCTTCCGGCGTATGAGCTCTTGTAAATATCGAGGATTGCTTCCGAATAGGTCTGCAGTTTTTCTTTTCTGAGGACCCCTTCCCGGTAAAATGCTGTCAGAAGCGCGGGTGAAGTCCCGTAATTGTGAGGGATAGCTTTTAAGGTCTTATAAATTATCTCCTGGGGGATCTGGTTCTTGATGATTATTTCCGGGATCGAAATATACTCACGGTTCATAGCGATCCTGAAATTATTACCGAGGAGTTGTTTCACGGGAATCTCCCTTGCATTGAATCCAAGATATGAAACGACAAGAGTGTCTGTGTAATTTTCGGGTAAGATCTTAAGCCCGAATTCCCCGTTGCTGTTCGTCACCGTGCCTTTCCCAGTATGCCTGAGCCCAAGGGTGGCAAAGGGAAGGGGGGCGCCTGTCTCGGCATCTGTGACAAATCCCGAGACGGATTGGACTATCCTGACTGATGATGAATCGGGTGCCGGGGGCGGAGGGACCTCCTTTGAAATTATGATAAACTTGTCGATGACGGAATATGCCAGGGAATCATTTGTGAGGATCGCCGAAAGGATGCTTCTCAGCTTAACATTCCTGAAGGTCATTTCAGTCTTCCTTTCGGGATCAATCAGCCTGCTGTCGTATGTAAAGCTGTAGCCTGTCTGCCTGGAGATAATATTAAGCGCGTTGGCAGTCCTGACAGTGCCTGCCCTGAATGTATATGCCGAATCAAGGATGCTTACCTGACATAGCGCCTGTGCTGAAGATATCAGCAGGATCAATGATGCAATGGCAGGAAAAAGACTGGATTTCGGGCCATTGAAACTCCACATGTTAAACCTGTAAGTTACTTTTCATAAAGATGGTAAACATTGCCATCTTTTGAATAACCAAGGTTAAAGCTAGCACAAATTAGCCTGATAATGGTTTCCTGGGGTTGATTATCAATTGGTGAGGTCCAGGTTTTTTTCAGTATTTCCGGATTATCGGCGACTATATCCATATTGCAGACCTTTTTGAGATCGCTGAAAACCACATCCAGGGTCTGCCCGTTGTAAACCAGGTGCCCGGTATTCCATGCCAGGTAGTTTGGATCATTATTACGGACCTTTTCCGCACCTTTATTGCCGACTGTACCGATGAAGCCAGGGTCCACCTCAAGCTTTTTGTCACCTGAATTGTCCGACAGCATCACCCTGCCGGTCGTCACATAGACCTCTACCGCTGAATCGGCATTGTCGGTTATAACATTGAAAGATGTGCCGAGCACCCTTACCTTTGCTGTTCCTGTGTTTACGGTGAAAGGGTTCTTTGCATCATGCACTATCTCAAAATATGCCTCGCCTGTAAGAACTACACTTCTTCCGTGCCTGCCGAAGTTATTCCTGTAGGTGAGTTTTGTGCTCCTGTTCAGGATCACATTGCTCCCGTCCGGCAGAGTGACCTGGAGGTTCTTTTCATTAATCGATGTTGCCACGGTTGTTCCCCGGCTCAAAAGGCCTTTCCTTTCAAGCATTACAAGCCCTGATCCCACTGACAGGAGGATAAGCACCGAAGCGGCGATCCTGAACCATGCACTGCGTACAAGGCTATGCTTTTCAATTTCTTTCTCCGGCAGCAGACCGTTTTCGTCGAGCCTGGAGTAAACACTGTTCCAGGCTTTGTCAACATCTATTTCCTTTTCGCTTTTCATTTCATTCAGCTCTTTCCAGTATTTTACCGTGTTATGACCGTCATCAGCCATATAACGGCCGAGCAGATCCTTGTCGTTGTTTTCTTCACCCGAAAGAAGTGAGGCAAGCTTCTTCCACTCTTTTTCAGAGTACCTTCCAGTTATTTTTGTCCCTTTCATAATTCCACCAGTGATTTTCTGAATTCCTTCAATGCTCTTCCCATATTGGCCTCAACAGTCTTGACGGAGATAGAAAGCCTTTCGGCAATTTCTGTGTATTTCAATCCTTCGAACCTGCTCATGCAGAATATCTTTCCGCATTTTTCCGGCAGCCGATCCAGTATTCCCGCGATCCTTGCCTGCAGCTCCCTGTAATTGAGAGCATCGGCAGGGCTTTCAGGGCTCTCTTCGCTTCCGGATGCCATATCATTCATGTATTTGCTGACCACCTTTATGTGTTCGAAATAATGCAGGCACCTGTTATGGACCGCCCTGTAAAGGTACCCGTTCAAAGAACTTTCGATCTGGATCTTGTCCCTGTCCTTCCAGAGTGTGAAGAACAAGTCCTGAACAATCTCTTCCGCAGTGTCGTAATCGCGAACCAGTGTTTTTGCATACCTGACCAGGGAGACATAGGAGGACCGGAAAAGTGATTCAAACTGTCCAACATCACCTTGCCGGATCCTCCTTATTATTTCAGCATCCCTGATCATCTGGCCATACTGTGTCAGTCCTTCATTTCAGTGAGTTTGAGCTTTCTGCTCAGCCTTCTGATGGCTGCCTCGATGCTCTGGTCAGGCTCGATCACGTTGTAGTCTCCCCAGAATTCCTTGTCGCCGAAAGCTGAGACCTTGTCAGAGAAGACATCCGAGGGCCTGATCTTTTCCTTTCCTGCAAATTTAATAACTTCCTGGTTAGTCCGGTCTGTTATTGCCAGTTCCGACATGGTCGTGTAGTAAGTATTAAAGAGTCTGCGTTTCCAGTTGACCTTGAATTTGACCTCAGCCCTCGAGTAGGCAAAGTACCATTTACCGTCCTGCTCCCGGTACTTGGTCCTGTAAGTCGCAATTTCGGGGGTGACTTCCATTCCAAGGGGTTTCTTCTTGATGAATATCGATGAAACGGCTGCCTTGTCTGCAAGATTGTACCCGAATTCAGCCTCGGTAATTGCGTAACTGTCGGTCTCGATATAAAGGGTGCCCATGAACAGGGGCATGTCAACCGATGGTTTCTGCTTGAACTGGATTATGTAATGGGGCTTGTCATTGATTTCGATCACACCTGTCAGCGCATAATCGTAGTACTTCATTGCATCGAGCGTCAGTACCGATTCTGTGTTCTTTGCAATATCGAGGTCAAGAACGCTTACCGGGCCTCCCTGGAGCTTGAAAAGGACAGTATCCACCTTCTGGACATCCTCCCCCTTCCTTCCCTTGTAAATGCGCGCGCCGTCGAAACGAAGGTCGGTGTTGTACGGAGCCTTGAAGATCTGAACGACGGCTTCCCCGATCGAAACATATGTCCGGTTCTTCCTGATCGTCTCCCTGTAGAAGCCGGTCATCTGGTTCGGTTCGTTCACATAATTCTTGCCTATCCTTGCAATGGCGCTCCTGACTATATTGTCAGGATCGATCGGCCGTACGATGATCTCCTTTATCGGGATCGGGGCAGAATTAAGTGAAATCACGTTCTTGTAACCGTTTTCCCTGAGGTCGGTGAGTGGGACGATCCTGGTTTTGTATCCCAGGAATGTGACCTCAAGGTTCCTGACTGACTGGGCGTCAGCAATCTTGATGGTAAACTCTCCGTCGATGTTCGTAACGGTTGCAACATTGCTTTCCTTTACGGCGACAGATGCAAAAACGAGCGGCATGCCTGATTCGGCATCCACAACCTTCCCCCTGAATGTAAGAGGTTCCTGCTGTTCGGCTTTCTTTCTCTCCGGAGCATTCCCTGCACTGGCGGCCTGCGCGGCAAAGACCGACAGGATCAGGAGGGATGCAAGTGACAAGTTCTTAATTGTTTTCATGGCATAAATGTTAAGTTTACATTATTGTGTTTTCAGATCAAATATTTGTTTTTTCAAGGCTATGACCTGTGAATAGTTGCCATACCCTATATGCTTCCCGGATTTTTTTTGCCTAACTTGGCAGAACAAGGTTTTTAAACCGCTCTATTCACCAGTATGACAGGATCTTTTACCCGGCCATTAAATGCCCTCCTGACAGGTTTTTCATACCTGAACGGGCGAGTCACGGGATCTCCGTCAGTACTCAGTTTCCCGACAGCTGTTTCGGTGGAGCTGACAAACAATTGTAACCTGCATTGTCCTGAATGTGCCTCCGGCTCCGGCCGCATGACCCGGCCGCGCGGATTCATGGATATTGACCTTTTCAGGAAAATAATTACCGGTCTGAAACCATACCTTTATGATGTTTGTCTCTACTTTCAGGGTGAACCGATGCTTCATCCCGGTTTCTTTTCTTTCATTGAAGCAGCTGGCAAGATGAGGACGACTGTATCGACAAATGGTCATTTTCTTTCTGTGCAGAACGCTGAGAAGCTCGTTGCGGCAGACCTTGGCAAATTGATAGTTTCACTCGACGGGTCGGACCAGGAGACCTACCAGGTATACAGGCAGGGCGGAGATATTGAACGGGTGATGGATGGATTAAGGAACGTTGCTGAGGCAAAATCGAAGGCTGGATCTAAAATGAAAGTTGAGCTTCAGTTCCTTGTGAGCAGGCATAATCAGCATCAGGTTGGTGAAGCAGGACGTATCGCCAGGACGAACGGAGCCACTCTCAGGCTTAAGTCCATGCAGGTCATCCATGAAGAAGATACTGGTTACTGGGTTCCTTCCATTTCAAAGTACAGCCGCTATACGCGGGGAAATGATTCGTTTATGATCAAGAGCCGGCTTCCCGACAGGTGTTTCAGACTATATTTCAACCCGGTGATCACCTGGGACGGGAAAGTTGTCCCATGCTGCTTCGACAAGGATGCTTCATACATCATGGGAGACCTTACCGCCGACACCTTCAGAAGTATCTGGAACGGCGAAAAATATTCGACTTTCAGAAAGCGGGTCCTGACGGAAAGGGGAGGAATTGATATTTGCAGGAACTGTACCTCCGGTCTGAAGCATGTCAGATACTGACCAATCAGGGTATTCTTCAAATTGAAATATGTTTAACATCCGATCCCATGAAAGCATTCAAAATCACTCTCGTCTCGCTCACCGGACTGATACTCCTGGTACTGGCTGCAGGCCTGGTAATTGTGGCTGGCATAAGGCGCAGCGGACGCCCAGTCTATAGCGGGCAGGCAGCACTGAAAGGCCTTGTCTCTGCCGTAAAAGTATACAGGGATGAAAGAGGTATGCCTCATATCTATGCACAGAATGAGCATGATCTTTATTTTGCCGTCGGCTATGTAATGTCGCAGGAACGCCTGTGGCAAATGGATCTTATCAGGCGGGTCACAAGGGGCAGGCTGTCGGAGATCCTGGGGAAGGATTATGTCCAGACCGATCTGTTCCTGAGGGCCCTCAGGATGACTGAAAAGTCGGAAATGGTTCTGGCTGCTGAGGATCCGGTCAGGCTTGGATACATGCAGGCGTTCACTGACGGGGTGAATTCTTACATTGAGAAGGCAGGCAGGAACCTACCCCCGGAGTTCCGCATCCTGGGATACAGGCCTGATCCGTGGCAGCTGGAGGACATAACGAATATCATAGGCTATATGGGCTGGGACCTTGCAGGCTGGAACCTCTCTGCCGAACTCTTCTATCATAAGCTGATGCAGAGGTTAGGAAAGGACAAGGCCTGCCACCTGATCTGCGACTGGAAGCTCGTCAATTCATATGTCTTCCCCGATTTCAAGCTTAGCGACACGCTGATGACGGAGGCGAGGAAGTTTATTGCTTCCATGGATAAGGTAACCCGGCTTGGCGTGGTCTCATTCTCCGGAAGCAACAACTGGGCGGTTTCGGGCGCAAGAAGCGTGACCGGCAAACCTTTGCTGTCCAACGATATGCACCTGGGCCTTAACAGTCCGGGTATCTGGATGCAGATGCACCAGGTGATCCCGGGCAAGCTTAATGTAACAGGCGTCCTGGTGCCGGGAGAACCGTTCATTGTGGCAGGTCATAACGACAGGATAGCATGGGGAATGACCAACCTGATGGTCGATGATATCGACCTGTTTGCTGAAAAGGTAAATCCTGATAATCCTGATCAGTACTTTTTCAATGGAGCATGGAAGAACATGGATGTAAAGAATGAGATCATCAGGATCAAGGGCGGTAAGGCGGATACCCTGAAGATAAGATTCACTCACAGGGGGCCTGTGATCTCAGGTTTCAGGAACATCGACAACGAGACACTGACCATGAAATGGTCGGGATTCGATATGAGCGACGAAATAAGGTCGGTATGCCTCCTTAACCGCGCTGCGAACTGGGATGATTTCAGGAACGCCATATCCACTTTCAGGTCTGTAAGCCAGAATATTGTGTACTCTGATATCGACGGGAACATCGGTCTGAACACTGGCGGAGGGATCCCGCTCAGAAAAGGATCCGGTGCAATGGTCAGACCCGGGGAAACGGACGAGTATGACTGGAAAGGCTATGTTCCGTTTGAGCTCCTGCCGTACAGTTACAATCCGGCAAACGGTTGTGTCTCATCGGCAAACAATATTACAGTGCCCCAGAACTATCCCTACTTCATTAGCACTGAGTTCGTTATGCCGTACAGGATCAACAGGATACGGGAAATGCTGAACGCCCGGCAGGTATTTAGCACGGACGATTTCAAAAAGATGATAACTGACCAGCATTCCACTTATGTTGAGCTTCTCGCTCCATTCATACTGAAGGTTGCCGGCAAAAGACAGGATCTCACGCCGGTGGAGGCAGCTGCGCTTGACGCTTTGAAAAAATGGGATTATGACATGAATGCCCGGATTGCGGCGCCGACCGTTTTCGAATTCTTCCGGGCAAGCTTTGCACATGATCTTCTAGCAGATGAGCTTACCGACCTGTTCAAAGACCTGTCGGAACCTGCTCAGGATTACTATATCTACCGGGTGCTGACCGAGGGCCCTGATGACTGGGTTGACGATGTTACTACCCCGCAAAAGGAATCGCTCGATGATATTATACTGAAAAGCTTCAAAGGGTGTGTAGCCTCAATAAACTCTGAATTTGGCCCCGATACAACTGACTGGAAATGGGGTGATATTCACCGGATCACCCTGGAACATCCCCTTGGATCCGTCAAGATCCTTGACAGGCTCTTCAATCTTAACTCGGGGACCTACGATGTCGGAGGAAGCAACCATACTGTATGCCCGTATTCATATACAGAGGCGTTCAAGGTCAATCACGGGGCATCTGAAAGGCATATATTCAACACAGCCGACTGGGATGAATCCTTTACGGTTATCCCTACCGGGGAATCAGGAGTGCCCGGAAGTGAGTTCTACCTTTCACAGACCGACACTTATATAGGTGACAAATTCTGTAAGGATCATTTCTCCGAAAACGCGGTGCGGCAGAATACAAAATACACTCTGGACCTGGTCCCGGGAAAACAGAACTGAGAAGGCGGTACGCTGAAAAATGCCGATCAGACGGTCATCACGTCCCGTTCCTTGGCAGCCATCACCTTGTCGACTTTCGTGGTGAAGTCGTGAACCATCTGCTGGACGTTTTCGGTGGCGTCCTTTTCCACATCCTCAGGCAGCCCTTCCTTCAGCATTCTCTTCAGCTCATCGTTGGCCCACTTACGGGCGATCCTCAGGCTGATCTTTGCCGTTTCGCCCTCATTCCTGACCTGCTTGACAAGCTGATGACGCCGTTCTTCGGTCAGCGGAGGGATGTTGATCCGGATTACCTCGCCGTTATTTACGGGTGTCAGGCCGATATTAGCGGCCATAATTGCCTTTTCAATTGTTCCGAGCATGTTTTTTTCCCAGGGTTGTATGAGGATCGTCTTGGGATCAGGAGTGTTGATATTCGAAACCTGGGAAAGCGGGGAGTTGACTCCATAGTAATCAACCGAAATTCCGTCGAGCAGGGCAGGGGTGGCTCTTCCCGCACGAAGCCGTGCCAGCTCGTGTTCAAGGTGATCGAGCGCTTTCTGCATTCTCTCCTTGGTCTCTTCCAGAATAAGTTCAACTTCTTCGTTCATAGGTCAGGATATGTCTTGTTATTAATCTGTAAGTAACCGGAACCATTCTGTCAGATGATTCCGGGTTGCCAGGCTATAGGGTTAACAAAAATAATAAATTCCTGCGAAACCGGCAGGAAATGATTAATTGCTGACAAGGGTTCCCGGATTATCCCCTTTCACGACCCTGGCAAGATTGCCTGCACTGTTCATATCAAAAACAATTACAGGCATATTATTTTCCCTGCAGATCGTGAATGCGGTGATATCCATGACCTTCAATCTCTTTTCTATGGCCTCCTCAAATGTTAGCTTTTCGAACTTTACTGCCGACGGGTTCTTTTCGGGATCAGATGTATACACACCGTCAACCCTGGTCCCCTTCAGCAGGACATCCGCACCAATTTCCACTGCCCTGAGTGCGGCTGCGGTGTCAGTGGTGAAAAAAGGATTCCCTGTTCCCCCGGCCAACAGGCAGATCGTTTTTTCCTTCATGGCGGCAACTACCCTGTCCCTGTTGAACAATTCCCCCATAGGCTCCATCCTTATGGCTGTGAATACCCTGGCTTTACCCCCGAGTTTCGTAATTGCACTCTCAAGGGCGATGCTGTTGATTACCGTTGCAAGCATCCCCATCTGGTCGCCTTTCACCCTGTCGAAACCCGACCGGGCGCCGCTGAGGCCCCTGAAAATATTCCCGCCTCCTGTCACGATTGCGACCTCGCAGCCGGAAGAGACGATCTCTATAACCTGTTTTGAATAGTCATTCAGGACAGTTTCACTAATCCCGTGATTCCCGTTCCCGGCCAGCGACTCACCGCTGAGCTTAAGCAATATCCTTCCGTATTTCATACTATTCAGCTGCTTTTTTCCTGGTATTCCACCCGAAGAGCGGGTAAAGGGGACAGATTCCGAGTATGCTTGTTACCAGGAACATCGCCGCTATGAGCAGGATTATAATGCCGAGGGTTCCTCTTATGAGGCCAGTCAGGTACAGGGCCACAAGGGCTATCGCCGAGATAATCCTCAAAGCCTTATCCAGTGTTCCCAAGTTCTTTTTCATTATGCGGAGGTTTTAGGGCTAATTTGTGATTTAAGCAAATTTATGAAATTAATCATCAAAAAAAATGGCGCCGTGAAGCGCCATTTAACTTTTAAATAATGAACACTTATGATTAAAGATTCAGTGTATAGCGTTTGAAAACAGTAACAGTTAAACTCTTGTCGACCGACTGGAGATACTGCCTGATTGTCATCTTGTTGTCCTTTACAAAGTCCTGGTTGAGAAGGGTGCTCTCCTTGAAGAATTTACCCAGCTTCCCCTGTGCAATTTTTTCAAGCATTTCTTCCGGCTTTCCGTCACGCCGTGCCTGCTCCTTGCCGATCTCGATCTCCTGTGCGATCACTTTCTCAGGAACATCCTCCTTATCGAGTGAGACGGGATTCATTGCTGCAACCTGCATTGCCACATCCTTGTAAACCTGGATATCATGACCGGCTTTTGTGAAGCCCACAAGTGTTGCGAGCCTGTTTCCGGGGTGAATATATGCCTGGACATGAGCTGCATCTATCTTTTCGTAATATGAAAGATCGAGCTTTTCCCCAATTATGCCGATGTATTCAACAACCTTTCCCTCAACGGTGGTCTTGTCGAGAGGGAGGGCCTTAAGCTCTTCGAGGCTTGCAGGTTTTGCACTGATAGCCAGGTCGAGGATCTTCTGGGCGAGAGATATGAATTCAGCATTCTTTGCAACAAAATCGGT
This sequence comes from Bacteroidales bacterium UBA1800, assembly GCA_002319915.1. Lineage (GTDB taxonomy): Bacteria > Bacteroidota > Bacteroidia > Bacteroidales > VadinHA17 > LD21. Next base: position 156,585 of record DCFQ01000021.1, on the reverse strand, counting down.
TTCGCTGTTGAGAACGATCATTGCCCCCGATTTCCCGTCAGCATTAACTTTTGCCAGAACGACTCCTTCAGTAGCTTCCCTGTCGGCTCTTTTGTTTGCGACAGCCTGTCCCTTCTTGCGAATAATCTCTATTGCCTTGTCGAAGTCACCGTTTGCTTCCTCAAGGGCTTTTTTGCAGTCCATCATGCCGGCGAGCGTGACTCTTCTCAACCGGGCAACCTCTGCAGAACTTATTGTAGCCATTATTTTATCCTGATTTATTACGGGTATGTTATTCTATTCTTCTTCGTTCTCTTCAGCGTCAGCAGAACCTTCTTCTTCCTCGGTTTCCCCGGTGGCAACTTCCTCATCAGCCTCGGCTTCCTCATCTTCCTCAACCAGCGCTTCGATCACGGAGTCGGGAAGGTCTGATATCTCGAGTTCTTTCCGCATCACTTTCCTGTCCTTCTGAGCCGGTTCCTTGTCCTTCTCCATCTTCCTTTCATTGAGACCTTCATCTACAGCCTTGCAGAGTATGTCCACTATAAGTGAAATGGATTTTGAAGCGTCGTCATTGGCCGGGATCGGGAATTCTATATCAGATGGGTCGGAGTTAGTATCGACCATCGCAAATACAGGAATTCCGAGCCTTTTTGCCTCGCGGACCGCGATGCGTTCCTTGCAGACATCCACAATAAACAGGGCGGATGGTAGACGGGTGAGGTCTATGATGCTTCCCAGGGTTTTTTCAAGCTTGGCCCTCTGGCGGGTAACCTGGAGCTTTTCACGTTTGGAAAGGTTTGCAAAAGTTCCGTCAGTGGCCATTTTGTCGATGCTGGCCATTTTTTTCACGGCCTTGCGGATCGTCGGGAAATTGGTAAGCATACCTCCCGGCCATCTTTCAGTGACATATGGCATATTGACCTGCTTGACTTTCTCGGCAACAATTTCCTTTGCCTGTTTTTTTGTTGCAACGAACAGGATCTTCTTTCCTGATCTTGCAATCTGTTTCATTGCTGAGGCAGCCTCATCGAGCTTGATGATCGTTTTCTCAAGGTCTATGATGTGGATCCCGTTGCGTTCCATGAAAATGTAGGGAGCCATTGCCGGGTTCCATTTTCTTTTGAGGTGGCCGAAGTGCACACCTGCGTCAAGTAATTCCTTGAAATCTGTTCTTGGCATTTCTTCTTCTTTTAAGTTTACATTCCTTACAAATCAATTGCAGGGTAGCCACCGCCTTCCGGCGCCGGGTCCCTGTAATTTAGATACTAAACTTGCATCTATGATCTGGCTGTTAAGTCCTAACGTTTACTGAACTGGAACCTCTTGCGGGCTTTTGGCTGACCGGGTTTCTTTCTTTCAACCTCGCGGGGGTCGCGGGTCACAAAACCTTTTGCCTTAAGTACTGATTTATTCTCGGCATCAGCCTCTATCAGAGCCCTGGTGATCCCCAGCCTCAATGCTTCTGCCTGGCCCCTGATACCGCCACCGTCAAGGTTGACGTTTATGTCGTATTTATCAGTGGCATTGAGGGCAACAAGCGGCTGAGTGACAACAAACTGAAGAGTCTCGGTCCCAAAGTATTCCTTATAATCCCTGTCGTTCACAGTTATATTTCCCTTGCCATCATTGAGATATACCCTGGCAACGGCCGCTTTTCTTCTGCCAATAGCATTAATTGACTCCATATTCCTTAATCAATTTTATAATTCCAGTTTCTTTGGTTTCTGTGCCTCATGCGGGTGGGACGGCCCTGCATACACATGCATATTCTTGTATATTGCCCTTCCGAGCCTTGTCTTCGGCAGCATGCCCCTGACAGCAGCTTCCACAAGCGAGATCGGTTTCTTCCTAAGCATATCCTTTGCTTTCGTGATTCTCTGCCCGCCGGGATATCCGGTATGCCTTACATATTCCTTATCGTCCCATTTGGTGCCGGAGAGTGAAACTTTCCCGGCATTGACGACTATTACATTGTCCCCGCAATCAACATGAGGAGTGAAATTTGTCTTATGCTTTCCTCTCAGGGCAGAAGCCACAGCTGTGGCAAGACGACCAAGCGTTGCCCCTTCAGCATCAACTATCAGCCATTCCTTCGTCACAGTCTCCTTGTTCGCAGAAACTGTCTTATAGCTTAAGGTGTTCACTTTTATTAATTTTTAAAAATATCTACTGAACTCTATTTTAAATCCGTATTTTGGGACTGCAAAAATACAATATATTTCATAATAAAAAAGAATATGCGGGATAATTTCGCCCCGCCGGGCAAAACTAACTTTAATTTTGCACATTCACACTGAATGCCTAAAAAGATGCCGGAAGCTCATGGATGAGGAGAGGAAATACCTTGAAATTGCGATAAAGCTGGCCCGCAATTCAATCCGAAAAGGAGGCGGACCGTTTGGCGCTGTCATCGTGAAGGACGGCAGGATCATTTCAAGATCGGAGAACAGGGTCATACCTGCCGGTGATCCCACCGCTCACGCTGAAGTGTTGGCAATACGGAAAGCTGCCAGGAAGCTCGGGACTCACAACCTGTCGGGCTGTGTTCTTTATTCCTCATGCGAGCCCTGCCCCATGTGCCTGGGTGCAATTTACTGGGCCAGGCTGAGCGGTGTGGTTTATGCCGCCGGCCGTGACGATGCAGCCAATGCAGGGTTCGATGACAGCCGCATTTACCATGAGATCACGCTGCCTCCCGCTTCAAGGAGCCTGCCCTTCAGCCAGGTGAGAACCGGGGATGATGCTGAGGCCTTCATGATCTGGCAGCGAACCGAAGACAAGATACCTTATTAATATGTCCCCCGGGAAGAGGCTTGAAAGGGAATTCTATGCACGGGATGTCCTGGACGTTGCTCCGGAGCTTCTTTCGAAGATTCTTGCGGTCAGGACCATAGGCGGTGAAACGGCCCGGTTCATCATCACAGAGACGGAAGCATACAGGGGTGCAGAGGACCTTGCATGCCACGCATCAAAGGGACGGACAAAAAGGACCGAGATTATGTTCCACGAGGGAGGCCGCCTGTACCTCTACTTTGTTTATGGAATGTACTGGATGCTGAATATTGTGGCCGGTCCGGCTGAGGTGCCACAGGCAGCCCTGATAAGGGGTCTCAGGAACATTACCGGCCCCGGCAGGGTGACAAAAGCGCTGGGAATTGACGGTTCCTTTTACGGGGAGGACCTTGTCACTTCAAAAAGAATCTGGGTCGAAGACTCCGGAACCAGGCCGGTAATAACGGCTGGCCCCAGGATCGGCATCGACTATGCCGGAGAGTACTGGAAGTCCAGGCCCTGGAGATATGTTTTGGATTTTACAGCTCCTGCCCCCTGACATGCCATTGTCCGGCAGGTTTTGCCTGTCATGCAGGTTTGGAGAGTCATTTCCATTAAGATATTCAACCTCTTAATGTAATTCAGCGATCCTGAAGAGACCGTCAAAGATCATGTGGAGCGTGAAAGCGGTATCGAACTTTCCCAGGTCAGTATCGTAGTAGCCATCAAATCCGAGGTAAAATGAGATAATATTCAGGGGTTTGGCCGAAATACCTGCCGAGCAGGTGATTATTTTCCTGTCGTGAATAATTACCCCTGGCAGATGGTCTGAAACGCTGCTGAAAATGAAGTCCCCGTTCGGTGCATAAAAATCGTGCGATCTCCAGTACCCGGCCTCAATCCGGCCCGGCCCTGCCTGGGCGAACAATCTGTACCACTGGCCATGGCCCGACTGAATGCCCGAAGGTGCGTTCCGGGTAAGGCAGCGGCCTGTAAACAGTAACCCGGACAAACCGGCTTCCGATCTGTCGTTCTCCGACAGGCTGGCTTTGAGGGTCAAGCCGGCTGCGGTATTGAAATAAGTCTCAACCTGTTCAGTGTAATTGCTTATCTGGCCACCAAAGTGCTTGAACTGGAGCTGCACGGGGACCTCGATCTGCAGGAACCCTGCAATTTCACCGGGAGCCCAGTTAAAGGATTCCCCGGCCGTGAACATCTCCCTCGTGGTGTCGCCCCGGAAGATGAAGTGCTCCCAGCTGACCCAGGTGTCATTGAAAAGATGCACGTTCTCAAACCTCACCTGCAGGCCGTCCTCGGAATATCCTGTGTATAGTCTTTCCTTGTTGAAATGGGGATCGAGCATCCTGTGACCGTCGCTTCCCGAAAGGGTTCCCGCTGTGAGGGTAAACCCAGGGGCAAAATTCCAGCTTGTCGAAAAAACAGGCTTGACAAGTGAAAATCGGCCGGCCCCTGAATACCCGAGAAGGTGGGCTCCAAGCCTCAGGGTTATTTTGTCCGAAGGTGAATAGGAAAGGGTCGGCTGGACAAAGTACCCGATGAGAGTATATCCCTCAATGACCGGATTTGAGTATTCGTTGTCCTTTATGAAACTCAGGCTGCGGAAATCAAGATAAAGCTTCCCGGGCTCGGGGATCGTATCCGCCGTGCAGGGAAATGAGGTCATGACAAGGAGGAAAACTGAAAGCGGGAGAACAATATGCTTCATTCAATCATCTCTTTAAGACAAAATTAACAAAATAAGATTCAGTTTGACTGAACTTTAGTCTGAGGTTGGTATGCATAAATAATATTTTTTCCGTTCTTTGTTGCTTCGACAATAATCTAATGGCAGCCATGAATTCAATCTGGGGTAATTACCGGCGTCTGAACATGATTACCGGTTGGATAATATTCATCATTTCATCAATAGTATACATTCTTACCATCGAACCGACCGTAAGCTTCTGGGACTGCGGGGAGTTCATCCTTTCCGCATTCAGGCTCCAGGTAGGTCATCCCCCGGGAGCACCCCTTTTCCTGATGATGGGCAGGATAGCAACCCTCTTTGCGGGAGGCAATACCGCCCATGTTGCAATGATGATGAACATTCTTTCGGCATTGTGCAGCGGGTTTGCGATCCTGTTCCTGTTCTGGACGATCACTCACCTGACAAGAAAAGCGTTCGTTTCAGGCAGCGATGAAGAGACAAGGAATATTCCGGCCATCCTTGCAAGCGGGATCATCGGTTCACTGGCCTATACATTCTCCGACACATTCTGGTTCTCAGCGGTTGAAGGCGAGCTTTATGCACTTTCATCACTTATTACCGGGTTCGTGTTCTGGGCGATGCTCAAATGGGAGGATGAAGCCGATAAACCTTATTCCGGCAGGTGGATTATCCTGATCGCATATGTGATGGGCCTCGGGCTGGGGGTTCACAGGCTGAACCTCCTGATAATCCCTGTTCTTGTGCTGGTATTCTATTTCAGGAAGTTCCCCTTTACCACAAGAGGTTTCATTAAAACAATCATCCTGGCCATCGTGATTCTCTGGGCAATGGTTTTCATCCTTATGCCGGGGGTGCCGAAGGTGGCTGGCTGGTTCGAGCTTTTGCTCGTCAATGTTTTTGGTCTTCCTTATAACAGCGGCCTTCTCCTTTTCCTTGCCGCACTGACCGCTCTTCTGGTTTACGGCATCAGGTACTCCATTAAGCATGAAAAGGTCATTCTTAACTATATCGTGACTGCTGTTACCGTGATCATGATCGGGTACTCCTCATATGCGATGATAGTGATCAGGTCAAATGCAAGGCCGCCAATGAACCAGAACAACCCATCGGATATTTTCTCACTGGCATACTACATCAACATGGAGCAATACGGGAGCTCACCGAAGTTCTACGGTAATTACTATTCAGCCCCGGTGATTGATGTAAAAAGGCAGATTGCCGGTTACAACAAGATCAAAGGCAAATATGAACCGTATTACAGGCCCGAATATGTCTACAGTAAGCAATTCGAGACTCTTTTCCCCAGAATGTACGACTCTGATCAGGATTATAAAAAATCATATGAATACTGGGGCAAGGTTACGGGACGCAGATATACTGTGGGAGAAAGCTCTGACAAACAGGTTGTTGTCTGCCCTACATTTATCGAAAACCTGCGGTATTTTTTCAGGTACCAGATAGGCTATATGTACCTCAGGTACTTCATGTGGAATTTCGCGGGCCGGCAGAATGATCTCCAGGGTGACGGGAATCCGGTCTACGGTAACTGGATCAGCGGTATCAAATTCATTGATGCAGCCAGGCTGGGGAACCAGGATAACCTTCCTTCCGACCTTAAGGACAACTGGGGAAGGAATACCTACTTCTTCCTGCCTCTCCTGCTCGGGATTGCGGGGATATTCTGGCATAAACGCAAGGACAGGAATGGGTTATGGCTTGTGGTTGCGTTTTTCATAATGACCGGGCTGGCGATCATTGTTTACCTTAACCAGCATCCTAACCAGCCGAGGGAACGTGATTACGCCTATGCCGGATCGTTTTATGCGTTTACGATATGGATCGGGATGGGATTCATGTTTGTATATGAGTACGCAAGGAAGCTGCTCTCAAGGAAGGTGGCATTGCCGCTGGTGTTTCTGGTTCTGCTGCTTGCTGTTCCAGTGCGCATGGGTTCCCAGAACTGGGACGATCATGACAGGTCAGGGAGGTATACTGCAAGGGATATAGGTGCGAACTATGTCAGGACATGTGCCCCCGACGCCATCCTTTTTACCTATGGCGACAACGATTCCTTCCCTGTATGGTACGTCCAGGATGTTGAAGCAATCAGGACTGACGTGAGGGTAGCCAACCTGAGTTATTTCCAGGCAGGATGGTATATCGATATGATGCGTCAGAAAGCGTACAAATCTGATCCTATGCCGTTAAGCCTTCCATCGGTAAAATACATGGAAGGCACGAGGGAACAGATGCCTGTCAACGACAGGGTTGAAAAGCCTGTGGAGCTTGGCGAAATCGTAAAGTTTGCCGCACAGGACGACAACAAGTTCAAGATCGATATGAGCGGAAGGGGAGATTACCTCAATTATCTACCGGCCAATAAATTCATCATTGATGTGGACACCGAGAAGGTACTGGCCAACGGAACTGTGAAGCCCTATTTCAGGGACAGGATATTATCCCCTATCATCTGGACTTATACCGAGGGTGATGCGATGAAGGGGGACCTGGCCATGATGGACCTTCTTTCGACGAATAACTGGAACAGGCCGGTTTATATTTCGACCACCGTGCCTTCCAGCCAGTACAAGGGGCTGGAGAATTACTTCGTCCAGGAAGGAATGGCTTACCGGATAGAACCGATACGGACTGATAAACCGGAGGAAGGTGAATACGGGATGATCGATCCCCAGGTGATGTACGACAATATGATGAACAAGTATACCTGGGGGAATGCCGCCGATCCTAAAGTTTACCTCGATGAGAATAACAAGAGGATGTTCAGCAACTACAGGAGAATATTCGGTAACCTTGGCAAGGCGCTGCTGGCGTCAGGGGATACAACAAAGGCGCTTGCAGCGGTTCGTCGCGGCCTTGAAATAGTCCCTGCATCAAAGATCCCAAATGATTATTTTACCGTCGGACTTGCGGAAGTGCTTTACAGGGCCGGGGTAACCGCTGAGGCAGACAGCCTGATAAACGACGTTATGAAATACTCGAAGCAGTATCTCGATTATGCCGTGAAAATGAGCCCGGGCAGGCGGTTTGGAATGGATTATCCGATAGGGATAAACATGCAGTGCCTGCTCGATATTGCCAATATGTCGGTGAATCTCAAGCTTGCCAACCTCGAAAAAACGGTAAGGCCCGAAGTAAACAAGTATTACAGCCTGCTCTTTTCAAATAAATGAGGGCATATGCGCTTTTTCAGGCCTCCGTTGATCTTGCGGCTGCTTTACCCTGATGCCCTGTTCAGGGTCAGGACTGAAGGGAAGAGTCTTGTCCTGACATTTGACGACGGACCCGATCCGGACTCGACGGTAAAGCTTGCCCGGATCCTGGAAAGGCATGGAATAAAAGCCATATTCTTCTGTTCAGGAAGGAAAGCGGAAGAGTTTCCGGAGTTGGTTGAGTTCCTCAGATCAAAAGGGCACGTTATCGGGAATCATGGTTACGATCATTTGAACGGCTGCCGCACTCCGGCTGCACAATATTCCGCCAATGCAGGAAAGGCCGCATCATTAACTTCAGATGAGTTCTTCAGGCCGCCTTACGGAACAATGAAAATCGAACAATACAGGGAGCTTAAAAGGAGATTCCGCCTATTCCTCTGGGATGTCATGCCATACGATTTCGACAATAACCTTACCGGGGGGGATTGCCTTAGTATCCTGAAAAAAAAGATCAGGCCGGGGTCGGTAATTGTTCTCCACGATTCGGGGCGGTCGTCGGTGCTTTGGTTTATTGAAAGCTTTTTGATATTCGCCCGGGAAGAGGGATATTCGTTCACGACAGATATCTGATCAGGCAAGGAACAAGGATGCTTCCGAGATCACCCTGTCGAAGCATGAATCAACCTCACGGAATGAAATGCGGGGCGAGACCGGGAACGGGTTCTCATGGGAATACTCGTACGGGAAGTCCCAGATCCTGACCTGCTCCCTGTGGCACGGCCGGCCGGCCATGGTCCCGAGGATCCCGGCAGCCGGGATCACGCTGTCCTTCAGAAGGGCAATGGACCTTATCTGGTCGCGCAGCTTGCCAAGGATATTTTCCCTGAAAGCCCTGAACCTGCTGAGATCGATCATCGACCTGAATGCAATGCCCAGCTGGGAACTCCTGAGAAAATCCGAAACAGGGTTCTTCCTGTCGATCGTCTTTTCAAAGTCATTGAGATAAAAATTGTAGATCCTTTCGTATGCTTCGCTGTCCATAATAAGCTTCGACGTGCCATGCATGCTGCTGAACACCGACCCTCCGCAAAACATGAAGAGCTTCGATTCCGAGAACAGGCCGTCAGGATTGCCCATCATCAGTATCTGGGCAAGAAAAGCCCCGATCGAATAGGCAAAGATGTTCACCCTGTTTCCGGCGGGGATCAGGCCCTGTTCTCCTGATCTGATCTGCTCCATCAGCTTGGCAATATCAATGGCAGTCTGGTATCCTGACCGGAAAAAACGCATGGGATCATCGGTGAGCCTGTTGCTGAGCGCAATATTGACGAAGCTCGACATTTCAATTTCACCGTACCTGTCTTTCCTCTCCCTGACAGGCTCGAGCATAACGCGCGGATCGACCCAGGCCGAGGGAGCCCGGTTGATGTGGAACGAGATAGGGAACAGGACAACATAGCTTCCTGTGTCGTGACACAACTTGAATGCCCAGGTAAGATATTTTGCCCAGCTTCTTTCGTTCAGACCATGAAGAAGCAGGATCGTCTTGCCTGAATTGATGTCTTCCGGAACGAATACCGGGTACGAGAATGTCATGTTTTCCCTCACTCCAAGGTCATCATGCCTGACAAAACGGTCATCGATCACTGAACTGAACGGACAATTGACAATCCTGATCTCCGATCCGGGGATAATTATCTTGGAAAGATCCTGGTCAAACAATGATTTCAGCTCGGCATAAACCTTTGTATACTCACTTGAATTCATAAAGAGGCTCCTTTTTGCCATACAAAGGAAGGAGTGTTTAAGATGCGGTTCAAAAATATGTGCCGGATGACCTTATGATGGGATAAAAAATCAAAATCCGTGACATAATTGAAGTATATGGGATGAAAATCTACCATGGTTTTTAATCCTGTTTGTCCCCCGCGGTGCCTAAAACCCGAAAAAAACTAAATTTGTACTTAATTATTGATTGCTGAATGGTTGACCTGCAAAAACCTATTCCCCCTTATCTTAACGAGAAAGGGAACATAATCAGGCTGATACTTTTTACATCGCTTTTTGCCCTTGTATTCATAAATATTTATTCCCCGTTCGGGGCCGACCGCTGGTTCAATCTTACCAGGCTTGAGTTCCTGACCTATTCCAGCCTCGTCATACTAACCGGCGTGCTTGTGGTCGTGATCAGCAGGATCATAATGTATTATACCGGCAAGAGACACATAATCAAGCTCCTGGAGTACCTTGTCTGGATAGCCGGGGAAATCATGATGATGGCGCTCTTCTATGCACTTTTCGAAAAATTCGTTCTCAGGGATATAAGGATCTTTACTGACCTGGTCAAGCTGTCAGCCCGTAATACTGCCCTTGTCCTTCTGCTGCCATACTCGGTGCTGTGGCTCTATTTTTCATGGCGCGACAAGAAGGAGCAGATCGAAAAACTCGAGGATGTGCAGCTACCCCCGGGTAACCTTAGGGATATGATCCCTTTCTATGATGAAAAGGGTGTCCTTAAGTTCTCGATCAAGAACGAGAGCCTTTACTATATTGAATCGGCGGAAAACTATGTCAGCATCTGCTACATGAACAAGGGTAAGATCTCAAAGTACCTTCTTCGCGACACGCTTAAGAAAATGGAGGAAATTTTTGCGGGAACCGAAATTATACGTTGTCACAGGTCGTTCATAGTCAATTTCGAAAAAGTGAAGGTCATAAGGAAGGATAAGGAGGGGTTGAAGCTGGAAATGGACAATCCGGCGGTGATCGATATCCCGGTATCGAAAACCTATGTGGACAATGTGATGCAAACCTTTTCGAGGTACAGCCGTATGACCGACGGTGGATGATCCCGGGCCTGGCCGGGATTTTATTTATCCGTCCGAAATATTACTTTTGATTTTGATAATTCTTTCCAGATGAATATTCTGATACTTGGATCAGGCGGAAGGGAACACGCCCTGGCCTGGAAGCTTGTGCAGAGCAGCAGGGTCAATAAGATCTTTGCCGCCCCCGGAAATGCAGGAACCGCTTTGTCGGGCGTCAACCTGCAGATTGACCCTGAGAACTTCGCGGAAGTAAGGAAAGCGGTAAGTGAAAATGCCATAAACATGGTTATCGTCGGACCCGAGGCACCGCTTGTAGCAGGTATCCATGATTTCTTCCTGAATGACAGCTATCTGAGGAATATCCCTTTGATAGGCCCTTCAGGGAAAGCCGCAATGCTCGAAGGGAGCAAGGACTTTGCAAAATCGTTCCTGGTCCGCCACTCGATCCCGACAGCGGCATACAGGAGCTTTTCGAGGGATGCTATAAGGGAAGCTACAAAATTCCTGCAGACCCTCGAACCCCCGTTTGTGATAAAAGCCGATGGGCTTGCAGCTGGGAAAGGGGTGGCCATAACCAGCAGCCTTGAGGAAGCTGAAAAGGAGCTTAAAGAAATTGGTTCGGGGAAATTCGGGGAAGCCGGCGGGAAGGTTGTGATCGAGCAATTCCTGAAAGGGATAGAACTATCTGCATTCATTATCACCGACGGGAGATCATATAAATTGCTGCCATCCGCTAAAGACTACAAAAGGATCGGGGAAGGGGATACGGGGCTAAATACGGGAGGAATGGGAGCGGTGTCGCCGGTTCCTTTCGCCAGCAAGGGATTCATGGAGAAGGTCCGGACAAGGATCATCGAACCCACCCTGTCAGGACTTGCTGAGGAAGGGATTGAATATAAGGGCTTCATCTTTTTCGGGCTTATGAATGTTTCAGGCGACCCATATGTCATTGAATACAATGCAAGGCTTGGCGACCCGGAATCCGAAGTCATCATCCCCAGGATAAGATCTGACCTGTTCGACCTCATGGAAGGAGTGGCCACCGGCACTCTGGCGGAAAAGACCCTTGAGATCGATGATCAATACGTTGCCACAGTGATGCTTGTATCAGGCGGTTACCCGGGCAGCTATGCCAAAGGCCACGAAATTTCGGGGCTTGACAGTGTGAAAGAGGCTCTGGTCTTTCATGCCGGAACAAAGCTATCAGACGGAAAGGTTGTTACTTCAGGCGGCCGGGTCCTGGCAGTAAGCCATCATGGCAGGAGCCTGAAGGAGGCTCTGGACGGGGCTTACAGCAATGCAAGGGCAATAACATTCAAGGATATTTATTACCGCACCGATATCGGATTTGACCTCCAGTAAAAGATGTTCCTAAAGAGATTCAGGCGGACCGGACCGGAAATAGTTATAATGATAATCATTATTTCGATCCTGGTTTGGACGGGATCATTCCTGCATCCGCCCGATCCCACAGGGCAGGGCTTCAGTGAAAGGCCGATGCCCCTATATTCGATTCTGACAGGACTGCCACACATCGGGCCCTTGGTTTATGCTTTTGCGGGTTTCATCCTGGTACTTTTGCTCTCATACCTCCTCGTGAATTTCAATACGGCTGATCTGTTTTTAGGCGAACGGACCTTTTTGCCGGCTTTATTCTTCATTCTGCTGAGCGGGATCTTTGTGACACAGCAAACCATGAACCCGGTGCTGCCGGCAGCCATACTTCTTTTGGTGGCGTCGGTAAGAATAATGGATTCCTATAAGGTTCAGGGAGTTGCCTATTCATTCTTTGATGCAGGCCTCCTGATCGGCATTGGGTCAATGTTCTATTTCAATTTCCTGTGGTTCGGGCTGCTCCTCATTATAGGAATAGCACTTTTAAGAACCGGCAGCTTCAGGGAGATCATGATCTCGGTCCTGGGCGTTGCCACACCTCTGTTCCTGTTGTATGGCGTTCTGTATATTGCCGGGAAGGATTTTGGAAAACTGGCAGCCGATGCAAACTATAACCTCTTCGGGGAAGCCGACCCGCACAAATTCTCCGTAACAGAGCTGATTGCCCTGATAACTGCCGGAATTATATTGCTTGTCAGCCTCCTTCACCTGTTAATATACCCCGGCGGGAAGAAGATCAAATCGCGCAAAACGCTCAGCCTCATGATCTGGACGCTGCTGCTGGCATTGACCCTGTATTTTGTCTCCAGGTCGGTATCCACGGAAATGTTCTGGATTGCTGCAATCCCGGCGAGCTATATAATGTCACATTATTTTATTCATGCAAGGAGGAAGCTGATCCCCGAGATCCTGTTCGTTTCCCTTTTTGCGGCGGTGGCAGCGGTGCAGATACTTAATCTTATCTGAATCAATCTATTGCACCAGCGAAACGATGCTTACGCCCGAACCGGACGTGTTCCCTGTAAAGTCGAAGTAGAGCTTGTAAATGCCGCTTTTATTGCAGACAAAATCCACATATGAATAAACAGTTTCAGATCCCTTTTCAAAGGATGAAAGGACCGGCCTGTTGAGATCGTCCCTGATGCTTAGGATGAGCCTGCCCCTCGAATCGTCGGCAGTGCACATTGTAAACCGGTACCGTGTATTTTTCCAGAGTGACAGGTTTGCCCTGTATCTGAAATCGCTGCCTAAGACTCCGTCACCAAGCTGGATCTTGTAATCTTTCAGGTATTTTGATGCCGGCCCTGTTGTTTTCATGCATCTCCTCAGAAGCGAATCAGGTTCTGTCTGTCCGGAACAAACAGACAGCAGCAGAATCAAAAAGATGAATCCCGTCAGGTACTTTTTCATTTATCTACTGGTAATCAGTTTATTTCTTATGTCGATGATAGCAGAGGTTATGTCGTTTAGTTGTTTGTCAGTCATGGCAACGAAGCTGCTATCAGTCTGGGTCACGACAAGGCCGCCATCCTTTTCGGCGGTGACAGGCTCGCTCCTGTGATAGGTGATTTCAACCTTGCTGTATTTCTCCTTAATGGTCGACAGGTAATCACATATTTTCCTGAACTGATCATCCTGGCCGCAATACGGAGAGATCAGCCTGATAAGGTCATCGATGAAGTATTCCTGTTCCCCGATCCGGTCCCGGAGCCTCCTGTCCTGATATTTCTGTATTACCTGGGCAGCGAGGTATTGCGACTCAATCCAGGCACTGACGATCATCAGTGATGATAAGTGTCCCCTGCCTTTTTCCCTCAGGTACTTGTCGATCTTCGTGTAGGAATCGAGCGACAGGAACATCAGGGAATCAATGTTGGACTTTTCAAGGGAGAGCCGCTTGATCGTCTCGAAGTCGATATATTGGCCGACCAGCAGCCCATCGGCAAGCTTCTTTATCGACTTCAGCAGGTCAATCGACGATCCGGTCATCTCGTACATATTGACATAACCAAGGTCCGCTCCCAGGAAGCCGAGTGCCATTGCCTTGTCGAATGAGGTCGCCTGATCGGCAGCCTTAAGCGATGATGCCAGGTACTGGGGAGAATAGGGCACATTCATCTCCTGGAGAAGATTGGCAATTTCAATCGGGGAGGAAAAATTCCTCGAGATCTCCTCGGCTGCTTCTTCGGCGCTCAACTGTCCGGCATTCCCGGTGGAAACCGAATCAATTTCCGCGTAGACTACCTGCCCGGGATTCCTTGAGGAATGCCTGCATGAAAACAATGTCACCAGGGCAGCAGACAGGATTAAAATTAATGTTCCTTTCATTCACGAAATTCATTTCGTTAATACAAAAATAAAAAAAGTTGGATTTAAAGTCATTTGAATCATTGTCTCAGATTTTAAATCTTTTTGTTAGCCTGACGATCCTGTTAAGAACGTCAAAATAGAGTATCAGGTATGAAAACATGGCAATCAAACCTATAAACAGAATATTGAATGAGAAGGTGCTGATCCTGATCCCGAGGAAATACTTGGAAGGAGCGAAGAAATGTGTTCGGAACCTCAGTAAACCCTTGAATGACGGATCATTATACACCGGATTCATATTTTGCACAAAAGAGTCCTTGTACCTCAGGATCTTATCGGTCTCATAGTACTTTGTTACTATCTCTTCAAGCTTGTAGTTATAGTAGAGTTTCTCGAGACTTCTGACATTCAGCCCGTTAATGTTGATGAACCTGTCTTTGAGGCCGGCTGTACTGTTGGCGGCATGATTGAACACACCTGCGGCGTATCCAAGCCAGGAGACCAGTGAGTCGGCGGCGCCGGCCGTAAACCTTCCGGGATACAGGCTGCCGGCCATTGCAAACTCAGGCAATCCTGATGCCTCAGTTATCTCTTTTAATTCGTTCCTTATCAGGTGAAGGTCCTCCTCCGGACCGTACCCTGCCTGTACAGGGGGATTACCCGGTTCAGAACCGAGACGGGACTTTGCATGCCCGATCACACTGATCGTCGAAGGTATCCTGTACGCTGAATTGAAATCGGCCTGGTTGATCTTTTTCTGGACGGAGTAGATGGTCTCCTTCTTCCCGTCGACAGGCATCGAACTGTAACGGTTGTTCATGAACTGGCTAACCATCAGAGCCTCGTAGCTCCAGCGGGTCGGCATGAGCTCCGCCAGAAACGGGACCTTGTCGATCCTGGTGATATTCCTGTTCAGCTTGTTGAACGGGAACATCGCTCCGCTGAGGACCATCATCGGGATTATCAGCAGGGGGACAACCACATAGATCGTGATCACCGAATTAAAGGTGGAGGATATGATAAGACCAATCATATTTGCACAAACTGCTGTGGCAAAAAGCGCCAGCCAGTAATATAACAGCATGCCCTTTATCCCGAGGATCGGGTTTGCCACCAGGACAAACAGCAGGGATTGCAGTGCTGAAATGACGGCAAGAAGAGCGACCTTTGCACTCAGGTAACTGCCCCTGCTGAGGTTAAGGAATTGCTCCCTCCTCAGTATCTTCCTGTCGTGAAATATCTCTTCGGCGCTGATAGTGAGACCCAGGAACAGGGAGACGATGACGCACATGAAGATGTACGTCGGGATATTATCATTTTCAGCAAAATGATAAACCAATGAGGACTGGTCAGGTATGTACCTTATGATGAACGCCAGTATGAATGCAAGAACCGGAGCCACAAGCACGGTCAGCAGTACGTACTGGACATTTGAAATCTTGCTTTTGAGATCCCTTGAGAAGAAGAGAGCGAACTGCCTTAATTTGCCGGGCTGATGAAGGTTCTTCTCCGGCTGGTCATCTGCCTCGGAAGCGGAATCGGGAAGCTGCTGGCTTTTGAATTTTTCCGACCATTCCCGCGGTTTGACCTTTCGTGTTTCGGTATAATTCCCGAATTCATCGACGACCTGTTTCTCAAGTATCTTGAAGATGATCTCGGGATTGACATTGCCGCAGGCCATGCATTCCCCTTCGCTGGCATCTATTTGTGAGTCAAGGGTTTTAAAATAAATCACCGAATCGATCGGGTTCCCGTAGTAAACCATGAATCCTCCCTGGTCGAGGATGATCACTTTATCAAACATTTTGTAAATGTCGGACGAAGGCTGATGGATCACCGTAAACACCAGCTTACCTTTGAGAGCAAGCTCACGGAGAAGCACCATTATGTTTTCGGAATCCTTTGAAGAGAGGCCTGATGTGGGTTCATCAACAAACAGCACGGATGGCTGCCTGATGAGTTCAAGTGCAATATTGAGCCTCTTCCTCTGTCCGCCGCTGATCACCTTATCCATCACACTGCCTACCTTCAGGTCTTTTTTGTCTGAAAGCCCCATCGAGGCAAGCATCTGCTCCACCAGGCCTGAAGTGTCCTCATGGGATTTGTTCCCGAAACACTGGCAGGCAGCGTAGTAGAGGTTTTCAAAAACGGTAAGGTCCTCGATGAGGAGATCGTCCTGGGGGACATAACCTATGACCCCTTCAAGCTTCCCGTTGTCGCGGAAGACATCAAGCTTGTTAAGGGTAACAGTCCCGGTTGCCGGCTTGCTTATCCCGCTCATCACATTCAGCAATGTGGTCTTCCCTGAGCCGCTTGCACCCATGATGCCTACCAGGTTGTTCTGCTCGGCAGAAAAGCTCAGGTCCGAAAGGATCTTCTGATGGTTGGGCAACCTGTAGCTGACATTCCGGACCCTGAAAGAGAGTTTCTGGGTATTTACACTCGAATGGAACCTGGCGAAAATATCGCTGAAATAATATGGATGGCCGTAGTTTGACCTCAACACGCTTCCCTCCGCGAACGAGTAAATCTGTCCCTTGACTATCGCCAGACCGTTCAGTGAGAGCTGATCGTTAGAATAGTACTTGACAAAGTAAAGATCGACGCTCGGGACCATCAGGAAGATTACGGCAGTATCCTCATGCCTCTCATGAACCTTGTTGCAGATCTCGCAGGCCGTGATGCCAGGCCTGAAAATGAGTATCGACGGGTTCCTGATCTCCCTCGGGTCATCATTTTTCACAAACTGCTCGATTGCGGCAAATTCGGCAGGAATGATCCTGAAAACTTCCGAAACAACAGATATTATGTCTATCCTGTTGTGCGTGAACTTCTTGCTGATCTTGATAAGCTCATACAGATGGATCAGCACAACTATCTTCTGGCCTTTGTTAAGGGTTTTGTTTACCTGCTTGCAGATATTAAGTATGCGGAATGATTCCCTGATCGAGCCCGAATTGCTTTCAATGTCATCCTTCACCTCCCTGCCGGGACTGGTCAGTTCATCGAACAGAAGCATGTATTTGATCAGCGTGTTTATATTCAGCTGCTTATCGAGAAAATTCAAAACATAATCACGCTCCTCCTTAATGATTCCGTCATCCTGCTTTACTATCAGGGCAAAAAGCTCGATCAGCGCCTTAAGTATCTCCTCACTCATGTTTTCAAATTGATCAAAAGACCAGCGGCATCATTTATTACAAAACTTTTATGCAGACCACAAGCTTCTCATACTGAATTCATCCGGGACCCGGTAGGGTGCCGGAGATCAGGTAGTATAATAACTGATTATTCTGCATATTATTGCGGTTATAGTGCAGGGTTCCAGGTTACAAGGTGAGGGTGTGGATCCCATTGGTGAAGAATCAGCACTTTGCCGGGTTACGGTTCATGCACCCGATTATACGGTTCGGCATTCAGTCAGTACCATTCCGCATGTTTTATTTTTTCCTGGCCTTCCCTGCATGTTTCTTTGGATCGTAGTAATTGTCGAATCCTAATATAATAGCTATGAAAACCAGACTGGCATTTTTAATGACAATGGGACTGATCCTTCCCTCCCTGCTGATCCCCGCATCCTGTTATGGGCAGAACCTGAACAAGCTTACAAGGGAATATATGACTGCACTTCCTGCGGGCAGGCCGGCTGATAATGGCAACCTCCAAAAATACAGGATGATAGCCGTTTACAAGAATATGGACATATATGGAAATTTCACCGGGAAAACCATGGTAACCGGTGATTATACCCGCGGTTATAGTGGCGGATATTCACAATGGGCCAATGTATCCGTCTCAGATTCAAAAGACGAGGCAGCACCGTTCGGACAGGGGAAAAAACAAGAGTTCATGGAGAACTTCAAGTATATCCCATCGAGCGGCATGATGAACGAAGAGAGCTTCAAATCATTTCCGACATCGATTGACAATATTTTCGCCAGGAACCTTATCTGGGACATGCTGAGTGTCGAGCTCTTCGCGTGGAGGTACAATGACTCTCTGAAGATCAATAAGGTGATCAGCCTGCCTGACATAAAGGGCGAATTCGACATGGCCGGCATAGGGAAATACAACCATGCCTCCATTCAGCTCTGCTGGACAGGAATATCGGTCAGGAACGGCCAGCTGTGTGCAGTGATCGAATACAGGGCGCTTAACAACAAGGTGGCTATCCATGTGAACAATGTAAATACAAAAGGGACCGAACAGTATTGGGGAAATACCTGGGTCTCCCTTAAAACAAGGCAGATTGAATTCGCTGAAATCTACAGCGCGACATTCCAGGAAATTGAAGTGACCGGTCTTAAGGACAAGTTCATGACAAAGACGATCAGGGAACTTACAGTGGAACGAATTAATTAAAGTTTGGTTAATTTTGATATTATGAAATCCTTCGCCCTCTCGGATATACTGAATTTGCGGAAACCCCTATCGCATATCCTGATCTTCTTGCTTTCGCTGGTTGTGACCTTCTTCATGATGATCGCCAGGAAGGAGTTCCGCGATCCCTATTCCTCTGCAAGCTTGTTCATCATTCTCATGACCCAGCTCGAAGTGTTCATTCTTATCGGGAATCTGCTTTTTTCGAAGGTCAATTTTGACAGAAGCCCGGCGGATATTACCAGGTTGGTATTGGTCAGATTTGTTATTTTTATTTCAGGCTGCCTGTTATTCTCGCTTGTTATCTTTCTTATTCTGCAGTATTCCATGGCTTTGCTCAGGGGAAACAATCTTTCTGAAATTACGGAATTCCTTAAGCATTCAGGGCTTAAATCTTGGTTTAAGTCAACGATCAAGGGGCTTACCTTTGGCGGGATTGTGTTTGTAGTTTTACTATGGCAGACCTCTCTCAGGAGGGAGCAGAAACTTAGAGAGGAGAATCTTATATTTCAGAATGAAACGCTGAAAAGTCAGGTGAACCCTCATTTCCTGTTTAACAGCCTGAATACGATTTCCTCGCTGATCCACTCCCAGCCTGAGGCGGCTGATCGGTTCATACAAAACATGTCGTCAGTTTACAGGTATATCCTTGAGAACGGACAGAAAGACAAAGTGCCCCTCAGCACAGAGCTGAACTTTCTCACGGATTATTTCAGCCTTCACAGGGTAAGGGATGATGAGAAGATCCTGCTTTCCATTGATGTCCCGGATCCTGACAACTATGAAATTGTTCCCGTATCCCTGCAGATACTGATCGAGAATGCCATCAAGCATAATATTGCCACTAGGGAAAGCAAACTGAGGATAGATGTTTTCCTCGAGGGGAAATCAATAGTTGTCAGAAATAACCTGCAGCGAAAAGCAACACAGCTTAAGTCGACGAATATTGGCCTCAGGAATCTTTCGGAACGGATAAGGCTGCGGTGCGGGAAGGAGCTGAATGTGGAAGAGACAGGGGACCAGTTCATAGTTAAACTGCCACTGATATGAAAATACTTGTAATTGAAAATGAAAGACCGGCAGCGGAGAAGATAGTCAAGCTGCTAAGGAAAATTGATAAATCAGTCTCGGTCATTGGAGTTATCGAGACCGTGGAGGATGCTATCAACAGGCTCCAGGACAAGCCGGAACCGGATCTTGTCCTGATGGATATCCAGCTTGACGACGGGTTGTGCTTCGAGATCTTCGAGACGATCAATGTTGAGTTCCCTGTAATATTCACAACCGCTTACGACGAGTATACCCTGAAAGCATTTAAGGTGAACAGTGTTGATTATCTCCTGAAACCGATTGATGAGGAATCCCTCAGGAATGCAATCCAGAAATTCAACAAGTTTTTTTATGCTGACAAGGACCCTTTCAAAAGGGATTTCAAGCAGCTTATTCATGAATTCCGGACCCAGTATAAAACGAGGTTCCTCATAAGAACAGGCGAAAAGTACCGGTCGGTCACAACCAGGGAGATAAGCCATTTCCACATCAGCGAGAGGAATGTCTTTCTGACTGATAACCAGGGAAGGGATTACGGGATTGATTATTCACTCGATCAGCTCCAGAGTATGCTTGACCCCGGTAAATTTTTCAGGATCAACCGGGAGTGCATAGTGAATATTGATGCTATTTCATTGATGTACAGCTACTCTTCGAACAGAATGCAGCTTACCGTAAAGAACCTGGAAAAGGATGAGCTTTTTGTCGTGAGCCGCGAAAAGGTCGGGGAGTTCAAAAAATGGATCGACCGGTAGGATTAATGAACTTTTTTGCTCTTGAAAATTGTTTCACAGAGGGTCACGGATTCAGCACTGAGGATCGCAGGTGTCTCCATGCCTTCTGTTTCTTCTCGCTGATCTCTGAAAAAAAATAGTCACTCTTACTCCTACAGGATTACAACCACCGAATGTTCCTTGCCGTCCCCGAATACCGGCACAATATTGGATCCTATGGCTTTTCCGTCGACAATGATTTCCCTTAATCCTTTTGACCTCCCGTCCAGATTCCGCACCTCAATATTGTAGACCGCGCCCCTGAACTTCCTTGAAACCCTGAATCCTTTCCAGGTTTGCGGGATGCATGGATCAATGGCCAGCCCGTCATATTCAGGCCTGATCCCGAGGATAAACTGCGTAATGGCATAGAAGTTCCAGGAAGCTGTCCCGGTAAGCCAGGAGTTCTTTGCCTCGCCTGGTCTGAAGGAATCCTTTCCGGCAATCATCTGGGCATAAACATAGGGCTCGGTCTTATGCAGGTCGCTGATCTCCTCGAGATAGGAGGGGCAGATCTTGCGGTAGTATTCCCATGCACGGTCGCCGTTACCCGCAACCGTTTCGCCGATCATTATCCATGGATTGTTGTGGCAGAACACACCGGCGTTCTCCTTGTATCCTGCGGGGTATGAAGATATTTCACCGTATTCAATGATGTACTTTGTAAAAGCAGGGTTATTGAGGACTATCCCCTGTTCGCAATCAAGCCGTTCCTTTACTGCATCGAGTGCTTTCCGGCACATCCCTTCTTCGCTGCCGATCCCGGCCATTGTGCACCAGCCCTGTGATTCTATGAAGATCTTGCCTTCCTCATTCTCATTGCTTCCTACCTTTCTGCCGAAATAGTCATAAGCCCTTATGAACCATTCACCGTCCCAACCGTATTTCTTTATTGTCTCAGCCATCTTTCCCGCCTCTTTATGGGCACGTGAAGCTTCAGCCTCCTTCCCGGTCCTCATGCAGAGTTCGGCATATTCCCGGCCGTATGCAACAAAGAGCCCGGCTATCATAACCGACTCAGCCTTTGATCCTTCGGTCTTGTTTTCGGTTGTCTGGAATGACTCATTGGGATCATTCGAGAAGCAGTTAAGATTAAGGCAGTCGTTCCAGTCGGCCCGTCCGATCAACGGCAGCCCATGGGGCCCGAGGTTGTTTATTACATGGTCAAATGAAACCGTGAGGTGATCAAAGAGCGAACGGGCAATGGTCATATCATTGTCGAATGGCACGGTCTCGCCGAGGATGCTGAAATCGCCGGTTTCCTTTATATAGCTGGTAGTCCCCAGGATGAGCCACAGGGGATCGTCGTTGAATCCACCCCCGATATCGTTGTTCCCCCTTTTCGTCAGCGGCTGGTACTGGTGATAGCACCCGCCGTCCGGGAACTGTGTCGAAGCAATATCAAGAATTCGTTCCCTTGCCCTTTCGGGGATCTGGTGGACAAAACCAATCAGATCCTGGTTTGAATCCCGGAACCCCATCCCGCGACCTATTCCTGACTCGAAGAAGGAAGCTGAACGGGAGAAGCAGAATGTGATCATGCACTGGTACTGGTTCCATGTATTCACTATCCTGTCAAGCTTTTTGTCACCCGAATCAACCGTGAATATGCTAAGAAGCCTGTCCCAGTATTCCCGGAGCCCGGCCAACGCGGCATCCACTTTTGCAACCGAGTCAAAACGGGCTATCGTTTCCAGGGCTTTCTTCTTGTTGATCACCCCTTTCGATTCCCATTTCTCTTCATCGCCGTTCTCGACATATCCCAGGACAAAAACAAGTTCCCTCTTCTCACCCGGGCCGAGCTCTATTTCCAGGAAATGGGAAGCAATTGGCGACCAGCCGTGGGCAACGCTGTTTCGCGGGCTTCCTTCAAACACCGCCTGCGGATGGTCAAATCCGTTATATAACCCGAAGAATGATTCCCTGTCGGTCTCAAATCCCTGAACCGGGGCATTGACAGAGTAAAAAGCATAATGGTTCCGCCGTTCCTTGTATTCCGTCTTGTGATAAATTACTGAACCGGCGATTTCAACTTCCCCGGTGGAAAAGTTCCTCTGGAAATTCTCCATATCCGAAGCTGCATTCCACAGGCACCATTCTACGAATGAGAAGAGCTTGATGCTTTTCCTCCCGCCTGAGTTGTTCGTGATGGTAACTTTCTGAACCTCGGCCCAGGTGTTAAGCGGTACGAAGTAAAGGACCTGTGCGCTGAGGCCGTTCTTTTCCCCGCTTATCACAGTGTAATTCATCCCGTGCCGGCATTCATAGCTGTCGAGTTCAGTCCTGCAGGGTTTCCATCCCGGTGACCAAACCTCATCTCCATCCTTTATATAGAAGTATTTCCCCCCGTCATCCATTGGTACATTATTGTACCTGTAACGGGTAATCCTTCTGAATTTGGCATCTTTGTAGAATGAATATCCTCCGCCGGAGTTCGAGATCAGGGAGAAGAAATCCTCATTTCCGAGATAGTTGATCCATGGCCATGGAGTACGCGGGTTGGTTATCACGTATTCACGGTTCTCATCGTCAAAATGACCGTATTTCATAATTATGGGATTATTTTAAGGTTACTGGCTGATCTGTGCCTTTGCCCTTCTGTTGTTCAGTTCGATAGTTATTTCATCCATTTTTTTCTGGTTCAGGGGGTAAAGCGACATGACGGCTGCCGTGACAATTGCAATGAGGGCCGGTATCCAGCTCATCAGCATCACAATGCCCGGGACCGCGCCCTGGATAGCAACTTCATCCTGGCCATTATAGTTGAATGAGGCAAGAACGAAGCCAATAATTGCACCCGCAATGCCGCCCCCGAACTTTGTGGCGAACGAACCTGCTGAATAAACTAGTCCCGTTGCCCTTCTCTGGTTTTTGAACTCGGAATAATCGGCAGCATCCCCGAGCATTGCGAAGAACAGGGTAGGGAAAATTGCGGCGCCGAGCTCTGACAGAATCCCGATAGTAAATATTGGACCAATTGCCGAAGGTCCGCAAAATACGATGGTCGCATTTATCAGGCCTGAGAAAATGAGGGCATAAATGAACAGGTTCCGCTTTCCGAACCTTTTTCCGAGCGGGGATGTTATCATCGCCCCGGCGATTGACGCGAGCATGAGGCAGATCATATAGGATGCGGCGAGAAGCTGATTGTGAATGTAATGGCTGAAGTAGATGACAACTATACCCTGTTTAATTGAATTGTAGACGTTGAACAGGAGCCCGATCACGAGGAGGATTATCCACGGCTTGTTCCTGACCAGATCTTTCAAGTCCCTCCCCAGGCTCGTCTCCTGCTCTTTTGGAGGCTGCACACGTTCCTTTGTCGCCGCAAAGGTGAGCATCAGGAAGAAAGCAAGAAAGAACGATAAGATATAGATTGAATTGCTGTACCCTTTTTTCTGGTCAATGATCCTGATCTTCCCCGGTTCGAGGTTCTCCTCGCCTGTCACTAGGAATGAATAATTTTTTCGGGCTTCCATGGAAAAGCTTTTGCTGCGGGTCGGGACATTCAGAGTATCGGCGGTTTCGGCGCCAGCCCAGGCGAACATGGCAATTCCGTCCTTTGTCTTGATATTTACATTTTTTACATCCTTCCCTGCCGATACGGTAACTTCATATTTCTTCTGATCAAGCTTCTCCAGGTTTACTGTCGGGTTAATGTTCCCGAAATGTGCAACCAGGAAAAGGAGAGCTCCCTGCACAACCATTCCGCCCGTGAATGCCCCGACCATCCTGTATGATCCAAGGCTTGTCCTTTCCCTGTCGTCGCCGGTCATCACAGCCATCAGGGCCCCGTAAGGGATATTGTTTGCCGTGTAGATAATGAAGAATGTCAGGTAAGTGGCATATGCGTAGATGATCTTTCCTGTCGGGCCAAGGTTAGGCGAGGTGAACAGCAGGGATAACGTTATGCCGAGGGGTATCGAGGTCCAGAGTATCCATGGCCTGAATTTCCCGTATTTCGAATTGGTCCTGTCACATATCACTCCCATGATCACATCCACTATCCCGTCGCTGAACCGGGCGATAAGCATTAGGATTCCGACTGCGGCAGGACTGATCCCGAATACATCGGTGTAAAAAATAAAAAGAAAGGTCGCGACACCTCTCCAGGCGATATTTGCTGCTCCGTCTCCAAGAGCATAGCCGACTTTTTCTTTCAGGGCGAGTTTTTCCACGTTGACAGGGTTTTTAAGTTAATCAGGTTATGAAGGTTTGGGTCCTATTCAAAAATAAATAAATTTTTCAGGTATATCTAAAATAAATTTGACAACGGCTAATTGGTGAAATAACTTTGTTATTGCTGAAAGATACTGGTATTGATACTTTTCAATAGTACCTGAACCTTAAAAAACATTCAAATGCTAAAAAAAGAACACGGGAAATCCCATCTCAAGCGACGTGATTTTCTCAAAACAACGGCTCTTGCCGGCATTACTGCTGCTATTCCGGCCGGCAAGCTTTTCCCGAGGGATCAGGAAGCAGTAAACGGCTGGTATGAGAGGCTGGCTGATTCGCTCAACAAGCTTCCGAACTCGTTTCCAAGGACCAGTTCAAACATTGAGATCACTCTTCTGAAAAAGATCTTCCTGCCAGAAGAAGCCTTTCTGGCAGGCCAGCTTACCGGAAACCCAGAACCGGCTTCCGTGATATCTGAGCGTGCCGGTCTATCGGGGCAGGAGACTTTTAACCGCCTCAAGGCAATGATGGATCGTGGATTTGTATGGGGTGATTCAAATATCGGATTATTCAGGCTCGCGCCATTCGTTGTAGGTATCTATGAGGCACAGCTCGAAAGGATGGATCATGAGCTGGCCCATTTGTTTGAAGAATATCTTGAACAGGGGGGCATTGATATAATGAAGCCCAGGCCGGCGATTCACCGTGTCGTTCCTGCCCAGAGCGTGATCAAGACAGAATGGATCCTGCCTTACGATAAGCTGCGGGAGCTTTTAATGTCATGCAATACATTCAGGGTGAGGGATTGCATCTGCAGGAAGCAGCAGGACCTTGAAGGAACGAGGAAATGCAATTTTCCGCTCCATGTCGAACTGATATTTTACAAGGGCCCCGAAACGGCAGAGGCACCGGCATTACCTTATGTTACAAAGGAGGAGGCTCTTGCCGTACTCGATGAGACTGAAAAGATCGGCCTTGTCCACTCGGTAAGCAACGTCGCCAATGGTGTCTATTATGTCTGCAACTGCTGCGGCTGCTGCTGCGGAATACTCAGGGGGATCACTCAATTCGGGATAGAGCATTCAGTAGCCGCCTCCAATTATTATTCGGTGATCGACCCGGATAAATGCGTCGGATGCGGAACCTGTGTCACACGGTGCCACATGAAAGCAATCACTGCCCCGGTTGATATATCCGTGGTCGACAGGGCAAAATGCATCGGCTGCGGATTGTGTGCCAGCGGCTGCCCTTCACATGTAGCCCGCCTCGAGCCCAAGCCTTCAGAAGAAATCGTGAACCCGCCGGAGAATTTTGCCGCCTGGGAACACCAGCGCCTGGTAAACCGCGGAATGGCCTAGTCTATCCCGGATATCCCGCTTATTATCCTGAAATCCTCATCCGATCCCTCAGCGATCCAGGGTCCGTTTTTATCCGGGGGATTCGGCTTAAGTACTTCTGCCGCCCTTGAAGGATTGTTTTCAGACATGAAGGTTGCCCACGACACAATTTTCGCGGACGGGCACCCGCTCAGCCAGCCCTTAAGATATTCAGCAGCCAGGTCATCCCGGCCAAGGTATCTTAAGGCCATGAATGTCAGGTAATTTATCGATCCGTTCCCTTCGGGTTTGCCTCCATTGAAATCAGCTACCTTCTTCAGGTATTGAACGGCCTCCTTTTTCCTGCCCAGCTTTTCCGAAATCATGGCGAAGATGTAATCCTCTTCCCTTTCATCTGTCTTAAAAGGCCGTCCGACCCCAAGATTTTCGGGCCATTTATACGCATTCCCTGCAAATTCCCTTGCTTTGCCGGGATTCCCTTGCTTTATGTATTCAATGGCATTCAGCAGGTTGGCAAACTTCCAGACACTTCTTCCATCGCCTTCGCCCTCATGCGGGAGTATTTCGGTGTTCCGCAGAAGTTCCACACATTCTTCGTATCTGCCGTTGCGGAGCAGCGTCACGGCCTGGTCATATTTGATAATTGATGAGCTGCTGAACAACGATACTGCCTTCTCACTGGTTTCCAGGGCCTTGTCATACAAGTCCTTCGACATATAATAATTCGAGAGAGTGTGATAGGTCCGCCATGAACCCGGACCGAGCTTCAGCGCGGTGAGGTAATCCGGAAGTCCGTCTGAACCCGTCATTACCCTGAAATTCCCCCTCGCAAGATAAAAGCTCCAGCTCTGAGGAAGATCGGCGCATTCATCGAACAGGAGGCCTGCTTCTTTTTCCCTCTGCCTGCTCTCATAAAGAAGACCCAGGTAATAATTTGTCTTCCAGGATGGTTGTTTTTCTCTTGCCCATTTCAGGATCCCTTCATATTCCGTCCTGAACGGGAATACAAAGCTGTCGTCGGCCCCAAGCGCCCCGGACAGGTAGTTGTCACAATTTCCCTGATCATGTTCCTTGTCTGCAAGGTAAGCTGAAAGATAATCGGCCAGGACATTTTGCGGACACAATCTCATCACTGATCTCGCTTCCTTGTCAAGGCCTGCCCCCAGATACCAGAGGGCGATCTCGATATAGGTCTCTGAAGCAAATTCATTGGTGATCCGGCTTGTGAACCTTTCTTCAGCCGCGGAATCACGGACAACGAAGAAGCGTTCGAAGTCGGCAAAATGGCACAAAGGGTCCAGATTTGACATCCTGCGCAGCATAAGGTCCCAGGTGCCCTGGTCACCCCTCAGGCGGGCCGTGACCGCTGCCGTACGACAGATATTCCTGTCGGTGGCGTCACGCTGCCCCGCGTCCGAGATATATTCCCATGCTTCCTCATATCGTTTTTCCCTGAGCGCAATCATTGCAAGCCGGTTAAGCGCCGCAGCCCGGTACATCGGGGATCTCAGCGTAATCCCGAATGCATCGCGTGCCTTGTCATACTTGCCCTGTTTCTCCAGGAGTGAAGCATACAGCCAGTTGGCTTCCGGATCATAAGTGTTGAATGCTATAACCCTGAGGAGATCCTTAATGGCTTCATCATACCGGAGCTGCCTGATCTTCAGATCGGCTAACGCGGTGAAGGCAGGGAGAAACGATGAATCTTTCTGAAGGCACTGCCTGAAAAACCCTTCAGCGGCAGGGTATAGTCGTTGCCGGGATTTCTCGATGCCCATGGTATAAAGACCATAAACCGAACCCCAGTCAAAGCTGCCGCCGGATGTGAGGGGGCGATCGAGAATTGCAGGGTTCCTGCCTCCCGTCCTGAAGTAAAGCTCGCCACCGGCCAGCTTAAAGGTCAGGTCTCCGGCAGCACCGGGTAAGGTCCCTTCAAAAATCTGTTCCGGTTCGAGTGCCAGGTTGAACTCGTTGACAAGTGCGCCGGCGCTGTCTGTAACCATGAGCCTGTCGGCAAGATACCCCAGCGACTGGAACCTTATATCGAGTCCTTTGCTGCCGGTTGAAACATCCAGCACACCTTCGCGGGAAATGGCAGAAACTCCTGAGAGCCTATGCAGGGGGAACCAGAGTTCGCTGAAATTCTCCGTAGCCCCGGGTTCAAAGAACTGGTGCTTGAATGGGCTCATTGTGCTTTCTTCCCCTTCCTGGTTGAATAGCAATCCGGTCTGCATCTCGATATATTGCCTATTGCCCTTGTCCTTGTCGGTGAGAAGATCCGCCCATATAGCGCCGGCCCTTGAGAGGTCCCATATCCAGATCTTCTTCCCGGGCTTGTAAGGGTAGCGTGTCCAGTGGCCGAAACCGTATCCGGAACCATGGTAATATCCTGCAAACCAGTCGGTATACTCCCCCAGCACATGGTAGCTGTGTGAGGAATTGTAATTATTGTTGCGGTACAATGATATGTCGCGGCCATCCTCAAGCACCGGCCAGGGAAATGCATTACCGCTGTGATCGATATATGCCTTTCCGGGAAAATAGAACTGAAGGTCGGGGGAGGCATTTGCTGCTGCCGTCTGCCAGTGGTACAGGGAAGTTTTGAGATCCCCGGGATTGTTCCAGGATGAATTTACCTCGAAAAAGGCTTTATCCTTCGGCAGCCTGACCTCCACTCTCCACTCCGTTCCGGAAGGCAGATCGATAGCCCCCAGGAAGCACGACGCGCTTCCATCAGGATTATTCCTGACAGCATAATCGACGGGAGTTGCTGTGGTGGGGGCGTGGCCGATGGTGCCGAAATTGAATTCGATCCCGCCCGACGTCCATGCCCCACGCATTGCAATGTCACGAAACTTTACGACATTGTTGAAATAGATAAAATACCTGTTGTCGGCCTTGTTCAGGGCCCCCCATACTTTCCCGCCGATCCCCGGGGCTATCCATACCTTGATCCAGCGGTTCTCCAGGACCACCATTTTTACCTTTTGGGGCACCGGAACCGAAGTATATCCGTCAAATCTGAAATATGGATAAATGTTCCCCGGCCTGGCAACCGGGTTCGGTTCTGAAAAAGGATAGACTGCAAAATCAGTGTATTCCTCCTTCACCGTAGCCTGCTGTCCGTAAGCAGTCATAATCAGGATCATAAAGCCGGAGATCAGGAAGGTTTTTTTCATGTGGCGTTTTTCTGAAAGGTACAAAAAGAAGGATCAAAGTTCAAAATCCTTTATTACCTTACGCACCAAATTGCCATTGAAATGGAATTCAACGATCTTATCCGCACGCGCGAAAGCGTCCGCAACTATGATCCCGGAAAACCTGTCCCAAGGGAAGTTCTCGAGAAGATCCTCGATGCCGGGAGGATGGCACCTTCGGCATGCAACATCCAGCCCTGGAAATTCCTGGTCGTTTCTTCGGAAGGTATGCTGAAAAAAGTCCGTGAAGCATATCAGCGGGAATGGTTCAGGGAAGCTCCGCATGTGCTGATCATCCTGGGCAACAGGGAGCAGGCCTGGAAAAGAAGTTACGACGGGTATAATTCTGTCGAGACAGACCTTGCGATAGCAATGACCCATATTATCCTGGCCGCAGAAAATGAGGGTGTGGGAGCCTGCTGGATCGAGGCTTATGATCCCGCTGTGCTAAGGGCAGCTGTGGGTGCAGGTGAGGGCCAGGTCATTTACGGCATAACACCCCTGGGTTACCAGAAGCCGGGCTATAAGAAAACAGGTAAGAAGACCCGGAATCCCCTCGAAGATATTGCAGAGTTTATATAGCACTAAAATTACCTGCCGTATAAGTTTTTAGAATTTCCTGCATTTTGACCGGGGGCAGAAGAACAAATGATTCTGTCCAATGTTTAATAATCAAAATTCAGGAAGTCATGAAAAATCTATTTTCCACAGTTATAAAATCTGTTCCGGGCATCATCCTGTCATTGGCAGTAATAGTCAGTCTTGACTCATGCAGCAAGAGCAGTGGTACATCAACGTCAATTCCGGCAGTTACAACGGCGAACATCACTGATATAACGGACTCCACTGCCATATCCGGCGGAGAGGTGACCGCCGACGGAGGAACTACCGTCAGTTCGCGGGGGGTCTGCTGGAAAACCTCTCCGGGGGCAACTATCGTTGACAACAAAACAGCCGACGGGTCAGGCACCGGTACGTTTACCAGCAGCCTTACGAATTTGCTTCCTAATACGACCTATTATCTGAAGGCTTACGCAATTAACGATGTCGGCACCGCCTATGGGAGCGAAAAAATCTTTACGACCCTCCAGGCCGGCCAGACTTTGCATGATGTAAACATTCAGAACTTCGCTTTCAGCCCGGCCTCTTTGACCGTCCCTGTAAACACCACCGTTACATGGACCAACAAGGATGCTTCAATGCATACGGTAACCAGCGATACAGGGCTGTTTAACAGCACTGACCTGGCAACAAATGCAACATTCAGCTTCAAGTTTACGACAGCCGGCACTTATACATATCACTGTGCCATTCATACTTATATGACCGGAACGATAATTGTGCAGTAGGCAGGCTTTATCATTCCGGTTTCCTGGCAGGGGTTGAAAAAGGAGGCGGGGTAACCTTTATCTCACCCTGCTGTTCAAGAAGCTTCAATGTCTCCTTCACAGCCCTTTCCAGCTGGGGATCACTTCCCCTTGAAAGGGAGAGGGCATCCTGGAGTACCTCAATGTCAGGAGCAACGCCCTGGTTCTCGACGATCCACTTATGGTTGACGGGATCAAAGACAGCATTTGATGGAGCAGTCATCGCACCCCCGTCGATAAATGCATAGTGGACGGAGGAAGCCACGAGCCCGCCCCAGGTGCGTGTGCCAATCAGGGGGCCGATATTCTGGTGACGGAAGATCCACGGGAAGAAGTCTCCGCCTGATCCCGACAGCTCATTTATCATCAGGACTTTAGGTCCGAGAATGCCCCCGGGAAGCCGCAGGGGCTCCCCGTTGGGAACATCGTTGGTAGCTGCAGCCCTGAGCTTCCGGCTCATCAGGTCAACCATGTAATCGTCAAGAAGGCCGCCTCCGTTGAAACGCTCGTCGATAACAGCTCCCTGCTTGTCCTGCTGTGCAAAGAAATACCTGTTGAAGGAGACCAGCCCGGCATTGGAAGTATTGGGCACCCAGACATATGCCAGCTTCCCGCCCGACAGCCTGTCGACAAGCCGCCTGTTATCCTCGACCCATGCCCTCTGGCGTAGGTTGTTATCGCTGCCAATGGGTTTTACGACCTCCTGCCATGATCCGGCAAAATCAGGGACCTTGTTGATGTGAATTGTTGTCTGGATATCATTTGTGCCGTCGAGGAACTGGTACGGGTCATCCTTGTCAGTCAGCTCCCTTCCGTTGATGCCCGTCAGGAAATAGCCTTCCAGGACTTTGATCCCAGGTCGGTCGAGCGGGCTTGTCAGCTCAGGATTCCAGCTCTCGGTGGTGTATATCCTGCTGATCTTCCAGTGATGATTTTCAGGAACAAGATCTGCCCCGAGAAGTCCCGGGGAGGATTTTTCGACCTCAGGGTAATCTCCTCCGAAAACAAAGCTGTGGCCCACGGATAATTCTCCTCCGAGCTGATCAAGGATATATGTCAGGTCGCACCTGTGCCTAATGTACGGAACAAGCGGAGCATATTCCCGGTAGACCTCATTCCAGTCCCTCCCATGAAGCCCCGGATCATAAAAATAATCCCGTTCATAGCGCCATGCTTCCTGGAAGATCTGGTTCCATTCTTCCGACCTGTCGAGAAGCATCCTCAGGCTTACCTTGACGGTGGTCCCGTCAGAACCGGATGGAGATGCAGTGTTCATGGCCTTCCATTCACCGCCGATCCTTGCAAGCATCTTGCTTCCATCGGCTGAAACTGAGACCTGGCCGGCGCCGGTTATAAATTCCTTTGCCTCCCGCTTTTCAAGTGTGAATTTACTGATCACCAGTCCCGGTTTTTCCTTTTTGGTTTCTCCTATGAAGAGTGTGCCGGAAGGACCGCTCAGGAGCATGCGGTAGCTTCCTTTCGGCATCGGCAGGGCTGTGGTTCTTCTTTCGATGCCGGCAAAATCGATCATGACCGGTTCCGGTTCTTTTGACTTGGTTTTGCTGGTATCGGCTGCCGCTTTTTTATCGGCAGACTTTGCCTTCAATGCCTTTGTGTCGACCGACGGCTTTTTCGGTTCCTCTATGCTCTCCTCATCGCTTTTGGGCTTGAAGGGAGAGGGATCATCCTTCCTGAGATTTACAACATAGACCGAATAGACCGGGCTGGATGTCATTGCGCTGGTATTTGCCCATACGGAGCTGAGCGCCAGGTCGGTGCTGGCAAGGAAGTAAATATGACGGGAATCCCTGTCCCATGCCGGAGAGAATGAATCGGCAAACGGATTCGTAACCTTAAAGATGCTGTCGTTCTTCGCCGACCAGATACTTACCTGCCTGAAATTGTTCGAGCCGGTCTTTGAATACATGAGCCATTTTGAATCGGGCGACCACCTGAGTCCCATATCCCCCCGTTCACTGCTGGTCCCGCCATTGTCGGCAGTTTTGACAGTTCCTCCTGCAACGTCCACAATCCTGATCCTTACCTTATCATCCGTGAAAGCGATGTATTTACCGTCAGGCGACCAGGCAGGTTCCCATGCCATCTTCGATTCTCCTATTGCGATGCTCCTGGGCTTCGTCAGCCCGTCCTGGGGAGCGATGAATAATGTATAGCCGCTGCCGCCGCCATCCGAGAACCAGGCGACCTCGTTGCCTTTCGGCGACCAGACCGGAGCACGATCAGCTGCACCGGATGTCTTCGTAAGGTTGCGGGTATCGCCATTCTCCACAGGGACAGTGAAGATCTCGCCGCGGGATTCCATGATCGCTCTTTTCCCGGTAGGGGAAAGTGAGACAGAACCTGCGCTTGCGGTGACATCCTCCCACCTGGTCTCCGCCCAGGGAAAATCTCCGGTGATGGTTATTGCAATCTGCTTTGACTCACCGGATGATAGATCCAGCAGATTGAGGCTGCCGTCACGCTCGTAGGCGAGGGTATTCTGCCAGCCGCTGAGCCATTTTATATCGGGACCCGTAAATTTTGTAACCTGTTTAAGATCCCCGGTAGCCAATGCGAATGACCAGATATTCGTGGTCCAGTCGCGGTCGGACAGAAAATAGACTTTTTCCCCGAGCCAGACTGGCATGAAATCGTATGATGACTCAAACGGGATACGGACCTCCGACTGGTCTTCAAGATCAAGTATTTCCAGGGGTGTGTTCTGACCCCCGCGGTAATGCCTCCACTCCGAATCCCACCGGCTTACCCTGTCAATAGCAATCTTTTTCGCGTCTGGTGAGAATGATCCGGCAGTTGCCCATTGCACTGACAACAAGACAGATGGTCCACCTTCCAAAGGCACTGTCCACAACCGGTCATAGCCTTCCGGTGATGTTTCTCTCGGGGAGGCATACAGGACCCGTGTACCGTCGGGTGACCAACCCCTGACAGTGCAGGGTGCGGGATGCCAGCTTAGCCGGCGTGGAGTTCCGCCATCGGATGAAACGATGTAGACAGCTGTGTTTCCCGACCGGTTTGAGCTGAATGCAATCATTCTCCCATCCGGAGAAAAGCAGGGATTACTTTCGACAGCAGGTGTGCTGGTGATCCTGACACTCCTGCTGCCAGCCAGGTCTGTGACCCAGATATCACCTGCATAGGCAAAGGCGATCTTGCCGGAGTTGAAGGAAGGCTGCCTTAGCAGCCTCGTTCCCTGTGACCAGGCGGCAACGGTTAACGTCAAAAGGCAGGCTGTGATCAGGACTGATCTCAGCAGGCGGCTGCATGAGTGGCCGGATACGGAATATCCGTCAGGATGGTAAAGGGGGGCATTCTTGGTCATAAGTATAAAGATTGGTTATTTGTAAAAATAATCGGCAGGGAAAGCCTGGAAGTTTCCGGGTTGCACTATTTTGAGTTTTCCAGTATAGTGTTGACCAGCTGTTTCGTAAGCTCCTCTGTCCCATCCTGTAAGCCTGTTGCCTTTGCCAGCCATGGACAGATCCCTGATGTAAGAATGTTCCCATCCTGCACGACACCCTGGCCAATGTACTGGCCGGAGCCAAAATCCGGGTCGCTGCTCATGTCAACACTAAGGGCATATTTCTTCCCCTTCAGCAGTCCTGCCCTGGCAATGATCATAACTGAACCGGCCTGTGCCGCTACCGGCTTTCCCTTTTCTGCGGCGGCTTTGGCAAGGGTTATAAACTCAGTATCCGCGGTGTCAATTGTCATGCATGGCAATAGCAGGCCATCGTAATCATCTATTTTGACCTCTGATATTTTGAGATCAGGTCTTATTTTCATCGGTCCTGACCTGAGGAGTTCACCGGTCAGGGTGGCAACCTTAACATCAAATCCTGCATTTTTCAGTGCTTCCATCATCTTGCCGACTTCATTTGCCAGCATGAATTCCTGCTGCGGTGAACCTTCCTTTACGAGGAGAAGAACTTTATGCACGCTGTATCCGGGCGCGGCCAGAACAATGGCAAACGATAGCAGAGCGATAATGCGTTTCATCAGACAAATGATTTTAGATATTAAAGTTATACAATTATTCCGGGGGTATTAAAGGAATCACAACTGTTTTATCGGGAGACATCTGAAAATTGCCTGTCCGTGAATCCCGCCGGTGAACCATTGACGCACCTGAGAGTGACAATGAGTAAGCCCAATTGTACTGTTAATAAAATAACAATAAAAATACCCCGGAATGTCCTCATTCGAAAGTTTCCCAGGGTGTAAGTAAGTGGTACCGACCTATTACCAGGTCAGTTAATACAGGTAGGCCACGTAGCAGTTGTTGGCAGGGACGATTTTTGTACTCTTGAATACGGAGTACGGCATCCAGAAGAATCCCTTGTTACCCCATGAGGTGCCCCAGGAGTTCAGTACAAGGAAGGCTCCTTTGCCACCTGCCTGGGAATCATCGTAACCGATTATGGGAGTGGCATGACCTCCGAGCAGTCTTGCGCCGGAAACAAGAGTTCCGGAGGAAGTGAGCGGGTTATATGTGCAATTTGTCGCCGAGTTCAGGCCTTCGAAAAGGGTGTACGAAGTATTGTCGTAAACATTGAACCCCATCATCACCGGGGTACTGGTAGCGAGGGCATTCTTAACAGCCGTTATATCCCCGGTAGCCACAACCGAGAAGCTTGTTTTCAACTGTCCGATCCGGTAGTTAAGCCCTTCAGTAAGGGCGGCAGATGTCGGTGCTGTTTTATAGGCAGTCGACTTGCTGGTTGAAGGATAAGGGTATGAGGTCTCGAGGCAATCGCCGTATTTCTGCAGCGCCATCGGAATGTCAACCATGTAAGCCCCGTTGTCAGCCGTGATCCTCTGCTTCAGTATGAGCACCCTTTCACAATAGTAAACGAATGCAGGACTGAGCACCTGCGTCCAGGTCAGGCTGTTCTTGTAGTAGTAAAGTATCTCATCGGTCTCCGCCCCGCAAAATGCAGTGCACGAACCTATCGATCCCTGGTCCCTTACTGCGGGGGTGGCAAGTGTGAGGCTGGCAGGCAGTTCAGCCTTCATTTTCAATGTCTCGGAAGAATACACCGGGATGCCGGCGACCATTTCAGGCGGCGTGGGAAGAACACCGTATACATGCGGTGTTATAACCTGCTGGTTGTTCTGGAGATCAGTGTCATAGGTTTTGGTACAGCCATAAATGAGCAAGGCCAGGAACGCAAAAACCAGTATTAGCTTTCTGAAGATCTTTTTCATTGGTTAATTTTTAAGGTTTGTTAAAGTAATTATAAAAAATATTAAACACTACTCCAGGTGAAGATAATTATTAACCCCCGGCAAAAAATTTCCACAATCATTTTCCCGTGAGGAATTTATATAGCCAGGCTGATGTCCTGTTTTACAAAATGTGAAAAATGTTTAACAGATACGGATGCGCTTTAAATGACTGGGCCTCCCAATCCCCACCTGGTCCGGACAAGTGCACTAAGAAATATGTAAACAGCAGTGGGTTAAAGTTTTGTTAATTTCGTCAAACTTCAGAAAATGTTCAGAATCCGGGAATACTTTCGGCCTGTTTAATCAAAATATTACAATGACATGAAAAAGTATGGAACGTTCTTAATTGTATTTATCCTGGCATCATATTCATTCATAGGACAGGCACAGCCGGGAAAGGGTCAGACAACACCAGCAGGCAAGGGGAGCAGGAAAGCGGCAGTGACGTTGAAAAGAATTTCGGCCGGTGAAATAAATCCTGCTGCAAAGAACAGTTTTGCAGTCGATTTTCCAAACACTCCAGCAATAAAATGGGAAAGGTCAGCCTATTTTGATGAAGTCGTCTTTTCAAAGGACGGGAAGCAGTACAGGGGATTCTATGATCCTGACGGTACGCTCGTAGGCACGACTACTGTTGTATCATTCAGCGACCTGCCGGCAAGTGCACAGAAGGAGATCCAAAAGAAGTACAAGGATTACACTATCGGAAAAGTGATCTTTTACGATGACAACCAGGCCAGTTCGACCGACATGTACCTCTATGGGCAACAGTTTGAAGATCAGGATAATTATTTTGTTGAAGCAGTAAAAGGAACAAAGAAGATCATCTTGCAGGCAACTCCTGAGGGAGAGGTCTTGTTCTTCACGGATTTCTGATTCCAGTGTCCTTTTGTGGTAAAAGGAGACATATCTCAGACTGCAGGAAGCTTATGGCCCCAAAAGCCGGTTAACCGCTTCCTGCAGTTTTTTTAATATCTTCTCTTCCCTGTTGCCGGTGGTGACTTTTCCCGGAACCTCAGCCGGCGCCTTCAACACTTTTTATAAACAGCAGCCCTTTTACCATCGCAGGGATCTTTGCCTCTCCATGGTTAAGCCCGGGGAATATTTCCTTCCTGCAAATGCCGGAAGGGGTCCCTGCCTGGATCATTCCGGTGTAAATATTTTCGGTCGACGAAGGATCAACCGTAGTGTCGCCTCCCCCATGGACAAGAAGCAGGGGCACCGCAGTGCTCCACCCGGTTATGCTGTTTGAGACGAGCGCTTCCCTGACGGATGAATATTTGGGATCTGTCGTGAATCCCGAGAGGAATCCGGAGTTGAACAATCCCGGTATTGAAGTGGTCAGCTGATTATTGATCTCCGCTGAAGTCAGTGTCCCGTTGTAAAGGGTGCCTAACCTGGAAGCGTACGGATCGTTGAAGATATCCGAAACCGGATTCGTGAACTGATGGTAAGCAGTATAGGCATTAACAATGTAACCGATATAAACCGGCATCTCGTAAGTCGTCACGTTCATCATTCCCGTGAATAACGATGTCATATCAT
Source organism: Bacteroidales bacterium UBA1800 (assembly GCA_002319915.1). GTDB lineage: Bacteria > Bacteroidota > Bacteroidia > Bacteroidales > VadinHA17 > LD21. The sequence continues at coordinate 119,318 of DCFQ01000021.1, read as the reverse complement.
AGGGACCTGCACCGCAGACACTTGCCTTCAGCGTAAAATCCGCCTGGTTTTCAAGTTCCAGGTATTTATGGAGCGCCAGCGTTGCCCAGCCTCCCTGTGAATACCCGATAATATAGTACTCATTTTTTATCGTGATACCCGGCAATTCACCGGCAGCAGCTTCCCCGACTGCATAGAGCATGTCTCTGATCGATCTCACGGTCGGTTCCTTTACCAGGTAAGGATGGGGTATGGCCGACGACTCGCCGAACCCGGGGTAGTCGGGCATTACAACGATGAATCCGAGTGCTGCCGCTGCTTCTATCATCTGGTAAGAGGGATCGGTGACATTCTCACTCGGGCAGGCGGCATTGAGGGTGTTGGTCCCGTTCTGGAAGCACAACACAGGGTATTCTCCCGGAACTTTCGGTGTGCACACCAACCCTGAAGCCTTTACAGTCTCATCGTTTACGCTGGTACCATAAACGATGCGGTAAACGTCCACCCCCGAGGAAATGAACTTCTTAAGGCTGTCAATATCCGGGTAGCTGACAGCGGCTACACTGACAAGGCTGGTAATATACTCAGAAGAATAACCGGTCTTGTATTCCTTTGATATGAAATATTGATAATCCGGAACATCGCCTTTCCGGCACGAGATTACCGAAATGGTAACCAGGAATAGAAATGCAAGTTTTTTCATCAGTCAGGCGTTAACACTTTTAAAAATTTCATCCTGAAATATTCCCCTTAGCAGCCCCAAAAAAATTAAAACGACTGTTGTTTCAGCATCCAAATATAGTGCTTTAACATGATTTGCCCGGGAAATTGCACCAGGCAGATCGCCGACATTATCCGCGCAGCCAGGAATCTTCTGAAATAAACGGGACACCGGAGATATATTATTGTTATTTTTATCCTGACCTTCCGGCTTCGGGCCGCGATGGAATAATAGTCAAACATTAAGGATTTCACAATGTTTACAAGCGCCATTGTAAGAAGACCGGGCAAGAATTTTGCAGACGGCATCACGACATCTGTTCTTGGGAAACCAGATTACAGGAAAGCTCTCCGCCAGCATGAAGCTTACTGCAATGCCCTCTTACGATGCGGGCTTGACGTCACCATCCTGGATGCCGAAGAAAGATATCCTGACAGCTGTTTTGTTGAGGATACCGCTGTGATCCTGGAGGAGGCAGCCGTTATTGCCCGGCCCGGGGCGGCAGCCAGGCTCGGCGAGGAGGCTGGGATTTCCGGGATCCTTTCAACTTTCAGGAAGCTTGAAAGGATTGAATCCCCGGGAACTCTCGACGGCGGTGACATCATGCGGGCAGGGGATCATTTCTACATCGGGAGGTCAAAGCGGACCAACAGGGAAGGAGCGGGGCAGCTGGCCGGGATACTTTCAGGCTATGGCTATACTTCATCGGAGATCGTAGTGGAATCCGTTCCGCATTTAAAATCAGGTGTTACATTCATAGAGAACGGGAACTTTGTTTCTATAGGAGAGTTCTTGGGAAGGTTCCCTGGCTCAAATGTAATTAACGTCAGCAATGAAGAGGGCTATTCTTCGAATTGCCTGTATGTGAACGGTTTCCTTTTGATTTCAGAGGGATTTCCCAGGTCGAAGCGGAGATTGCTTGATCTCGGGTACACAATTATAGAGCTTGAGATGTCGGAATTCAGGAAAATGGACGGCGCATTGACATGCCTTTCGCTTTTGCTTTGAAAGGTTCTGCCGGAGCCTGTAAAATAAGAATTTGCCGTGACTTTAATTTTTTTGAGTTCCGCGTTATGACTATCTTTTGAATAGATTGAAAAACGAAAATATCACCGTCATGCGGAAGATTATTTTATCATTGGTTGCTGAAAGCCTGATGTTTCTGATATTGGTCCTCCTCCCGGCAGGTTCGCTAAAAGGTCAGGAGAAGTTATCGGTAATTGTCATTGCCGGCCTGCAGATGCAGGTAACAGGCAATATTGAAAAAAACAGGGACCAGATCATCGCAGGCATTAAAAAGGCTGCTGAGCAAAAAGCCTCATTCCTGGTGACCCCTGAAGGCTCATTGTCAGGATATACTGCCGATTTTGACCAGCAGGGGGTAACTGCTGCACTCGCGGAAATCACAAGCGCCGCAAAAAGGTCAAAAGTCGGGCTTATGCTAGGCACATGCTTTAAGGAAACATTAAAAGGGAAGGAATACTGTTATAACCAGGTGCGGATATATGACCCCGATGGCAGTTTTGCGGGTGCACATTCAAAGATCCTACGCTGCAGCGGCCTGGCCCTCCCGGGCACGGGAGAGATGGTCGATTATGTTGAAGGAGAGCTCAGGACCTTTGAATGGAAGGGATCCAGATTCGGGGTCCTGATCTGCAACGATATGTGGGCCACACCGGGGTACACAACAATCCCGAACCCTTACCTCCCATGGAAATTAAAGCAGATGGGGGCACAATTCATCATACATTGCATTAATTCGGGAACTGTTCAGAAATACAGGCCTTTCCATGAATCCTCCGTCGAGCTGTGGGCTTCCGCTCTCGGCCTTCCCATTATGGAAGTTAATGCAGCCCAGGGAAATGAAGCAATAAACGCCAGGTCGGGGCTTGTCGGGAGCAGCGGGGAGAGAAGTGTCAGCGTACCGGACACCGGTGAGCAGTTTTTTACTGTCAGTATAACTCCGGCCGGGTCAAAGGCAGGTGCCGGACACTGATAATACCAGGGATCCTCAATCCCGGGGGAAATCATTAAAAACTTAAAGATATGGCTGGAAAGAGTGCAACACTGATAGGAGCTACCGGGCTGATCGGGGGGCATTTGCTCGAATTACTGCACAATGACGACTATTTCGGCACTGTAAAGGTCCTGGTCAGAAGGGAGGTCCGGTTCAATTTTCCTGACATAAAGGTGGAAGTGGTCGACTTCAATGACCCGGATGGTTTCAGGTCGGCGGCTTCAGGCAGTGATCTCCTTTTCTGTGCAACCGGCACTACCCGGAAAAAGGTTAAGGGAGACATGGCTGCTTATCGCAGGGTGGATTATGATATTCCGGTTCATGCGGCGCAAATCTGCAAGGAAACTGGCTGCCCGCATCTACTCCTTGTTTCATCAGTCGGCGCTGACAGCAAAAGCGCTAATTATTACCTGAAGCTGAAAGGGGAGGTCGAGGAGAAGATAAAAGAAATGAATATTCCATCGGTCTCTGTTTTCAGGCCATCAATGCTGCTTGGGAACAGAAAGGAATTCCGCCTGGGAGAGATAATTGCAAAAATAGTTACCGTTCCATTTTCATTCCTTTTCCCTTCAAAATACAAGCCTGTTCAGGCACAAAATGTTGCAAAGGCAATGGTTGAGGCTTCGAAACGGAACCTGCCCGGCTTCAGGATCTATAATTACCGGGAAATGGTCAGGCACTAAATAGGGACCTTCCAAACCGGCAAGACCGGCACAACTTAACTGTTTTGCCAGTTATGCAAGTCTGGTATGTCAAGACTAACCAAACCGGCATGGCTTACCAAACTGGCAAGACCTTCAAAAAGTTACTGACGGTGCCCTGAAAGTGTCTTTGTCATTGACAAGGTTGTGCTTGTAATTAATGACCTCAAGGCTTTTGGGGATCACTTTGATAAGCACGAACCTGTTCTGCCAGTCAGGTATACCGCTCCAGTAATCCCGCTTCATCTTGAGAAGCAGTTCCTTGTCGTCGATTACCTGGGCGGTTCCTGTGATGCTGACATATCCTTTGGCTGCCACATGATCGGCATAGTAAACACACACCTTCGGGTTATTCCTGATCTCCTTCACCTTCCTGGAGGTCCTTGATGTTGCAAACCAGGTTATGAGGTCGTCCTTTGCAGGGAACGGGTTCATCGTCCTTATCTGCGGCTGGCCTGTGGAATCGATGGTGACAAGGGCGCAATAGTGAGTGTCGTTGATTATTTCAAGGGCGGCAATCTTCATTGTATCCCTGCTGACAACCGTCTGGGCACTGATGGTGGAGCGGATGCCGGAAAAGAACAGGAACAGGATCAGTAAAATTAATGAACATGAACTTTTTTTCATTGGAGCTGATATTAAGGTTGGTTAATCATTTTTACCAAGACCTTTCATGGCGGGATTACCCTACAGGTTTGGGCAAAAATATAGATTTTGGTTACACGGAGAACACAGGGAAGGCACGGAGATCACTGAGTGATAAAGGTATTGACCCTATTATGGTTGTTAAAAGGGACCAATGAAGCTGTAAAAACAATTACCCCGTTCCTAAGATTGCATTGGAGTAAAAAGGTCAAAAATGCAGTGCTATTTCTTTACATCATCGGTCCCTTAATCAGGTAACTTAAGCAACAACTATTAACAGTTGTCAGTGCATTAATATGAATGACCCGGTAATTGTTACCGGCTTAATTCGTTGTGAAAGTCACTTCATTCCCGTAAACCGTGTATACGGTCTCCCAGGGCCGGGATGAATGGACCCATGATACATAAGCCCTGACATAGTATATTGTTGCCGGGGTGAGATTGCTGAGGCTGCATGTAAATTCACCGGAAACGGTTGACGTGGATATTACCTGGTGATGGCTGATTGTGGGATTCGGGGCTGTGTTGTAAAAAACCCCTATTTCGACGATGACATCCTCCCCGGTCAGAGTTGTATTGCCGCCGACTGTTGCAGAATTGTCCGTGATCTCATACGGTATATCGGTAGTTACCTGGGGCACTGGCAGTGTAGTTATCAATTTGTCGATCCCGTAAGAGGTGCCAGCCGAATTTATGGCATAGGCCCTGACGTGATAGTCGGAATTAGGCATCAGCGGCCCGATGTTGCACATGTAACTGTTGCTGAAGGTGTCAATGGGTTGGGTGTTTTCATACCTGTTATCATTAACCACGTCGGGGTTTGCGTTGAGGCCCCAGCATATCCCCTTCGCGGTAATGGGTGCTCCGCCGTCACTATAGATATGGGTTATAATATTCGCCACATAATAAGAGATCCTGGTCGGATCGACAATCGTCTCCACAGTAGGGGGATACGCTCTGGCTGTAGTGAATTTAACTTCGCCACCGAAAGCGGTGCCGCTGCCGTTTGTGGCAAAAGCCCTCCCATAATAAATAGTAGTGGGCGATAATCCTGTCAGGGTGCACTTGAATGTGCCGGACCCCTTACCGCTGATAACGAAAGAACCTGATTTGTCAGGGTTCGGTTCAGTCCCCCAGCAAGTCCCCCTTGCAGTGATCTCCGTCCCGCCGTCCCAGGCGATCTGTCCTCCCATTACTACCGAGGTTGCCCTGATTCCGGAAGCAGGGACAGTAATAAGCACCGGGAGGCTCTTTTCTTCTTTTTTGCAGCCTGCGATAACTAACAGGCTTATCAGCATGCATTCAGGGATCAAACAGGTCAAAATTCTCTTCATTCCTCAAAAAATAATTGCCGTCATTTTATTCATCAGCAGAAAAAGCAAAACCGAAGTTTAAATATAATTATTTTACTTACTTTTCGTGGTTAAAAATTGTCGGGTGAGTGAAGATTGAAATTGTGAGATATATACAGGACAATAATTCATATCAATCCCGTTGTAAATATTTGGTTCTTTTTTCAATGCATATGAAGGTGTTTTTTTCATCATTGGTGATAGTATTGTGCCTGATAGCAGCGGGTTGTGTTGAAAAATTCACACCTGATCTGCATACAACACGTTATTATCTTGTCGTTAACGGGTTGATAACAGACCAGCCGGAGATCTGCAAAGTTAAGTTATTCTGGTCAATCACTCCCGGTGAAATTGAAAGTGTTCCTGTTTCCGGCTGTGACGTGGCGGTGTATGATGACCTGGGGCATGTCTTTCAGTTTGCCGAGTCTGAGGAACCGGGCACATATTGTTCTGATACAGCCACATTCAGGGGAATCGTAGGGCGGACATACACTCTGCATATTGAGACGAACAATGCAGCTAGCAATCATTACACCTATGAATCCGAACCCGTCGAGATGAGAGCAGTCCCCGGGATCGACAGCATCTACTTTGAGAAGGAAACGATCAGGGCGGCGACTCAGTACTCCGGCGCTCAGGAAGGATGCCGCATTTACCTCGACACCCATGATCCGGCAGGCACCTGCAGATACTACAGGTGGGATTTCACCGAGACCTGGAAAATACTTGTACCATGGGTGTCGGTTGTCAATAAGAGATGCTGGGTTGCGGAAAACTCGCAAGCCATCAACATAAAGAGCACTTCGGTCCTTTCGCAGGATAGGATTACCCGGCAGCCGGTTACATTTATTACAAATCAGACAGACAGGCTGGCAGAAAGATACAGCATCCTGGTTAATCAGTACTCGCTCTCCGACAGGGAATTTGAATTCTGGGATAAGCTGCGGAACGTGACCCAGAATACAGGCGGGCTTTATGGTACCATACCATATTCAACACCCAGTAACATGATCTGCCTTGAAGAACCCTCAGAGCAGGTGCTTGGCTATTTCAGCGTATCGGCAAAGACATCAAAAAGGATCTATGTACAGGAAACATTCAAGGGACTTGTCAATCTTTACCGGAACTGCCCTGCCGATACATTTTATCTTCCGGATGCTTCCATGATTCCCAATATTAACACCACCAGGTGGATCCTTTACGAATGCCACGGATCGTGCGGCAATGTTGAGATTACCACCAATGAGCATTCCTGTGCTGACTGCACCGTCAGGGGGACTCTTGTCAAGCCGGATTTCTGGTATGACCCGGAAGAGTAGACCGATAAATGAGCGACCGACTTAAAGATTATCACCGCACAATTGCAGATTATTATTTGAGGCAGCCCCTTTGTTTGGACGCTCCTAAAAATCTAAGACCAAACATAAGAAAACTTGCGGAGCTGCCATACCAGCAGGCTCAAACCGGTGAGTATGATGGAATAGAGGACACCCTGACTGATTTCTTCTTCATTCACTTGAAATTAAGATCTCTTGGATTGCTGTCATTGACCGGAGATTATGATCTCTTGCTTCCAACGGTGCCGGAAAGCCTTCGGTTGATCCGGGCTGCATTAAAAATGTCATCTCATGCAATTACTGAAGACGACACTCAACTGGCCGGCCAATTAACAGGGAGATTACTTTCAAGTTCTTTACCTGGAACTCAAAAATTATTGCAGGGTGCATGCATCTGGAGAGGTTCCCCCTGGCTTAAACCTACAGGGACAACCCTGACAACCCCTGTAGGGTTTTTGCTCCAAACCTTTGAAGGCCATGCCGGACCGGTCTTTTCAGTGGCTGTGGCGGCAGAAGGCAAAATAGTTACCGGGGCTAGAGACAATATCGTTAAAGTCTGGGAACAGGCAACTGGAAAGCTCGTTCATACTATGGAGGGACATACCGCTCCTGTTAAATCAGTTTGTGTGGCAAAAGGCGGGAAAGTTGTTTCTGCTTCAGGTGATCATACAGTAAAGATTTGGGACATTGAGTCAGGCAGGAATCTCAGCACCCTGAAAGGACATTCAGGCGTAGTATTTGCTGTTGCCGTGACCCCGGACGGCAAAGTTATATCTGCATCAGCTGATCGCACTGTAAAGGTATGGGATATTGCCTCAGGTATGCTCCTTCGCACTCTGAAGGGACATTTCGGCTGGGTCACAGCTGTGGCTGTCACTTCAGACGGAATGATTGTGTCAGCATCAAAAGACTTATCGCTTGCAGTCTGGGATCCGGATACAGGGGAACTGCTTCGGCGCCTGAGAGGACATACGGGCATCATTTTTAAAGTTGTTGCAACTCAGGACGGCAAGGCAATATCAGCCTCAAATGATCAAACAGTCAGGATTTGGGATATTGCTTCCGGCAGGTTGCTCCGCACTTTGAGAGGCCATAAGGATTCGGTCACAGCAGTTGCAGCAACCCACGACGGTAAAGTCGTTTCAGGATCGAATGATAAGTTTATGATCTGGGACATAGCTAGCGGAAAACTCCTGAATAGTCAAGTATTCCGTATCGGATTTATTTTTGACCTGGCAATGACTTCGGATGGACACCTGGTGTCAGGATCCATGGATCATACCCTGCGGGTTTGGGATTTGTCCCCCGTTAAACTAAAGTCCGCCACTGAAAGCTTTAGTGGTATTATAAATGCGCTGGCAGTTACAGGCAGCGATAAAGCAGTGTCAGGCGGCACCGACAACACCCTCAGGGTCTGGGACCTTGATTCCGGCAGAATGCTCGGCATCCTCGAAGGCAACTCCGATAACGTCGAGGCAATTGTTATCACGCCTGATGACAAGGCTCTTGTGACAGGCGGGTATGAAGATTTTATAAAAGTCTGGGACATTTCTTCAGGCAGGCTTCTTCAAAACATAAAAATCTTTGGCAATTCCAATCTCCTTTGCCTGGATCTGACAATGGATGGCAAGGTGGTCTGTCCATATCCGAAAGAATTCAATTTAAAGCTTGGAATACTCGATCCTGATTCCGGCAAATTCATCCGGCATATGAAAGAACTTGCCCATCAGCGGGTGATTGCTGCCGTGAAGGTGGCTTCTGACGGGAGCATTGTGTCCGCATCAGTTGATTATACCGTCAATGTTTGGGATGGCGTTTCAGGTAACCTGCTTCATACCTTGCACAGTGGCAATGGCTATGAACATATCAAATCCACTTCAGTGGGACTGGCAACGACAACTGACGGAAAGGTGCTGTTTGTTGCTGACAATGAGACCTTAATGGTGTGGGATGTCGCTTCCGGCAAGCTGCTGCATGAAATTGAAGGTAATGCCACTGGACTCAAAGCTGCCAGGAAGAAGCCCGTTGAAAAGGCTGTCCCGTGGACTTTGTCCAACGACCTCAAATGGATTTGGAATCTGATGTTTGATAAGGTTCCATATGGTGATAATGTCAAAAGAATCATTTGTGATTTTTCATCCTCCAGCGGCCCCATTCACTCAAAGCAAAGCCCTGTCAGAACCGCCAGGGCCCTTGCCGTTTCAGCCAATGGTAGAATTGTCTCATGTGCATGGAATAATAAGATTATCCTGTGGGATTTGACATCTTCCCGTTTCCTGGCATCTTTCACCGGTGACTGGCAGTTTCTTTCCTGTACGGTTGCATCTGATGGGCGCACCATCATGGCAAGTGATGCGGCCGGCCAGGTTCATTTTATTAAGCTGGTTCTGCCGGAAACATTGGCTAATTAAAATTTAGTTCAATGATACCTCAAAAGCGTAATTGCCTGAGGTTGCCTGCATCCCGGCTGAGATATGGGAATTGTACTATTATTTTTTTGTTCAACTGTCGGGTACCCGGGAATATACATTTAAAGGGAATTTTTTGCACAGGAGGAAAAACAAAAAATCCTGTGAATTTTAAGTTTACAGGATTTTGTATTATTGTGCACGTTATCCGGGTGGAGATTAGGGGAATCGAACCCCTGACCTTGTGACTGCCAGTCACACGCTCTAGCCAACTGAGCTAAACCCCCGTGCTGCCCTTCGGGCGGTTCAAATGTAAGAAAAAATAGTCAATTATGAAACTTTAACGAAATGCTCATGTTGAAAGCTTTGTGAGGAAAATCCGAATTAGTATTTTTGTGCGGAATTTGCCGGGATCAGCAATTATAGTCAGGCTTCAGGCATGGCATTTACATTCCTGACATCGGAAGTTGAGTCGGAGGGTTTTGGATTGGCAGATTCCTTTAAGAATGAAAACAAAGAAAGCCAATAAGGTATCTGGTACTGGTGATCAAGGATCTTCTGTGATCGGAGATTTCGACGACCTCATATTTGAAAATCGCAACAAGAATTACGGTGCATATCAGTTAAGGAAGAAATATGCCCCGACACTTAATACCGGGACGGTGATCGCAATTGTCCTGGTTTCACTGGCAGTATGGATCCCCTTCCTTCTTTCCCGGAAGCCCGACAGGGTGATGTCAGGAGGGAGAGCTTACGTCCAGGTGAGGATGGAAAACCTGAACTCACCACCGGAGCAGGTTTATGTCCCGCCAACGCCACCTCCTCCGGCAGCACAGAGGATCCAGGAGAGCGTAAGATATGTTCCGCCTGTGGTGGTCGACAGCCTGGATCCGCTTCAGCAGACACAGATAACTGTTGATGAGGTACTTGCCTCAACTGACAACGACAAGATCGATATTATTGGTACCGGCACCGGCGACAACCTGCTTTCAGGCGAAGGCAATGGGGACAGCGATGAGGCATTTTTCCAGGTTGAGGTAATGCCATCATTCAAAGGCGGAGATTTTTCAAAGTTCCGCGACTGGGTGGCAAAAAGGACAAATTATCCGAAGGAAGCAATTGATAAAAAGATAAGGGGTACCGTATTCCTTACTTTCATCGTGGAAAAAGACGGCACCGTCAGCAATGTGATGGTGATCAAAGGCGTTGATCCGGTCCTCGATAGTGAGGCGATCAAGGCTATTTCAGAATCTCCCAAATGGACCCCAGGCCTCCAGAGGGGACAGCCGGTCAGGGTCCGGTTCCAGATACCCTTAAGTTTTATTTATTGAACTATAATAATAAAGAGGTTAGTGAGTTATAAATAACTGACACGGATAACATTTTATCTAACCTGAGAATAAATAAAACTTAAAATGAAAAAGCTTGTTTCTTTATTATTCATCCTGGCAATGATCCTTGCAGGATGCGGTTCATCAAAAAAGCAGCTCGAGAAAGGGAACTACGAGGCTGCACTCGATAAGGCGGTAAGGCAATTGCGGAAGGATTCGCGCGATTCAAAACAAGCTGCCGTCCTCGACAGGTCCTTTAAGCTGCTCAATGATCAGGACAATGAAAGGCTGAGGTTCCTTAAACTCGAAGGCAAACCGGCAAACTGGGATGAGATATATTTGATAAATAAGAGATTAAGTGACAGGCAGAGCATGGTTCGCACAGTTACCCCGATTAACCTTAATGGTCAGAGCATTGAATACCCGTATATGGACTATATGCCTGAAATGGTCGCCGCGAAAAAGAAATCGGCTGACTTCTATTTTGGCCATGGCAATGAGCTTATGAAAGTCGGAACCAAGGATTCGTACAGGCAGGCTTTTTATGAGTTCGCCAGGGCAAAGGAATATGTGGGAGACTATGAGGGTATCGACAGCAGGATTGAGGAATCAAAATTCCGCGGCATGAGCAGGGTCCTGATAACCCTGCAGAATACTTCGGCGATCCAGTTCCCGAAGGAGTTTGAACAGGACCTGCTTTCCATCGATCTGCCCAGGCTCAACAGCGAATGGGTCGAGTACCATACAGAGGACCTCGGTGGAAATACGCAGTTCGACTACTATGAAAATGTTGTCGTGAGAACAATAGGGGTTTCCCCTGACCAGTCTATGCAACGGGATTCGGTCATCAAACGGCAGGTGGAAGACGGTTACAGCTATGAGCTTGATAAGAACGGGAATGTAAGGAAAGATACGGCTGGCAACGATATCAAGACAAAGAAATATAAGACCCTGCAGTGCGCACTTGTCGAGACCGTCCAGACCAAGGCCTGCCAGATCGACGGAACCGTGGAGGTCATTCAGATGAATCCGAATAAGGTTGTCAAGAAGGATCCAATCGGAGCAAGATCGGCATTTGAGAATGTTTCAGCACGTGCAATTGGCGATGCAGGTGCCCTGAATGCTTACCAGCTTGAAAAGACAAAGACCCAGGTAGTCCCATTCCCCTCAGATGAGGAAATGGTGCTGAGATGCTCTGAATCGCTCAAGCAGGCCATAAACGGGGCGGTCCAGAACAACAGGAGATTTATTAATTAACCCGGGTTGCCGGTTGCCGGTTGGCAGATGATCATCAGTTTACTGCAGGACCGGATCACACCATCACCGGAAACAGGCAACCGGTAACACAGAGTATTTGATGATCAATACTGAAAGAAGGGGAGAGAAGGCAATCCTGGTTGGATTGGTCTACCCCGGGCAGGAAGAGGACCAGGCGCGGGATTTCTTGTCAGAACTCGCATTCCTTGCTGAAACCGCAGGCGCCGAGCCGGTAAGAACATTTCTCCAGAAACTTGATATGCAGGATCCCCGGACTTTTGTGGGATCCGGGAAGATCTCAGAGATAGCCGGCTTCGTGACAGAAAACGGGATCGACCTGGCGATCTTCGATGACGAGCTTTCCCCCAGCCAGCTTCGGAATATTGAGAATGCACTTAGCTGCCGGGTGCTCGACCGGACAAACCTTATACTCGATATATTTGCCACCCGTGCAAGAACCTCGTATGCAAGAACCCAGGTCGAGCTTGCACAGCTTCAGTACATGCTCCCTCGCCTTACAAGGATGTGGACCCACCTGGAGCGCCAGAGGGGAGGCATCGGGTTGAGGGGCCCGGGCGAAACGGAAATCGAGACCGACAGGAGAATTATCAGGGACAGGATCTCCCTCCTCAAGGACCAGCTGAAGAAGATCGACATCCAGATGACCACCCAGCGCAAAAACAGGGGGAAGATGGTGAGGGTGGCCCTTGTCGGGTATACCAACGTCGGCAAGTCGACAATAATGAACCTCCTGAGCAAATCGGACGTGTTTGCCGAAAACAAGCTCTTCGCCACCCTCGATACAACTGTAAGGAAAGTGGTCATAGGGAACCTGCCATTCCTCCTTTCGGATACAGTGGGCTTTATCAGGAAGCTGCCCCATGATCTTGTAGAATCGTTCAAATCGACCCTTGACGAGGTCAGGGATTCGGATCTGCTACTGCATGTAGTGGATATATCCCATGCCGGGTTCGAAGACCAGATCAGTGTTGTCAACGAGACATTAAAGGAGCTTGGTTCATCCGGTAAACCCATGATACTTGTCTTTAACAAGATTGACGCGTTTACTTATTCGGCAAAGGATGAGGATGACCTGACCCCCGTGAAAAAGGAGAACTATTCGCTCGACGACCTCAGGAGATCATGGATGGCCTCGGACAAGCATCATAAGACGATCTTCATCTCAGCAATCACCAGGGAGAACCTCGATGAGTTCAGGAGGCTTCTCTACGAGGAGGTGAAGAGGATACACGTAACCAGGTATCCATTTAATGATTTTTTGTTTGATGTGCCGTCCAGTACACCCCCTGCCTGATGGTACACGGAGAGCACTGAGACAGACACAGAGCGGCACGGAGAACTATTAACAGAGATCGTGCGCTGCCATGTACTCTGCGATCTGGACGGCATTGGTTGCAGCTCCTTTCCTGATGTTATCAGAAACGATCCAGAGGTTGAGGCATTTCTCCCTTGAGAAGTCCCTTCTTATTCTTCCGACAAACACCTCATCCCTGTTGTACGATATGAGCGGCATCGGGTATTTTGCCTCTGCTGGATTATCATACACCACGTTCCCCGGGAATCCGGCGATAAGCGACCGTACCTCGTCCATATCGAAGTCATTTTCAAACTCGGCGTTCACAGCTTCGGAATGGCCTCCCACCACGGGGATCCTCACTACTGTTGCAGTTACCATGATCGTGGGGTCTTCGAGTATCTTGCGGGTTTCATCGATAAGCTTCTGTTCCTCGGTGGTATAGCCATCGGTCTGGAATGTTCCTCCGTGGGGAAAGCAGTTCATGTCGATAGGGTGGGCGTAGGCCATTTCACCTTTTATACCTGCGCGTTCATTCTCCATCTGCTTTACGGCTTTCACACCGGTGCCAGTCACCGACTGGTATGTTGCGATCACAAGGCGCCTGATCCTGTACTTCCTGTGAAGCGGTGCGAGTGCCATTACCATCTGGATCGTCGAGCAGTTGGGATTTGCAATGATCCTGTCTCCCTTCCTTATTGCATGGCTGTTGATCTCAGGGACAACGAGAGGGACATTTATATCCATCCTCCAGGCTGAAGAGTTATCCACCACCACGGTCCCGTTCGCGGCGAAGGCAGGCGCCCATTCTTTCGAAACGGATGCCCCCGCCGAAAATATCGCGAAAACAGGCTTTGCATTTACCGTATCCGTGACGCTTCTTACCTTCACACCCTTCCCTTTGAACAGGATCTCCTTCCCGACGGAATTCTCAGATGCTGCAGGGATAAGCTCGGTAACGGGGAAATTCCTTTCTTCAAGAACCTTGATCATTGTCCGGCCGACCAGCCCGGTCGCACCAACAACCGCAATTTTCATGATTTAATTTGTTAAGATTAAAGTAATTACTTAAATTTACTTTCAGTTTTAAGAAGTCAAAAGTAACTTTTTTTTCTTTCTGTCCCGCTGCATGAATAAAGTTATTTTGCTGGCTTTAAATATCCTGTTTTGGTGGATGCAAAGAGCAGGATATGGCCAGATCATGGATGACTTTGAGACGGGTGACCTGTCACCCTGGACCCAGAGTCCGGAAAACCGCTGGAATGCCGACAATGTCAGCCCAGTTTCCGGCGCATTTTCCATGCATCACTCCTTTGATAATCCCGAAGCCGGGTTCGACCTTGCAGGATTATCGCTGATGAACCTTCGCCCCGGCCAGGGGACTACGACCTGGAGCTTCCGCCTCAGGTATGGGACCGATCCCTCCTCCACGAATAACTGGACCGTTTATCTTATGTCCGATATCGGTGCCGGAAGCATTCAGAATGTTGAAAAACCTTCAGGATTCGCTGTGGGTGTCAACCAGGACGGCAGTGACGACACTCTCAGGATCTGGAGGGTGGAGCAGGGCCGGTTCATAACCGTTGTCAAAAGCCGGATAAACTGGCAGACGGATATCGGCACGGAAGAACCGGCAAACATAAAGATCATGAGGACGGCTGCTGGCGACTGGACACTGACCGTATATGACAGCAATGGCAACCCCCTGGGCATATCCTCGGATCATGATCCTTCGCTTACAAACGCAGGCTGGTTCATAGTTTCCTACAGGTACACCTCCTCTCGCGACAGGCTCCTGTGGTTCGATGATCTTGAGATCACCGGGTTTTTCGGTGACGGCCCTGACCCTCCGGAAACCTCTGAGGTATTTCCGGGGGATGTAGTTTTTTCCGAGATAATGGCCAGGCCCCAGCCAGCCGTCTCTCTTCCCGGGAAGGAGTACCTGGAGATATTCAATGCTTCAAAGTCTGACATCCCCCTGGGCAGCTGGCACCTGGCAACCCAGTCGCAGGAGTACCCGTTTCCAGGAGTCACCCTCAGGGCCGGTCAGTACATGATCCTGTGCCAGGCTTCCGATACGGCCCTTTTCAGAAGCTGGGGAGCGGTTGCAGGTTTCGGGTCATTCCCTGCGCTTACCGACGGAGGCAGGGTCCTGGCCCTCCTTGATGGTCACGGGAAGCTTATCGACGGCATCGAGTATTCATCAGACTGGTACAATGATGATCTGAAAGCTGAGGGAGGATGGTCGCTCGAGATCATCAATAACGGGCTGCCATTCTCGGGTGGGGAGAACTGGAAAGCCTCAAAGACAGCTGAAGGCGGAACCCCAGGGAGGGTCAGCTCGGTCCGGGGGTATAACCCCGACTTTTCGTTCAGGGGAATTGAAAATGTCTTTCCTGAAGATTCGGTCACGGTCACCCTTAGATTATCCGAAACAGTGACAGGCCTTCCCGCCAGGCAGGATGAGGTGAATATCGGAAACCCGAGCATCAATGGCATTCAAGTCGTGGACAGGCTGTTCAGGGAATTTGAGATCACAACGACAGGCGCCTTCAATACCGGCAAAATATACCAGGTTTGCCTTGGGACAGGGGTGAAGGACTTTTCGGGCAACCCGGCTGACCGGGACTGTTTTGGTTTCGGCATGCCGGTTCCCCCGGCCAGGGGGGATCTCCGGTTCAATGAGCTCCTCTTCAACCCGCTGCCGGGTGAACCCGATTTCATTGAACTGGCAAACTGTTCCGGCAAGATCATTGATGCAGCCGGCCTGCGCCTGGCATCTGTAAACCAGGAAACCGGGGATACCTCGGCGACGGTCGCACTGTCGGCAGAACACAGGTGCATCCTCCCGGGGGCACTGTATGCGATCACCACCGACAGGAAAAGTGTGATCAGCAGGTTTTTTTCAGGAGACGGCGACTGGATCTTCCAGATCCCGTCTTTGCCATCTATGCCGGATGACAATGGCCACCTGATCCTGCTCGGCAGGAAGCTTGACGTGATAGATGAGATTGTCTATTCGGAGAAGCTTCAGTTCCCGCTGCTGAAGGATAATGAAGGAATTTCGCTGGAGAAGGTCAGGCCGGAAAGTTCCTCGGAATGCGGGGAGTACTGGCACTCTGCTTCGGAGTCATGCGGTTGGGGAACGCCCGGGGCCGTGAATTCCGTCTATTCCGAGAAACCGGTGGAGAATGATGCCGTTGTTTTCTCTTCTGCCTTCATAACCCCTGACAATGACGGGAACCAGGATTTTCTGGTATTGGATATTAAACTGATCGGGAACGGGAATGTGGTGTTGGTGTGGATCTTCGATGAGACCGGTTCTATTGTGAAAAAATTAACAGATAACCTTTTTGCTGGCAGCGAGGCGTCGGTTGTATGGGATGGTACTGCTGATGACGGGTCGCTGGTTGAAACAGGGATATATGTTCTGCTGATCAAGGTTTTTGACGACACGGGAAAAACCCGCCACTGGAAAAAGGTTTGTACGGTAATCAGGAACTAGAAACTTCAATTCATGGAATTGAGATTTACCATGAAGGGTCACTAAGGTTCTCACAAAGTCGCACAAAGAAAATAATTTTGATATGGACATTGAAAAGCTGTTTAAGAATATTTTGGATTGTTAATTTAGAATCCATTCTGCCCTGGGACCAGGACTATTGGAGAGTGCTTATGTTGAATGTTTATTTTATGAATTAGAGCATTCAGGTGTTAAAGTCAACAAACAAATTCCATTACCGTTAATTTGCAGATCTGTCAGATTAGAAGCAGGCTATTGACTGGATTTGTTAGTTGAAGACAGTATTATTGTTGAGGTGAAATCAATAGAAGCGTTAGCAGATATTCACCTGGCCCAGATTCTAACTTATTTGAAGTTGTCAGGATGCAGATTAGGGCTTTTAATTAATTTCAACGTTGAACATTTGAAATCCGGAATTAAGCGTGTAGTTCTATGAGCCTTAGTGCGACTTAGTGGAGAACTTTGTGATCCTTTGTAGTAAAAACAAGAGTCACAACGATGATATAAGCCCCGTCATTATCACCGTCATCCGGGCCTCTGCCTTTGCAGCTTCGGCCTGGACCGACCTGTGGGTGGTGTACTCGATCTTCCCCTCCACTCCCAGGTCAGTTATGATGCTTACGGCAAAGCAAGAAAGACCCATGTGGCGTGCGACGATCACCTCCGGCACCGTCGACATCCCGACCGAATCCGCACCGATGACCCTGAAGTACCTATACTCTGCAGGCGTCTCGAATGTTGGTCCCGTGGTACCGAGGTAAACTCCCTTGCGGACTCTTATCCCATTCTGCCCGGCAATTTCGATCGCCTTGTTTATCAGGTTTATATCGTATGATGCACTCATATCCGGGAAACGAGGGCCGATCCTTTCATCATTTGACCCGGCAAGGGGATTTGGCATAAGGTTTATATGATCGGTGATGATCATAATGTCCCCAATCTCAAAAGACGGATTCACACCCCCGGCTGCATTCGAAAGGAACAACGATTTGATTCCCAGGTATTTCAGGACCCTGACAGGAAGTGCTATCTGTTCCGGGGAGTATCCTTCATAGTAATGGAACCTCCCTTTCATGGCAACTATCTTCCTTCCCCCGAAATCGCCGTAGATGAGCCTGCCCTCATGCCCTTCGACTGTGGAAACCGGAAAATTCGGAATATCCCTGTAATCGATTATGAGAGGGTTCTCAATTTTTGCGGCAAGCCCGCCAAGGCCTGTCCCCAGGACAATCCCGGCAACCGGATCGATTATCCCGTTAGATTTAAGGAACTGGGTGGTTTTTATTACTTTTTCCAGCATAAGTGTAAATGATGTTGTCAAATTCCTGTTTCCCGCCGCCCAGAAAGATCACGCTTACGGGCACATAGAAAAAAGCTTCCTTTATTTCGGGGGCAATATTAGCAAATTCCCTTAACCTGACCGCATCCTTCGCAGTTGTAAGGATCAGTTTCCCGGGAGATTTCAGGTTTTTGAAGGCAACAGATATTCTCTTAATGTCCCCGGGGCTGTAATAATGGTGATCAGGGAAACCGATATGTGATATCTCCCCGAAATATTTCTGAAGATAGAGCTTTAATGGTCCGGGGGAAGCGATTCCTGTAACAAGGACTGCACCCTGCTTCCCCGATGCATCCTCCGCCAGGCTCAGCTCCCTTGAATTACCGGGATATACCGGTTTTGGACAGGAATACGTCAGGGTTGTGAAGAAAAGCTCCTGTTGAGGACAGGTATTCAGTTCGTGTTGCAGCTTTTCCATTTCTGCTCTTCCCATATCCGGGGGGCATTTTGTGACGATTATTATATTAGCCCTGGCTGCATTTGCCCGTTTTTCACGCAAACGCCCGAAAGGGAGAATGAAATCCCTTGTCATCAGCCGGTTATAATCGGTGAGAAGGATTGTCAACCCTGCCCTTATCCTCCGGTGCTGAAATGCATCGTCAAGCAGAATAACTCCGGTCTCAGGATGTCTGCTCCGGATATTATTCACCCCGTGGACCCTGTCGCCGTCGACCGCCACAAGGACATCCGGGAAACTGAGGGCGACCTGTAGGGGCTCATCGCCGGAAGCGTTTGCAGCACTATCACTGCCCACCTCGAGATACCCCCTGGTCTTTCTCCCATATCCTCTGCTCAGAACGGCGGTGTGGAATTCATCTTTCAGCAGGCCGGCGATGTACTCCGTGTGCGGTGTTTTGCCGGTTCCGCCCACAGTGATATTCCCGATGCAGATCACAGGTATTTCAAATTTCACTGAATGAAGGATACCGGTATCGTAGAGAATATTCCTGATGTCGGTAATCAGCCTGTAGACGATGGAGAAGGGGTAAAGCGGCCAGAGTCTTCCGTTAGCCATGTCTTAGTGAACTTCAATGAAATATGGCATCCTTGCCTGGACCCCGGAAAGCTCTTCAAGATTCTGCAGTTCCTCAACGACATTCCTGTATTCACCAAGATGATTGTTCAGGATTCGCATTCTGACCTCGTTGCTGAGCATTGATATCAACCTTGTGTAGGGATCTTCAGGGACAGGGAGCTCCCTGAGTGAATATGTCCGGATGCCGGCGAGCCTCGCGGCTTCGGCCACGGCAGAGTCTAGCCCGCCAATCTTGTCAACCAGCCCTATCTCCAGGGCTTTGGGGGCGCTCCATACCCTTCCCTGGGCGATGCTGTCGACCCTTGCCGGTGATAGCTTCCTTCCTGCTGCAACCTTGTTAATGAAGCTGCTGTAAAAGTTATCAATATTGATCTGCATGACATCCTTTTCGTAACCCGTCATCGGCCTGTAAACTGAGGGGAAATCTGAGTTCTTGTTAGTGTTCACCGCCTGTGTCGAAATACCGAGCTTCTTGTTAAATAGATCTGCAGTGTTGGGAAGCAATCCGAAGACACCTATCGAACCCGTAATTGTTGTGGGGTCTGCGATTATAGTCGTTCCGGGGGCTGCTATATAATAACCCCCCGAAGCGGCATAGTTCCCCATGGATATGACGACAGGCTTTTCTTTCGCAGTCAGCTCCACTTCACGCCAGATAATGTCAGATGCGATGGCATTGCCGCCGGGTGAATTGACCCTTAGCACAATGGCTTTAATGGAGGAGTCCTTCCTCTGCTTCCTGATAAGCTCAGCGTATGAGTTTCCCCCGATATTGGTCTCATTTCCCTTTCCCATTACAATAGTTCCCTGGGCAAAGATCACGGCAATCTTGTTTCTTGCCGAGACCATTCTTTTAGGATCAGGCACCCTGGTATATTTAGTCATAGGCACAAGGTTAAGCTTGTCGTCTGTTTTCAACCCGGAAAGGGTTTTGAGGCTGTCGATAAGGGCATCCCTGTAGATCAGTCCGTCGACAAGCCTGTTCCTGAAGGCCCCTTTTGCGGAATATGCAGTGAGGCTGTCCGCAATATTTCGAAGGCGTTCAGGGGAAAGGTTCCTCGACAGGGAAATGTTTTCAATCACATGGTCCCATATCGATCCGACATAGCTTTTAATCTGCTCTTCGTTTTCCTTGCTGAGCCTGTCGAGGATATATGGCTCCACGGCACCCTTGAATTTCCCGTGCCTGGTAACCTGTACCTGCACACCCAGCTTGTCGAGCGCCCCCTTGTAAAAGAGCACATCGCCGCTGAGCCCCTTGAAATCAACGGTCGATTCAGGGCTGATATATATTTTGCCTGCTGCGGTCGATAGATAATATCCCTGCTGTAAAAGAACATAATCCGACCAGGCTATGACGAATTTGCCTGACTTTCTGAATTCCGTCAGCGCATCCCTGATCTCTTCCGCCGTTGCCCACCCGGAAGTTGCAAGCCCGTTCTCGATCAGCACTCCTTTGATCCTGCTGTCGGTTTCTGCCTTCTTCAGATCGGCGAGGATCTCGTTCAATCCCGCAATGGATGAAGGTTCCAGGTTAAGAAGATCGATGCCGGAAAATGGCCCCGGATTTGCTCGGTCGGGTATCTCGACCCCTGCCTTAAGCACAAGGACGGAATTCTCGGCGACAGCCACCGGCTTATCTCCCGATGCAACTGCTGCACTGAGGGTAAAAAGCAATATGACGAAAAAAAGGATCGTGGCCAGGATAATTCCTACTATTGTGGCGAGCGTGTATTTAAGGAAATCTTTCATTTCGGGAATGCTTTAATTTAATGGGTTTTAAATATATAAAAAACAAAGTGATTAAATTGTTGAGGAAAAGAATTAATAATTTTATCAAAAGTTTGGTTTCATGGAGGCAGAAGTATTTCTCGGTCTTGGTTCAAACCTGGGTAACAGGGAGGATAATCTCAGGAGGGCTCTTGAGCGGATCGGTTCCGTTACGGGAGAAATTGCTGCAGTATCAAAGATCTATGAAACGGAGCCATGGGGATTTGAGAGCAGTGCAAGGTTCCTGAATATGGTCGCAAAGGCAATCTGCCGGCAGGTACCGGAGGAATTGCTCGAAACACTCCAGGGTATCGAGACGGAACTCGGCAGGGTGAGGGGAAGCGAGCGCTATTCCTCCAGGACCATCGATATCGACATATTACTTTATGGCAACATGGTAATTGACCAGCCGCAGCTTGTGGTTCCTCATCCTCTCATCCAGGAAAGAAGGTTTGTCCTGGTCCCGTTGTGCGATCTGATCCCCGGGGAAATGCACCCTGTATTGAACCGGACATTTTCTGAGTTACTGGAAGAGTGCAGGGATAAGAGCGAAGTGAGGAATTTTATTACACCGATCCCGATAGCTATCGGGACACGGAGAAGACACGGAGAGCACTGAATCTCTGTGCCACTCTGTGCCTCCTCCGGAGCCTCTGTGTGACCCTTTTCCAACTCAGATCATCCCGTTATCAGCGAAGCTGAAGTAATCCATCCCGGAAATGATGATATGGTCGAGGAGCTGAATATCCAGGAGATTCCCTGCCTCACGGATCTTGTGGGTGATCTTCGAGTCAGACTCACTCGGATTCAGGTTGCCTGAAGGATGGTTATGGCAGACGATGATGCCGGAGGCCAGGAACTCAACAGCCTGTTTCATTATGATCCTCACATCCGTAACGGTTCCGCTCACTCCGCCCTGGCTGATCTTCATCTTTCCGGTCACCCTGTTCGACCTGTTGAGGAAGAGGACCCAGAACTCCTCATGGGCAAGATCGGAGAGCACCGGCTGGAAAATATCAGCCACATCCCTTGAACATTTGATCTGGCTTACCTCGGGAAGTTCAGCGAGTTTCCTGCGTCGGCCGAGCTCAAGAGCGGCTGAGATTATGACAGCCCGCGCCGGGCCGATTCCGCGGATCTTTCTCAGTTCGGCGACCGAGAGCTTTCCAAGCGAATTAAGGTTGTTCCCTGCCAGCCCCAGAAGCTCCCTTCCAAGATCGACAGCCGATTTGTTCCTTGTGCCCGAGCTGATGAGGATTGCCAGTAATTCGGCATCGCTGAGGCTCGACATACCTTTGGCGATCAGTTTTTCCCTGGGTCTGTCCTCAACAGCCCAGTCTGTGATTTTAAGTGACATGCAGCGAGAGAGATGAATCAGGATAAAGTTAAGAATAAAAAGTTACACAGAGAGCACGGAGGAGGCACAGAATTGCAATTCCGTAATGCAGTTGCTTTGGTTACCTTTGTGATCCCGATAGCTATCGGGACCTTAGTGAACCTTTGTGGTTGCAGGTAATTGTTTGAAACACAAAGGTACACAAAGTGCAGCTCAAAGTTGCACAAAGGCTGGTTCGATGTACAAAGTCAGAAATTACGCTCTTGGTTAGTAAACCAGGGATCAGGGGGCATGATACAAAAAAGGCCCCGTTCAGGAGCCCTTGGAATATAATTTGTTATACAGCCCTATTTCAGGCCGTCGACATGCTTAACCAGCGAAGACTTAAGGTTTGAAGCCTTGTTCTTATGGATGATGTTCTTCTTTGCCAGCTTGTCGAGCATTGAATTCATCTTGGGTAGAAGCGCTGTAGCTTCTTCCTTGTTAGTATTTGTTCTGATAGTCTTGAGAGCATTACGCATGGTTTTTGCATAATACTTGTTGCTTTCCTTCTTAGTTTTTATCTGCCTGATGCGCTTCTCCGACGACTTATGGTTTGCCATTCCTGATTAATTAATTATTTCCGTAATATTTTTGGTAGTCCATAGGGGAATCGAACCCCTGTTACCAGGATGAAAACCTGACGTCCTAACCACTAGACGAATGGACCGTTTAAAGAACTTTTTAAATGCGGATGCAAAGAAACGATGTTTTTTTATATCTGCAAAATATTTTCTCAAAAAACATATCTTATTGATAAGGCCCCGTTTATTCCGCCCCAGCCGGTAAATCCGATAATGTTGATGGCCGGCATGAGATCGAGTGAAAGGTTGAGCGGGAGTTCATCAAATGTGTATTCGATCCCTATCACCCCGTCGATGCCTATTACTGCACCATTGTATGCTGCTGCTATCCTCGGATTGTAACCCTGCGACCATGTGCCGAGGTGAGCACCTGCCCCCCAGTACCAGTTAAGGGCAGGATACTGGCCCGTCCATTGCTCAACTTCGTATAACCCGGCTACCTCGAATCCGCCCCAGCGGCTTCCGAGTATTCCTTCAAGCGCATACTTGTCGCTGAGGAAATGTTTTACAGTCAGTCCCACGGGCAGCCCACCCCTGAGCCCCAGGCTGGTCTTATAATCCTGTGCCTGCGAGAACTGGCTGAGTGTGACCACAAGGATAATGGCTAAAATCAGTTTCTTCATGTCGATTGTCAGTAATTAAAGTTTGCGAATCTTTCCCGGCTGCAATAAAACACGCCAGCCTGTGAGCCTATAGCCGTAAAACGCACAAGGGCCCTATTTGTTACAAAGCAATTCCGATGCCAGTGCTTTAATGTCGGTGCCGTCATAATCGCCGGAGCTCATGAAAAGGAACACTGGCGCCTGGATCCTCCTGCTTTTCATGTCGGAGAACATTTCCGCCGAATCATCAAATACTTTCAGGTTCTTCCCTCCGAAAGCTTCGGAGACACTCTCTTTCGTGAATGGCTCAAGCTTCTTTAGTTCAAATTGCCTGGGATTGAAATAAATATATGATATTGAAGCGCTGTCGAGTGTTCCCCGGTAATTTGAGAGGAAGCTGCGGTTAAGGCTTGAATAGGTATGCAACTCAAGGCAGGCAACTATTTTCCTTCCGGGATACCTCGATGCTGTGGCATCGACAGTCGCCTTTACCTTTGAAGGAGAATGGGCAAAATCGAGATAGGCGGCACCGGAGCTGTTCTCTGCGATCAGCTGCAGCCGCCTGGCGGTTCCTTCAAAGCTGCCGGCCGATGAATAGAAATCATCCACCGTGACCCCAACTGCCAGGCACGCTTCCTTCGCGGCCGACAAGTTCTGCATATTGTGCTCCCCGAAAACTTTTACCCTGACGGTCCTGTCGAGGGTGGCGGCATAGAAGCCGGTCTTGTTCTGGAAATAGCCATGAACCCGGTACGGGATCTTCCTTATATCACCTTCCGCCTCCAGGGCAAGCTTATTCACTTCAGGGTCATCAGCATAATAGATCAGGCTGCCCCCCGGGGTGATCTTTGAAATGAATATCCTGAACTGTTCGATATAGTTGCTGAATGTGGGGAAAACATTCATATGGTCCCAGGCGATCCCGTTAAGGATTGCAATGTCGGGCATGTAAAGGTGGAACTTGGGCCTCCTGTCGAGGGCAGAGGTGAGATACTCATCCCCCTCGAGAACAGCTATTTCGGAATCATCTGACAGTCCGACCATATTATCGAATCCGTCGATCTGCGAACCAACCATGTAATCGAACCTGATCCCAAGGTTCCTGAGCACATGCATTATCATTGCCGTGGTTGTTGTTTTGCCGTGGCTTCCGGCCACCACGATCCGCTTCTTGTTCCTGGTCTGATCATATATGAATTCGGGGAACGACATAATCCTTAAGCCGAGTTCGAGGGCTCTTCCGAGTTCAGGATTATCCTGCCTGGCATGCATCCCCAGGATCACAGTGTCAATGTCGGGGGTCACTCTTCCGGGATGCCATCCGGGTTCCGGAGGTAGCAAGCCGTGAGATGCAAGACGCGAGCGCGACGGCTCGAAGATCTCATCGTCAGAACCTGTGACATTATAACCTTTTTCCTGCAGTGCAATGGCCAGGTTATGCATCACCGCACCGCCGATCGCAATAAAATGTACTCTCATCTAAACATCGCAGATCAGGATGCACTTTTTCAGCGAGGCAAGCTTGTCTGCCTGGGAGGGAACGAATTCCTGTCCGACATATCCCTTGTACCCGGTCTTAAGCAGGGCCTTCATGATTGCGGGGTAATTGAGCTCCTGTGTTTCGTCGATCTCGTTACGGCCGGGTCCCCCGCCGGTGTGAATATGCCCGATATATTTTGCGTAATCAGTAATATGCTCGATGATATTCCCCTCCATGATCTGCATGTGGTAAATGTCGTACAGGAGCTTGAACCGGTCCGATCCCACCATTTCACACAGCGCCGCACCCCATGATGATTTATCGCACTGGTAATCCTTATGCCCGTAGCTGTTCAGCAATTCCATGATGATGGTAACCCCGTATTTTTCAGCGGATGGCATGAGCTTCCGCAATCCGGCGGCGCAATTGATCAGCCCGACATTATCATCCTGGCCTTCCCTGTTGCCGGAAAAGCAGATCAGGTTGGGAACCCCTGCTGCTGCAGCTTTGGGGATCATGGCCTCGAAATCCTTGATGAGCTTGTCATGGTTCTCAATCCTGTTGAAACCTTTGGGGATACCCCAGTCGGTGGCATAGCCTACGGCACATTTCAACCCTGCCTTTGCAACTGTTGCCCAGTCTTTTTCGTTCAGGAGCTCAATGGATTCCAGTCCCATTTCCTTGCATGCTCTGGCAAATTCCTCCAACGGGATGTCGGAATAACACCATTGGCTGACGGAATGGTGGATATTCCCCTTAAGGCTTGTTTGAGGTTCAACGATCCCTGCAAGGGAACCGATGGGTTTGGCAGCAGAGAACGCAGCAGCGCCTGCAAGCCCGCCAATCATGTTTCTTCTTGTCATTTGTTTCGGGTTTTTAAAATTCGAAGGTAAGCTTTTTCTGTTAAAATCGGATGGGACGACTATTGTTACACGAGGTTGCGCTGAGAAGTCACAGATTAACATGGAGTTATGTTTAGGGCTCTCCATGATACCCTGTGATCCTCCGCGTCCAGATAGCTATCGGGATCAGTGTCAGTTTTTACTTCAGCATTGTATGTAAAGATCAATCAGATACATTGCCTAAAGTTTTATATTTGTAATATTATTCTTCCCGGATGGCAAGGATCAGAAGACGCACCGTACATGATTATTCTGAAGGACACTTTGTTGAGCTCCTTCAGAGCGGTGAGCCGTTCTTTGCCGCCAACATTGAATTGATCGACCATGCAAGGCACTTCATCCATCTGCAGACATATATCGTCGACGAAGATGAGACCGGGCTGAGAATAATCGATGCCCTCATAAGGGCCGCCGCAAGAGGCGTGAGGGTATACCTTCTCCTCGACGCTTACGGTACGAAATACCTTTCCGGCGAACTGGTCACGAGGATCGAGAATGCCGGGATCTTGTTCAGGTTCTTCTCACCGAATTTCACAACGAAAGGATTCCAGCTCAGCCTGAGGCTTCATCACAAGGTACTCCTTGCCGACGGGGAGGTTGCCATAATCGGAGGCATGAACTTCGCCGACAGGTATCACGGAACCTCCGGGAAGAAGGCCTGGCTTGATTTCGCGGTCCTGATAAAAGGCCCTGAATGCGTGCATGTGAACAGCATATTGAAAAAGCTGTGGAACAAGC
The DNA here is from genome assembly GCA_002319915.1 of Bacteroidales bacterium UBA1800. Taxonomy (GTDB): domain Bacteria; phylum Bacteroidota; class Bacteroidia; order Bacteroidales; family VadinHA17; genus LD21. The sequence continues at coordinate 92,906 of DCFQ01000021.1, read as the reverse complement.
CTTTGCTGCCAAAAACCGAAAGGTCGGCTGAGATGGTCCATAATGTCAGACTCTATGAAAACAATATCAGCTTGAGGGTCATCCAGAACAACTGGTACCGCAACAAGATCGAGATCCTGAAAAGCTACAGGTCGGCTTTCAAGCATTCACAGGACCGGATGATAATATTTGCAAGTTATTTCCTGCCCGGCCGGCTTGAACGAAAGCTCCTGAGGATAGCGAGCTCAAGAGGGGTTGATATAAGGATCGTCCTGGCCGCCGAATCAGATGCCCCCATTTTTAAAAGGGCAACGGGATTCCTGTACGATTACATCCTCAGGAATAACATAAGGATCTATGAATACCTGCCCTCAAACCTTCATGCTAAGATCGCAACCGTTGATGGCAAGTGGTGCACCATCGGAAGCTACAATCTTAACCACGTGAGCGATTACGGGAGCGTTGAGATGAATGTGGAAGTGGAGGATGCAGGTTTCACGGAAAGGTTCGAAAAAATCCTTATGAAAATAATCAGGAAAGATTGCAGGCAGGTGACATTCGAGGATTACCTGAGGCGAAAGACCTGGTTCACCCAGTTCAGTGGCTGGCTGTCGTACCAGATGATCCGTCTGCTGATGAGAATTATGGCACAGTTGACGAGCAAAAAAGGAAAGTAAATTATACTCTGTGATATGAAGCTGAGTATGTTCAATATAGCAAACTTCAAGGTCGACGGCGGGGCAATGTTCGGGGTGATCCCCAAAGCCATGTGGTCGAGGGTGTACCCTGCCGACGAGAACAACCTGATCACACTCCCGCTCAGATCGCTGGTTGTGGAGACAGGGGATCATGTCATCCTCGTGGATACAGGCTGGGGCAGCAAGCAGGACGAGAGATTTTTCAGGTATACTTACATACACGGAGGGGAGGGCCTCTTTGAAGGATTGAGGAGCCGCGGCTATTCCCCGGGAGATATCACAGATGTAGTCCTGACCCATCTCCATGCCGACCACTGCGGCGGGGCTTTCAACAGGAGCACTGGGTCTCCAGGGTACAAGCCTGCCTTCCCGAATGCGGTCATCCATGTGACGCGGTCGCAGCTTGAATGGGCGCTGGCAGGCAATCCGCGCGAAGAGGATTCATATCCTGCAGACAATATCAAGCCGATTGCCGGGTATCCCGGTCTGAATCTGGTCGAAGGTGATTGCGAACTTTTTGAAGGGTTTTCGGTCAGGATCTGCAACGGCCACACTCCGGGGCTCATGATCCCGGTCATCAGTTATAACACGAAAACCATTGTATACACAGGCGATCTTATCCCAAGCGTTGCACACATCCCGCTGCTCTGGAATATGAGCTATGATATCGAGTCGCTTAAAACTATCACGGAGAAGGGCCGGCTGCTGAGGGAAGCCCTGGAAAACAACTATATCCTGGTATTTCAGCACGATGAGGCTGTCGAATGCTGTACTCTTCACATGACCCCCAAGGGTATCCGGGCCAGGGAGAAGTTCGGGTTTTCAGAAATAGCGTAAAAGGCCCCATCACCTTAGGTCCACTTTATACACATCTAATTGTAAAGAAGAAAAGCCCGTGAAGCATTTAATGTTTCTGTTAATAACTGAATGTCTATAATATATCATTTCCCCTCCTTTTGAAGGAGGGGTGTCCGGAACACTAAGATGATCAATTCATTACCATAGATAATACCGGACGGGGTGGTTGATTCCGTCAGTTTCCACGAACCTTCGTGAGTATTGGGCAAAAGGAACTGAGCTCTGCGGGGGGAAACTTACCATATACCACCCACTTCATGAACGGGGTTAAAGTCCTATCTTTTGGAAGGACGGGGGACAAACTGACACCCAGATTGCTGCATTCATGACATTGCTCACTAATAATCTTTCCTTTTGTTAGTATATTTGAGAAAGCCCTTATTCCGGAAATTCATCTGTTAATAAAATAACAACAGCCATGGCACAATTTATTTACGAAAAACCCTTTCAGAAGGGAGAGGACACCACGATGTACAGGCTCCTCACCGACGATTTTGTCGAGATAATCGAAGCCGGTGGCAGGAAGATCCTTAAGGTCGACCCCAGGGGACTGGAACTCCTGGCGGGAACTGCAGTCTCGGAAATCTCCTTCTTCCTCAGGACATCCCATCTCGAAAAGCTTTCTGCTATCCTGAGCGACCCGGAAGCGACTGATAACGATCGTTTTGTGGCTTACGTCATGCTTAAGAATTCAGTCATTTCCGCTGAAGGCAAGCTGCCATGGTGCCAGGATACCGGAACGGCAATCGTGATCGGCAGGAAAGGGGAGGGAGTGTGGACTGGCGTCAACGATGCGCAGCACCTTTCAAAAGGAATCTATGAGACTTTCCGCGAAAAGAACCTGAGGTATTCCCAGATTGTGCCGTTTTCGATGTTCGATGAAAAGAACTCGGCGACCAACCTGCCGGCACAGATCGACATTTATTCCAGCGAAGGGGACTCTTATGAGTTTCTTTTCATTACGAAGGGCGGAGGATCCGCAAACAAGACCTTCCTTTTTCAGCAGAATAAATCGCTCCTGAATGAAGAAGCGATGGTAAAGTTTGTAAAGGAAAAGATCAAAGAATTAGGAACTTCAGCCTGTCCCCCGTACCATCTCGCACTGGTTATAGGGGGAACTTCGGCAGAAGCGACACTGAAAACGGTAAAAGAAGCTTCTGCCGGTTACCTTGATGGCCTGCCAACCTCAGGAAATGAAAGCGGAAGGGCTTTCCGCGACCTGGAATGGGAAAAGAAGATTGAAACGATCTGCCATGAATATGGCGTGGGGGCCCAGTTCGGCGGGAAATATTTTGTCCATGATGTAAGGGTGATCAGGCTGCCCAGGCATGCAGCCTCCTGCCCGGTGGGGCTGGGCGTAAGCTGCAGCGCTGACAGGAATATTAAGGCACGGATCAACGGTAAAGGGATCTTCCTGGAAGAGCTCGAGCACAACCCCGCACGGTTCATGCCCCGGAAGGCTCCCGAACTGGCCCCGGCAGTGGAGGTTGACCTCGACAGGCCGATGAAGGAGATCCTGGCCCAGCTTTCAAAGTACCCCGTAAAAACGAGGCTTAATCTGAAGGGGACACTGATTGTTGCCCGTGATATCGCCCACGCAAGGATAAAAAAGCTGCTTGATGAGGGCAGCCTGATGCCGGGGTACTTTAAGGATCACCCGGTTTACTATGCCGGCCCGGCAAAGACCCCGGAAGGAATGGCTTCGGGAAGCTTTGGCCCCACAACAGCCGGAAGGATGGATACATATGTGGATCTCTTCCAGAGCCTGGGTGGATCGCTGGTGATGGTCGCAAAGGGAAACCGCAGCAGGCAGGTGATCGAAGCATGCAAAAAACACGGGGGATTCTACCTCGGATCGATCGGGGGCCCGGCTGCAATCCTGGCGGCTGAGAATATAAAATCCGTTGAGCTTGTAGATTTTGAAGACCTTGGAATGGAAGCGGTTAGGAAGATCCGGGTCGAGAATATGGCGGCATTCATCCTTACCGATGACAAGGGGAATGACTTCTTTGATGAATATAATAAATAAGGTTTCAGGTTTCAGGCTTCAGGTTTCAGACAGCCTGGCACCTGACGCCTTTCGCCTGACGCCCGGTTGCAGCATGAACCTTTCCTGTTTCATTCTCACCGATGACAAGGGGAATGACTTTTTTGATGAATATAACAGGAAGAGTTAGTTGCTGGATAATTGGTTGCTGGTTACTGGTTACTGGTTGCAGGTTAAGGCAGAACAACAAGCAACAAGGAACAGGCAACCAGCAGCAATTTAATCCTTCCGATAGTTTTTGTGATTTGGGATAATTTTCTATCTTGACGCCAGCATTTTTATAATCTATGAAGAAGTTTCTCTTATGGTTCCTCCCGGGGTTGATCGCCGGCTCCCTGGTTATACTGGGCGCAAACTTTGCCATCAGTAAAACCTCGACATCAGCATACTGTGTGTCCTGCCATATTCATCCGCAGGCTGACGCGTCCTGGAAGAAATCCGTCCATTATGATACGCAGTCAGGATACAGGGTAAGCTGTACAGAATGCCACCTTCCGCCCAAAGGCAAGGGATATCTTTTTGCCAAGGCAAAGACAGGTCTCCGCGACCTTTGGAGCTACTGGACCAAAGATTCGGCTTCTTTCAAATGGGAGGACAGGAAGAGGCTTGAACTGGCCCGCGTCTATACATATGAATCGAGCTGTATCAAGTGCCACGAGAATCTGTTCCCGGCAAAGCTCAGCAAGGAGGGGGAGGATGCTCACCTTTATTACACGGAACAGAAAAAGACTCCCGACCTTAATTGCATAAACTGCCATCTCAATGCCGGACACCTTATCCCGGGATATACCCATGGCAGCAACAAGACCTTCGGAAGCGCTTCCTCTGCACCGAAGGAAATATACAAGGAACCCGCAAAAGTCACGGAATTTAAGAATTTTACGGAGAAAATCCCCGGTTCATCAATCAGCTTCAATATGATCGCCATCCCTGGCGGAACATTCAAAATGGGAAGCCCGGAGAATGAACCGTTCAGAAAGGCAGATGAGGGACCACAGCGGGATGTTGAAATAAAGCAGTTCTTCATGGCCGAGATCGAGCTCTCATGGGACGAATACCTGGCATTCTATGTCCAGACATCCACCGAAGGCCGCTCGAGCGATACCGAAGGAGTGAGAAAGAGAGAGCAGGCTGCCGGGGTGGATGCCATTTCGGGTGCCACACCTCCGTACGGACAGCCCGACCAGGGTTGGGGGCTGGGCAAAAGGCCAGCAATATCCTATTCATACCATGCGGCCGAAGTTTACTGCAAATGGCTTTCACAGGTGTCGGGCAAGACCTACAGGCTGCCAACGGAAGCTGAGTGGGAATACGCCGCCAGGGGCGGGACAAGCACACCGTACTTCTTCCCGGGAGATCCGAATAAATTTGAAAGGACCGGGTTCCGGGCCAGGTTCTCGAAAAACGACACTACGGAAATCAATTCATATGTTGTTTACAAGGACAACAGTCCGACGAAGACCGAACTTCCCGATTTTGTGAAGGCCAATCCTTTCGGGTTGAAGAACATGCTTGGAAATGTCGCTGAATTCTGCTCCGACTGGTACGATCCGGAAGCCTATTCAAAATATCCTGCAGGGACGCTCAGGGACCCTGCCGGCCCGGCATCTGGAAAGGAGCATGTTATCAGGGGCGGGACCTTTATGAATCCTGCAGGGCTCGTCAGGTGTGCAGCAAGGGATTATACAAAAACGGATGCCTGGCTGAAGACGGATCCCCAGATGCCAAAAAGCATATGGTGGTACTCCGACTGTTTCAATGTTGGGTTCAGGGTTGTGTGCGACTTTGACGTGAAGACCGGGAATACGGTGCAATAATGCCCTGGAAAGACCCCTAGCCAGGGTCCCCGGGATGGTTAAAATTTGATAAAATCTTGTTTTTGTTAAACAAGTTGATTATATTGTTTCGTTTTACGGAAGCAAGTTTAAATACCCAATACCCTGATCTGAAAATAGTTATATAGTTCTAAAGAAAAAAAAGATAGAAAAGTAAATTATTAAGTTAATAAGTGTAGTTTTTACACTTTTAATTTTTATAAATTTACGATAAGTATTTTGTTCACTACAGAATGTGACCTGACCACTAACCAAGTAAGTTTGCCTTTGAAAACCGGATGAAATGATCCGGCGGTGTTTTTGGACCTGAATTTTAAAACTAACCCAACTGCCCCTAACCCAATGAGAAACCTATCGCATTTTCGTTTCAAATCAGAAATCAGTAAAAGTTAATCCTTAACACTTAAAACAGTATAAGTGACCCGTGCCCTGGCGTAAACCTGCGGGGCGTCAGGGTCGTGTTTTATTGTTAATCAATATATTATGCTTATTTATTTTACCCAACCTGAATTATTAACTAACAACTTGACAGTATGAAAAAAACTACCTGTAGTATTTGGCCCTCAGAGCCAAATGGTAATTTTCGCAGGCTAATGCTGGCGGTGAAAATTACGATCTTCCTGCTGGGTTGTGGATTGGTGCTACCCGCCAATGCACTTGCATCAGGAAATCCTTCTGCTGACGAGCAGCAGCAGATCAGGGTGTCCGGTAAGATAACAGATGGTTCAACCGGCGATGCCATGCCCGGTGTGAACATCGTTGTCAAAGGTACATCCCTGGGTGCCATTGCTGATGTGGAAGGGAAATATTCTATCATGGTGAATGACAGGAATGCAACACTTATCTTTTCATTCATCGGGTATGTAACAGCTGAAGTCCCCCTCGACGGCAGGACGATTGCTGATGTGCACATGGTAAGCGAAGTAAAGGGACTCGAAGAGGTTGTGGTTACCGGTTACGGTACGACAAAGAAAGCCTCGCTGACCGGTTCCGTAAGTGCCGTTAACGGAGAGACTCTCAAGCAGTCACCGGTGACGAACCTCACAAACAGCCTCATCGGCCGTATTCCGGGTATCACCTCCATCCAGAAGAGCGGTGAGCCAGGATATGATGCAGCTACCATCACAATCCGAGGCGCCAACACGCTGGGTGATAACTCTCCCCTCATTGTTGTTGACGGAATTCCTCACCGTTCCCTCGACCGCCTCGATCCGAGCGACATCGAATCATTCACTGTTCTCAAGGACGCATCTGCAGCTATCTATGGAACACAGGCTGCCAATGGTGTTATCCTTGTTACAACGAAACGCGGCCGGGTAGGGAAGCCTTCAATCACCCTTAACCTGAGCACCGGTTTCAACCAGCCGACCGTTATCCCCAAAATGGCTGACGCTGCTACCTACGCAACCATGCTGAATGAAATTGCATATTATGCAAATACGGGCGGTGGGCGTAACCAGAAATATTCCGATTCGGATATCCAGAAATACAAGGATGGTTCGGATCCATGGGGTCACCCCAACACCGACTGGTTCGGCGAGACCTTCAAGAACTGGTCAGCACAGAATTACCAGAATGTTTCAATTTCAGGAGGTACTGAAAACATGAAGTATTTCCTTTCACTCGGAACAAAGTACGAAGATGCATATTATAAACACAGTGCTACCAGCTTCAGGCAGTACGATTTCAGGACCAACATCGACGGAAAGATCTCGAAGAATATTGATATTTCCTTCGACGTTTCAGGCCGCCAGGAAAACAGGAACTTTCCGACCAGAAGCGCAGGTTCGATCTTCCGTATGATAATGAGGGGAAAACCCAATATGCCGGCCTACTGGCCAAACGGCTTGCCGGGGCCTGATATCGAGTATGGCGATAACCCAGTGGTGATCTGCACTGATCAAACAGGTTTCGACCATGACCGCAGGTACGTCATGGAATCAAACGTGAGACTGAATGTCAAGCTCCCGTGGGTGAAAGGTCTGTCAGTTCAGGCTAACGCTTCATATGACAAGATATTCAAGTTCGAAAAGGTGTTTGATAAGCCATGGTACCTCTATTCATGGGATGGCGTTACCTACGGTGAAAATAGCCTGCCTGAACTAACAAAAGGCAAGAGAGGATTTGATGCCGCACAGCTTACCCAAAACACGCAGGATGGCAACAAGACCACGTTCAACGCTTTTGCTACCTACGAAAATACATTCGGGACTGTTCATAACATTAAGATCATGGCCGGTATTGAGGCACAATCGGGTCTTAATGATTACATGAACGCATTCAGGAAAAACTATGTCACCGACCTTATCCCGCAGCTTTTTGCAGGAGCATATGACGAGTACATGACAAATAACGGCTGGGCTGACCAGAATGCAAGGTTCAGCTACTTCGGCCGTTTCAACTATGACTACAGCAGGAAGTACCTGGTTGAGGTTGTGATGAGGTACGACGGATCCTATATGTTCAAACCGGGCAAGAACTACGGTTTCTTCCCGGGCGTATCACTGGGATGGCGTCTCTCTGACGAAAGCTTCTTCAAGGATAATCTGACAATCTTCGACGACTTCAAGCTCCGTGCATCATGGGGTCAGACCGGTAACGACAGGATCTATTATAATGATCAGCTGAAAGAATACCAATTCCTGTCAACCTACAGCTTCGACAGCCAGCCATACGTTTTCGGCAAGTCGATCAACAACAAGAGGCTGCTTGAAAACGTGGTTCCCAACCCGGATGTGACATGGGAAGTGGCAAACCAGTACAACCTTGGTTTCAACGCAACCATGCTGAAGAGCAAGCTCACCATCGATGCCGACGTGTTCTATAACCTTCGTTCAGGCATCCTCTGGCAGGCATCTGCAATTGTTCCTGAAAGCACAGGTATGACCCTTCCTCCGCAGAACATCGGGAAGGTTTCAAACAGGGGCTTCGAGTTCCAGATAACTTACAGGAACAACGCCGGCGACCTGTTCTACGACGTGTCACTCAACGGAAGCTATGCAAGGAACAAGATCGATTTCACATTCGACACCCCGGGTATTCCCGAATACCAGAAGGCCCAGGGTAAACCAATGGGTGCAGGGCTGAACTATGTTGCAACGGGCATCTTCCAGGATGAGGCTTCACTCGACGCTTATCCCCACTGGGCTAATGCACGTCCCGGTGATATCATCTTCAAGGATGTCGACAACAGCGGAACGATCGACGGACTCGACAGGGTTCGCGACAGCAGGAATAATATGCCGAGATTCATCACAGGGCTCAATGCCAACCTCGGTTACAAGCAGTTCGACCTCAGCCTGTTGTTCCAGGGTGCTTTCGGTGCACAGGTCCAGATTAATCCTGAATCGGGTGAGATCGGGAACTTCTACACGTACTATTCCGACAACAGGTGGACCCCCGAGAACACCAATACCAATCTGCCTCGCGCATGGAACCGTGATAATGAGTACTGGAGGAGCCAGGGTAACACATTCTGGTATTTCTCGACTAACTATGTACGTCTGAAATCACTCGAAATTGGTTACACCCTTCCCGCAACGGTCAATTCCAAACTGGGTATCTCAAAGCTCCGCGTTTATGCAAGCGGCTTGAACCTTTTGACATTCAGCAAGATGAAACTCATCGACCCTGAACTGAATGCCGGGACGGATTATCCTCTTCAGAGAGTTGCTAACCTTGGACTTGTTTTGTCATTCTAAAAACCTGCGCATTATGAAAAAGATATTATATATACTTAGCGTTGTTTTCCTGACGGGGATAGCTTCATCATGCAAGGATTATCTCAACACAAAACCACTGGGAGCATATTCTGATGCGGATGTCTGGCAGGACCCGAGTCTTGTTTCAACATTTATATCCGACATCTACCAGAATGCTCTGGGATGGCCTTATGCAATTGAAAGGCTTGCCGACTACGTGGATGAATCAATGTTCACTCCCGACTGGGGAGCCACAAACTTCAACAAGAGCCTCATGACACAGGATGACCTCATGGGATGGTCATATAACTGGGGATTACCCGACCCGACCATGGATACTTACCATTTCCAGTGGGCTCCGCTTTACAAGAACGTGAGAAAATGCAACCTGTTCTTCAAGCACCTCAGTGAGATACCCTGGCCGGATGATGCCACCAGGGATCGCATGACTGGTGAAGTTTATTTCCTCAGGGCATACAATTATCACTATCTCGTGGCACTTTACGGCGGCGTTCCTCTCATCGCCAAGCCTTATGGTCTAAATGAAGATTACAGCATTGCCAGGAATACCTATGAAGAGTGCGTCAACTACATTGTTGGTCAGCTCGACACAGCCGCAACGCTGCTTCCCGAGACCTTTAGCGGGAAAGACCTTGGCCGCGCGACCAAGGGAGCCGCCCTTACTTTGAAAGCAAGGACGCTTCTTTATGCTGCCAGCGACCTGCACACAAGCGCCAGCATCTCGACCTATGCCTCCGGTTTCGGAAACCCGGAACTGCTCGGTTATACCGGCGGAAGCCAGACCGATCGCTGGGCTGCTGCAAAAGCAGCTGAAAAGGCAGTCATGGATCTTGGCATCTACGACCTCTACAAGCCCACACCCGCACCGGGAGATTCAGTGGCACAGAACTTTGTCGATTACTTCCTCTCATACGGGTATGAGAATGAAGATATCCTTCTCCAGTACTTCACCCCGAAATCGGGGCAGAGCTGGTCGGATTATAATCCTGCTCTCTATTCCGGACCAAACGGCTACCACAACTGGGGCAACAACACCCCGATCGGTGAGCTGGTTGATGAATATGAAATGAAGGATGGATCGGCATTCGACTGGACCAACCCTGCTGAAAAGGCAAGTCCGTACACCAATCGTGATGCTCGCTTCTACTCATCGATCCTTTATGAGGGTGTGGGGTGGAGGAAACGTCCGACCGATGTCCAGGGTATCGACCCGTGGGACAGGCTCCAGGTTGGTCATGTCTTCAAAGCTGATGGGACAAGCCAGCAGATCCCGGGCGTCGATACGCGTCAGGGCCCGATCGAAGACTGGAACGGCGGTTATACCGGATATTACATGCGTAAGTTCATGAACCCTGCAATCGACCCGCAGTATGTCAAGCAGGATGTTCCCTTCCGCCACATGCGCTATGCCGAAGTGCTTCTCAGCTATGCTGAAGCCTGCATAGAGATTGGGGATGCCGGGAACCTTGCCGATGCCACAGAAAAGATCAATATGATCCGTACAAGGGCAGGCCAGCCGCCTATTGCGGCCGGACTTAGCCAGGCAGAGCTGCGCACTGCCGTCAGGCACGAACGCCGGATCGAGCTCGCTTTCGAGAGCCACCGCTTCTGGGATGTCCGCCGCTGGGTGATCGGAGGGGATGCCTACAAGCAAACCCACAGGGTAGAGGTGAAGTACATTACTTCACAGACGGTCACAAACTACCGCCAGCCTGATGGTTCTACCTGGGGCGATCCCGTCTATTCGAAGGAGGTCTTTGGAAACGATGCCAGGGCCTGGAACAACAAATGCTATTTCTTCCCGATCATGAGGGATGAAATGAATAAGAATACCCTGTTGGTCCAGAACCCGGGTTACTAGCGTTAATAATTTAAGTTAATTAAAGGAGCCGGTCCGGTTGGGCCGGCTCTTTTTATTGCCCTCCGTGCCTCCTCCGTGACTCCTCTGTGTCTCAGAATGGCCCCCCATCCCCCCTGAAGTGGGGCTTGAACCGTGCACAATGATGCCCCATGAAGGGCGGTTAAGCAGCTAACAATAGTAGCGTAAAAGTAAGTTTAAGCAATTAGAGAAAGCCCCCTTTAGGGGGTTTGGGGGCGTACTATCTGTAGAACACCCAGTACCAGAATGTGCCCGCGTACTGTTTTCTTAAATACGGTTCAGCAGCCCTGGGATCATTGCCGTAATTCTTAATGATCTGCATTAACCCGTCAAACCTTATTTCCGTATCCTTGCTTACCTGCAGAGTGCCGGCAGCTATTTCCGGTGAACGGATCCTGCCATAAACCGTGGCTGCCTCTTCAAGATGAATGGGCATTCTATTGAATCCATAAGCGGGAAGCTTTGAAAGTGCTTCGGTTATGCCTTTATGATCTTTCTTTATCAACAGGTAAGCGAGCTTGTACTCAAAAGCTCTCCTGTTCATCGAGCCTGACGAAAGTGCCATTTCTATGTTCGCGAATGGATCGCCTGTAAGTGTGAAAAAATCATGGGTCACTTTCGACCTCCTCCTTGGGCCGAGATCAGGATCAGCCTCCACAGCGGAGTCATTGTATAGAAATCTTGAGTACTTGTCAGCCTCGCGCCTGTAAAACAACGTTTTCCCCAGGAGTGAAACATACTTTGAAGCCACAGGGTAGTCCCCGTTGATGAGCTCGCATTTGACTAGCATTTTCAGCCCCTCGGGAGTGAGCCCTTCCATCACCATGTTTTCATAAGCCCACCTGACGGCTTCATTGATCATTCCAGTGGTATAATAAAAATAGCCGCCTACCCTGAGAACTTCACTCTTCATATCCCAGTTGAGGAAGAGTGTTTTCCCTTCAGGGTCCTGCCTGAACCGGAAAAGCATGTCATTAAGCCTGCCGGTCTCGGACAATGAAATATTGTTCAGGTAAATAGTGAGCCTGTTGGCAGAAGGATTTTTTTCAAGGTATGAAGTAACATCCCTGTACCTGCCCTCAAAAAACAACTTTTCGACCCTGAAGAACTGGTAGTCCTTCCTGTCGAAACGTAAAAGGGGAATGGCGGTGAGGAGAGCCGGGAACAACAGAATCAACGCGCTCCTCCTCAGGATCGCCGGCACTTTTGGAGAGAGCGGACATGCGAAAGTGATCCTGGAAAATAGCGGGACAAGCGATATCAATCCGGAAAGTGCAAGCAACGGGATATACTGCCCTCCCGTATCAGCCTTTGAAAGCGGGAAAAGCAGGAGGGATGCGCCCGTTTGGAAGAAAATATATTCTTTGGAAACATAAATCATTGCCAGCGCAAGCAATAATAATGCGGCCGGCTTATACCAGCTTTGTCTGAGAGAATAAGCTATTACCCATAGGGTATATAGAATGAAGAACAGCCAGGCGAAGCTTCCTGTCAGAAAATAGATAAGGGGAAATGCCACTACCGGGAGCCACCCTTTCAATTGCCTGATCAGGAGATAAAATGCAAGAAGCTGAAACAGGATCCCAAGGCTGTTGTACAGCAGGAAATGATAATCTGTGGATAAAAAGAATATGCCCAGGGCTCCCAGGATGGGCACTACATTCCTGCCAGGTCCTGAAAGATGCCTGTTTATACCTGAAATCAGCAGGGCCGCGGAGCATATCACCAGTGAAATGATCGCTCCCCCCAGTGCCGGGTAGTAAAAAAATGATGTAATGAACCTTCCTGCCCAGACAAGCGGAAGGCCCGGCTGTTTGAGGTGATCGGCCAAATAATAGCCCGAAAGGACAAAGAGCGACAATTTCTCCTGGTAAAAGCAAATGTAGTCAGCTATGAATGCAAAATAAACAAATGACCCTGCAAACAACAGGATATAAGGAAGATGCCTGGTAATATCCAGGGAGATCCTGCCGGCATGAACGTCTTTGTTTAACTGATCACTCATAATCGTCAGTTTTTGTTCCCCCACAATGCCGGGAGAGCCCTGGAAACCATGGCCTTTCTAAATTTGCCCGGATTGATGCCGATCCTGGTCACTGACAGTTCGGGCAGGTTATATGTCTTAATAAACCGGGAATAGAACCGGGGATCGTGCTGTGGCAGAATGAATGGCTTGCCGGAGTTTCCGCCGCTGTCTATATGGGCAATAAACAGCCTTGCAGTAAGCCCGTCGAGGCGTTTACTGCTAAATACCAGCCATTTGCTGTCCGACGACCAGGAATGGTAACTTTCCGTGAAATCGCTGTTGAGCGTCATTTTTGTTGTGTTCATGGTCGAAAGGTCGAGGCTGTAGAGATCCGCCTCCCTGTGCCAGACCGGAAAGACACCGTAATTATGTAGCGTAAATACCAGGTGCCTGCCGTCGGGGGAGAGGCGTGGGAATGAAACGCTCTTCTCCGCTCCTGAGGCGTTATAGACCATTTCGGGGATCCCGAATTCAAGTCTTGAACTGTCGAATGAGGCCCTGTACAGGTCGTAATGCACCTTGTTGTATTCGAAGGGTATCCCGGGTTTCTTTGCCCTGCAGAAATAGAGCCATTTCCCGTCGGGAGACCATTCGGGATAGGTATCCATTGACTCTCCTGATCCCGTCAGATCAATATCCGATATGCTGTTTCCTCCCACGTTGTACAACATCAGTGAGGATTCGAGATCGCTCACCTCTACCTTTTTCGGCAGAGCCGAATGGAACTGCTGGATTATCCTGTTGGATGAAAAAGCCACAAATTTCCCGGAGGGATGCCAGCGGGGATAAACAGCTCCGTTCTTCATCTCCTTTGTTTTGAGATTTATTTTTTGAAGGGTTTTCCCATCATAGAACAGGGTCCCCCCCAGGCTCCCCCTGATGTGGACAAGGAATGAGCCTGTCCGGTCGTTGAATGAATGGCAATTGATGCAGTTCTGATCTGCAATGCTGTTCTCGATCAGCGGCCGTTCCCTGAATGATTCGAGATCACGCTGCCTGATCGAGATCTCTTTCCAGCTTTCATAGCCGGGATAGAGGATCCTGTAAGTGAGATATTTATCTATGGGATCACCTGAGATTGTATCAGTCACGGTCGCATATCTGAGCCATTTACCTTTACCTTCCTTTACAAAAACTTCCATATTCAGGAGCTCTCCCTTATGCTTTGCGAGAGTATTTTTCCATGCTCTCTCGGGGATCCGGATGATCCCGGACCCGCTCCTGATCTCATAGAGAGTTTCAGAACCGGCAGTGATCTTTACCTCATAAGCCGTCCCCTTTTCCCTGACGATGAAATTAAGGGGAGCAATGTTGAACGGGATGGTGATACCGGTATAATCTGGGTCCAGAACGGGCCCCCTGCCTGCATCGGAGAAGCTTGTCCCGGGCCCGGGTGTGCACGAAGGGAGGCAGGTAAACAGGATGATAATAAACGAAGTATATTTAAGTGACTTTGCCAATAATGGATTGATTTAAGGCAAATGTAACTTTTTTTATAAAGGGATGCCTGAATGACTTTTAGTAAAAGGGATTATTTGTTACATAGAGTACACAGAGGCCCAATATTGCCTCTGAGGAGCAGGTTTTAGCGTGGAAAATTTTGGGTGTGCGGACAAAGTTGAAATCAATTAACCGCTAAGTTCGCAAAGTTACTTCGCAGAGTTCGCAAAGAATAGATATTAAGCAATTTGCCTTTGCGCACTTTGCACCTTCACTGCGCTCTTTGCGGTTAAATAATGCTTTTCCCACGACACAGACCAATCTTAATTAAATCCTACCCTTTCAAAGGTGTTTTCACTTAAATGGCTTTTCCCTCTAACTATGAAATGTGTACATAAAGCAGATCAAGCTGTGTGGGGTAATTTCTTTTCTAGGTGAAATAACGATCGTTAAAATTGTTTAAAAGCTCCCGAATCGTTGGATATTTAAATCTCTATATTTACATTTGATTAAATCTCTTTCATTGATTTACAATTCATTTAAAACACATTTTAATCTTTACCTGATATGAAAAAATCAAGCATTTCAAGGCGTAATTTTCTTGGCAAAGCAGCTACGGTTGGGGTAGCAGGCGTCATCGCGCCGACAATTATCACAAGTTGTGCAAGGGAAACGAAAAAAGTCGTTGCGGTTCCGGGCTTCCAGGACCAGGCTCCCGACGGGCCGGTTCTTAAGGCAGGGGTTATCGGTTGTGGCGGCCGCGGTACAGGTGCTGCAATAAATTTCCTGAGTGCAGGGCCCAATCTTCAGATTACCGCACTTGGGGATACCTTCCAGGACAGGGTCGACAATTGCAGGGCAGAGATCAAGAAAGAGAAAGGACAGGATGTCCCGGTTGAGAATTGCTTCGTCGGTTTCGATGCATACCAGAAGGTCCTTGATTCGGGGGTTGACATTGTAATCCTGGCCACCCCTCCGTTCTTCCGTCCCGAGCATCTGGCTGCCGCAGTGCAGGCCAAGAAGCATATCTTCTCAGAAAAGCCGGTCGCAGTTGATCCCACGGGAGCAAGATCGGTAATGGCAACTGCCAAGAAGGCCCAGGGAATGGAGCTCAGCATCGTTACCGGGACCCAGCGCCGTCACCAGCGCGATTATGTTGCCAACTGGCAGCAGGTCCAGCAGGGGCTGATCGGTGACCTGGTAGGCGGGAACGTATGGTGGAACGGTGGAAAGCTGTGGCACCGCGATAACCAGCCGACCTGGAGCGAAATGGAATGGATGATCCGTAACTGGGTGAACTGGTCGTGGCTCTCCGGAGACCACATTGTGGAGCAGCATGTTCACAACCTCGATGTACTTAACTGGTTCAAGGGCACTCATCCCGTGAAGGCAGTCGCCTTCGGCTCGCGTCTTCGCAGGGTGACCGGCGATCAGTACGATAATTTCAGCGTCGATTTTACATTCGAGGACGGGACCCACGTTCACAGCATGTGCCGCCAGATAAACGGATGCGTGAACAATGTTTCGGAAAGGCTCCAGGGTATCAAGGGCTCGACCAATTGCAGGAACACTATCCTCGACCTTAAAGGAGCTGAGGTGTGGAAATATGCCTATCCGCTCGACAAGGACGGGAAACCGACCGAGGATGTAAGCGTTGATCCTTATGTTCAGGAACATATCGACCTGGTTACATCGATCCGCACCGGCAAGCCGTTCAATGAGCTCGAAAACACCGCCATCTCGACAATGGTTGCCATTATGGGACGCATATCAGCCTACACAGGGAAAGAGACCACCTTCGAGGAAATGATGAATTCCGACCTGAAACTCGGCCCGAAGGTGTTTGCATTCGGCCCGGTAGACGTTCCCAAGGAAGTACCGCTTCCGGGTCTGGCTTATGTGCCCGGCTCCCAGGATTGAAACCATAATATTAAAGGATAGCTTTATGATGACTTCCAGAAGGAATTTCATAAAAAAGGCATCAGCAGCAGGAGCAGCCGTAATGGCGGCTCCTGCTTTTTTCGGGCAGCGGGCATCTGCAGCGCCGCTCAAAGAAAAAGATGCCGCGACGCCGTTCAAGCTGAAATATGCACCGGGATTCGGCATGTTCCATAACCATGCAGGGAATAACATCCTCGATAATATAAAATTCTGCCACGACATGGGCTTCAGGGCCATGTTCGACAACGGGCTGATGAACAGGCCGGCAGCCGACCAGGTAAAGCTTACTGACGGGCTCAGGAACCTCGGAATGGATTTCGGACCGTTCGTGCTGTATGCCGATTTCGGTGTCACATCATTTGTGCTCAACAAGCCCGAGGTTCGCGAGATGCTGATCAAGAAGGTAAACGAGGGAGTAGAGGTGTGCAAAAGGACCGGGGCAAAGCTCGCTCTTATGGTCCCAGGGAGATATGATGAGAACCTCCACCGTGACTTCCAGACAGCAAATGTGATAGACAACCTCAGGTATTGCTGCGACATTGCAGAGGCGGGTGGGATGACCATCGTCCTGGAACCATTGAATACACTGCACGATCATCCCGGGCTCTTCCTGAACGGGATCCCGCAGGCATATTCGATTTGCAGGGCTGTAAACAGGCCGTCGTGCAAGATCGTTGAGGACATTTATCATCAGCAGATCACCGAAGGGAACCTGATACCGAATATCGAGGCAGCCTGGAGCGAGATCGCAGCCTTTCACTGCGGGGATAATCCCGGGCGCGACGAGCCTACCACCGGCGAGATCAATTACAAAAATGTCTTCAAGTTTATCTATGACCTGAAGTATGACGGCGTGATATGCATGGAGCATGGCGTAAGCGGAGGCAACACAAAAGAGGCCGAAGCAAGGGTCATTCAGGCATACAGGGAGTGTGATGATTTTGAATTGTAAGTTAAAAAACATTTCTTTTTAACCGCAAAGACCCCAAAATTTGCGCAAAGACCGCAAAGTCTGGCTCCTATCCCCAAAATGGAGATTTGCGTCTGCTACAAGGGATTAAGGGACTTTGCGTCCTTTGCGGTTAATGGATTTAAAAAAAACTCAGTATGAAAAAGCTCATACAATTAACTGTGATCCTGATATTTCTTGTTCTGGTTTTTCCTTCTTGCGGAACTGGCAATTATCGTCTCTATGTCGGAGGCTATACCGACAAAGAGGGAGATAAAGGATTCTCGTCATTTACCTTCAATCCAAAAGACGGCTCCCTGAAACCGGTATCACAGGTCGATGCCGGCCCCAATCCTTCATATTTCTGCTTTTCCCCGGAGCAAAGAGTGTTTTATGTCATTGATGAAGTGATGGAATTCAGGGGCGCCCCAGGCGGCGGCCTGACAACAATAAAGGAAACGGGTGACAACCTGGAGAAGCTCTCGGAAATGAGCATCCCCTTCGGCGGGCCATGCTTTGTTTCAATATCGCACGACAGCAGCCACCTCCTCGTGGCGAATTATCCCACCGGTTCAGTTGCCGTTGCCGGTCTGGACAAGGATGGCGTAGCGCGAGCGATAACCGATACTATCCTGTACGACAGGGTAAATCCCGAATCATCACATGCCCATATGATCCTAAGCGATCCTGCCGGGGGGAAAGTGTATGTTTCCGATCTGGGGCTCAACACCGTAACGTCATATGATTTCGACAGTTCAACCGGCAGTCTATTAAAGCCGTCCGCAGCCATTACCAGGGTAGCCGATGGATCAGGGCCCAGGCATTTTACCTTTAATGCTGACGGATCGAAGTTATATCTTATAAACGAGCTCGGATCGACAATAATGGTCTTTAATGTTAAGGGTGACGGCGGGCTGGATCTTTTGCAGACGGTTTCCACGCTGAAGCCGGAATACAAGGGGGAAAATGCCTGTGCCGACATTCATTTCGGAAAAGACGGGAAATTCCTTTACGGTTCGAACAGGGGGGAGAATACTATCGTCACCTTCAGCGTCGGAGCGGACGGGTTGCTGACCTATGCAGGAACCAATTCATGCGGTGGCAACTGGCCGAGGAATTTCACAATCGATCCGGCCGGAAGGTTTCTGCTCGTCGGGAATGAGCGGTCTGACAATATTGCTGTCTTCAGGATCGATGAAAAAACCGGCCTTCCTTCGACTCTCGTATCAAGCACTATTTCACGGAAGCCTGTCTGCCTGAAGATTTATAAATCGAAGTGATCCTTACCCTTTTCCGGAAGGATCGCAGCAATCACAGAAATCTCGAAGTAACAAGAAACAAAGTGCCGTCCGTCAGACTTCCGGGAGCAACCGGAATTACGCAAAGCCCGCAAGGATGTAAAAACAGCATTCAGCCCTGGCGTACTTTGAGCCATCCTGGTGTCCTTTGCGGTTAAAAATTTCTTTCCTCCAATACTGTACTGATTATCCACCTTCTCTGGGAATATGAGAGGTTAATGACGTCGCAGAGGTAAGTATAACATTGGTGGAAAACACCTGTCAAATGATACTAATTGCTGAAAATGGGAGTTATAATTTAACCGGCAACCATAGTAAACATCCTTAAGAGACTGCATATTTGAATTCTATCTTAAGAAAGGAATCGTGGCCTGACTACTGCCTGCCCAAAATTGAATAAGATTATGACTCGTTTTTTTCATCAATATATCTTCTATCTGACGACCATTTATAAGTCCGAATCATGAAATCGTTCTTATTTTTTCCCACTCTGATTGTTTTAATATCAGCAGAATGTTTTGGTCAGAACGATTTCCGTCCTGGTTATATAGTCACAAATAATCTTGATACAATTCATGGTGCTATTAACCTTAAATCGAATGTCAGGAACAGCAAATCATGTGAATTCAAGGGAGATAAGAGTGATGAACGGAAACTTTTCCTCCCTGGAGATATTTATGGTTACCGTATAGAAAATTACAAATTCTACGTTTCGCGTCAGATTGAAATCAACGGCGCAAAGAGATCCGTTTTCCTTGAATACCTTATCAAGGGTATAGTGGACCTTTTTTATTATATAGATTCTGGCGATGAATATTATTTTATTTATAGAGACGGTGTCCTATATCCCTTAACAAATAACCAAATCCAGGTAACCCTGAACGATAAAGTCTTTGAGCAAAGATCGAACAGTTATGTGGGAATGCTTAAGACGCTCTTTAAGGATAGTCCGGAGACATTAAAAGATGTGGAAAAGGTAAGCTTCGGCTATGAACCCTTAATCAGAATTTCAAAAGAATATCATAACAATGTATGTAAATCGCAGGATTGTATTGATTTCACACATTCAACAAAAATAAAAATTGTACTGGAGCCATACATCGGTTATTACAATTCATGGGACAGGGATGTAAGAGAATCCACACTTAGGGCTTCAGGCCGGTATTATGCGGTTAATGTCAGGTTCCTTCCCTTCAGAATTCATTCCGTATGGAGCTTTTACACAGGGATAGCCTATTACCAACAGTATTTTCATCACGATTTTCCCCCTGAGCTCCTGACCCAAAATGCGGTAACCAGATTTGAATCATTTGTAAATACCATTCAAATTCCCTTTGGTGCGGAATACACTTTCCCGGGAAAGAGATTTCAGCCTTACCTCGCTTTAAGTTACAATTCCCAGTTTTATCCGAAAAGCTATTGGCAAATTACTGATTTTCTATCAGATGTGCGCATCGATGTTTACCAGTATGGTTATAAAATATATGATTTTTGCCTTTCCGCAGACCTTGGATTAAAATATAACCTGAATAAGAATCATTATCTGTTCCTTAGAAACAAAATGGAATACAATCCCACTACGATTTTTACTGAAGTTCTGAGTTTTGGTGCCGGGTTCAATATTAATTAAAGCATAGACAAAGATGAAAAGTATTAATTTCTTAACAGGTATTTTTATTATTATCCTTTTATATCCGGATCGGTCCTATTCACAGTCAAATTTTAAAACGGGTTATGTAATAGATATTCAGGAGGATACAATAAATGGGTTTATTGACTACAGAAACTGGGACAAAACTCCCGACAAAATAGCTTTTAAATCCGCTGCCGGCCTGAGGACTGACTATACCCCGGCCACTTTAAAAGGATTTAGTGTTGACGGGGAAGATTATGTAAGCGGTACCGTTACAGTTGATGAAAGCCCGTTCAGGGAAACCGAGTTGATTGAATCGGCTGAGCCCCAGAACAGGACGGATATTGTTTTCTTGCGGGTTCTGATCAAAGGGCCGAAAAGCCTTTACTACCTTAAGGACAGGAACCGGAAAGAGCACTTTTTTATTAATCAAGACGGGGCCTTTGTAACACTTGTTTTTAAAAAATACCTGCAGAATGTGGATGGCGCAATGTTTGTAAAAACAAGCGAACAGTATAAAGGCCAATTGATCGTGTATCTTCAGGATTATCCCCTTATTCAGAAGAAGATATACTTGACAAAATACGGGATAAAGGATTTGACAGGACTTTTCAACGAATACTATAAGGATACAGATAAGGAAATTTCATATCAACCCAAAAAAGAAGGTTTTATTTGGGAATTCGGGTTGTTGGCAGGCATGTCCCAGACAAAACTAAGATTTACCGGGGTTGACTATTTCGTGCCCCTCTCATCCGTTGATTTCCCATCATCATATAATTTTACATTCGGAGGTTTCTCCAATGTTGTTTTTCCAAGAACACGGGACAGATTATCCTTCCAATGCGAACTGGCCTTCATTTCTTACAGAACCAGAGCCCTGTACAGAGATGATTATGATATCAATATGTTTATCACTAAATATAGTTCAATTGGCTTTTCGTATGTCAAGTTAAATACTCTTGTAAAGTATAAATATCCCATTAAAGGCATTTATCTGTTTGCAGACGGGGGGATGTCAAACGGTATTTCTGTCGCAAAGGTCAATTATATGAAAGTTGAGGATCACGTATACTCGGTAACTAATATTTCAGAGTATCCGGCAGTTCGTTCCCCAAGGAGCTGGGAAAGAGGATTTATTGTCGGGTTGGGTTTGGGATTAAAGAACTTCTCTGCTGAATTCCGAATTGAAAGAGCAGACGGAATGGCTAATTCTCCGGGCTTAACATCGCCCACGCTAAGACATTTCCTGATTTTTGGATATAAGTTTTGATCATTCCCGATAGCGACTACCGCGGCTCCGTGTTATTTTCACCTTCAGTGTCGGGGCAGACGGGTTGCTGACCTGCGCTGGGACCTATTTATGCGGCGACAACTGGCCGCCCGGGTTATTGTTTGTGTTCCAGCAACTCCCCGGTAGTTTGAATGGTGGCGTAACTTTTTAAAGTGCTGAGAGTTGAATTGTGGACATCTTCTGCCCTAATGAGCTTATCCCCGAATTTCAGATCCTTTGTCGTGCACGCATCCCGGATCAGGATACACTTGAAGCCGAGATCGCTCGCTGCCCTTGTTGCGGCTTCAACACACATGTGTGTCTGCATTCCACAGATAACCAGAGTACTGATTTTTGAAGCTTTCAGATATTCCAGGAGGTCAGTTCCGATAAAGCAGTTTACCGCATCCTTGGAGATTACCTTTTCGTCCGGAAGGGGTTTAACGGCATCATTAATTTCACCGCCCGGTTCCGCATTGTGACGGACATGTATCACTGTCAGTTGGTTATTCCTGAACCAGGCAAGCAATTTTGCGGCATTTCCAGCAGCCATCCCAGGCTGGACCAGTTCAGATTTCCCACCCGGGAAGTAAAAATTCTGTATATCGATCAGCAATAGTGCAGTTGATTTATCCTGGGCGAATGAGTGAAAAAAGGAAATGAGAATGGTGCATGCAGCGAGACAGATTTTTTTCATGGTCAGATCATTAATTGGTATAAAGTTAAAAAAACCGGGAGGTTCTTATAATAATCACGGATAAAAAGTTCTGGTTATCAGAAGAGAATGATTATCAGTGGAGAATGATTATCTAATAATGAATAAGCATGAAACCGGGTTTTAATTGAATTACAAAGAAACTTTTACGGACTCTTGTATTATTCTCTGAAATTTTCTTCGTATCATTATTACACGATAATAAGCCGGATATTTTTTATGAACCGGAATGACCTGATCCAGACCCTCCGGAAAAACCTGAACAACCAGTGGGATGTTATTGTGATCGGCGGGGGCGCCACCGGTCTCGGTGTGGCACTCGATTCGGTTACAAGGGGATACAAGACACTCCTTTTCGAGCAGTCTGATTTTGCCAAGGGAACCTCTTCAAGAAGCACAAAGCTGGTCCATGGCGGAGTCAGGTACCTGGCGCAGGGAGATATATTGCTTGTTAAAGAGGCCCTCCACGAACGCGGCCTGATCCTCAGGAATGCTCCACATCTGACGGCAAACCAGGAATTTGTGATCCCTGTTTACACCATATGGGACGTGATCCTTTATACTGTGGGACTCAAATTCTATGACCTGCTGGCGGGAAGGCTCTCCCTGGGACGATCTTATTTCCTTAGCCGGGGTAAAACTGCCGAAAGGCTGCCCCACCTGAAAACGAAGGGATTGAAAGGCGGAATTGTTTACCACGACGGGCAGTTTGACGATTCGAGGATGGCAATGGCGCTTGCGGAGGCTTGCATAGCTCAAGGTGGAATCGTATTGAACTATTTCAGGGCATACGGTTTTCTGAAGGATGGGAATGGCAGGATAACCGGGGTGAAAGTTCACGATCTGATAGCGGATTCTGATTACGACCTGAAGTCACGGATCGTGATTAATGCCACGGGCGTCTTTGCAGATGAGATCCACAGGATGGATGATCCCGGATCAAGACCGACTATACGTCCCAGCCAGGGCGTCCATATCGTGATTGACAGGTCGTTCCTCGACAGCGGATCAGCGATCATGATCCCGAAGACAGAGGACGGCCGTGTCCTGTTTGCCATACCCTGGTACGGAGAGGTTGTTGTCGGGACTACCGACACTCCCGTGGATGAGGTTTCCCTTGAGCCAAGGGCCCTCGATGAAGAGATTGACTTCATCCTGAGGACTGCTGCAAAGTATCTTACAAGACCCCCTGAAAGGGAAGATGTCCTCAGCATATTCGCCGGATTGAGGCCCCTTGCAGCAAATCCTGACAACCCCGGGGCCACAAAAGAAGTCTCACGAAGGCATAAAATAACCCTTTCCCGTTCGGGGCTGCTATCTATAATCGGCGGTAAATGGACCTCTTACAGGCGCATGGCTGAAGAAACGATCGACAGGGCAATCAGGGCAGGAGTGCTTGAGAAGAAGGGATGCGTGACCAGCGAATTGAAGCTTGGCTCTGCCGATCCAGGGCTGAAGGATATGAGGCTCAGGATTTACGGGTCAGGGGCTGCGGAGATCGAAAAATTGATAAGCGGCGATCACGGGCTTGGGGAACAACTCGTTCCGAACCTTCCCTATACCAGGGCGGAGATCGTCTGTATATGCCGCAATGAAATGCCGCTGACAGTGGAGGACGTGCTCTCGAGAAGGACCAGGGCGCTCTTCCTGAATGCGGGGAGCAGTATCGCAATGGCCCCTATTGTTGCAAAAATCATGGCGAAAGAGCTCGGGTACGGGAACGGCTGGGAGGAACAGCAGGTGCGGGATTACACACTTCTGGCTGAAAAATACCTGTAACAAAATTCAATATAACAGAATATGAAAGATTTTATCCTTGCCCTCGACCAGGGAACCACAAGTTCACGCGCAATCGTTTTTAACCGTGATGGTCTGCCATTCTCATCCTCCCAGCGGGAGTTCACCCAGATCTATCCCCAGCCGGGATGGGTCGAGCACAATGCTGAAGAGATCTGGTCGACCCAGTCGGCAGTTGCCTCCGAGGCGATTGCAAAGGCAGGGCTGAGCAGCTCGGATATCACTGCAATCGGGATCACCAACCAGAGGGAGACAACCGTGGTGTGGGACAGGATCACCGGCAAACCGATTTGCAACGCGATCGTGTGGCAGGACAGGCGGACGGCGGAATTCTGCGACAGGCTGAAGGCCGATGGCCTGGCTGACAAGATCCGGGAAAAAACAGGGCTGATAATTGACGCATATTTTTCGGCAACAAAGATCCGCTGGATCCTCGACAACGTCAAATACGCAAGGAAGCTTGCGGAGAAAGGGCAGCTTGCTTTCGGGACCGTCGATTCATGGCTTATCTGGAACCTGACGAACGGGGAGCTTCATATAACGGATGTCTCCAATGCATCGAGAACGATGCTGTTCAATATAAATACCCTTAAATGGGATGAAGAGCTGCTGGATATATTCAAGATCCCGGCTGCAATGCTCCCATTGGTAAGGTCATCGAGCGACATTTACGGGAGTACGGTAGGACAGTTTGCCACCGACATCCCGATATCGGGAATTGCAGGGGACCAGCAGGCTGCACTTTTCGGGCAGATGTGCACCGAGCCGGGAATGGTCAAGAATACGTATGGCACCGGCTGTTTCATGATGATGAATATCGGCGACAAGCCTATCAGGTCCCGGAGCAATCTCCTCACAACCGTAGGCTGGCGTATCGGCAATGAAACACGGTATGCTCTTGAAGGCAGTATTTTTATTGCCGGGGCGGTAGTCCAGTGGCTCAGGGACGGCCTGGGAGTTATCGCGGGTTCTGCTGATGTCGAGGCACTTGCCTCAAAAGTAAAGGACAGCGAGGGAGTCTACTTCGTACCGGCATTTGCAGGGTTAGGTGCGCCGCACTGGAACCAGCATGCAAGGGGCACAATTGTCGGCCTCACCAGGGGGACCACGGCTTCCCATATAGCCAGGGCAGCCCTCGACAGCATCGCCTTCCAGACACTCGAGGTGCTGAAGGCAATGGAGAAGGACTCGGGGATAGAAATAAAGGAGCTGCGCGTTGACGGAGGGGCAACTGTAAATAACAGCCTGATGCAGTTCCAGTCCGACCTCCTCAATGCCAATGTGGTACGGCCAAAGATTACCGAAACGACCGCCCTCGGGGCAGCATATCTTGCCGGGATCGCCGTGAAATACTGGAATGGCACCGAGGAGATTAGGAAGCAGTGGCAGATCGACCGGATATTCAATCCAAAGATGCCGGATGACACAAGGAAAAGCTATATCAGGGGATGGGATCGTGCGATCCGCAGTGTTGAGGTCTGGGCTTCGGGAGGAGACTGAGGTTGTTAATTAATTAACATTTTCTTCCTGATACCTGATGCCTGACGCCATACGCCTGCCAGCAACTATAAGAAACAACATCTATTAGAAACTGAATATCCTATAAACTAAGCAAACATGAGTCCGTTTTTCGCAGAATTCTTTGGCACCGCTATCATTATCGTTTTTGGAGGTGGCGTGGTTTCAAATGTCCTTTTGAACAAGACAAAGGGAAATAACAGCGGCTGGATCGTTGTCACCTTCGGGTGGGCAGTCGGGGTATTCACGGGTGTGCTGATCGCAGCACCCTTCAGCGGGGCACATCTTAACCCGGCAGTGACACTGGCACTTGTCATTGCAAACAAATTCCCCGTTTCGCTGATGCCGGTCTATATCAGTGCACAGCTGCTGGGGGCAATGTTCGGCGCGTTCCTTGTGTGGCTGGCTTACAAGAAACATTTTGATGCCACAGATGATGCCGATGCAAAGCTCGGCGTGTTCTGTACAGCCCCGAATATCAGGAGCTATTGGTACAATGTCATTACGGAGATAATCGGGACATATGTTCTCGCACTTGCCGTCCTGTACATGGCCAAGCCCGATGTCGGGCTCGGCGCCCTTAATGCACTGCCTGTGGCCCTGGTCGTCCTTGGTATAGGACTTTCACTGGGAGGTCCAACAGGGTATGCAATCAATCCCGCCCGTGACCTGGGTCCGAGGATTATGCACTTCTTTCTTCCTATCCCCGGGAAGCGCAACAGCGACTGGGCTTATTCATGGGTACCTGTCCTGGGGCCTTTGGCAGGTGCGGCAATTGCCGCCCTGATGTTCATTTTGTTCAATAAAGCATAAGCCTTTTAACCCGCCCAGATCACTGTTCATGTAACAGAACCGGGGCTTTCGTCAAAGGTTTTCCTGTTTTGGTAAAATTCAACAAGGCACCGGAAAGCGTGAAGAATAATTTATTAATTTAGCCTTAGCTTTTGGAAATATTGAATCCTGAAAACCGATCAGGAATTTATTTGGGGGTAAATTTGGTTTTCAGAATAGGACAAAAACAAAATTGCAAGGGTAATAAACTATTCATAAATCTATTTGTTAACCATTTGTTTAATTAATGTTCTAAAACTTTTTGACTATGAAAAAACTCATCCTGACTTTTGTCACTTTTTGTTTTATTTTGGCACAACTTGGTGCACAGGAGCCGATCTTCTCAAAGGGAGATAAGGTTTTGAATCTTGGTCTCGGTCTTGGTTCGACCCTTTACTCAGGGACTTATTATAAAACAACTCTTCCGCCTATTTCAGGATCACTTGAGTTCGGTGTTGTTGACAATGTTCTTGAAAAAGGTTCAATCGGTGTTGGACCGTACGTAGGATTTTCTTCACACAAATGGGAATATTCCGGGTGGGGCTACAAGTATACCAATATCATTGTCGGTGTGAGAGGTTCATTCCACTACCCGTTGCTGGCAAAGCTTGATACCTATACTGGTTTGCTGCTTGGATACGATATCGTAAAGGCAAAGGAATTCGGATCCATTGGCATTTATGACTATAGCGCTTCCTCAAGCGGGGTTGCATGGTCATGGTATGTCGGCGGCAGGGATTGGTTCAATGAAAAAATTGCCGGAATGCTTGAACTCGGTTATGGCATAGCTTACCTTAACCTCGGAGTTGCCCTCAAATTCTAAGTAATCCCCGGCCTGGATCGGATTGATTCAGCCACGTTTACAAAGCAGCCTCCCACGACGGGGCTGCTTTTGTTTTATCCCTCATCCTCACGATGTTGCAGATCATTTATTTAACATTCCTTTAACACCCCTTTGGCATTAAAATTGTCACATATGTAAATATTTAAATATTAGTGTGACTTGGTTTATTCAGAAAGGTTTAAGGAGGCAAAGGAAATGAAAAGTCCGTTAGTTTTTAAAAGAACAATATTTGCACTGCTGTTCACGGCCGCACTGATCTTTATCACGGGCTGTGCAGTGTATAACCAGGCTCCGTCGGCAGCATTGCCGGTCGATGATATTGTAAAGATGAGCAAGTCGGGAGTACCGGCAAAAGATATTATAAGGCAGATGAGGCAGACCCGTTCGGTTTACCTTCTCCCGGCTAATGAACTGGCTGATCTCCGTAGTGAAGGTGTCCAGGATTCGGTGATAAATTTCATGGAGAAGACCCATCTCCAGGCAGCCAGGAGGGACCAGGCTTCACAGGATTATTATTACTCTTCCCCGTACGGATACGGTCCTTACTGGGGTTGGGGCTGGGGCTGGCCTTACGGAGGATACTGGGGCTGGGGCCCGACAGTCATTATCCGGGGCGGGGGCGGATTCCACGGCGGCGGAGGATTTCATGGACATGGCGACCGCAGGTAAGGAACTTCAGCGTACAAAAGGAGCGCCGGCATTCTGATATAAGAATGCCAGCACCCTTATCTGCAAACAATAATTAATAACTGCACTATATCAGCATTTTGCAGAAGACATATATTGATAGCATAACTATTTACATACATATTTTGTCTTAAACTGAATTATGGATAATAAATAATAAGAGAGGTCATTATAGACCTCCATTAATTTTAACGAGAGTATATCCAGAGTAACTATATTCATTAACTATTTACCCAATGAGCCGCCTTCAATATTTTTTTTATGGTTCTCATGTGGTAGTTGTTTATTGAAACGTCTTTAGCTTGAATGCTTATTCATGATTCAAATGAACCGAATAACCTGGAGTTATTAACATTGTATTTTGGATTTAGAAAGTAGTTCGTCGAGGGGAATTTGGTTAGGTTAGCTTTTTTCTGTGAAATGCTGATCCTGGATTGGCATTTCACTTTTTGTCTACGGATTATGATAGAGGATTTTCCAATATTTGTTAAAGAGGAAAACAGTTCTAGATCAAAGTACTTGGATGATTTTGTACCTTTGGTTAGTTGCAGTAATACTGAAGTGGCAAGGCCCATCCCAATAGTTGAGAAAGTATTGATTTCCAAATTTAAAGTTGGTGATTCTATAGCATTTTCCGATATTTTTACAGCCTATTATAAAGACCTTGTGATGTTTGCTGCAAGGTTTTTTAATAATCTCAATGATGCTGAAGAAATAGTGCAGGATACTTTTGTGAAACTCTGGGAAGACCGCGAAATCATTGATATAAATGTCTCACTCAGATCCTACCTTCTTAAGACAATTCAGAATAAGTGCATAGATTGGTATCGGCACAAAAGAATCATTCAAGATCATTATGATTATATAACCGAAACCTCTATCAAATATGTGCGTGATGCAGAAGGTTATATTTTACATTCGGAGCTACAGCAGCAAATAGAGAAAGCACTTAACTCCCTCCCGAATGAAGTATCCCATGTATTTCGAATGAACAGGTACGAAGGACTTAAGTATAATGAAATTTCAAGAATATTAGGAATCTCCGTCAGAACTGTGGAAGTACGTATAGGCAGAGCATTAAAGCTGCTTCGCATTCTTTTAAGAGAGTACCTGGTTCTCGTAATCGGGTTAGTATTTACCATGATGACTGGTCATAGTATTTGACGCTACCAGTTGTTCATAAGACTTATTATCACAGGATATATAAAATAAATATCAAAGTACGGATATTTAAGATGTTTCTGAATTTTTGGTTGTGGACTTTCAGTTTTGAAACGTCTTTGATACAGATAAATTAAAATGGAATCAAATCAAGCGGACGAAATTACGGTCCTTATCACCAGGATTCTAGAGGGAGAAGCAGATCCAAAAGATATTGATCAGTTGAATAAATGGATCAGTATTTCAGAGTCCAACAAGCAATACTTTGAACAAATAAGAAACATTTGGGATGCATCGGCCAAACTTACTGATCCATCGATAATTGATACAAGGGGAGCACTTAGGAAGGTAATTAACAGAATTTCTTTTCCAGTCCGCAAAGAAAATTTCTGGTATTATTGGCAGAAGATAGCTGCCATTACATTTGTCCCTTTAATTGTTGCTTCGATATTATTGATTTATGTTAAATCATACAAAACCTCCTCTACAAAAGGCCCTATATATAATGAATTATACGCTTCTTTTGGAACCCGTTCAGCAATACGACTGGTTGATTCAACTCTCGTCTGGTTAAATTCGGGTAGCATTCTACGATATCCTGATAAATTCGATGAAAAACACCGACAGGTTTTCCTGAAAGGAGAAGCTTATTTTGAAGTGAAAAGTGATGCTACAAAGCCATTTGTTGTTGAAACCCCAAATTTTAAGGTGAATGCTACTGGAACTAAATTTA
Organism: Bacteroidales bacterium UBA1800; assembly: GCA_002319915.1. Taxonomy (GTDB): domain Bacteria; phylum Bacteroidota; class Bacteroidia; order Bacteroidales; family VadinHA17; genus LD21. Next base: position 63,042 of record DCFQ01000021.1, on the reverse strand, counting down.
ATGTTCTGGATTATGAATCAGCAACAACAATAGAAATAACTCTTGTCTCAGGAAAAATATCTGTAAATGGACCAGGCCATGCCGAATGTTCAAGGTTAATCACTGAACTCTATCCAAATCAACATCTTACCATTAATAAGAAGAACGGAGAGAAAAGTATTGTAACTGAAGAAACCTATAAGTATATTTCATGGAAAGATGGGAGGCTTATCTTCAGGAACGAAACCCTCAGTAAAGTAGTAGAAAAGCTGAGTCTTTATTTTAATGTCGATATTGAGCTTAAGGGTGAAGAACTTAAAGTGTACAGGTACAGAGCTACATTCGAGGATGAATCGCTTGAAGAAATTTTAAGGTTGCTAAAGCTGACCGCTCCTATCGACATTTTCGAGGCCAAAAGAATTCCTTTACCTGATGGATCATTTCCTAAAAAGCATGTGATCATTTTCCCTATTAACAAGGGGAAATCACCATAGAATCTAACCAACTAACTGAAAATCTTAAAGAATTGCCTATGTGATAATCCATAACCTCGGAGTGCTGACTATATAAACGAAGAGGAAAAGTGCGGCTACACCTTTCCCCCGGTCAAAAGTCAACAGAATGTCTTTGCCTAAACAATTAACATTCATTCTTAACCATTAACCTCACAAAAGTATGAAGAAAATAATTAATTACTATGGTTCATACAAACCATATTGTAAATGGCGCAAATTACTACTAACCATGAAAATTTCAGCGTTTCTGCTATTTTTTGCAGTAATAAACCTGGTTGCTAACCCGACCTATTCACAATTTACCAAGATCTCCCTTCATATGAAGGATGCCACTATTGAAGAAATACTTACTAATATTGAAAATAGCAGTGACTTCTATTTTCTGTACAACCAGAAACTGATAGATGTTTCTCGAAAGGTAGATGTTTCTGTGGACAATGTTCCGATAAAGGATGTTTTGGCTGAAATTCTTGGTGATGATGTCAAATTTGTGGTATATGATCGTCAGATAGTTCTTACTCCAAAAGACCTGAGAGGGAATTTTACTGATTTCCAGCAAAAACAAATTACAGGTAAGGTAACAGGAAAAGATAATAATCCCCTTGTGGGTGTTTCTGTTGTCGTAAAGGGGACAGCTAACGGAACAATAACAGATATAGATGGAAAGTATTCTCTTGAAGTCCCTCTCAATGCGAAGGTTCTTTCATTTAGTTTTATCGGTATGGAACCTCAGGATATTGCTATTGGAACAGCCAATGTGTATGATGTGATACTTTCTGAAAGTGTTGTTGGGCTTGAGGAAGTTGTTGTCATTGGTTATGGTAAACAGAAGAAAGTGGACCTTACCGGTTCAGTAGCTGCAGTTTCCAGTAAAGACATAGAAAAAAGAATAGTTACCCAGACTTCTCAGCTTTTAACAGGTCTTGTTAGTGGCCTTAGAATTGAACAAGTTTCAGGCCAACCTGGTAAAGACAACGTGGATATTACAATACGGGGACTTGGAACTTTTAGTTCAGCTGGTAATGCACCTCTAGTTTTGGTAGATGGCTTGGCTTCTTCTTTAGATAATGTTAACATCAATGATATTGCAAACATTTCTGTGCTAAAGGATGCAGCATCTGCATCTATTTACGGAACTAGGGGAGCTAATGGTGTCATCTTGGTTGAAACAAAAAAAGGAAAGGAAGGTGAATTAAAAGTTTCTTACCAGGGAAGTGTCGGATTACAGAGGCCTACAGCACTTCCTCAAATTGTTGATTCTTGGGTTTACGCAGAGATGTACAACGAAGCGCAAACAAATGCGGGAGGGAGCCCACAATATAGCGATGAAGAGATTGCAAAGTTCAAATCTGGCGTAGATCCTGATAATTATCCAAATAAAAGGCATTATTATGACCTGATTCATTCAGGTAATGGTTTCCAAACTGATCATCACCTGAGTTTTTCAGGAGGGTCGGCTAAAAATACCTACTTATTATCTTTAGGATATCTTGATCAAACCGGACTTGTTGCTAGAACCTATTATAAACGGTATAATATACTTTTAAACATCGACAGTAAATTAAAAGATAACCTTACGTTAAATGTGAAATTCTCTGGTCAGAATGGGAAAAATAATGAACCGACATCTGCCCTTGAAGCTGGGGGTGTTAACGGCCTTCTTTCATATGCACTAAAAATACCAAATACATTTGCTGGGAAATTATCAAATGGTTATTATGGCAATTTCACGGGATATACTGTTGAAGGATGGATGGATAGTCCCTCTTTTATCTCAAATGCTCAACTGGATGGAGTTGCGAGTGTCAATTTGGATTGGAAGATATTCAAATCGTTAACACTAACTGGACGCTCGGGGTATGAATATTCTATGAATAACTATAAATGCTACTTGCCACTTGTTGTAGTAGATCAGAATATTACTCAAGGTCCAGCGTCACTTACGGTGCGAAATATTACAAATTCCTTGATGACACTTCAGTTTTTTATGAATTATGATTTGCAAATCAATTCCCATAGTTTTCATTTACTTGCAGGCTATTCTCAAGAAAGTAATAAAAATGATTGGTTATCTGCTTACAGAGACAAATTTCCCAATAATTCCTTATTTGAGATTAATGCAGGCGCCACATCAAACCAACAAAACGGTGGTTCAGCATCAGAATGGGCACTTCGGTCATACTTGGGTAGGATTAATTACAACTTTAAAGACAAATATCTTTTTGAAGCTAATGTGAGGTATGATGGATCATCCCGTTTCCCTAAGGAAAAAAGATATGGATTGTTTCCCTCGGCATCAGTAGGTTGGAATTTATCTAATGAGAGCTTCTTTAGTGTCGCATGGATTGATAATTTGAAAATCAGAGGGTCTTATGGCAAACTTGGGAACCAGAATATTGCTAATTACCCATATCAGCAAATGCTGACCCTTGGACGAAATGCTGCCTTCGGGGTTCCTGAAGTACTTTTCCCCGGCGCCGCTCCGACAGTCGTTCCAAATATCAATATCACATGGGAATCAACAAATGTTGCCGATCTCGGCCTCGATATTTCTATTCTAAAGAATAAACTTAATATTTCTGCCGATTACTATATCAAAAAAACTTCAGGCATTCTTTATAACATAACAGCTTCATCAGTTCTAGGATTAACCCCTTCAGTAACGAATGCCGGGGCCGTTTCAAATAAGGGAATCGAGCTATATATTCAACACCAAAATTCAATTGGTCCTTTTAGCTATAGCATAACAGCTAATTTCTCCTATGATAAAAACGAATTGAAGACATTGGCTAACGTCAAACAGGATATCAACAAAGGATTATTTGTTGGTTATCCGTTAGAATCTATTTATGGTTATGTTACAGATGGCCTTTTTGCTAACCAAGCTGATGTTGAAAGTTCGCCAACACAACCATATGTAGCAGCTCCGGGGGACATTAAGTTTGTAGATATAAGCGGACCTGAAGGAGTACCTGATGGGAAAGTCGATGCTACTTATGATAGAAAAATTATTGGAACCACATTCCCCAAGTATAATTATGGCGCTAATGTGAGAGCAGCATATAAAAGCTTTAGTCTATCGGTACAACTTCAAGGTATTTTCGGCTTGAAAAAGATGTTACCTGACAATATGGCAAATGCTTTTCAACAAGGAAGCAATCCACAGCAGTGGCAGGTTGATGAAAGATGGACCAAGGAAAATCCTAATCCACATGCCGGATATCCGAGATTCTTGATTTTGGGAGGACAAAATGAAGCACGGCAGTGGCCTTCTACATTTATGATAGTAAATTCAGCCTATCTGAGAATCGGTAACATCCAGGGTGGGTATAATTTCCCAAAAGCAATTGTTGAAAAATTCGGAATATCTGATTTTCTACTTTATGTAGGTATTAAAAATCCTATAACCTTAGACCATTTCCGTAAAGGATGGGACCCAGAGATGGTAGGTGTCGGTTATCCTCCTGTAAGTTACAGTTATATTGGTGTAAATGTTAATTTCTAACAATGCTATTATTATGAAAACATATATACTTGAAATATCATATCAGAGAATTGTAAGCTTTTTTGCAGTTCTTACAGTTATTCTTCTTTCAGGTTGTGAGGAGGGTTTCCTTGACAAACAACCATTAGATCAATTATCTACAAATACATTTTGGAAAACAGAAAATGATGCTTTGATGGCGCTTACAGGGGTATATTATGAAGAGGGTAATGCATATGATTACCTATTCTATAGTTTGTGGAATCAGGATACCCATATGAGATTATTTGAGGCGACCACTGATAATGGGAAGGAAAAGGATAATTTTGTAACCCTTTTCAACAATGGACAATTAAATCAAGCAAATACTATCGTTGCAGGTCTCTGGGCTACTTCATATCTGAAGATTTGCAAGAGCAATAATTTTCTTGATAATATTGACAAGGTGGAAATGGACCCAGTTAAAAAGGCCCAATTTATAGCGGAAGTAAAAACTATTAGGGCTTTCGATTATTTTTATATGGCATTTTTATGGGGAGATATACCATTGGTGACAAAGGTACAGACAATTAATGATGCAAATAATGTTACTCGTACTCCTAGAGCTGAAGTAATCAGTTTCGTAATCGATGAATTAAATAGTGCTATTACAGATTTGCCAGAAACAAGACCATCTGTTGAAAAAGGAAGAATTACAAAAGCTGGGGCGCTTGCAATTCTTGGTAGGGTTCAAATGGCTGAGAAAAAATGGACAGATGCTGTCAACACTTATAAGCAGATTATTGACATGCATATTTATTCGATAGATCCTAGATTCAAAGAACTTTTTCAGGTCGCAGGAGAAAATAGTGCAGAGATTATCTTATCAATCAAAAGGGTTGCAGATATTTATGGTACTCAAATTCAAAGGGATTGCTCGCCTTTTACTTACGGCGGTTATGCTCAATTTGCTCCATTTAATGAATTAGTGGAGGATTTTGAGTGCATAGATGGCAAACCAATAAACGAATCCCCTCTCTACGATCCGGATAAGCCTTATTTAAACCGAGATCCAAGATTATATGCAACTTTCTTTATAGATAGGTTAACGGTTTTTAAAGGTAAATTGTTTGTGTCCACACCTGATTCATCTCCATCAATATATAAAGATCAGTTAACTCGACGCAACTGGACTGGTATTGGTTTGAAAAAATTCTGTGATGAAAGTTTTACCGGAAGTATAGCTTCATATGGTGGTGATTTTACTGTAGTGAGATATGCTGAAGTACTCTTGAGTTATCTAGAATCTAACATTGAATCAGGAGCCGTGATTACACAAGAATTATTAGATCAAACTATCAATCTGGTACGCGGCCGTACCGCGGTATCTATGCCCCCGATTACAGAGACTGATCCTTCTACATTAACAACCATACTTAGACGGGAAAGAAGGGTTGAGTTGGCATGGGAAGGACTAAGACTTTACGATTTGTTCAGGTGGCACATTGCCCATGTTGTCATGCAAGGTAATTTTCATGGAATGAAGTTATGCACAGTAGCAGAGGCTTCAACCTATACGAGATTCCCTGTTGATGCAAATGGATACTTTTTCTGTGAAGAAGATCACTTCAGGGAAAATGTAGATTATTTATGGCCTATCCCACAAACTGAAAGAGATATTAATCCAAATCTTACACAAAATCCAGGATATTAAATATATAAAGTATAATTCAACAAGAGGGTCTTTGCTATAGATTAACATTGAATTGATTTGCTTTTTGGGTTATTCTAAGTGAATTCAAAGTAATGATTATTTAATAATTATAAGTTATGAAGACTAATAAATTCAGCAAACTAAAGCGTACCATTATTGACTCACGAAAGACAAGTCCAGTTTCCAACAACTGTAGCAAAACAAAAAGGCGTGAATTCGTGAAAAACGCTTTTTCAATAACCGCAGGATTAGCACTCGCCCCTACTGGTGCGTCTTCTACTTCCATTTTGTCCTCCTGGAACCCCAAAGAAGATAAAAATCAATCCACGTTGATCCTAATTGAACCGTCAAAAAAAGTTCCAATCTTTGATGAAGTCGATGTGGTTGTGTGCGGCGGGGGTCCTGCGGGCGCTGCTGCTGCAATAAGCGCCTCAAGAAATGGAGCAAAGACCCTACTTATTGAATATGAGTACTGTTTGGGGGGGATGGCAACTAGTGGTTCTATGAACCATATGGGACCTATGCATGACGAAAAGAAGATAATTCTCGGAGGAATTCCTTGGGAAATTTTTCAGCGCCTGGTCTCAATGAATGCAGCAAAACAGGCAATTCCTTGTCCCCCTACAGATATTGAAAATTATTGGCCAGCCTTCGATCCGGAAGCAATGAAGTTTGTTCTAGATGAGATGGTTGCAGAAGCGGGTGTCAAAGTGCTTTTCCATTGTTATGGTGTGGGGATTATACCGACGAAGAGTAAACGCAGTGGTTTAATAATTGAAAGCAAATCTGGACGGTTAGCTGTATTGGCAAAAGTTATAATTGATGCTACGGGGGATGGAGATATGGCTGTTGCGGCAGGAGCATCATATGAGAAGGGAAGAGTTGAGGATGGCTTAACTCAGAATATGTCATTATTGTTCCAAGTAGTTAATACCGATCGGGATAAAGTAGTTCAATTTATAAGCAAACATTTGGAGGAACTCAAACTGACTGCTAATGCAAACGGTGAAAAATTCCCAAATTATATAGGCCACGGATTTTTAGGCCCTGGCTATGGTACCTTTGCTATCCGTGATGAACAGCATTATTACAACCTTGCCCATGCTTATGGATTGGATGGAACTAAAGTAGAAGATTTGAGCAAGGCAGTGGTAGAAGCGAGAAAACAGATTTGGCAAGGTATAAATTTTTCAAAAAAATATATACCTGGATTTGAAAAATCCTTCATTGCTGCCACAGCGGCCATGTTGGGTGTCCGCGAAACCCGTCGGATTGTTGGTGATTATACTCTTTCTATAGAAGATGTAATGGGGGCAAAAAAGTACGATGATGTCATTAGTCGGTATGCTTGCTGGGTTGACATCCATACGGTTGTAGCTGGTGAAAAGTCAAAAACATATGCTGGAATCGGCAAGAGAGAACCTGGTACATCTTATGATATCCCCTATCGATGTCTTTTGCCTAAAAATGTTGATAATTTTATCGTCGCAGGTCGTTGCTTCTCCGCTACTCACGAGGCCTTAGCCTCTGCTCGTATGATGCCATCTTGTATGGCTATGGGACAAGCTGCAGGAACGGCCGCTGCTTTAGCAACCAGTCAAAATCTGAGCCCCCGGAATTTGAATATAAAAACTTTACAGAATAGTTTACGAAAAGATGGAGCAATGATATAAGTTTTTGATTCAAAATCCTGCTTATGTTAAGATCAGATTTAAGATTGCCCATAACATCATAAGTTATCTATCTCAATATTATGGCTCAACAATAATTAATACTGTAGATGTAAGTAATCGTTTATAAAAGAGGTTATTTATCGCCTATTCCGCAGTCTGAAAAGGATATTAATCCAAATCTTAGACAAAATCCAGGATATTAATTCCAAAAGTAAAGAAATTATGAAAAAGATAGAATTATTAAAGATGCCTCATATAGATGGATATCAACTAAATAGGAATTCAATGTTTAAGAATAGCAAAAAGTTAATCCACGGAATAACAAGGCGTGGTTTCTTGAAAAATGTTTTATCCGCTACGGCTGGATTAACAGTCATCCCCACTAGTTTGGTAAACTCAACGCCAAGGAGCACCTCTAACCACGAAGTGAACAAAAAACCTAACACAAAAATGTTGATTGAACCATCAAAAGAAATTCCTGTCTATGATGAAGTGGATGTTGTTGTTTGTGGTGGGGGACCAGCAGGAGTCGCAGCGGCAATCTCAGCAGCAAGGAATGGGGCTAAAACTATTCTATTGGAATACGAGTATTGCCTAGGAGGTATGTCCACAAGTGGTTTGATGAACCACATGGGTCCGATGCATGATCAGCAAAAGATTATACTTGGAGGAATCCCATGGGAGATTTTTCAGCGCCTGGTCTCAATGAATGCAGCAATACAGGCAATTCCTTGTCCGCCTACAGATAATGAAAATTACTGGACCGCATTTGATCCAGAAGCAATGAAGTTTGTTCTGGATAATATGGTTGAGGAAGCCGGTGTTAAAGTACTATTTCATTCATATTGTGTCGGAATTTTACCTAAAAACAAAAAACGTAATGGTCTGATCATTGAAACAAAATCCGGGCGTATGGCCATCTTGGCGAAAGTGATTATTGATTCAACTGGTGATGGGGATATTGCTGTGGCAGCAGGGGCGTCTTTTAAGATAGGAAGAGAGGAAGATGGTTTGACTCAACCTTTCTCTCTTTTATACCAGGTGGTTAACACCGATACGGATAAGGCAATTAAATTTATTAGTCAGAATTGGGAAAAGCTCAAACAGGATGCAGCAGTAAATGGAGAAAAGATTCCTAGCCATATAGGACAAAGTTTTTTATCTCCAGATTATGGTACATTTTCCATCCGTGAAGAACAGCTTTTCTTCAACATCAATCATGTAAGTGGTTTAAATGGGACTAAAGTAGAGGATTTAAGCCAGGCAGTTATAGATGCAAGGAAACAGATATTGCAAAGCCTTAGGTTTTATAAAAAATTTATACCGGGTTTTGAGAAGTCCTTCTTAGCTGCTACAGCTCCTCTCTTAGGTGTACGTGAGTCGCGTCGAATCACTGGCGATTATACTCTTAATATAGAAGATGTATTGAAAGGAAATAAATTTGGTGACGCTATAAGTCGCTATGCTTGCTTTATTGATATCCACCCAGTTATTCCAGGTGAAAAGCAAAAGACTTTTGTTGGAATAGGAAAAATGACCCCAGGTGTTTCATATGATATTCCATTTCGATGTCTTCTTCCTGCTAATGTTGACAATTTACTTATTGCGGGTCGCTGTTTCTCATCTACACATGAAGCTCAGGCGTCGGCCCGTATGATGCCTTCTTGTATGGCTATGGGGCAAGCGGCAGGAACGGCCGCTGCTTTAGCAGCCAGCCAAAATCTGAGCCCCAGGAATTTGAATATAAAAACATTACAGGATATTTTGCGAAAAGATGGAGCTATGATATAAGGATTATTATACTCCTTTTAGAGAAGTCACGAAGCATTGATAAGTATTGCCACTAAGCATACCTGTAAAACAAAGAGTACTATTAAGTTCTTGTTTCAAAACCCTGCTTATGTTAAGATCAGATTTAAGATAGCCAATAACATCATAAGTTATTTATCTCCATTTTATGGCTCGACAATAATTAATACTGTAGTTGTAAGTAATCGTTTATAAAAAAGTTTACTATGAAATGAAGGTAACAAAAAAATCAATAGTAGTACTATCGAGTAAATTACATCATTATCTGAGAATTAAAGGGGAAACTTGACTTATTTTCTTTATCTATAAAAATTGGAACTCTTTAAAAATTTTTACCCCTTTAATAATGACGCCTCTTGCATTAATTATAGCTTACCACTAAAGTAACAATATGATAAGAATAGGGTATGGTAAGTATTGTAGACTAAAATGAATTGCCGTAATTATTAAAAATAAGTAAAGTCTAATTATGAAAAAAATGTCAATCATTACAGCTACTTCCATTATGTTAATCTGTAATTGTATATCTGGGCAAGATAGTTTAACGATAGAATGGGATAAGATGCATCAATCAAAAATTCAATCACTGGAAAAATTCAATGAAGCAAAATTTGGAATGTTCATCCATTTTGGTGTCTATTCGAGCTTGGGTGGTTATTGGAAGGGTAATAATATAAAGGGTATAGGTGAATGTATCATGCGTTATGGGGAAATTCCGCGAAGTGAGTATATAAAAATATGTAAACAATTTAATCCAATTCATTTTAGCGCTGATGAATGGGTTAAGGCAGCAAAAATGGCGGGGATGCAATATATAGTTGCAATGCCAAAACATGCTGATGGTTTTGCAATGTATAATTCAAAAGAAACAAAGTACGATATCGTGGATATGACTAAGTTCAAACGTGATCCAATTGCAGAATTGTACCAGGCATGTAAGAAATATGGATTAAGTTTTTCAATATACTTTAATTATCTAGATTGGATGGATGGGGGTAATGGAGGAGTCATAGATTATGAGAATAAGCATCCTGAGGAAGATAAATCATATCAATATTGGGCAAATACGTGGGATCCCTCCCCTGTTTCATTTACAGAATATTTTGAAAAAAAATATAAACCTCAGTTACGAGAGTTGCTCACTAAATTTCCAGGCCTTCAGGAATTATGGCATGATATGCCAATGAAGATTACACGCCAACAAAGCTTTGAAGTTTACAAAATGGTTTATGAACTTCAGCCAACTATCCTGGACAATAGTAGGATAGGCAATAACTTCGGCGATTATTGGATCCCAGGAGATAACATTATTCCTGAAAAACTAAGTGGAGAGGAAATGAAAGATGATCCGATTAATACAGCGAAGATGGGGAAAATTTATTGGGAAACACCTGGCACAATGAACAACACATGGGGGTATAGAGGTGACGATCAGGATTGGAAATCGATCGAGGAGTTGCTCTATTGGCTTACAGAGATTACAAGTAAAGGAGGTAATTACCTTTTAAATATTGGTCCAATGGCTGATGGAACATTTCCAGAGGCTAGTCGGGAACGCTTAAAAGAAATCGGGAAATGGATGAGTGTCAATGGGGAATCTGTTTATGGGACATCGTGTTGGATTGTCAGTCATGAGGGACCCACTTTTGCTCTCATTAATGGAACTGATAAAAGAGAAAAAGAAGGTTTCAATGCGAATATCACCCCACGTGATTTTTGGTTCTCTAAAAAAGGCAAGAATATATATATTACAAGTTTAAAATGGCCTGAAAGTCAGAATATTTTAATAAAATCCTTCAACAATTTAACGAAAGATGAACAGAATAACATCGAGTCAATCGAATTGCTCGGATCTAATGAGGAAGTTTTATGGAAAATTGAAGAAAAAGGTCTTAAAGTAAACATACCCTTGACAAAACCGAATAGTCACGGTTATGTTTTGAAGGTTTCTATGAAGATGTAAGCAAATCAGATCATATTTAATCAATTAATTATACTTATCATGAACACAACTACAATTCCAAAACAAGAGTTTACAGATCGTCTTCTAAAATTTCAAGCTAAAATAAAAGAAGCCGGATTAGACGCATGTCTCGTTCATGCCAGCGAATCAGACATGGCTAATGTCAGGTATCTTAGTGAATACTGGCCTACTTTTGAGGCTTCAGGTGTATTCGTTCCGGCCGAAGGTGACCCCGTGCTCCTTGTGGGGCCTGAAAGTGAAATATATGCTGCTCATCGCAGTGTCTTCAGAAATATTGAAAGGATGATTGAATACCGTGAATCTGCTGAACCTGAATGCCCTGGAATGGCTTTTAAAAGTTATAAAGAGATTGTGGCAAAGTACACTCCGGGAAGGAAATTAAAAAAGCTGGGTATCGTTAGCTGGTCAATCACTCCCCTTCCTGTTTATATGTCAATTAAACAACAGTTTCCGGATGTTGAATTGATTAAAGCCGATTCGACGTTACTACCATTACGGTTTGTAAAAAGTGAAAATGAACTTAATTGCATGCGAAAAGCATACAACATATCTGAACTTGCTATTGAAGCAATACTCAATGAAATCAAACCTGGAATGACAGAACTGCAAGTCATTGGGATTGCCCAGGGTGAGATTTATAAACATGGAGGCGAATACGAGGGACATTCTCTGTATTGTTTCTGTGGCCCTTCGACAAATAATGCCATCTCAAGGCCTACTAATAACAAGATCATTAAGAATGAAGTCATTCAACTAAATATTGGTGCACGTGTTGGCGGATATTCATCAAGTGTGGGAATTCCTTTTTCAATCGGTCCGTTACCGAAACATAAAAAAGCACTTGTTGAATTTGGTCTGGAAGCGCATTTCAAGACTATTGACATGATGAAAGCTGGGAAACCAGCCGGAGATGTGGTTAAGGAATATGAGGTCTGGGTAAAATCGTGTGGTTTCGAAAAATATATGCTGTATGGACCATGTCACTCAATAGGGATGATGGAAGTGGAACAGCCATGGATGGAATCTACATCAAACTATGAATTAAAAGAAAACATGACTTTCCAAGTTGATACATTTTTTTATGACAAAGATTTTGGACTTCGCTGGGAAAATGGTGTAGTGATAAAAAATGGCGGAGTAGAGAAACTCTCTTCAAAATTCATGAAGACCGTTGAGATTTAATCTCTGAAGTGATGGCACTTTCGAATACCTGCACCACATTAAAAATGATGAAAAAAAATAATTATGCATTATGAATTGATGTTCCCTGATCAGATCAGGGATGCGATTGATAAAAACACTCCGGTAGTCATGGCTTTGGGAGTGCTTGAATATCATAGTGAACATCTCACACCCGGGGTAGATTCTCTGCTTGTAGTCAGAGCTCTGGAATTTCTGGAGAAAGAGATGCCACTGGTAATAATGCCGCCTTTTTATTATGGATCCGGAACTTATGCTGTTGCAGCTCCGGAACACAATGGCGGTATACATGTTGATTCAGAGGTGCTGAATCAATTTGCGCGTCAGCTATTCTATAATCTTTTGCGCATTGGGTTCCGTAATATTTATGTGTTTGTACATCATCAGAGTGAAAACTTCTCAAATGGAATGCCTACAGATCTAGCTTTTAAGCTTGCAGCACGCCAGGAGATATTTGACTTCATTGAGCGCCAACGCGGTGATGGATGGTGGGGAGATGAGTCTTCATCTGCTTATTACGATGAACTTGAAACTGGTACTGATCCCTTTAACTGGATACACATCTGTCCGTTTATGAGTGCGGATGCACAAGCTCAATTTCCAATTGACCATGCTGGTAAACAGGAGACATCACTGATGATGTCATTCTGCCCTGAGGGTGTTGACATGAAACGCTTTATTGACAAAAACTGGTTCTCCAGGAGTGCGAAAGATGCTTCAAAAGATTATGGCGACCGAGCTATGTCTGTCATTCTTCGCGATATGAAGAAAGCCATGGGTATATAAACTATGACAGGACAGGAATTATTGGAGTTGTTAGATCAGGCTAAATGTCGGTCCAACTTAACCGGCACCCTGGAAAATGGCATTATAGCAGCCCTGGATATGGAAGGGAGACTTTTTGCCGTTTTGAATAATAAAGTACTTAACAGGGTTGTTCCTTCATCCGTACTGAACAAAAGTAACAAGACGGCATATCGGAACCCCGGAGGCGATGTTTTGTGGCCTGCTCCTGAAGGTACCTGTTTTGGCTATGAATATGCGACAGGCAACTGGAGAGTGCCACCGGAAATTACAGGAGCTGTCTGGGAAATCACAGGACAAAATGAAAAAAGAACGGTAATAAAGGCAGAAATAGATCTGGTGAATAATCGTCAGCTGGGTATCCCGTGCGAATTTGAGCGTCATATTGAAGTAGAGTACAATGAGAACTGTCTCGTACAGAATGTAACAGAAATGATCAGATATATCGGGGTAAAAACGTTGTTCATAAAAGATTTCAGGCTTGCTCCCTGGTCATTATGTCAGTTAGATACCGGTAAAGGTTGTGAAGTAATTATGCCTTACAAGACAGAAGAAGATATTCGTGATTTATACAGCTCCAGTTTGTCCATGCGTGGTATATCAAACGATAAATATATTGTTAATACCAATACTTATTTTCGTTTCCAACTCGGCATGGGAGAAAATGTGCCATGGATTGAATACAAATATTTTGACAATTTGAAGGTAAAGAGGTATACAGGCACTCTGCCTCCGGGGCAGAAATATATTGATATAGCTGATGCCCCGCCTGACCAGATTCCTTCAGAAAAGGGTATAAAGCTGAGCATTTATTGCGATCCTACGGGTTTTATGGAAATTGAGGCTTGTGGTGGTTGCCCGGATATCCTTTCCCCTGGTAAAGAGCTTAGTGTAAATATAATTACTGAGTATAAGATCAACACAGATAATTAGTTTCAACTGATTTGCTTATTGTAATTAAAGTTTTTACCAATTAAAATCTTAACCAAATCATGACCACCGGACGAAAAACCTTAGTGATTCCAATGATATTAACCGGGTCAATGTTTGCAGTGCTTGGTTTTGCCCTTGGAATAAATGCATTCTTCATTCCTTTCGTAAAAGAAGCTTTTCACATTTCAATTACTATGTCTTACCTGGTCATGACAGCTACCTTCCTGTCTTTTGCAGTATTTGGTGTACCTTCAGGAGCAATTATTAAGAAGGTTGGTTACAAGGGAGGAATGGCTATTGCCTTTCTCATTATGGCAGCAGGTTTTTATTTGATTGCCCCATCGGCCAGAATCACAAGCTTCCCTCTTTTACTCGTGGCACTGTTCATCAGCGGAATGGGACAAACTTTGCTGACCGGAGCTGTTAATACATACGTTACAATCATCGGTCCTCCCGAAAGTGCAGCAAGCCGTATTGCCCTCATGGGAATATGTAGTAAGACTTTCTTTGCCTTTGCCTCACTGATACTCGCTGTTTTCATGGATCTTTCGAATGTCAATATTCAGGACACAATCCTGCCTTTCTATATTATATCAGGTGTTATGGCTGTAATGTCAGGTATTTATTACTTTACGCCTCTGCCTGAAATAAAAGCTATTGGTGAAGATGAAAATGAGCAGGCATCTGTTGTTTCATCTTATGCGGCATCGAAAACAAACATCTTTCAATTCCCTCATCTTATTCTGGGAGCTGTGGCTATTTTTTTTGATGTGGGCGTCGAATATATTGCTCTTGGTACAATAAACGATTATGCTTCGATTCTGAATTTGCCTTCTCCCCATAATTATGTCTGGCTAGTATCAGCAGGTATGGTCCTGGGTTATACCTCAGGAGTATTATTTATCCCGAAATACTTAAGTCAGAGTGTCGCTTTACTGTTATGCACAATCTCAGGTGTACTGGTCACCCTCATGATACTTTTGTTGCCTGTGACGATATCAATCTATCTTGTGGCAGTCCTGGGCTTAGCCAATGCATTAATGTGGCCTGCGATATGGCCTCTTGCTATCGCTGATCTTGGCAAGTTTACAAAAATGGGATCTGCATTACTTGTAACAGGGATAATCGGGGGAGCTTTCCTTCCGCTTCTGTTTGGTTATGTTGCTGACATGGCTTCTCATCAGGTTGCTTATTGTGTTTGTTTGCCAGCCTACCTCTACATTATGTACTACGCCATCGCCGGAAATAAAATAAGAACCCAAAGATGATTCCATTACTGAAAAAATTTATTACAGGAAATAATGTTGAAGTTCAGGGTAAAGCAGAATTAACTTTCCCAGCAAAAAGACACATTACATGAGAGCCATTATATTATTAGCAGCCCTCCTCATTAACCTCCCGGTCAATTCCCAAGACACTCTTTATTATGGCTTCAAATGCCATAATTTCAAATTCCAGTATGTGCGGAACCTGCAAGGGAACCAAGTCCTGCACATGGTGGATTTAAGGGACAGTTCAGGGGGTAGTTATGATGCAAAGATCGTCTTTCCCGATAAGGCTGAACCCGGACGCCACTGGATATGGCGGGCGAGGTTTTGGGGTCATGAGCCGCAGACTGAAATCGCATTGCTCAGGAAAGGATTTCACGTTGTGTATATAAATGCGCCTCTGCTTTGCGGCGGCCCCGAAGCTGTGGAACTCTGGAATCATTTCTACGATTTGCTAGTAAATACTTATGAGCTGAACTCGAAAGCCGTCCTGGAAGGAATGAGCCGTGGCGGGCTTTACATATACAACTGGGGATCAGCCAATCCGGATAAAGTCGCATGCATCTATGCTGATGCGCCTGTGTGCGATATATGTAGCTGGCCCGGTGGAAAAGGAAGAAGCAACGTGTCACCCGATGACTGGAAGCTTCATCTTAAAGTTTACGGCCTTACAGAAGAGACTGTGAATGATTTCAAAGGAATGCCCGTTTATAATTGCGTGAAGCTTGCTCAGGCGGGAGTTCCTGTGCTTCATGTATGCGGCGCTGTGGACGATGTTGTCCCCATTGAGGAAAACTCTTATGTGCTTGAAAAAGCTTACAAAGCAGCAGGAGGC
This sequence comes from Bacteroidales bacterium UBA1800, assembly GCA_002319915.1. Lineage (GTDB taxonomy): Bacteria > Bacteroidota > Bacteroidia > Bacteroidales > VadinHA17 > LD21. Next base: position 46,865 of record DCFQ01000021.1, on the reverse strand, counting down.
GATATTAGAATCATAGTGAAAGAGGGGATTGGACATCATCCTCACAGCCTTAGGGACCCTACACCGATAGTCAGGTTTATCCTTTCCAATACTTCACCAGAGCTGCTTGATAAGCCTGAACCTTATGAAAAGTGGATGAGCATAAATTCCAGGGGTGGCCTGGACAACAGCAGGTTGAAATTCGAAAAGGGGAAAAAAGGCGTGGTAGCGTTTCTTGGCGGAGAGATAACTTACAATCCCGGCTGGTGCGACAGTGTTGCAAAATACCTGGTAAAACGTTTTCCGGGAACAAAGTTTCAGTTTATCAAGTCAGGAATTCCGTCACTTGGATCAGTTCCGCATTCAATGAGGTTTTCAAGTGATGTCCTTGCAAAAGGCAAGCCTGACCTTTTATTCGTTGAAGCTGCCGTGAACAATATCACAAACGCAGTTTCACCTGACCAGCAGGTAAGAGGGATGGAAGGTATTGTGTACCAGGCTCTCAGGGCAAACCCGTACGTAGATATTATAATGATGCATTTCGCCGACCAAGATAAAATGGCAGATTACAATAACGGGAAGATACCAGATGTAATTCAGCAGAACGAGAAAGTTGCGGAGCATTATTCAGTGACATCAATAAACCTGGCAAAAGAGGTGAATGACCGGGTGCTTTACTGTGAATTCAGCTGGCGTGACGATTTCAGGAACCTGCATTCTTCATATTTTGAGCAAAGGCTTTACTTTCGCACAATACATCACCTGCTCGATTCAGCCTGGAACGGAGCTCCCGGCAGTTCATTGAAAGTCCACGAGATCCCTGCGGTTTTGCTTGATAGGTATTCATATATAAACGGGCAATTTAAACCTTTGAATAAAGCGAAGACCAGACCAGGCTGGTCGCTTGTTAAAAACTGGCAGCCTGTTGATAAGGCTCTCGTAAGAGAAGGCTTTGTGAATGACGATGTCCTGGAGGCAAACGTTCCGGGGGCAACATTGAAGTATCCATTCAGGGGACCAGCAATAGGCTTGCTCGTCACCTCGGGTCCCGATGCCGGCATTATCGAATACAGCATTGACGGGTCGGAATTCAGGAAAGCGGATCAGTTCACCCGCTGGAGTCAAGGCTTGCACCTCCCCTGGATGATGATGCTTGAAGACAAGCTGGTATACGGTAGGCACAGGCTGGTTGTAAGTGTCTCAAGCGACAAAAATACCGCAAGCAGCGGAACTGCATGCAGGATACACTGGGTGGTAGTTAACTAAAAGAGTTGTGCGTTGAGTTGAGGATGACTAAAAAACCATAGATTGATGAAAAAATTTTTGCTATTCCTGTCAGCAGTAATCTTTTTAATATCGTGTACCGGAGATAAAAAGATAAGCGACAATGAAATTATTATTGAGAATGATCAGATGAGACTTGTCCTCGCAAGTGACGGAACAGCTAAAAGTCTGTTTTACAAACCTGCTAAGGTTGAATGTTTAATTGAAGCTAAAAAAGTTCCTGTAAGCACCATAATCGAGCCACGACCATACCAGAATGAGGTTAAATTGGCATATCCAAATAAAAAGACAACATTTAAATCCAATTCGATCCGGAAAGAAGGGGACAAACTTATTATTGGATATGAGCTGATCCCCTGGGAATCTACAATAATTATCAAGATAACTCCCAATTATATTGGCTTTACTCTCGAGAAATTCGATTTGAAGGTAAAAGACTATGGTATAGCAATGACCGAACCTCCGATTTGTGAAATGTGGTTTTTGCGATTGCCTGTACGCAATCGGGGGCATTGGGGTGATTGGTTGAACGTAATCTGGGATGACAAGGTGGTAATAAACGTTTTGGCAACTGAACCAAGCGCGAACATTGATTCGGAGGAAGGTGAAGGATACCGGATATTGGAAGCAGGAGTGGACGAAAAGGTAAAACTCACGGGAGTAGGTGCAGCATTAATAACATGCGCGACTGACAAACTTCTGGATAATATTGCAGTAGTTGAGAAGGATTATAATCTTCCTCATGGTGTCGCCAGCCGAAGGAATGAACTTTATAATGCATCATATTATTGGTCAGACAATGTTAATCCAGTTAATGTTGAAGAACATATCAAATATGCCAAGCAAGCCGGATTCAGGACTATGATGATTTATTATCCTTCTTTCCTTGAGAGCAGAGGCTACAGGCTTTTAGGAAATTATGATACTTGGAGATCTGAGTATCCTAAGGGAAGAGCAGATCTTCAAGCGATGTTGACCAAAATCAAGACTACCGGAATAGTCCCTGGAGTTCATTTTCTACACACACACATTGGACGAGATAGCAAGTATGTCACTCCAATTCCCGATCACAGGTTAAATCTGCTGAGAATATTGACTTTGGCTAAGCCACTTGGTATAAAAGACACAACTATTTATGTTGAACAAAATCCTGCATTTAGTACTATGGCCAATGACCGGCGTGTATTAAAAATTGGAACAGAACTAATTTCATATAAGAACTACACTGTAACCAAACCATATATGTTTTCAGGTTGTATCCGGGGAATAGATGAAACTACAATAAATTCCCAACCGGTAGGATATATGTTTGGTTTACTTGATGTAAGCGAGTTTGGAGCAACAAGTGTTTATATTGATCAAAACTCAGATCTCCAGGATGAAATAGCAGAAAAAATAGCTGAAATATATAGTGCAGGTTTTGAATTTATGTACTTTGATGGTTCAGAAGGAGTTAATCCGCCATTCTGGTACCATGTATCCAATGCACAATGGAGAGTTTTTAACAGACTAAAACCTGAACCTATTTTTGCTGAAGGAGCAGCAAAGACTCATTTCAGCTGGCATATGCTGACAGGCGGAAATGCCTTTGATACCTTTAAACCTGAGGTTTTAAAAGAAGAAACCAGGAGATACCCATGCAAGGAGGCCCCAAGAATGCAGGATAATTTTACCAGGCTTAACTTTGGATGGTTGGGATACTGGTTGCCAGATGAAGAAACAGTTGGCACTCAGCCCGACATGTTGGAATATGTCACAAGCCGGGCAGCAGCATGGGATTGTCCTGTGTCTATTCAAGCGAATCCTGAAACTTTTGCTCGTCATGCAAGAACCCCTGACAACCTTGAGGTTCTAAGACGTTGGGAAGAGGTAAGAACAAGGCATTGGCTAACTGATGAACAAAAACAGGCACTAAAGAATCTGGAGCAGGAGCATATTTTATTACTGAATGAAAAGAACAAATTTGAACTTGTTCCATATGAACAGATTATTGACATTGCTAATGGAAACGTAGAGGTGCGAGCGTTTACTTTTAAACGAGGGAATTACATTTATGTAGTTTACTGGCACATTTCAGGGAATAAAAAGTTGGAACTACCCGTAAATTCTAAGTATATCACATTATTGGAAAACTTTGAACAGGAAATACCTGTTCAATCTGGACAAAACGAAAATAGCTCCATTTTGCCATTAAGGAATCGGCTTTATATAAAAACAAATAAACTTACTAGGCAAGAACTTATTACAGCATTTAAAAATGCTAAAATCATACATTAACATATATACCCCTGTGATGAAAGGTAAATGCAGGAACTTTAACAGATGCCTGCATTTATACGACATGGGGATTAAAGCACTTGTTTAATCTACCTGGAGGAATAGTGTGCAGAATCCTAAGCGAAAGTATATGAAATACTCAAGTATATGATATATCTTACTCAATATGAGTGAAATATACCTAACTTTAGCCGTCTTAGATCGACCAAGATATTAAGGAAGTGATAGAATCAAAATAGCTTTTAGCTCTAGCTAATTCCTTGGCAAAGAAAGCACGACTCCCCTTATCTCTGCCTGACAAGATCATAGCAGCAACTTTGGAAATGGGGAAATTGCAAAAGAATGCTGGCAGCCATAAAGTTCAGAACTCAGCATGACATGGTCTACCAATTTTGTAACAAAAAGTATCGATTTTGTACCATTTATTGTGATCCTGTAACAATTTAAGAATTTACGCGAAGAACACCCCGCTAATCCCCCCTGAAAGCGGAACTTTAAAACATTCCCAGCTCAGGTAAGGGCTTTATGGCATAGCCCCCTTCAGGGGATTGGGGGCTTTCCGTGGTGTAAGTTCCCGGGATCACGAGATCCCCTTCAGCAAGGAGATCATCTTATCCGCCTGCCCTTCGATCTCTTCCGATTCCTTCCGAAGCCCGGCGACGAACTTGTTCCTTTCATATTCCCCCCTTACTGAACTGAAGTCTTCATCCCTGGCTGCCTGGTCGCCGTCAATCCCGTACCCGATCCTGCTTCCCTGGTCAAACTCTTTTTCTGCATCCTTGAGGATCATACTGTTGAGCTTTACCGCATTCGACTTCCAGTCCTCAATTATCTTTATGAGGCCGCAGGCAGGTAAATCTTCGGGAAGGCTTCCTTCCTGGTCCCTGATAACCGCAGAGCACCAGCTCCACGAAAAAGACAGGTAGTTTTTATAGATCGATGCCAGGCGTTTTTCAAGCTCTTCCGTTGAAGATATCTCTCCCGATTTTACCGCTTCCGTGATACCGTTCACCGCGGATACCGGTGAGAGCAGTCCGGCAAGGTCCACCCACTTACCACGGTCCGGAACAAGTTCCGATTTAAGCCAGTTCCTGATTTCAGCGACCGGGAATCCTGGCTCCGCCGTCATTATGCGCCTGGCCAGCTCCTGGCCCAGGAATATCTTCAGGGCCATCTCATAATACTTCCTCGTGGTTTTAAGAAGCAGCCTGTGAATATATATCCCCTTATGGTGGAAATAGTCCTGCTTGCCAGTGGCTTTTTCGGAAAGATCCGAAAGGAGGGCCATTCCGGTAATTATTTTTCCGGCGATATAAGGATTCAGGAGATTGAAGTGTATGAGGTCAAGTTTTTCCGGATCGGTTCTGCGGTCGCGCGCCGGCCATTTATCTGCATCCCTGCGGGTTCCTACAGTAAACAGGTTCATCGCCGGGGTTAGCTCGCTCCTGCCTTTCCCTTCTGTGATATAAGAGAATGGGAAGTCAGATGTGTCGAAATTTGAGTAATGCTTTCCCACCACAACGCTGTAAGCCCCGATATGACCTGGCAGAAGGAGATAAGAAAATGATCCTGTCTTTGATCCCCTTTCAAGTATCCCCTGGTGGACAGGGCCAAGTTTGTACATGTGATTGCTCTGATTGGTCCCGCTTCCGGCATTGAAAAAGGAAGTGCAGCTGGCAATCAGCAGTGTCGACTTGTGATGGGTGACGCTGTAGGGCCCCGCAAAAAGGCTGCAGGCTTCACCGTGAAAGGCCTCGCAGTTGGCAAAGAACGCCGAGTTCTCGGATGAGAATTGTTTTCCCATTTTTACACCCTGGCCAACAAAGGTCTTTTCAAGGATCGCCCCGCCATCCACTTCCGATCCCGACTGGATAATGAATTTCCTTGCCATAACGCCGGTACCGATCTTCACAGGCGCTTCCCGGCAACTGATGATTGTGCCCTCTTCAAGTAGGCTTGCACCCGAGATAATGGTGCAGTTGCCGATGCAGACGTTGCGGATAACCAGTGTATTGCTGATGCGTGCACCTGATTTTATGACGGCCTTCCCTGTTCTCTTTGAGGCGCAATAGTGTCCGATCAGCCCGAGCATGTTCTTCGTAAATAACGGATCATGCCGGTAAAAGACGGTAAGGTATGCTATCTGGGCTGACAATCTGTCGTATATCGGGAGTTCCCTTCCGCCACCTTCATTCACCACCTCGATCTCTGTGCCGTTGCCAAATGAGGAGCCATTCCCGGCCATGACAGAACCAATATTTATTATCTCCACATCCCCTTCAACATTATAGCCTGACAGGTTCCTGACGTCGGAAATATGAACATGGTCACCTATCTCGCAATCGGCAATGGAACTGTTGAATATTCCGCAGGGCCTGGAAGCCGGATTGCCAGGCTCCATTCTCCCTGAATAGCTGCCAAGTTTAATATTGCCTTCAAAATGTGTGTTCCGGATATTCACGGTGGAGAAATCCTCACACACCATTATCTGGTCCCAGTTTTCGGAAAAGCAGCCGTGGGCGGTCAACTCATGAATTTCCTCATTGGTAAGGTGCCGGAACTTCATTGCACACTGATTTTGGTTATACAATGGGTCGATATCCCTGACGGCTTTTAAAAATGACGGTTCTTGTCATCAGGATTCTCGATATCCATAAAATACTTCACGGTATCGAGATGCAGTTCAGAAGTTGCCGGTTCATCGCATGCTATGATGCCTCTCTGGTGCATTTGGAGGATAGAGGCTGTCCACATATGGCTGACTCCACCTTCCACAACTTCCCTGAGTGCCCTGGCTTTGTTGAACCCGGTAATGATGATCAGGACTTCACGGGCATCCATCACAGTTCCTACCCCGACAGTGAGTGCCAGCTTGGGAACCTTGTTCATATCGCCTCCGAAGAACCTCGAGTTTGCAAGTATGGTATCGTACCTCAGGGTTTTCACCCTTGTCCTGGAAGTGAGCGATGATCCCGGCTCATTGAATGCAATATGGCCATCGGGACCTATTCCGCCGATGAACAGATCTATCCCTCCGGCAGCAACTATTCTTTTTTCATAATCAGCACATTCAGCTTCGAGATCCGGCGCATTGCCATTGAGGATATTGATGTGTTCCCTGGGGATGTCGATATGCCTGAAAAGGTTCTCAAACATGAAGTAATGATAGCTTTCCGTATGGTTCTCATCGAGGCCGACATACTCATCCATGTTGAATGTGATAACATTTTTGAAAGACAGCTCACCGGCCTTGCACATCCTGGCAAGTTCCCTGTAGACGGGAATCGGGGAGGATCCTGTCGGTAATCCGAGTACAAACGGCTTATTGGGGGTCGGATCGGATCTTCTTATCTTGTCTGCAATGTAGGAGGCTGTCCAAAGCCCTACTTCATTCTGGTCTTTCTTAATAATAACTCTCATAATTTTAATATTTTAGATTAAGGTTTGCCTGTCAATTCTATTTCATTCTTTACTATTGTCTGGTTGGAGCATCAGGCGGGCATCTGCCACGTAACAGCCTGATCCCTTTTCGAGAACGATCAGGGGATTTATGTCGAGCTCCCTGATCTGGGGGCAGTCGAGGGCGAGCTGGCTAAGCCTGATAAGGCACTCTTTTATGCAACCCGTATCACGTTCTGGCTTTCCCCTGATACCCTCCAGGATCTTGTGGGATTTGATCTCCCTGATCATCGATTCAGCGATAATCTCATCGATTGGGGCGATCCTGAAGCTTACATCCCTGAAAACCTCGACGTAAAGGCCCCCAAGGCCGAACATGATTACAGGCCCGAACGACGGATCTCTTTTTATCCCGAGTATGACCTCCTCTCCCGAAGTAATCATCTTGCTTACCTGGATTCCCTTAACTACCGCATCATTCTTCGCTTCCCGTATATTGTGCATTATCCTTCCGAAAGCAATTTCAGCCTCCCTTGAGGAGTTCACGTTCAGGACCACGCCCCCGACATCGGATTTGTGGACGATATTATCTGAATCCACCTTCATCACGACGGGAAATCCTATCCTTTCAGCAATGGTTGCAGCATGCCCGGGTGTTGTTGCAAGCTCCTCCGGAACAACAGGGAACCCGTAAAGCTCGAGGATCCTCGCAGCCTCTTCTTCCGGAAGGTAAAGATGATTGCTTGCAATTGCTTCATTCAGGATGCCCTGGACCGAATCATGATCCACGTTGCTGAAAACGCGTTGCTGGTGTAATTCCGTATCAAGATCACGGTAAAACCTGAAGACCCGGGAGAAGCTCCTGCACATCGATTCCGGAAGAATATAGTGAGGGATCTTGTTCCTGAGCAGGATATCCACCCCTGGGGCGACATCGGCTTCACCCATGAATGAGGCATATACCGGCTTTGAATACTCCTTCGAGACCTTTACGACCTCCCTGGCTATTGTTTCAATATCGGTCATCGACTGCGGGGTAAGTATGACGAATACCCCGTCGACCTCAGGTTCCCTGAAAGCCCCTGTAAGGGCAACATTATACCTGTCGGCACGCGCATCCCCGACCACATCGACAGGGTTCCTGATATTTGCATTTGAAGGGAGGGATTTTCTGAATTCCCGCATGGTTTCTTCCGAGAATTTTGCCAGTTGGAGTCCGTCGTGAATTGCGGCATCGGTTGTCAGAACCCCTGGGCCGCCGGCATTTGTGATGATTGCCACTTTGTTCGAACGGGGAGCAGCCTGGTAAGCGAATGCAATCGCAATGTTGAACATCTCCTCGATATTGTCGCACCTTATGATCCCGGCCTGCCTGAATGCGGCATCATAGATCTCGTCGTTCCCGGCAAGTGAGCCTGTATGTGAGGCAGCTGCAGAGGCGCCGGCATCGGTCCTGCCCGATTTGAGAAGAAGGACAGGCTTCCCGCTGGTCCTGGTTACATCCCTTGCAGCTTTCATCAGGGCCCGTCCGTCGGTAACCTCCTCAAGGTACAGCAATATCACGCGGGTCTTTTCATCCTCCATGAGGTAGTACATAAGGTCTATTTCACTGATGTCGGCCTTGTTCCCGAAGCTTATGAATTTTGAGAAACCGATGTGCTTTGCCCGGGCATAATCGAGAACAGCCGTACAGAGCGCCCCGCTTTGCGAAAGGAAACCAATGTTTCCCTCTTCAGGCATTTTCCGGGCAAACGAGGCATTCAGATTTATCAGAGGGTCGGTATTGATGATCCCCAGGCAGTTCGGCCCGATCAAGGAGATATCGTATTTAGCGGCAATCGCAAGCAGCTGCTTCTCCCGCTCCAGGCCCTTTTCGCCAACTTCCTTGAAGCCGGCGGAAATGATGACCACACCTTTTATCCCTTTCTGTCCGCACTGTTCGAGTGCCATGTGACATACCTGGCTTGGGAAAACAATTATAGCCAGATCAACCGGATCGGGAATATCGATGACATACTTGTAAGCTTTTACCGAGCAGATTGACCTTTCGCCCGGACTTACGGGGAATACCACTCCCGAAAACTCGGTCTTCAGGATGTTGAAGAGGATATCGTATGGTACCGTTCCTTTCACATTGTTGGTGCCAACGACTGCGATCGATTTGGGATTGAAGATCTTCTCCAGGTTCTGCCTGTGGATTTCTGACCTTTGCGACATTTTGAAATACCTTATTAATGGAAATTTTTCAGGATCCGGGGATTGGCAGGCTGAACTGCCTTAATTAAAACCGCAAAAACCAATTACCTGTCCAAAGATATTTTACGGACTATCAGGAAATGTATGTGGAAATAAAGTCAGCGGCTTCGGAAACGGTCTGAACATCGAGGGATCTTTGTTCATCCATTTCAACATTGAATTCCTCCTGGAATCCTGCAACCAGCATTATGCTTTGCATGGAGGATGCCCCGAGGTCAAATGAGAAGTTCGAATTGTCCGAAATCTCGGACTCATCAATCTCAAGCACTTTTGCAGTGACTTTTTTTACTCTTTTCTTGATTTCTTCCTTGTCCATTTGAACAGAATTTTAAATATAAAAATATAACAAAAATTTTCACTCCGGCAAGGAATTAGTGACATATTTCACAAAAGGAACCGGTTAACAGGCAAATTTAATTTTGAAGCCCGGCCCTGGTCAGGGCCTTATGAAAGCGCGGGCAACCAGATAAATGAGCAGGATGATGACAGATGATGCAAACCAGCGGGGATTATTTATTCAACCAATCCCTAAATCCCCTGACCCTATCAGATGCCACCTTGCCTGCCTTCAGGAGCATCTAATCATTCTGCACGCTACCTTCCATGCTTTTTTCGAGAGCTCTTGCGTGGCTGAGGAACTCATCGGTCTTCATCTCCTTGTAATAGATCATCCCATGGGTTGTACGGATCTTTGGGCTTTCATTCTCATAGAAGAAATCCTTCCCGAGAACCAACTGAACTTTTCTGAACTGGTCAACCCATACCTTCTGCGAAAGATCGCTGAAAGGGCCGTCGAGTTCATGGCTTGGGAATGAAGCATTTACCTGGCTTATATAGCAGTTTTTGAACGACCAGTTAAG
>DCFQ01000021.1:7159-36485 GCA_002319915.1 Bacteroidales bacterium UBA1800 | reverse complement strand
AACTTGTACCAGACATTCCGGTACCCGACGATCCTCAGTTTTGAAATGTCCTTCTCTTTCTGCCATTGCCTTAGCGCTTCTGCAATTGCCTGGAGCACCTTATAGTGAGTATCGGGGCCCGATCCTTCGGGATCGAAAGCAAGGCTGATCACGGTTGGCTGTACCAGCCTGAGCATTTTCAGGACAGGCAGCACATCCCGTTCCTTCTGAGGCTGGGGTGTGAAAATATCGCCGGTATAGAACCCAAGGCGGAGGTGTTCAATATCCTTGACCTTTACACCGTAATGGGCCCAGACAAGCTCTTCCTCAAATTCACGAAGCATTCCCTTGAGCTTCTGAATGTCGGGAGGATTCTTCTCCCCGCTGTAGCTGGTTCTGAGGAGCTCGATGTTCTTTTCAAGCTGATCTATTAGCTCCTGCTCCGACGCAAGCTTATAGATCTGGACCATCACCCTTGTGAGACGGTGGCAGATGCCGCGGAGCTTCCCTTTCTGGTCGTTCGCGGCAATTTTGTTCAGGTAATGGTTGACATCCTTATCGAATTTGTATTTGTATCCCTGCTCAAAGAAATCGGGGTACCGCAGCATCTCTATTTTTCCATTCCGGATGAGTTTCAGGGTATCCTCAAGTAGCCCTTGCAAAAGATGGTTTGTGACAGCCGTGAACCCGGAGGTCAGCACGGCAAAGTGAAACCTGTTGGATCCGATCCTGAGCTGGTGGATTATGGCAGGAAAGATGCCCAGCATGATGTCATCATGGTGAGGCCCGGTATGTAAAAATACCTGCGCCTCGTCTTTTTTCAGCCCTGTTTCAATCTTTTTCCTCGTGGAATCGATAACCTCTTTTACTCTCTTTAGGCTAAGGTCAGGGATCATCGCACAGTATTTGTCATTCTTGAGGTCATTTATTGTGAGCTTATGAGCATACTTGTCTATTCTCTCACAGAGGTCGAAAACAGCTTTTTCCGTTTTCTCAAATGCCCATTCACCATGTTTGTAATAACGTTCAATGCTGTCGTGAAGCTGTAGTGCTGCTCCTTCAGTGAGGTAGAACCGTGCATTCTTAAGCCTTTGAAGAACGGTTGCCGGGTAGAGGTTATCAGGCGGGTTCTCCAGCGCGTTCCTGATGACACCTGCTTTTGCCTCACCGGCGGCAAATACCAGAGCAACGGCCTCCGGATTGTAAGTGATCGTTCCCAGGCCGATGGTGATAACAAGCCTGCTCCGAGATACTTCGATCCCTCCCAGGTCGCCTGCTGCAGCAGCCTGTGTCTCAAAGTTGGTGGCAGTGAGCCTGGTTGCCGAGTTATGATCACTTCCGCGGGTATTAAACGCGATATGACCGTCGGGTCCGATGCCCCCGAGGAAAAATCCTATTCCGCCCAGTTCCCTTACCTTATTCTCGTATGAAGTGCACCAGTTATCGATGCTGAAAATTGATGCCTGCTGAGCCTTTTCCAGGGGGGTGACAGCCTCCCTGTTCCGGAGTGAAAGATCGATGCTGCTGTCGGGGAATACCTCGCTGTAGTGGCAATTACCCGGCAGCTTTATCTTATCGGAATTTATCAGGAGGGCACGGGCAGGATCCAGGTCAAACCCCTTGATATAATATTTCATTACATAATCATAGAAGCTATTGTGCTGCCTGGGGTTTATAGGGTAAAATTCATCGATCTGAACGAATCTCAGGCCTTTGAGCGATGGCTTTTTCGGAAGGTGCAGTCCATTCTGCTCCATGAATTTCTGCGTCTCGGAATCGTCCCAGCTGGATAGCAGCTTGTTGGTCCATTTGATGAAATATTCAGGCGTTTTCCCGGTGGGAAGGCTGATTACTCCTTCCGGGTTTCCGGCAACCCATTCCAGGAACCTCAATGATGTCAGCAGCCCGAGGCTGGGGAAATTCTGAACAATCACATACGGTATTGCAGTGGTGTATTCATTCCTTCCGGAACGTTCCTGGAACGAAAGTTCAACTTTTGTCAATCCTGACGGTTTCATAGAATATATTGTTTAAGTGTGTAAAGGTAAAAAGATAAACAGATTGATCGCTGCATATTTTCAAAATCGGGGATTGCACCAGGGAAATTAAAGGATAGGTTTGGATGTCAGAAATTTCTAAGCTAAGGCACCATGAAAGACAAGAAGTTTGCTGAGATAAATCATTATGCTGTTTCAATGTTATTGATTAATTTTAGTTATAAATAAACCATATTTTAAAATGAATCCGAAATACATTCCTTTTGACATTGTCGAGAAGTTTCTCCTGGATATCCTGTGCAAGGCAGGCATCCCTGAGGAAGACGCACGAATTGCCGGAGATGTTCTGCTGAATGCCGACAAATTCGGCTTTGATTCCCATGGGGTGAACAGGTTGAAGCCCATTTATCTCGACAGGATAAAGGAGGGTATTGTGAATCCTGTAACAAACATCGAGGTTGTCAGGGAGGGTCCTGCAACCGCAGTGATAGATGGTCACAACGGGATGGGCCAGGTGATTTCACACAAATCGATGAGGATGGCCATTGAAAAGGCAAGGAAATTTGGCATGGGCATGGTTGTGGTCAGGAATTCCAACCATTACGGGTTTGCCGGGTATTATCCCCTCATGGCAGTAAAAGAAGACATGATCGGCATTACGGGGACCAATGCCAGGCCTTCCATTGCACCGACATTCGGAACGGAGAATGTCCTTGGCACTAACCCGCTGACATTCGGGATGCCAACCGATGAACCGTTTCCCTTCCTGCTCGACTGTGCCACCTCAATCATTCAGAGAGGTAAAATTGAGCTTTATGCCCGTGAAGGAAAGTCTATGCCTTCCGGATGGGTAATCGATGAAAGCGGGGAAAGCAAAACTGACTCAAAACAGGTGCTCGCCGACCTGATCGCCGGCAGGGCTGCCCTTACACCCCTCGGGGGAGTGGGAGAGGAGACCGGGGGTTACAAGGGCTACGGATATGCCACCGTGGTAGAGATCCTTTCTTCCGCACTCCAGCAGGGCGCTTTCCTGAAATCGCTCATCGGGATCAGTGACGGGAAGAAGGTGCCTTATTCGCTCGGGCATTTTTTCATTGCAATCGATATCAATGCATTCATTGATCCGGCCGGTTTCAAAAAGACGACCGGATCAATTCTCCGTGAGATAAGGAAGTCAAAGAAAATGCCCGGCCACGACCGTATCTATACAGCCGGTGAGAAGGAATACTACAATTGGCTCGACCGCAAGGACAGGGGAGTAGCTTTCACAAACGACCTCCTCAGGGAGTTTGCGGGATTGTGTGAATCTTACGGACTGAACGATTTCCTGGCCTGGTTCAGGGGGGATTAGATTAAAAACTTTCACGGAGGTACACGGAGAAGACACAGAGATCACAGGGAGATAAAAAAGCTAACTCTGGGCAACTCCGTGTAATTAATACTCTATGCCGGCGTTTCAGTGGAGACGGATCCCGAGCACCGTTATATCATCGGTCTGGGGCTCTCCGTTCATCCACCACTTCAGGGTGGTTTCAAGGATCTCCTTCTGGTCGCTGACCGGGAATGTGCTTATCTGGGTAAGCGTGTTGTAGAACCTGGACCTGAGGAATTTCTTGTTTTTTTCGCCCCCGAATTGATCCTGGTACCCGTCAGAGAAGAGGTATATCATGTCGGCCTCCTTGTAATCCAACTCCTTAACCGAGAAGATCCCCTGCGAGGTATCGATCGGACTTATGCATGAACGGTCGGCCCTCAGGACAGACAGGTTGCCGTCGCTGATATGCACAAGATCATGCATCCCCCCCGAGAACTGCAGATTCCTTTTGTATTTGTCGAGGGCACATACCGCTATATCCATCCCGTCCTTGGTGATATTCTCCGTCCGGTTCTGAAGCACCGACTGGTTGACCTTTTCATACAGGGACTTAAGTATTTCGTTAGGTTTGGTGATTCCGTGCACCTTGACTATTTCGTTCAGAAGGGTGATCCCGAGCAGGCTCATAAAGGCACCGGGGACTCCATGGCCGGTGCAATCGGCCACCGTGAAGATGACCTTACCGTCTTTCTCGGAAAGCCAGTAAAAGTCGCCGCTGACGATGTCTCTGGGCCTGGTGAACAGAAAGCTGTCAGGCAGTAGTTTTTCAAGCATCTCAGCGGGCGGTAAAAGCGCTTGTTGGATCTGGCTCGCGTAACTTATGCTTGATGTTATGTTGATGTTTTTCATCTCGATCATATCGCGCTGCGATTCGATCTCGCTTTTCTGTCTCCGGATCTCGGATGTGCGTTCGATGACTTTTTCCTCGAGGATGCTTTTTTCCGCTATCAGCCTTGCCAGGCGCAGGCGGATCAGGATAAACACGATCAGGCCCGCTGCACCGGCAAGCGATAGCCAGAACCACCATTGCTTCCACAATGGCTCCCTGATCTGGATGCCAAGGACGAGTGTACTTTCAGTGGCAATGCCTTCACCATTTGTAGCAGAAAGCCTGAAAACATACTTCCCCTGGGTAAGTCGCCCGTAAGTCACGCTGGTGCTCCTCGTTGAACGGGCTGCCTCATCATAGCCGTCAAGCTTATAGTGATAGATGACATGATCGGGCTCTATCAGATTAACCCCAAGGAAACTGACAGTCAGCTGGTAGTTGCCGGGAGGAAGGATCAGCTGGCTTTTATCCGGGGATCTCTCTTCATTATTGATCCTGACGGATGTGAATCCCAGCACAGGCGGAACCGGGACGGCAGCATCAAGAGCTGAGTTGAACCTGATCAATCCTTTGTCGGAACCGAAATAGATCATGTCATTCCTTCCGGCGACGATTGCATTATTTACGAGGCTGAAACCATCCGGCACTCCGGGAAGCTTAGTGAATGACTTCACCGAATAATCCGATGTACTGATCCTGCTGATGCCATTTTTATGACCGATCCAGATACTCCGGCTACTGTCGCAGGCGACGGAGTAGCAAAAATCTGAGAATAACCCTTCATTTTCAGTCAGGTGCATTGCACTATCCGGGCTTAAAACAAATACACCGTTACCTCTCGACCCAACCCAGATCCTGTTCCCTGCATCTTCAGTGAGTGATCCCACGACCTTTATGCCTGACCCGCTGTTGAATGGTATCCTCGTCACTCTCCCGTCGTAAATGGAGGCAATTGTGTTGCTGTTGGTGGCTACCCAGAGCCTTCCCGTCCTGTCACTGAAAAGATCCGTGATATTGTTATGTGGAAGTCCCCCCTGGCTGATCGTATACCATCTGACCCCGCCTGCAGCTGTTCTGATGCAGCATAATCCGTTTTTTGTCCCAGCCCAGATCCCCTCTTTGTCAGCTTCAATCGCTGTGACAGATTTCTCCAGCAGTCCCTCGCCGGTTTGAACTTTTCTGACCAGGGCACTTTCAATGTTCATCCGGTACAGGCCGTTTGCGAATGTGCCTATCCAGAGGCCGCCGCTGCCATCAGAACGGAGTGCGGTGACAGTATCGGCAGGCAGGCCTGAACCATTGCCGTAAAAGCTTACTACCCTGCCATTTGAAGGATCGGTTTTAAGAAGTCCGCGGTCGGTGCCCAGCCATAAATATTCCCGGTCTAAACAGATGGAAAATACGGAGTTCCCGTATTTCTTCCCATCATATTCAAACAGCGTGAACAGCTTTGGAACTACTAGCATCAGCCCCTCTCCATAACTCCCGCACCAGATATTCCCTTCCCGGTCCTCAAATACTGTCTTTACATTATCGGTCAGAAATCCTGATTTCTTGTTAAAAACTGAAAGGTGGTAATTATTCCCTCCCAACGGAGTGAGCCTGATAAGACCCGACATGAAGGAGCCCACCCAGAGGTTCCCTTTGTGGTCTTCACTCAGCGATTGGATTGAAGCCAGGCCGGAAAGTGGACCATCAGAAATCCTGATGGCTCTGAAACTGCTGCAGTCAGCCGTCAGTTTAAACACTCCGTCGTTTTCAGTGGCAATGAAATACCCTGAATTGTCTCCAGCCCTGCAGATTGAAGATACCCTTGAACCGGGGAAGTCCGTGACCTGTCTTAATTCAGGTTTGCCAGGAGTTGTCCCAATGTCCAGTGTGACTAGGCCTTTTTCGCTCCCAACCAGAATTATGTTCTCTTCCGTGAAACCGAAGGTAAGAACCGGGTAATTGTTTTTGAGAGGGTCAATTTCACCGGCAATTTCACCCCCTTTAAGCTTATACAGTGCGCCCGACAGCTTGCTTGCCCAAATCTGCCCACCGGGGTCCCTGGCAAAATGCGTGACCGGCGTCTGATCAGAGTCCCCGGATTTAACGGTCCTGAAAACTTTCCCGTCATAGAATGATATTTTCCCGTTCCTGTGGCCAAACCAAAGGAATCCCCCGTCAGCGATTGCCGACGTGATGAAATTATCAGCCAGTGAATCCTTAGTGCTGAATATCCTGACGGCTATCCCGTTATACTGCGCAAGGCCCTCCGAGGTGCCGATCCATAAACAGCCTTTCTCATCCTGCACCAGGGTGTAAATATATGCCTGGGCCGATCCTTCCGAAAGACTCAGGACCCGGCAGTCGTATTCCTGGGAATATGCGCGGCCCGCAAGCGAAAGCAGGGCTGCAAGAATGATGGTCCTGTAGTTAAGAGCGGTGCACATATGAAATTCAGATCGGACTGGTCATTTCATTCTGATTTTGGGAGTGTATACCGGCACTCCGCCGATAGGAATAACATAGAAGGGCATAGAGACCCCGTACTGGTTAAGCACTGCAATGACAACATTGTTGTTCTTCACCTGCAGGGACTGGTTCTTTATAAACTGTATCTCCAAAGAGCTGTTCTTCTCCTCAGGTACGACAGGGAACTGGTTCTGAGCCCATTGGTCTTCTCCCGAAATACTGCACGGAAGCCCATTTTTCGCAACTGAAAAGACCCGTATCAGGCCGTCGTTGTCCCAGTCAAAATTCAGGACCTTGAAAGAGATTGTCCTGTCGTCCACAAAAGGATAGATCTGGCATATCTGCTTCTGATTGTCAGGAAGCCTGAAATGGTACTTGTAAGTAAAGAAGTTAGCTCCTTCAACAGCAACATTGGCTGATGGCGATGAACTCAGGAAGTACCTGTAAATGTTGCCGTCATCACCTGAAACGCCCTGGGCTATGATCTTGAAGACGAATCCCCCGAGCCTCTCTGCCTTTTCTCCTTCGGATGGGTTGAAGGGGCCCAGGCTGAACCATTGCTTGTCATATTTAGGATCATTTCCGAAGGACCTTGAGGTGATCTGAAATCCTCTTTTGTAATTGCCGTTGAGATGAATGTTCTGGGCGGCAGTATCGGTCCAGCAGCCGGTACCCCCATAAACGGAGAAGCTAAGAACAGTATTGAAGCTTCCCTTGAGCTCATCGAGGTCGCCGCCTGTATCGGGATCGTATACCCGAAGGTAAAAGGGACTTTTTTGTGAAGCGGGGATGACACAGAAGAAGATCTGGCAAAAATCATCATCCCCCCAGGAGGTCAGTGAATTTCCCCCAAAAGTCATCAGGTAGGGTATATTTTCATCCGCTGCCGGAACGGGTTGAGCTACTAACGCGCCATTGAGCAGCAAAAAGAACAATATGATCGGATATGACTTTGCCGGGTTCACTTCATTGGTTCTTTGTGAATACTAATTCTATCAGGTTGTCGCCGGCTCTGGTTAACTGGTCACCGGTCCTTAGTAATGCTGCGTCCCGATCGGCTGCATAGCTTCTGAATCTGCCGGCAGCCTCCCGGCTGTTCTTAAAATAGAATTCCAGCTCGTGCGAAAGGATTTCCGCGGGACTCATTTTCCCGGCCGGATCAGAGGACCCTGCAGGGTGAATTATCATTTCCGCCCTGATGCCGGGAAGATCTCCGAGGAGCTTTACCAGTTCAGCAAGCAATGGATTTGCAGATGGCTCCAAACCTGCCCGGCCAAGAGCCAGTGACATATCTGAATATGGTGCCAGCTCCGACCTGATTGCTGCCTTCTGATTCTGCGGTATATCATCCATGACAATCGCGGCTACTGTAAATAAGCCTCCGTTGCCGGCTGAACCGCGCTGATTCCCTGAAGCTGCCTTCCTGTCCGGAACATTCAGCCGGTCGCACGATGAGAAGACCTTTATTCTCTTCATAACGCATCTCCGCGACATGCCGCCTGATGAGTCAGCCCTGGTTCCAAGGCCAAGCTTTACAATATACTCCCCTGCTTTCCTGAAAGTATGGTTCGCGACAGGACCACCCGGGGCATAACCATCGCCGAAATCCCAGAAGATATCAATGATCTCTTCTCCCTTAAGGCTTTCTGTACCGGCTTTGAATGTCACCGGATTGTCCGTTACACCGATATCGTACGATCCGATCACAGCTTGCCTGATGTCTTCGAGCCCTACTTCATAGCTTGCCTCGCTGGATATGGTATCTCCGGTACGTCCATCAATGATTGTGAGCCTTACATTGTAATCTCCCGGACC
Organism: Bacteroidales bacterium UBA1800; assembly: GCA_002319915.1. Lineage (GTDB taxonomy): Bacteria > Bacteroidota > Bacteroidia > Bacteroidales > VadinHA17 > LD21. The sequence continues at coordinate 28,033 of DCFQ01000021.1, read as the reverse complement.
CTGGAAGCAGTGTTTCACCTCTACGCCTTCAACTACCATCCCTTCCCCGAAATCCCACCGGTAGATCGCCGGAACGGTATCCATAAGATTATGACGTTCATCAAAGAATGTGAAGCAGTATTTGTTTTCAGCTATGGAATCGCAGTCAGGGAATACGGGGGGCGCTGCGCTGAAGCTGAATATATCGTCGGTATTCATCCGGTTGGATGAGAAATAGCCGTGCTCAAAGGTAGAATCGGCGACCAGTCCGAAGTCATCAAACGGAGAGTTTATGGCAGAGTCGAGGTGCACAGGTTCTATCCATTTTCCATCCGCCTGCCTGGTATAGTAAATATCCTTTCCCCCTTCCCCCTTATGACCATCGGAGGCGAAATAAAGGACCCCGTATCTCCCCGCAAACGGGAAAGATTCATTCATGGGGGTGTTTATGACAGGGCCCAGGTTCACCGGGTCCCCCCAGCCTTCATCAGTTGCCGCGGAATAGTAAAGATCCATCCCACCGGCGCCTCCCGGTATGTCAGACGCAAAATATAGTCGTGACCCGTCTGGTGAAATCGAAGGAGTCGTGTAATTATATCGCGGATCGACAAATGCCAGAGCCTTTACATTGCCCCAGGAACCCCCTTTGTTTTCTGCGCTGAAAATTCCGAGCTTATCAGCCTCTGCGGATTTGTTTTTCCTGTTAAGTGCCAATGGGTTGTTCCTTGAGAAATATATCCGGGTCGAGCTGGCGTTAAATGATGCGGGGCCTTCGTTCAGATGCGTCTGCAGGTCCCTTGAAAAGAGGATCGGCTGCTTCCACCCCGACTTTCCCTTTGCAGAAACGGTGACAATGTTATAAAGCCTTTCATCGCCGTTCTTATATATTGCAAGTGAATTATCTCTCTGGTTTGAGCAAAACACCAGGCCATCCCCATAGTAAACCGGGGAGAACTCGTTATCCAAAGCTGAGCTGAATAAGCACCGCTTTACGATAAATCCCTTCTCCTGTGAAGGTGCCATAGCCGCAGGTCCTAAAGTCAGCAGCAGCAATATCCAGAATCTTCCTTTCATCTTCGGTGCTTCTAAAATTGCCTTGGACTGGTCATGCGATACGAATAGTCGAACAGGTAATTCAGGACCACCTCGTGGGAACCGTTCAGGTAGGTCCCGACTCTTCCTGTGTTAAAGCAATATGAATAAGAGATCATTGCCTGCCTGTTGAAATGGATCTGGAGCAGGCCGAGCAGGGTTTCCCTGTTCCGGTACCCGAATCCGAAGCCGAGTTTTTCACCCAGGAACATCCTGGCGGTCCAATCTGCCTGTGGAAGATCCCCGGGATGGTATTTGACCAGAATCGAGGGTACCAGCCTAATTTGCCGGGCAACGTGAATATAGTATCCTCCTTCGAGGTAGTAGTTGCATCGTCCGGGATCAAAGCTCATTGAATATTTCTGGGCCTTGCTGCTGAGTTCATGGCTAATAAAAAGGGGAACGGAAAACCCGGCAAAAAACCTTTTTGAAGTATAATATGTACCGGCGCTGAAATCCGGAAGGATTGCGGTCTGGGGATATCCGGCAAGGAGGATGTCATTTGCATCGGCAGCATCCAGCGAGTTCCAATCGACGTATTTTACCGCTGCACCGAAACCAAGGCCAAACGCAAGAGTTCCGCCGTGCACCTCCATCCTGTAAGCATAGCTGCCCATCAGGCTGGTTTCCCTGTAAATGCTGAAAGTGCTGTTTGTCAACAGGAGGCCTATGCCTACCCTGTCGTAACGGACAGGGGAATGAAGCGTTACTGCATAGCTCCTGGGAGCATCGTTGAACCCGGTCCACTGGTTGCGGTAGGCGGCAGTGATGCTCAGGGCATCTTCACTCCCTGCATATGCGGGATTGATGCTGAGGGTGTTGTTAAAATACTGGTCGGTAAGTACCGCCATCTGGCTAAAAAGGCCCAGGGGAAGCAACGAAACGATTATGATAAGTGCCAGCTTTTTCATTTATCTGATTATCATAATGGTACCCTTCTTAATAAGGCCGTTCCCAAATTTCAGGATATAGAAATAGACATCGCTTTTCAGCGTGTTCCCTTTGTCGTTGCGCCCTTCCCAGTCGTTCCGGTAATCTTTGTTTGAATACTCAACCAGGCCCCACCTGTTCAGGATGATCAGCTCGACAGGGGTTATGAGGGCATTCAGCCTGAAATAATCGTTCTTCCCGTCGCCGTTGGGAGTTATAACGTCAGGTATGAAGAGGTCGTTTACCTTTATTGCAACCTCGGCTGAACTGGTACAATTCCCAGAATGCACTGTCCACCGGAATGTGCTGGTACCTGTTGAAAGTCCGGTGATCCTGGTCACCGGGGAATGGATGTCCTCTATCACTCCAGTGCCGGAGGTCACAGACCATTCTCCCGTCTCGGATGGATCCAGTTCGGCGGCCAGAGTCGTTTCAAAGCAGAAATTCAGTTCCTGGTCAGGTCCGGGCCGGACAACAGGATTATCATTGACAGTTATTGACCGGGAGTCGGAATTGGCACACTTGTCCGACCAGGTGTATGAGATATTGACAACACCCTGGCCGGTTGGAGATAAAGTGCTTCCTGAAATTGTTCCGGGCCCGGAGCTCACCGTAAATACGCCTCCTGCAGGGATGCCGGTCAGCATTCTGACCTCGTTGGTGCATAACGGTCCTGCGTCGCCAGTGATGCTGACATCGGGCAGCGGATAAATGATGACCTGTACGGGCTTTACGATATAGCATCCGTTGGCGGCCGAGCCGCGGATATAATAAGTGCCGTCGGGTAATGCCGAGGGATCATGCACCGGGCCGGTTAATCCCGCATCGGTCCAGTAAGTGTATTCCAGGCCGGGATCAGATCCTGAGGTAATCTCCGAATCCGAGATATCCACTGTTGAAGGATAACAAGCCGGGGAAGGGTCACTGATGGTAAGTACCGGGGAAGGTTTGACCGTGACTGTCAGGGAACCCTCAAAGGAGCAGCCTCCCGGATCCCGGGTGGCTAAAAGGTATTCACCTCCCATTACAGATATTGCATCGGGTATGGTAGGATCCTGCTCCTGGTCTGAGAAGCCTCCCGGGCCCGACCAGGCGAAATCCGTACCGCCCGAGGAGATGAGCTTTATCGTATCTCCTTCACAAACCGGACTATTAGATGATATTGCTATTGTTGAGGGATTGCTTACCGCAACAGTTGTTGAAGCAGAGGTGGTGCACCCGTTGGATGCGAACGCGGTAAGGGTATAAACACCTGAGAGGCTGGTTGTTGCGGCAGAGGATACAGTCGGGTTCTGAACCGTGGAAGAGAATCCATGTGGACCGGCCCAATTGTATGCGATCATTCCCGAAGGTTCGCCAGTCAGGGAAAGGGCTGTTCCAGTACAGACAGGGGTATTTGACCCGGCAGTAACGGCAGGAGAGGGGTTGACAACAACCACCACAGAAGTCTGTGCTGTGCATCCTTTACTGTCAGTCACCTTAAGAGTATATGTGCCGGAAAGTGTCGTTAAGGCACTTGCAGAAACTACCGGGCTTTGCGCACCGGAACTGAATCCCTCCGGTCCGGTCCATTCATAGGTGGTCATCCCTGAAGGTCCGCCAGTCAGGTTTAGTGCCGTTCCCGAGCAAACAGGAGTATTGGAGAGTGCAGCAGCCGTTGGGGTTGCATTGATAACAACAGTAGTTGATGCCTCGGCTGTGCATCCGTTGATGCCGGTAACGGTAAGGGTGTAAATACCAGCCATTGCCGGTGCCGCGCTTGTGGAAACGACCGGCTCCCTGGCAATTGATGTGAATCCGCCCGGCCCGGTCCAGGAATATGATGATACCCCGTCAGGTCCTCCTTTCAGTATTAGAGGGGAGCCTGTGCAGACGGGGGAGCTTGATTCTGCCTTAACATTCGCACACGTGGACTGGAAGAATGGGAATATCGGATCTGCCTTGAGATCGGTGCAATTGCCGTAAGTGCAGGAGGAGTTCAGGTATTCCGAGGATGCGGATGCACTGCAGTTCAAGGCAGGATAAGCCGAAGCATTGGCCGTTAGAGTGGAAGGGGCAACAGCGCCGCAGATGAATACTTTCGGCGGTGAGTCGTTGCTCGTAAACGAACCCTGTGTAATTGCTCCTACTCTTGTCACAGTGCCTGTGATGATCATGTATCCGTTTGCCGTTACGATGCTCTGGTTGTTAAGCTTGAGGTTGCCTCTGACAATAAGGATACCATTGTCGCTGATGGTCAGGTGGCAGGAATTGTTGATTTCAAGATCTCCATGGATCACCAGGGTGTCGTTAACTGTCAGGTTGTCTACAGCTCCGTTGAGCGAGACAGGAGAATAGGAGGTTATATAGCCATATATTGTTACGTCAAAATTCAGGATCAATGTCTGGGGTGCGGGCCACACCGGGATCCAGGAATTGGGATCCGCCCAGCTGCCAGTGTAGTTATCCTTTGAAATATATTGACCGGAAGCATAGTGAACAGGAATGATCAGGGCAATGATGATAATAACTTGTCTGATATTTCCGAGCATGCTCTTCAGGTAAGATGCAAATCTTAGTCAAAATTATATTTCCTAAATTATTCATGGGCCTTGGATTATTAACAATACCAAAAAGATATGAACCTAAAATTCAACACGTTTCCGATGTTTAGAGATTGTGTCGGGTTTGATCCGGGTAAGAGAGAATTTTAGCAGGTCAATAGATTGAGAATGGTGGAATCTGTTGCGTTTTGCAGCATTATTGCTTATTTTGTTTGCGGGAATCCATGAATGAATAATAACTAACTGCATGAAACTTAAAACTGTCGCCCTCATTGCTTCAATTGGAGCATTTATCTTTACACTCTTCCCCGCCGGAAGCATTATAAAATCGCTGAACCTGAAATCACGAGGGACAAGCACAGATGCCGTCGTGGTCAATAAATCGACCGGGAAAAAGGGCCTTCCGGCCGTCACGGTTTCCTTCTCAGACCCGGGCGGGAATAAAATTGAGGCAACCGCATCCAGGAGGGGCTTTGTTTCAAAGGGAGACATGGTCAAAGTGCGATACAACCCGGCTTCACCAAAGGAAATTGATTTCGGCGACACTGTTCCGTATAACATGAAAGGCGCAATCATCGGGGGCCTGATGTTCGTGTTATTCTTTTTCTATTTTGTGAAGTTTTCGATCAGGGACAGGGCCAATAACCTGCTTATCAGGAAGGGACTTAAGATAAAGGCCGAGCTGGTTGCCGTGGAGAAAAACACCAGGTACAGGATGGGAAAGAATGATCCATGGATCATAAGATGCCGGTGGACGGATGAGAAAACCGGCAAAGATCACTTCTTCGCAAGCAAGGACTACACAATAGATCCGGCAGGGTATCTCGAGGGCAGGAGTTTCGTAGATGTTTATATTGATCCTTCCGATCCTTCCAGGTATTTTATGGATACTTCATTTATGCCGAAGGGTAATATCACCATTGGCTGAGTTTCCAGTTCGATCAGTAAGGCCATACCCAGTCTGCAATTTCAGGCATATCGTCGCCATGGACTGAAATGTAGTTCTTGTGCTCAAGGATCTTGTCACGCATTCTTTGTTTCAGGTAGGCACCCTTTCTCCCAAGGCTGGGGACCCTTTCAATGGCATCCATAACGAGATGGAACCGGTCAAGCTCATTCAGCACTACCATGTCAAACGGAGTTGTCGTTGTTCCTTCCTCCTTGTACCCCCGCACGTGGATGTTCCTGTGGTTGGTTCTCCTGTAGGTCAGCCTGTGGATGAGCCAGGGATAACCGTGAAAGCCGAATATTACCGGCTTATCGGTGGTGAAGAGTGAATCGAAATCCTTGTCCGACAAGCCGTGAGAGTGCTCACTTGCAGGTTCAAGCGTCATCAGGTCTACAACATTAACGACCCTGATCCTGACTTCGGGGAAATTCCGGCGAAGGATATCGACAGCTGCGAGTACCTCGAGAGTCGGGATATCACCAGCACAGCCCATCACCAGGTCGGGCTCAGCTCCTTCATCATTGCTGGCCCAGTTCCAGATGCTTATCCCTGCTGTGCAGTGCCTGACAGCCTCCTCCATGCTTAAGTATTGCAATGCAGGCTGCTTGCCTGCCACGATTACGTTTATGTAATGACGGCTCCGCAGGCAGTGATCAGTAACCGACAACAGGGTGTTGGCGTCGGGGGGCAAGTACACCCGGACTATTTCTGCCTTCTTGTTGATCACGTGGTCCATGAATCCCGGATCCTGGTGGCTGAACCCGTTGTGGTCCTGCCTCCAGACATGGGAGGTCAGAAGGTAATTCAGTGAAGCGATAGGACGGCGCCAGGCGATCTGCCGTGTCGTTTTCAGCCATTTGGCATGCTGGTTCACCATCGAGTCGACAATGTGGATGAATGCCTCATAGCATGAGAAGAAACCATGCCTTCCGGTCAGAAGGTAACCTTCCAGCCAGCCTTGGCACATGGTCTCGTTAAGCACTTCCATGACCCTTCCATCAGGCGAGAGATGATCATCATCCGGCAGGATCTCAGCCGCAAAGGTTTTGCCTGTTGCCTCATAAACCGCATTCAGCCTGTTTGAGCTGGTTTCATCAGGCCCCATGATCCGGAAATTGCGGTTTTCGGCATTGTAATTCATAACGTCCCGTAGAAAATATCCAAGCACCCTTGTGGCTTCGGCATAGCTTGTACCCGGCTTCTGAACCCCGACTGCGTATTGCCTGAAGTCGGGCATTTTAAGATCCTTCAGGAAGAGTCCGCCGTTGGCATGTGGATTCGCACCCATCCTCCTGTTCCCTTCAGGTGCCAGGCCGGCGAGCCGGGGCTTCAGTTTCCCATTTTCATCGAATAGTTCTTCAGGTTTGTAGCTGCGCATCCACTCTTCCAGGAGCCTGAGGTGCTCCGGGTTGCTCCTGACTTCCGAAAGTGGAACCTGGTGTGCCCGGTAGGAGCCCTCGATTTTCTGATCGTCAACCACTTTTGGACCGGTCCAACCCTTCGGAGTTACAAGTATGATCATCGGCCATCTTGGGCGCCCGCTGAATCCGTTTGTCCTCGCCTCACCCTGGATGCTCCTTATCTCGTCCATAACCATGTCGAGGGTGTTAGCCATTGCCTGGTGCATTATTTCCGGATCGTCACCTTCGACATAATAGACCTTGTGTCCGTAGCCCTCAAACAAGCTTGTGAGTTCGACCCGTCCGATCCTTGCAAAAAGGGTCGGATTTGCAATCTTATACCCGTTCAGGTGCAGTATGGGGATAACAGCGCCGTCCCGCACCGGGTTAAGGAACTTGTTGGAGTGCCAGCTGGCTGCAAGCGGCCCGGTCTCGGCCTCGCCGTCTCCGACCACACAGCACGCGATGAGGTCAGGGTTATCAAAAACCGCACCATAGGCGTGAACAAGCGAATAGCCGAGTTCGCCCCCTTCGTGTATCGATCCAGGTGTTTCGGGTGCTGCATGGCTCGGAATTCCGCCGGGGAATGAGAACTGGGTGAAGAGCTTCTTCAGGCCTTCTTCATCCCCTGAAATATGCGGATAGAATTCCGAATAGGTTCCTTCGAGGTAGGTATTCGCCACCAGCCCCGGCCCTCCGTGACCCGGGCCGGTAATGAATATCACATTCAGACCCCGGGCTTTTATGACTCTGTTGAAGTGAACATAAATGAAATTCAGCCCGGGAGTGGTGCCCCAGTGTCCGAGGAGCCTCGGTTTGATATGCTCCGGCTTAAGGGGCTCCTTTAACAACGGATTGTCGTAAAGGTAGATCTGGCCCACCGAAAGGTAATTTGCCGCCCTCCAGTATGCATTTATGTTTTCAGCCTCCTCCGGGGAAAGGGGAAATGCCTGGCTTTTTGATGATTCATCCATACGTCTAATTTTTCTTATACATGATCATTATGTTATAACATGTATTGCCTCTCCAATGTTTTCCAGGTATTCCGGTCAGCTGCTTCAAGCAAGGCACATTCATTAAAATCACCGTCAGCAGTGAATAATTGTCGGTGCAAAAGCCACACAGTCAAAAAACTCTTATTTTTGTATTGATTCAGGGAATCTAAATAAAAAACCAATCAGATGACAGCCGAAAAAGACAAAGGATTTAATTTCAGAAGGCTCTTTATCAGGGATACAGAAGCTCCTGTTTCTGAAAAGCCTGTTCAGCAGGATGTGCCATCAGTCAGCAGGTCACAGGATGATTTTATTTCAAATACATCCGAAAGAGTGACCGTAGGCACTCAGGATCAGGCACTTGTGGAAGATTTCGTTCAACGGCTCCAGAATCTCATAAACCAGAATAACCAGCCCGGCTTTGATTTTCTCGAATTCACCGAATCGCTTTTTGAAGAGAAGCAGAATCCGACTCCTGAAGTTTACAAGACCGTGTTCAGGATCGCCCAGAAGATCGATAAATCTCTGACACCTTCCAGTCTGCTCAACAGTGCCAGGCATTACAAGGAGCTGGTGCAGCAGACAGCTGATTCGGAGATCAGCAAGGGTGATGGCAAAAAACAGGGCCTCCAGACCGAAAAAGACACTGAAAAGAACAATCTCGACAGCAGCCTGAAGAGCACCAGGGCAAAGATCCAGCAGCTCTCAAAGCAGATCCAGGATCTCCAGAACCAGGAACTTACACTTAATAACCAGCTGCTTGCGATCGATCAGAAGTATGAAAGCAAATTCATTGATATCGACAGGAAGATCAGTGCTATCCGCAATGCCAAGGAACAGGTGGTCGTGAGCATTGTCGATATTGAAGCCGGGATCAAATCGAACCTCTCTTAAAAACAAAACCCAGATATTATGCAAACGGAAATTGAAACCAAGACAGTAACCCAGCTGCCCATTATGAAGTATTTTGATGATGCCAGGCTCGTTGCAACCGGTAAGGAAGCTCTCGGGAAATGGCGCAAAGGAGAAAAGCCGATCGGGGCTATTCTTGGAATAATACTGATCGGAATTGTCGGTTACGGGGTATTCAGATGGATCATCCCCGCAGTATTCACAGCTTTAAGCCAGGTTTTTGCGGTTATTGCCTCGGTGCTTGCCGTGGTTCTGGTCATCCTGCTGTTACCCGCGATATACAAGCTTTTCCGCCGCATCGTACGGTCATTCCACAAGGCAATCATCCGCTGGGACCCATTTGATGAGCTTGAGGAACAGAAACGGAGGATGTGGGAAACCCATGACCAGTTCCTGGTGCATAAGGCCAAGATAAAACAGCTGAGGAACGATTTCGAGCAGATGTCGCACGAGACGCAGAAGGTAGCTGAAAGTTCGAAAACCGAGATCCAGAAGCAGACCAAAAAAGCCGGCGAGCTGAAACAGCAGATGGACAAGATGATTGCCGAAAAAGGCGCAGGCATAAAGGAAACAGATGAATATGTCGACCTTCAGCAGCAGTTTATCAATGCTACATCCGCAGGTACGCGCACAAATACAGTCCTCGAGAAGAATATCGAATGGACGACAAAATATGCTGCCCGTTCGAACATTTTTGCGAACCTCGACCGCAAGCTGGCAATAGGCGCCACTCTCCTCGAAAACAAGATAAAGGACTTCGAAGAGAGTATCGGGATTATGAAAAAGGATTGGGAGATGGCTGCCGCATCCCGCGGCGCAACTGCCATCCTGAAGGAGATCCTTGGTCCTGGCGGACAGAACTGGAAACTTGAATATGCCCTGGAGTTCGTTGCAGGCCGCATTTCTGAGGATCTGGCCGTTACCGCACAGAACCTGGAGGACCTTGACAGGAACACAACAGCCTTCGACTTCGACAGCGATGAGGCTTACGAAAAGCTGCTCTCAATCGGCAACAAGCTGGATGCCGGCCAGATCGATGTGCCTGATCCGTCAAAGATCTCCAACCCGAATCACAAGCTATCACGGGATGAAAAAGATTCAGCAGGCCCGTTGGGTGATATTTTCAAGTAACAAACAAATATTTTAGTAAACGTTAAAAAAATGGCAACTGATTATCAAGCAAAACAGGGAGCTTCAATTCCCGGTTTCCCGAAAAAATGGACTTTCGGATTTCAGCTCCTGGTTCTTCTGATCATCATCGGTGCAGTGGGAGCAGGTGTTTATTATGGCTATCCGTACATGAAGAAAGGTTCCAATGGCGGCAGGGCCGATCTGCGGGCCGGATTCAACAATTTTGTTGGGTTTGCACCGGGAATTTATTTCAACGGCGGAGCTGCCCCGAACAAGACCTCGAGGATGTACAAGGAGTTCGGGCTGACATTCGAAGCCGTGAGGATGGATGATATGCAGAAGCTTAACGATGCCCTGAAAAACGGCGACCTCGATTTCATATTTACCACCACCGATATATCGCCGATCGGAATGGACAGGAGCAGTGACCTTGCCAAGATGCAGGTAATGCAATTCCTGAAAATAGATGATTCCCGGGGTGCCGACGTTTTCATAGTCGATGAATCGATCAAATCGGTCGCCGACCTGAAGGGAAAGAAAATCGCCTGCGCTCTTGGCTGGCCAAGCAATACACTTCTTCACGCCACTCTCGAAGCAGGAGGCCTGACTGAAAGCGATGTGCAGATCCTCCCGATGGGCGATCCGTTCGCCGCAAAGACTGCCTTTACTTCCGGAAATGCAGATGCAACCGTGGTTTGGTCACCCGACGATGAGGAGTGCCTGAAATCGAGGGCATCGAGAGTGCTGACAAGCACGGACCTGCTTCCGAACATCATAATGGACGGGTTCATCGCCCGCAAGGACGTCCTGGATAAGAAAAGAGACCTGTTCATTAAGCTTTCACGCGCATGGCTTACCGCCAACGCCGAGATGAAGGACCCGTCAAAAATGGCAGAGGCAGCCAAAACCTACAAGACCGCCTTTCAGGTGCCGGATGATGTGAGTGTCATACTTGAAGGAATGAAGAAGATACACTTTGCAACCTACGGGGATAACGTGAACTTCTTCGGATTGAGCACCGATTTCACCGGGATCACCGGGCAGCAGCTCTATACAAAGATGGCCCGCGTTTACAAGACCGGCTATGGCAACCACCTGACAAATATAGTCCCGTGGGCTGAAGCCTCTTATCCAGGTGTGGTTCAGGCCATTACTGATCTCCAGGGAGAGGCAAACGCCGCAGAGGGCCAGATAAAGTTTGAGCAGCCTTCTCCTGCCGAAGAAAAAGCACAGGCCGTCGCAATCAAACCTATCATTATTAACTTCGCAACCGGTTCATGGGCCCTGACACCCGAGATGAAGGAGAAGATAGAGAACCAGCTGGGGCAATTGTCGGTTGAATTTGCGGGAATGAGAGTGCGAATCGAAGGGAACACCGATATAGTCGGTGGCGCTGCAATGAACAGGGAGCTTTCGAGGAAGCGTGCCCAGTCCGTCGCCGATTACCTGGTAAAAACATACAATTTTGATTCCAAGAGATTCATAATTGTAGGAAACGGACCCGACAAACCGGTGGCTGATAATAACACGGAAGAGGGCAGGGCGGCTAACCGCCGGACCGAGTTCCAGCTGCTGGGGAAATAGAAAGGTGCATAAGTTATATTTTTCAGTTACACAGAGGGCACAGAGGAGACACAGAGGATCACAGAGGTTTAAGCAAATATCTCTGTGTAACTCTGTGACTTCTTGGTACAACTCTGTGTTAGTTTTTAAAATGGTCATGTAATATAAGATCGCTTATGGATAAAATCCTCAAACTCTTCAGATTCGCCGGCGAGATCGACAGAAAAACGGCCGTTGCGATAAACATCCTCGGATGGGTGCTGCTCGTGTTCTTATGGTGGCTGGTGCCTACTTTAGGATGGATCAAGCCTACCATCCTGCCTTCACCCGTTGATGTAATAAGATGCTTTAAGACTCTGTTTGTGGAAAGGAACCTGTTGTATAACACCGGCTATTCCATTTTTATAAATCTTGGAGGATACCTGCAAGCCATGGCAATAGCCATTCCACTGGGCTTCCTCGTCGGACTGATACCATTCTTCAGGCACCTCGTAAGCAAGCAGATCGAAGCCATACGCTTTACACCGCTTCCGGCTACAACCGGTATTTTCATGGCCCTGTTCGGCCTCGGGCTTGGAGTAAAGGTCGAATTCCTTGCCTTCGGTATATTTGTTTACCTCCTTCCCGCAATAGCCCAAAGGATCGGAGAGATTGAGACGGATGATCATCTGAAGGCCCTCAAACAGACAATGTGGACGCTGAATGCCACACCCTGGATGACTATGAAGCATTTCTATATCCCGTCAGTGCTCAGCAGGTTTTCGATGGATGTAATCAACCTTGTCGCAGTGAGCTGGACTTACATAGTTATCGCAGAAATGGTGAATGCGCAGGGAGGCCTCGGATCGATGATCTATATGGCAACATCGAGGGGCTCACACGTGGACCAGCTTTATGCGGTGCTGCTGCTGATAATATTTATCGGATTTGTGCAGGATAAGCTGTTGAAATTGCTCGACAGGAGACTATTTAAATTCAAATATGCCTGATGATGAAGCGGAATATTTTTCAAAAACAGGATGACAGCGAAATAACCGGGCCAGCCGGCGAAGGGCAGGAGATGGGCGCCGAGGGCGCCAATGCCGAGGGTTCAGTGGAAGCCGGCTATCAGGGAGACATCATCAACCTTGTCAATATCAACCAGGTCTATGCCGATATCACCCCGGTAAATGTTGTATTCAAGGATTTCAACCTAGATATCAAGGATATAAAGGACCAGGGGCAGTTCATTACCATTATGGGCAAGTCGGGATGCGGGAAATCGACCCTATTAAGGTATATCTCCGGCCTGCAGGTCCCTACATCGGGCGATGTATATATCTATGGGAGGAAGCGGACTGACAGAGATCGGATTCCGATGGTCTTCCAGCAATACACTTCATTCGAATGGAAGACGGTTCTTCAGAATGTGGCACTGCCGCTTATACTGAAGGGGACTCCCAGGGAGGAAGCCAATGAAAAGGCAATGGAGATGATCAGGATCGTTGGACTTGGCGGCCACGAGAACAAATGGGCAAAATATCCAATTCTCTCGGGTGGGCAGCTTCAGAGGGTGGCAATCGCCCGCAACCTTGTCGTGAACCCCCAGATCCTGCTCATGGATGAGCCGTTCGGGGCGCTTGACACCGTTACACGGAAACAGGTCCAGGTCTTTCTCCGTTCGATCTTTGAGAATGCGAAGGTCGACCCTACTGTTATTTTTGTAACACATTCTGAAAGCGAGGCTGTATTTCTTTCGACAGATATCTATATTCTTGATTCCGGCCCGGCAACTGTCAGGCATCATTTCAGGATCGACCTGCCCCAGGTAAGGGATGATTCGATAAGATATTCCAGCCAGTTCACTGAATATGTCAACAAGCTTGGCTCTCTCCTCGATGATCTGAAGAAGGAGGGGAAGTAGCTTTGTGCTTGCCGGCTGGCCTGGTAAATACAGCAATATCTCTTGCTTTCATATTGATAAATGATTGAATTATTGATCCCTTAACAGCATTCCCAATGAAAAAGCTCCTTTTGCCTGTTTGGCTTATCCTGGCAATAATGGCCGGGATAAGCTGCGGACCGGCCCAGAAACCCGCGCTTACCCATGAGCAAAAAATGGCTCATTCATCCCGTTCCGAAAAGAACGGGTGGATCCTTATCCACATTGAGGGAACGCCCGGGGTTATGGGATATCAGCATGGATACCTGCTTGCCGGTGAGATCATGGATGTCCGCCGCACCCTTGAAATGCTCAATATGAAAACCACCGGCAGGAACTGGGATTTTTACAGAAATGAATCGTACAGGTTATTCTGGTCAAAGACCCCGGAAGAGTACCAGCTTGAGATGACCGGCATCGCAGACGGTGTGAACGCAAAGATGGGGCCCGGGAAAATTGATGTGCGCGACATATTGGCCATTAATTCAATCCTGGAAATGTCGGGGTACTACGTGCCATTCCTGGAACAGCAGAAAGATCCGCATCCCGCCGAACACTGCAGCGCCTTTGCGGCAACCGGATCCTGGACCACCGACGGGAAGATAGTAATGGCACATAACAACTGGTCGGAGTATGTGATAGGTGAAAGATGGAATGCAATAGTCGACATGAAACCTGAAAAAGGATTCAGGATCGTGATGGATGCCCTGCCGGGGATGATCCACAGCGGGGATGATTTCAACATCAACAGTTCGGGACTGATCGTAACCGAGACCACAATTTCAAATTTCAAGGGATTTGACACGCTGGGAATGGCAGAATTCGCAAGAGCAAGGAAGGCGATCCAGTACTCTTCGTCGATCGACGAGTGGGTCGCTGCCATGGAGGAAAAGAACAATGGGGGATATGCAAACGACTGGCTTATAGGTGACAATAAGACCGGTGAGATAGCCCGCCTGGAACTGGGGCTTAAGAATCAATTCCTTGAAAGGAGTTCTGACGGGTACTTTACCGGTGCGAATTATCCGCTACATGAGAAGCTTATCCGCGAAGAGACTTCGTTCGATCCTTCAAGCGATGCCGCATCGCCAAATTTCCGCAGGCAAAGATGGGAACAGCTGATGAGGGAGAATAAAGGCAGGATCGATATCGAAAAGGCAAAGACCTTCATGGGCGATCATTCCGATTTGAAACGTGGCGAAGAAAAAGCCGGCAGGTATTCCCTGTGCGGTCATCTTGACGAGGATGATTCAGGGAAAAATGAGATCTCCTGGGACGGTGCCTTTTATCACGCAGGTGCTGTCCAGGCAAAGGCAACCAACAGCGAGCTGGCAGGCAATTTGCAATTGTGGGCAATCATGGGGCATCCCTGCGGAAAGCCTTTCATTGCCCAAAGTTTCCTTGAAGCCCATCCTCAATATGAATTTGAGAAAGACTATCTGAGGGATATGCCGGGCCAGGAATGGATCCTCACAGAGAAACCGGCTCCCTGATTGACCGGGTTTTCCCGGGATCCAGTCAACAAGCATGATCTTTGCTTGTTATCTATATAACTGCTGTGCCGGCGGACATTGAAGGTCGTGTCAGGCATGTTTCGAAACAACAGCGATTTGCACAATATTTGCAGGTTTAAGTAAGAGTAAAAACAAGGACTATATTTACATAACACAGATTCAGGGAAATGAAGAAATTGTTAATTCTGCTGGTGATCGTGTCGTTCGCGATACAAGGCAACGCACAGTCAGGGAAAGCCAGGTTAATGCCTGTCACCACAAGCTCGAAAGATGCATTGTCACATTATAAAGAAGCAAAGAAATATTTTGATGATGTCAGGCTCGACAAAGCGGTCAAGACATTTGGCGGGGCGCTCGAAGAGGACCATGATTTCTTCATGGCGAATTACCAGCTTGCCATGTACTACCTGATGAACAATTCCCCACAGGATTTCAAAAATTACGCTGAGGCCGCCATAGATTGCAGGCAAAACCTGAGTGATGGTGAAGATCTTCTCAAAGATGCCCTTAAGAAATTTGTCGCCGGTGATTCGAAAGTAACGGATATTGGCAAAAAGCTTGTGGAATTGTATCCCGATGATCCTGAATCGTACAATGATCTTGCATATTTCCAATCAATTGCCGGGGATCTTGAGGGTATGGTCGGCACCCTTCAAAGTGCCATCAGGGTTGCAGCCGATCCGGCGCCCTTTTACAACCAGCTCGGTTATGCCTGTATGGCCCTGAACCAGAGCCAGAAGGCAGGAGAAGCCTTCGACAAATACGTGGAACTGGCACCTGATAACCCCAATGCATATGATTCAATGGGTGATTACTACATCTATGTGAAAAAATATGAGCTGGCCTACGAATCGTATATGAAAGCAAACTCAATGGACCCGTCCTTCAGCCATGACAAGGCTGAAGCTGCAAAGCAGCTCTACGAGCAGGCTGAAGGGAAACCGCTCAAGATAATTTCAATGTAGCGACACTGTGAGGAGGCACTTTACAGGAAATTCCTGTCAAGGAACTCCTGGAAACGGCTCTTGTATTGATCTCCAACGGGAATGTATGCCTTTCCGAAAACAATCCTGCTGCGCTCAACCGTATCGATCTTCTGAAGGTTGACAATAAAAGAACGGTGGACCCTCATGAATTTGTCAGACGGCAGCTTCATTTCAAGGATCTTCAGTGAGGAAAGCGAAAGTATGGGTTTGGCTGAATGTATGGTATAAACTTTGACATATTCTTTCAATCCCTCAATGTAAAGGATATCCTTGAAATTAATCCGTTTAATCTTATAGGCCGACTTCAGGAACAGGAATTCATTATCCGGAGGGGTCTCATCCGCGGGTTTAGCAACTGACCTTAACATCCTTTCAGCTTTGTGAACCGACGTAAGGAATTCTTCATATGTGAAGGGTTTAAGCAGGTAATCAGCAATATCAAGCTTGAAACCCTCAATTGCGTATTTATCAAAAGCTGTAGTAAAGATCACGACAGGCCCATTGACCATTGACCGCGTGAATTCAATTCCTGTCAGGCCTGGCATCCTGATGTCAGTAAACACAATATCGATATGGTTTCTGCTGATAAATTGTGCTGCTTCCAGAGGGTTTTCGAACTGGCCGGCCAAAACCAGATCAGGCGTCTTCCGGATATAGTCTGCAATCAGCTGAAGGGCCAGCGGTTCATCATCTACAGCAATTACAGTTATCATTTAAGCATAATAATTAGTTTTACCTCAAATTTACCTTTTGTCTTATTGATTTCCAGCTCATGCCTGCCAGGATAAAGTAACCCGAGGCGCTTCCTTAAATTATCGAGGCCGATTCCGGGAGAAGCCATGATGGGCCCGTTATTGCTTTCCGGCAAACCGTTTTCACACCTGAATATAAGGCTGTGTTCCCCGCACTCGAGGCTGATGTTT
Source organism: Bacteroidales bacterium UBA1800 (assembly GCA_002319915.1). Classification (GTDB taxonomy): domain Bacteria; phylum Bacteroidota; class Bacteroidia; order Bacteroidales; family VadinHA17; genus LD21. Next base: position 11,195 of record DCFQ01000021.1, on the reverse strand, counting down.
ACAAAAGACTCTTCCTGAACGCTGATGCCATACTTGAACGCATTTTCAATCAATGAGATAAAAAGCAAATGCGGGATCATCAGGTTTTTGTATTCTGCAGGGAAGTTTATGTTTAGCCTGGTTTTAGCCCCTATCCTTAGCTTCATCAGATCAATATAATTGTTCATGAACTCGATCTCATCACTCAGGAGCCTGTTGTCCTGCCCGGATTCGTTCAGGACATATCTCATCAGCCTGGAGAGCTTAATTACCGCGTCCCTTGAGTCTTCATTGCTTCTTCCTATCAGGGAATAGATGTTATTCAGGGTATTGAAGAAGAAATGAGGGCTGATCTGGTTTTTCAGGAATGCTAGCTCGGTGTTCAGCCTTGCCTTTTCCGTTTCTTCCTGCATCTTTTCGATTTTTGACTGGCGTTCGAGCACCCTGAGTCCCAGCGAAAGGAACAGCATAAAAAGCGAGGATGATGCGTACCCGATGAGGTGGGCATTGGGTATGGCAATAATGAACCTGGGCCTCCTTATAGGGGGAAGCCCCGGCTTTCGCCCTTCACCTGGTTCCCTGTTTAGCTGTCCGGGCCTCTCACTCCTGAATTGCTCCTGGCTCTCATTCTTTGATATATAATTGAAAACCTGGTTGTTGGTAAAATCTGAAATGAAATAAAAGAAGAGAGCGAGAGCAAGTGCGGACATATAATACCTGTACCTCTTCTTCTGAAAGAAAAGCTGTGGCACAAGGAATAGGTAATTTGCGTAAAAGATCAGGATATTTATTGCCATAAAGATGTAATAGTTCAAAAGGAAATTGCTCCCCATCTGGAACCTCCTAGCGGGATAAACCGGCAGACCCAGAATGAGAGCCCAGACCAGGATGTGGATAATGATCGTATTGGTCTGTTCCTTCGTTAGTTTCATCATATGGCTATTTAAATAAAGATATTAAACAAATTTAGGGTGATTAATTCATTAAAAAGATAAAAGATATAAGTCACAAGATAATTGTAAAAACACCCGTGTAACCTGGTCCTTCACTTTTGTCTTTTACATTTATCTTCTATCTTATTATCATTCAGATCGTAAACTGTTCACCGGATTAGCAAACGCAGCTTTGATCGCCTGGAAGCTTATCGTTGCAAGTGCAATAAGCATGGCAATAAGCCCGCCTGCGGCAAATTCCTGCCAGCTTACACCGATACGGTAAGCATAATCCAGCAGCAAGCCGTGCATGTAATACCATGCAATGGGAGTGGCAATTACAAAGGCAATGGCGATAAGCATTATAAACTCTCTTGAGAACAAATAGACAATGTTCCCCGTGCCGGCGCCATGAACCTTCCGGATGCCGACTTCTTTTGTTCTCTGCACTGCCATGAATAATGCCAGACCGTAGAGGCCAAGACAGCTGAGGAAAATGGCGATGGCGGAAAAGATCTTGTATAGCTTTGCCAGCTGGCTCTCCTGTTTGTAAAAACCTGCAATTTTATCATCCAGGAATTTGTACTCATAAACAAAGTTGGGAATTGTTTGCTCCCATATTGTTTTAACAGCCTGAAGTACAGAAGAAATGTTTTTCGTTTCAAATTTTATCCCTGCCTGGCTGTACATTGTTCCGTTTGTGGTGATAAGCAACGGTGAAAGTTCATTGCGGAAAGACCTGTCATTGAAATCTTTTAAAACCCCTACAACCGGACATTTTATCTTATCACCCCAAATGCTTATTTCCCTGTTCAGTATTTCATCGGGATTATTTATTCCGAGGCCTTTCATAAGCGACTCATTTACCAGGAATTCACTGGTAAATTTTGAAGGCTGCAAATTTCTTCCGGCTATCAGCTCCAGTTTATAAACCGGCATGTATTCTTCATCGGCAAATTTGGTAATTGCTTTAAAATCTGCTTCTTTTGTTGAATGGTCAAACTTGAATGTGCTCCACATATCATTACCGTCTTCCACCGGGGTGTTGGAACTGAAGCTCATCGCTTTCACACCGTTTACCGATAATAGCTGTTGCTTGAGATAATCCTCCCTTCTGAACCATGATGTATCTACACGGAAAGGAATATTTATGATTGCCTCTTTATCAAAGCCCAGTGGACGATCCATGAAGTATTTCATTTGCTTTACAATGATGAATGTCCCAATGATCAGGGCTTGCGCGACTATGAATTGAAACACCACCAATCCCCTCCTGAGTGAAATCCCTTTTGGAGCGTTGGCAGATAGCTTACTCTTTAAAACATTGACGGGATTGAAGCGTGATAATACAATTGCCGGGTAGAAGCAAGCGAGCGCAGTCACGACAATTGTTACAGCCAGGAGAAATAAGATAATGGCAGGATTGGCAATGAGATTGAATGAAAGCGAAAGTTCCAGGATTTGATTTATAAATGGCATTGCAAGGATAGTGATAACAGTTGCAAGCAGCACTGCGAATGTAACGATCAGAAATGTTTCGAGGATGAACTGGATCAGCAATTGAGTTCTTGTGCTTCCGAGCACTTTCCTGACGCCGACCTCTTTTGCACGGTTCATAGCCTGGGCACTTGAAAGGTTGACGAAGTTGATACAGGCAATCAGCAGGATGAATGCTGCTATCAGCCACAAGACGCCAAGCAGTTTCCGGCTGATTGTACTGTTGCTGTAATCGCCTGTTTGTGTGTCGTAATGTACGGCGCGCAACGGCTGAATAATATGACTGTCATGGTTTTCAGGCGATTGAACCTCCTTTGAATATGCGTTTAGCTGCTGATTGATATTCCCGGCTGAAGTATTCGGCGGCATCAAAACATAACACCCGAATCCTGAATTCGCTCTGTCCTCCCAATCGGTGGATTTTGCCATAAGGCTTCCGGAAAAACTGGTACCGTAAGCAACAACAAGCTTTAGCTGAAAGTCCGTATTTGCCGGTATGGTGGCAAGAATACCCGAAACTTTCAAAATATCCGTGCCATGTTCGAATATATAGCCGCCCAATTGCAACTTAATGGTTTTGCCCAGCGCTATTTTCCAGTCGCCAAAGTATTTTTCCGCGATTTCCCTGGTAAGCAAAACATTATCCGGATCTTTCAATGATTCATACGTACCTGCAAGAAGCGGGAAATCAAATATTTTAAAGAATGAAGGCTCTGTAAAAAATACGCCTTTGTCTTCGTTGAATGCTTTTACCGCTGTTCCGTTTTCGCCGGGGATGAGCAATTTATCATCGTGGCTTGCAAAGATCGCTGTCACTTGTTCAATTTGGGGGAAAGCCATTTTTAATCCTTTGGGCATAGGGAAAGGAACGTCTTTCCCATAAGGAAGATTTGCTGCATCTGCGGAATGATACTCGGTCAGCACACGATAGATGCGGTCTTTCTTTGAGTGAAAACTATCGAAGCTTGTGTGAAATTGTATAATGATGAAGATCATCATGCAAACTGCAATGCCGACAGCCAGGCCTGCAATGTTGATTATGGTGAAGTTCCTGTCGCGGAGCAGGCTTCTGAATGCGGTTTTGAAATGATTTCTTAGCATATTAATACCGATTTGAGTTTCACATGCATAATTTTATTACCAGCACCTCTGTTTTAGCGGAGCGTTTGTGTTTTGGGCTGCTCCGGGTTCTTTCCCTGTTGTATTTTGTTTCGCGGCAAAATTAACCCGGTACGTAAGCAAATAAAAACACTATATAAGTAAAGGGATCTTTTAATAACATAAGGCAGGATTTTATATATGAGAATACCCCGGGGACTAAACCCCGGGGTTAAACAATATATTGGATTTAAGAACTATTCAGAGGGTTGGGGTTGAATAAATGAGAATTATTAGCATCATCTTAAGATGATGATGCCCAAAGAAATATCCCAGTATTCGATTGAGGAGTCAGGAGCGATTTTGTGGTTATCTTTCGCTTGTGCAAGGGTATTTGTAAGATGGCAAATTTCAGTCGCACTTGAAAATTTTGCTGGTTATTTGACATTTAATGCAATTATATATTAAATTTGCAGCTCAAACTGCGGGGTGGAGCAGTGGTAGCTCGTTGGGCTCATAACCCAAAGGTC
>DCFQ01000021.1:1194-6941 GCA_002319915.1 Bacteroidales bacterium UBA1800 | reverse complement strand
GCGGGGTGGAGCAGTGGTAGCTCGTTGGGCTCATAACCCAAAGGTCGGAGGTTCGAATCCTCCCTCCGCTACAAATTAAAAATGTAAAAGCCTGTATAGCAATAATATACAGGCTTCTTTATTTAATATGGGAAACATTTGGGAAACTCTAAGTGGCTTATAAGGAGACTACTATGAAGTTATGAATAGCCATAATTATTCCCATTTCTTGCAGTCCCTACATAAACACAAACTGTCAGATTAAATCGTAGCTAGTTCACTTAATGCAAAACCCCATCAGTCACAATAGCAACCTCCTCACCTTACACCATCAACTACTTTACCTAGACTTTTGGACTAACTCAACGACAGTATACACAACCGAAGTTATGCAATGACTTACATTCCCAGCATGGAATTGATTAAAAAGATATTAACTGATAAATCCAAGTATTGTTTTAGTAGTTCCTAAGTTAATATAAGTCATTAGAGATCAGCGAGCTTCACCAAGTCAGTTAATCTCACTATTAAACTTCTATAATACGACGTTTATAGAAGTAAAAAACCCAGGAGCTGATTTCTGGGGGCAGGCATTCCTAATATACTTTGTAATAAACTACTTGGGGAAGTTTCTTATATTTACTATAGTTTTAATCCATGACTATTTAAGGAATTTAGCGATCTTGAAAGAGTGTGGTTTTACAAGGTCAACTAAATAATGATTCCAAATTCAATACATTATCATTCTATTCTCGCTGGCTACCTTTTAGGTAAACCATTATATCTGGATGAACCCACGCAGAAGAAACCCAGCAGCCGAAAACTGGTAGAACTCCCCTTTCAGCAAACTAAAGCTGAAATGTGGTATGAGGTAATTGATACATTATGCAATCTTGAATTTATCCAGGCAAAGGCTGCTGCAAAAATGGCATATGAATTGATTAAGGATTTCAATTATGTGTTGGAGGGTATCCCCGAAAATGCAGAAAACATAAATAAAGCAAAGGCAAAGCAGGCACGGATGGATAAATATACCCGAGATCTAGTTGCCTATGCCACCGGGGAAATTAATAAATTAGAATTACCCGAAACAGCTCCACTATGGAGCAAAGAAGAATTTAATGCAGAAATTGAACGCAAGAAAACCAATCCTAATCGGTTAGATACCTTAGAAGATTTTCTTAATTTTCTTGGTCGGGAAAGTGGAAATCTCCAGAACCTGGCCTCAGAATTCTCTCACTTTGCCACACAACAGGCATGGAATTACGCTGCTGAAGGGCCAGTTGGAAATGCAGCTGAAAAAGCATCTTCGGAAGTATCAAAATCATTGTTTCATTTAGAGCTATCAGCCCGGCCACCCTGGAATCCTTTACCTCAGGTACTGCAAATCCTAAGGGGGCATACTGAAGCGGTTCGAGTAGTTTCAATCACCCATGACGGGCAAAGGGCAATCTCCGGTTCTAATGACAGGAACTGCATCCTATGGAACCTAATGACAGGCCAGGTACTGCAGACCCTAACAGGGCATACTGAAGCCGTTCGAGTAGTGATAATCACCCCTAACGGGGAAAGGGCATTCTCCGGTTCTGACGATAATACCTGTATCCTCTGGGACCTTATGATTGGCAAGGCGCTGAAGACTTTCGAGGGAGTTGATAATACTGTTTACATCAGTCCGGTCTGGCAAAAGGTTATCTCCGGTTTTTTCGACTGCATACTCTGGGATTTGGGAACAGGTCAGTTGCTCCAGACCCTGAATGGGCACACTGACTGTGTGCATGCCGTATCTGTCACACCGGATTGCCAACGGGCAATATCAGGTTCTCGCGATTATACCTGTATCCTGTGGAACCTGACTACTGGTGAAGCACTCCGGACCCTTAAAGGGCATACTGGAAGTGTCTATACTGTATCCATTACACCGGATGGACAAAGGGCAATCTCCGGTTCATCTGACAATACTTGCATCCTTTGGGACTTGATAACAGGTAAGGTGCTACATACCCTCAGGGGGCACACTGACTATGTCAATGCAGTATCAATCTCCCCGAACGGACAAAGGGCAATCTCCGGTTCTAATGATAAAAATTGTATCCTCTGGGACCTGGAGACCGGAAATGCGCTGAGAACCCTTAGAGGACATACGGGTAATGTTAATGCCGTATCTATAACTCCTGACGGAAAAAGGGCATTCTCTGGTTCTGATGATAATACCTGTATCCTCTGGGACCTAGAGCCGTGCCGGGCACTTCAGACTCCCAGGTGGCATTCTGATAAGGTCAACGACATATCATGCACCCCAGAGGGACAAGTGTTAATCTCTGTCTCAAAGGACTGTACCTGCAAACTGGGGGATATGTGGGATTGCCTGCCTCTTGTAACCCTTAGGGGCCATACAGAATCTGTCAATGCTGTATGCATTACACCGGAAGGTTTAAGGTTTATCACCGCTTCATCTGACACAACCTGCATTCTATGGGATCTGCGGACATACCAAATACTGCAGACCCTTAGGGGGCATACTTCCCCTGTCAATGTAATTTCGATCAGTCCGGACGGGCAAAGAGCAATCTCAGGTTCCAGGGGTGGAATCTGCATCTTCTGGGACCTGGGGACGGGTCAGGCGTTGCAGACCCTCAGGGGGCATGATGAATTTATTAATGCGGTATGCATCACCCCGGACGGGAAAAGGGCAATTTCCTGTTCTTATGATAAAACATGCATACTATGGGACCTTTTAACCGGTCAAGTGCTGCAAATTCTTAGAGGGCATATTGCTAATGTCATTGCCATATCAATCACGCCGGACGGGAAAAGGGCAATCTCCGGTTCCAATGACAAGACATGTATTCTCTGGGACCTGGGTACAGGCCAGGCACTGCAAATCCTCAGAGGACATACTGACTTTATTAATGCTGTTTCCATCTGTCCTGATGGCCTACGGGCCATATCCTGTTCCCGGGATCATACCTGCATCATTTGGGACCTAAGGAAAGGCCAGGCACAGCAGACGCTCAGAGGGCATACTGACTATGTAAATGCCATATCCATCACCCCGGACGGACAGAAGGCAATCTCTGGTTCTAATGACAAAACCTGTATCCTCTGGGACCTGGGAACAGGTAATAAGTTGGCCTGCTTCGCTACTGATTCTCCTATTCTTAATGCAAAAATCTTTCCCTATCCAAATGGTCTTTATATAGGAAGCCAAACAGGAGAAGTGTTAAGTGTTGGGATCGATAAGAATTTATTGTGGTCTGGAACGGCCATTACTACCGTCCGGCAAATATGGGATTTTGAACTGCAGGAATACCAGAAACTTTCAGCAGATTGCCCTTTATGCGGGCACCGATTCCTCCCCAACTCTTCTGTACTTATTTCCATTTCAAGAATAACAAAGAAAGCAAGATTGAAACCAGATCAATCTCCGTGTATGGAATTACCAAAAGAGTTTTGGAATAAGCCTAAGTTATCTATTAATTGTCCGAAATGTAATGAAAACCTTAAGTTTAATCCGTTTATTGTGAGTGACTATAGACCAAAGCCAAATTGGAAATTTTGGGAAAAATAAAACACCTTAAGGAAGTAGAATTATTTTAGAAAAACCATTGCAAAAGAAGATGTGCTAGAGATAGCGTGCAATATTAATTCATATTGGGTTTGTGCCACACGAAATCTTGCTTATAAATACTATTAATTATTCAATTTTTAAAATGATAACTCATTTTAAGTGTTGCCTTATTCTTAATTGTTGAAGAATATTCTTTAATATAATCACATCCCATCTTCTGAAAAAATCCCTTTGAATTTGGGTCCGCTAAAATCTTTATTTCTTTGATTGAATTATCTTTGCTAAAATCTATCAAATGTGAAAATAATTTTTTACCAATCTCTTCTCCAATTTTTTCTGGCTTTATAAACATATGTTTTAACCAAAAACCTTTTTCTATCTCGACCTCGCCAATTTTAAAGGATTCGTGCAGATTTACAATTGAATAGTATGCAATAATCTCATTATCAATTTCTAACACAAAGACCTCATCCCCCGAAAAGTACTTTGTTGGAATAGTTTGTTCACATTCCCAAATATTGAAATATTCTGAAGTAAAAGACAAATACTTTTTTGATGCAGATGATATTTCTGTTAGGTATGCCTCGTCACGATCTTGAGCTATGCGTATTTTGTAAGACTTATCTTCCAACGCGGAAATCAACTTATCAATTGTTATAAGTTTTCCTTTCTCTTCGTCAGTCATATTTTCTACGATTTCTGCAGTTTTAGATAGATGGTTTAATTTCCCCTGAATTTTCGTTTCATCAAAGCCGATAAAGGTCATTTCGTAAAGGCAATGAGCAATTATATCAAGTTCAGTAAATTCACTTATTGTATTTGAATCAATTTCCATTGATAACCATTCATCCCATGGTGTAAATTCAATTGCATAAAAGGGAGTTATTTCATTTTCATCATTTGCGTTATCCTTTTTTCTACCAGACACGCCAACATAGTATCCATTTGGAGCATCCCTGTCGAATTCTTTACCAAGAACGATTGACATATCGGATTTTTTTCCCGGCATATGCTGTAATCGATAAAAAATATCCTCATATGCTGAAATTCTGAATTTTTCACCCGGATATAAGTCAAGTAACTTTTTTTCAACACCCAACCAAGAATTATTTCGTATCAAATCTTTAAATCTCATTTTTATTCATTTTCTATAATGCTCGAGTTATTGTTGGTACAAACTTTTTAATCTAAATAATAAAAATATTTATGGCTCCAATATATCAAGTAGATAAAGATAGTCCTGTATCGACCCACAATATACTGGACAAAAATCTGATTTCAATTTAGTAATACTTTCTGATTTTCCGATGTCACAAAAGTCTCTGTTTCCTTTCTTGCTTTGTCAAGAGCAAGACAAGTAGCCACACCAGGCCCCATCGCTACCGAAGCTACTCTTGACAAAGAATCGGAAAATGCGAACGGATGTTTATCGGCAAAATCAGGTAAAAATGTCTTCAAATATAAATATGGACTTTTTCTTTTTAATGATCTGTGCTTGCGGCGATAGTTGTAAATCAGGTAGTAAACAGCGAGTTTTTCTCTTGCACGATAAATACTGTCAAACCATGTTCTTTTCAGCAGCTCTCTTTCCAGACTGCTATGCCAGGCCTCAATATAAGAGTTCTCCTGAGGGGTAGCAATATGGGTAAACTCTTGTGTAATATCATTTTCCACCAGGTACTTTCTGACATTACGGGCACAAAACTGGCTGCCATTATCGTTACGAATGATAATACCCTTTGTTGATACACCCCGAAGGATCCCATCAAGGAGCAGAATGACATCAGACTTCCTTATGCTGTATTTAAGAGTATGCCCCACAGCAAAGCGGGAATATACGTCCCTCAAAGTTAAGAGGTACGCAAATCGCTTCTCATGGTCTATATGGACATATTTTATATCCATGACAAGGTATTCCAGGGGAGCTTTTGCATCTATACACCTGAACTGTACAAACTGACGCTTCCCGGTTGTTGAAACCCTTTGCTGTATCAATAGTAAGTTTGGTTCCCGCATAAGACGATAAACCTTCTTCTTGTTGATTATGTAATCCAGATCATGCAGTTCCCATGTCATCTTTTCGTAGCCATAAAAGTCCAGATCACTTCCCAATATCGGCCCGGCGGTATAATTTAGTAAGCGTTACTGAGAGAACGGAGATTGGAGCACAATACCCGAATCGGGGTAGAGTCCTGGT
>DCFQ01000021.1:0-864 GCA_002319915.1 Bacteroidales bacterium UBA1800 | reverse complement strand
GTTTTACGCGTGTCGCGGTACAAATTTGATGCGAGCCATATATTTATCCCCGGTTAAAAGTTTTATGCGTTGCAGTGGCGTGGTCCGGGTTTGTCACCAGTTTCAAAGCTGTTATGGGTGTAGGAGCAAATTGCAAAAACCATGACAAGCTTATTAATTATACCATCCGTGTTACCAGTTGGCTTTTTTTTAAGAGTCCAGATAGTATCCTTATATTGAAGATGGCTCAATAAGATCCCAAAGATTTCCATAAATATCTTTGAATACGGCTATTGTCCCATATTTTTCAACTACAGGTTCTCTTTCGATTGTAATTCCGTTGTCAATTAAATTTTTAAAGTCTCTGTCAAAGTTGTCAGTGAAAAGGAAAAGGAAAACGCGGCCCCCTGTTTGATTACCAATCATGCTTTTTTGTAAGTCATTAGCTGCTTTTGCTAATAAAAGGCAACAACTGTTCTCTCCAGATGGTCGTACCAACACCCACCTTTTAGTTTCAGAGATTACAGAATCCTCAATTAGGATGAAATTAAGTTTATTTATGTAGAAGTTAATAGCTTCATCATAGTCATCGACCAGAACTGTAATATAACCCAGATGCTGATTCATTTAATGTTTAAAGATAGGAAAACTAATAATTGTACAGTTTTTCAGCTTACTGGTAACTGACGTATATCCTCAGTAACTTCTTCGTTGGGGATCATACTTCCATCCTTCTTTTGAGAATGTTACTGGCTTGAATGCCTCTCTTACCGGTTCTTGGCTGATAATACCAACTGCTCCTGGGATAACAAGACCATTTTAAGATCAAACACAAAGAAGTGACATTTAGGTACTTATTGATCACGATCCGCTTCGTCTCTTTTG
>DCFQ01000048.1:34406-43833 GCA_002319915.1 Bacteroidales bacterium UBA1800 | reverse complement strand
TTTAGTACCTGGTCACCGATCCTCTCCAGGTTTATGGTTATCCTGTAAACCGAAACCAGCTTTCTGATATCGGATGCCACAGGCTGGTACAATACTATCGAATTTATGAATTTGTCACTAATGGTCACTTCAAACTTGTCGATTTTTTTCTCATTTTCCCTGATCACATCAAGAAGATCAGCCGCTTCCTTCTCATCACAGCCTGTCATAAACTTCTCGAGATGTGTGAGTTGCTGAAGAACGAGCCCTGCCATCTCACCGAAGCTGGCAATGATATCCTCGATAACTTCTTCCCTCCTGGTCTTCATAGCTTTCCTGTTATTAACCTGACAATATAAAGAATTGTTGCAAAGATAATTACTCTGAATTTTCATTCACTGTGATTTGTATTACTTAATTGTTACAGTTTGGTTAAGAAGAACTTTCACAGAAAGGACGGAGCGGTAAATGGATTTGGAGCTTAACTGCAACATTTTTCATACCTTGCGAAATAAAAAAATTAGAGGGATGATTAGGAAAATAGCAGCCTGCTCGGTAATCCTCATATTAATTGGTCATGAATCTTTGGCCCAGGCCGTCCTCCAGCCCAACTACGGGCTGAAGAGCCACGAAACCCTCTCAGTCAGCCGGATCGTGACCGATGATCAGAAAACGGTCTTTTACATGACCATTGAGAACCGGATAGCAGGAGGGAAGTTCTGTGCCGACAGGAACATATACATCATCTATCCTGACGGGAAGAGGAGCCGGATGACTTCATCCCTCGGCATTCCGGCATGCCCCGATGTTTACGAGTTCAAAACGATAGGGGAGAAGCTGGATTTCATGCTCGAGTTTCCGCCGCTCAGACCGGGAACGAAATGGATCGATCTCATCGAGGATTGCAGCAACAACTGTTTTTCCGTCAGCGGCATCACCCTCGACAGCACTCTCAATCGTGAGATCGACAACGCTTATTCCGCCTCGTCAAAAGCAAAGCCTGCCGATGCGATAAAATATTTCAAGGCTATCCTTGATAAAACCGATAAGGAGAATCTGGGATCCGAGGGAATGCTTTATCTCAATATAATTACTCTTTCGAGGGAGTCGGGCGACGAACCGGCAACAAAGGCTTGGTACAGGAAACTCCTTTCATCGGGAGCTCCCCGCCTTTCCCAGTATGTGAAATATCTGAACGACCAGGGGATAAAATATTAGTAATTGCCGGTCAGGATCTCCAGATCTGAGCGGGCAATCCTGTAGTTCATGCGGGCAGAAAGGTAATCGGCTTCCGCTTTTGCCAGCGCTGCCTTTGCACCCAGGAGGTCAGCCTCCAGGCTCAACCCCGAATTGTGCCTGTCGGTCTGGATCCGGAAATCTTCCTTCCTGTAGCTCACCGCTTTTGATGCCACATTTATCAGCTCTTCTGATTGTCTTAGTTTCCGCAAGGCTTTCATTATATCCCTCGACACCTGCTCCCTGGTATTGGCAAGGCTTTCATCGGCCTGTTTTTTGGCGAAGCTCCTTTGGAGCTGTATTGTGCGGTTAAACAGCATATCCTGAAGGTTCCACTTTAGTGAAGCTCCGATAAAGGCATTGTTTTTCGGGTAGATTATGGTTCCTTTCTGGTATGCATATCCGCCCATAATCCCGATGTCAGGAAGGTAACTGAATTTGCTGGCCCTGATTGAGTAACCGGCTTTTTGAGTTGTCAGGAAAGCGATCTTCAAATCACTGTTCCTGCCGGCAGCAAGACTCAACGAGGTATCCGCCGGGGCTGCAGGAGCGATTTCTTCATCCTCTGTCAATGGCTCAGGTGATATTTCCTGATCAGGATCGAGTCCCGTAAGCTGCTTCAGGTCAGCAGAATAATCGTCGTACTGTATTTTCAGCCTCAGGAGGTTCTGTTCCTCATCCGCAACCGCGGCAGCAAGGCCGTACCTGCTTGCCTCGACAGTCTTCCCAGCTGCCAGGGCACTCTCGGCGTCATTCAATTTTGCCCTGGAAAGGGTCGTTTTGATATCTGCTTCTTCAATCTGTTTTTGAGTTATAAGAAGCCCGTAGAATAATTTTTCAACCGCCTGCCTGATCTGGCGTCCTGCTTTTGTCTCTTCAATTTTGGATATCTGCAAGTCCATCGTGGAGACTTTTATGCCCGCATTTATCTTTCCCAGCTGGGAAACGGGCTGATAAAGCGTTGCACCTGCATTGTATATATCATGGTTACCCATACTTATAAACTCATCGGTTGCCGGCAGGGGGATCTTCAGGGTCCCCAGCGGAAGTTCGCCGAACTGGCCCCTTGTCAGGGTAAGGCCCGGAAGGCTGGAGTTGTACTGGTAAGAAGCTCCCAGGATCACAATTGGCAGGAATTTGGCCCTGTCTTCATTTACTTTTTGCTTTTTCTCTTCTACCTGGTACCGTCTTACATTCAGGAGGTGATTATTCTGCAGGGCCATATCAACAGCATTCCCGAGGGAAAGGGAAACAGTTTGTGCCGGAAGCCGCGTGCCGGATGCCAGGAGAATTATTATTGCTGCTGAAAGAAATTTACGTAATGTCACTTTGAATGGGGTTAGCTGTTTAGAGATATATCCTTTTTATCAGAGGGTTTTATGGTAACGGTGTAAAGCACCGGTATCGAGAGGGTGGAAATGAGCATCGACCAGATAACGCCGAAGGCGATCACACTTGCAAGAGGGCTCCACAGGGGTGATCCGGACAGGATCATTGGGAGCACTCCGATGGCAGCGGCCATTGCGGTGAGGAAGATCGGCCTGAGACGGCGCTTCCCCGCTTCGGAGGCAGCAGTGGGGATGTCCATTCCTTTCTTTATCAGCTCGTTCGTATGATCGATCAGAATGATCGCATTTCTTACCTCTATCCCGGAGAGGCTGATAAGTCCGCAGAATGCAGTGAAACCGAAATCATTCCCTGTGATGACCAGGCCGACGATTGCGCCAAAAAGGCTTAGTGGGATTGTGAGCATGACGAGTCCGGTTTCTTTAAGATCCCTGAACTGGAAAAGCAAAACGATAAATATGATTATCAGGCTCAGGATGAGGGCAATTACCATGTATCCGAAGGTCTCATGCTGATTGGCGTATTCCCCGCCGAAAAAGATCCTGTAACCTTGGGGCAGCGGTAGTCTTTCGACTTCCGGACTGACAGCCTTGAGCAGCTCCGATGCCAGGGTGCCCCTACCGGTTTCGCTTTGAACCGTAAGGGTCCTCATCCCGTTCCTGTGAATTATCCTGCCTGGCTGCCATTCAGGTACCAGGTCGGCAATCTGCCTAAGCGGAACGGATGCGCCCGTGACCGGCGACTGCAGATAGAGGTCCCTGAGATCGGAGGTCTCATGCCGTTCCTTATCTGCTAGCCTCAGAACTATTCCGACCGGATTGTCCTCCTCATAATATGATGACGGGGAATATCCCGAGAATGAAGTATAGACCATCTGTGAGATGCTCAGGGTAGTGAAGCCGAGCCTTGCCGCTTCAGCTTTGGGCCTGATCCGGATCCCGTAGCTGTCTTCCCTGAAATCGTTCCGTATCATGTAACTACCGGGTGTGCTCCGCAATATACCGCTTACCTCGCTTCCGATCTCCTTAAGCTTATTTATGTCCTCACCGGCAATCCTGACCTCTACCTTGGCATTCATCGGCTGACCCTGCATCATCAGCCTGACAAAACCGGTGCCTTCAGGCACAAGTGTATTCACTTTCTCCCTGAGCTCGTCCGAAAGTGTTTTTGTGGCCTTCGGATCACTGGTATTTATCAGCATCTGGGCAAAGTGGCTCTCAGGCATCTGCGGGGAATAATTATAGTAGAACCTTGGGGCGCTTGTCCCGGTGAACGTTGCGTACGATATCACCCTGCTGTCGTGCTTTATTGAATTCTCGATCCTGAGGATAGCCTCTTCAGTTTTTTCTAGCCTGGTGCCGGTTGGCATCCAAAGCTCGACCGTAAACTGGTTCCTTTCGGCTTCGGGAAAGAACTTCTCCCTGATGCCGAACCTGAATAAGAGACCGGCAAGCAATACGGTGGCAAAGCTTGCCGTAATTGTAAGGCTTTTATGCCTGAGGCACCAGTCAATCGATTTATTATAGGCATTCTGGAGCAGGCTGAGAAATGAGGGTCTCCGGTTACCGGTTTCCGGATTTCTTGTGTGAAGCCCTGTTCTTATGAAAATATTGCACAGCAGGGGAGTGAGCACCATGGCTACGATGAACGACGATGTAAGGGCAATCGTAACGGTGATGGGCAGTCCCCTGATGAATTCACCCACAGTGCCCGTCAGTATGACAAGCGGCAGGAATGATGCGATGATTGTTATTGTTGCTGTAAGTACCGGGACCACCAGGTCGGTAGCGCTCCGCCAGGCCGCGGTCCACTTGTCGTTGCCGCGGTCAAGCAGCTCTACATAGTTATCGGCAATTATGATGGCATCATCGACCACTATCCCGAGGACCGAAATCATGGAAGCAAGGGTGACCTGGTTCAGTTCCAGCCCAAATACATGCAGCAGTGCGAACGTGATCGAAACAGTCATCGGGATCGCTGCTGCCGCTACTGCCGCAATCCTGAGAGGAAGAAGCAGGAACACCACAAGGATCACCGCCACGATTGACAGAAGGAACTCCCTCAGGAATTCGGAAACATTTGTTTTGACAACCTGCGGCTGGTTTACAAGTGTTGTAACCTTCATATTACCCGGTACCCTCTTCTCAAATTCAGCAAGCTTCCGGTCGATCTCACCGCCGATTTTTACAATGTTTCTCCCCTCATGCATCTGGATGGAAAGCAGGATTGCATTCTCGCCATTCACCGTGATCCTGCTTGCCGGTTCGGCATACCCTTTCGTCACGGATGCTATTTCCCCAAGCCTGATCACGGCACCGCTTTTTGAGGAACCCACGATCTGTTCCCTGATGTCATTTAAATCGGTATAAGCACCTGAAACATGAAGGGGCAAAGCAAGAGTCTGAGCCTTGATCTCGCCGGAGGCGCTGATTATGTTCTGTGTTTGCAGGATCCTCAATACCTGCTGCAAGTTAAGGTCATATTTCGAAAGGCTTGCAGAATTAAAGGCGACGGTGATCTGTTCCTTCTGCTCCCCTGTCAGCTTAAGCTTTGATACGGCAGGAATTTGCCTCAGCTGGTCCTCAAGCTTTAAGGCATACTCCTTCATCAGTGTAAAGTTGCCACTGCTATCCCCGATCGCAATGATCATCGATTCAGTGTCGCCGAAATCAGAGTTGACGAACGGACCCTGTACCCCAGGGGGCAGATCGAGCGCCTTTATCACCATCAACTGGTGCCGCAGCTTGTTCCAGAAGATATCCGGCTTTCTTACCTTGTCCTGAAGCCATATGTGGAGCTCGACCCTGCCGTCGGAAGTGACCGAATAAGTTTTGTCCTTGTTCACCTCCTCGAACTGGAAGATGAATTCCTCAAGCTTCCTGGTTACCTGCTCTTCGACCTGGATGGCGTTTGCCCCCGGGAAATAAGCGACGACCAGGCCGCCCGGGATCACGATTTTCGGATCTTCCCGCCGGGGCATATTCAGCAGCGACCAGACCCCTGATGCGAACATCAGGAGCAGTATGGAGAATGTGACCTGCCGGTGCTTAAGTGAGGCTTTTACTAAGTTCATGACAGATCACTTGTTTATAATTATTCCGCACCCATCCACCAGCTTCTGGTATCCCCCTGTTACCACTGGTTCGCCTTCGCTGAGCCCCGAGGTTATTTCAATGATGTCGTTCCTGAGGCTTCCGGTGGTCACATTTCTCCGGAAAGCCTTTTTCCTGACAGAATCGGCCACAAAAACATAGCTCTGGTTGTTGAAATCATGCATAACCGCACCAGCGCCGATCCCGAGGAAACTTTCGGCATTTCCGGCGGGGATGGCAACATCCGCGATCATTCCGGGCCGCAGAAGCATTCCCGGGTTGTCAACAACTATCCTGAGCAGGAAGGATCTGCTCGAGGGATCGGCCAGCGATCCCACCTCGGCAATGGTCCCTTCAAATGTCTTGTCTACGGACGAAACAGAAACGCTGGCTTTCAGTCCGATCTTAACGGAATGAAGTTCGGTCTCGGGGATATATGCGCTTACTTTTATTTTCCTGATATCTGATACGACAAGGACCGGGATGCCGGATCCGGTAATCTCTCCAACCTCGGCAAGTTTCTTTAGAACGATCCCGTCGATGGGGGAGTACAGCTTTGTGTCGGCAAGATTCTTTGTGTGGAGCTTAAGCTGGGCTTTTGCCTGCTGAAGGCCGAACGAGATCTTGGCAAAGTCACTCTCACTCAAGCTTTTATTGTCATGCATCGATTTGAGTCGGTCAAATTCATCCTGCACCTGGTCAACCTGGATGCCTGCCAGTTCCCTTGCGATAGCGTAGCTTGTGGGTTCGAGGCTCGCTATGACCTTATCCCTGGAAACCCTTTCACCTTCATCGGCGGCGATGAAATCGATCCGGCCGGCGACAAGAAAACCCAGCTTTATGGTCTTGTTTCCTTCAATATTCCCGCTAAGCGAGATATCTCTTAAGGTCTCGACTTTCTCTACATTTGAAATCACGACCGGTATTGGAGTTGTTGATGATCCGGGTTGTTCGTTTTTTGTCATGCATTCTGAAAAAAGAACGAGGATGAGAAAAAAAGCAAATACTTTTTTGAATTTCATCAGGCCAGGTTTTAAGAGGTTTCCGAGTACTAATTTCAGAAAATAATGCTTTAATTATTATTCTAAACTCAAAAATTCTTTTAACCACAGGGTGACGTTTAGTTTAAAAGGAGTAACACAGTTTTTGATTTATAAACAGTTGCTGTAGATTGCTAGAAGTAATATCTTTATATAGTCTCGCTAAAAATAAATTAGATGAATTATTTACATCAGGATCTGACAGGTTCAATACTGAAGTGCGCCTATAAAGTCCATACAGCACTGGGCCCGGGAATACTTGAGTGGGCTTATGAAGAATGTTTGTCCTATGAAATGAAAAAAACCGGACTAATTGTTGTAAAGCAAAAGCCAACGCCATTAGTATATGAAGAAAAATCACTTGAGTTTGGTTACAGAATTGATTTAATGGTAGATGGGAAAGTTGTTATTGAAATTAAGTCAGTTGATGCCTTGAATCCAGTTCATTTCGCTCAACTTATGACATATCCGAAGCTATCAAAGTGCAGGATCGGACTTCTGATCAACTTTAATGTCGTCTCTTTAAAAGATGGGATTAAGAGTATTATTATGTAATGGCTAAAAAACTAAGGTAGATCTACTCAGTGAAACTCATTTTAACTCAGCATAACTCAGTGGTTAAAAACATGGGAAAGGCTGGAAAAATTATTACCCAGTCTACCGAATAATGAAATCGGTTAATCTACTTTTTACCGAAATTGAGATCTAGTACAACGCCGACAAGCCAAGTGCCCTTTGTAAATGTCTCACTAACAGGAACCTGAGTGGCCCCTGTGAAACTGACTTCTATGATCCGAATCACAAAAAAAAAGCTGAACCCCGGAAGGTCCAGCCTTTTTATCCATGGATATCAGGTTTTTATTTTTTCCCGAAATAGAAATCAAGTCCCACGCCGACAAGCCATGTGCTCTTCTTGTAAGTTTCAGTCACAGGCACCGGGTTTTCACCGAGGAAGTGATTGAAAGTCTTGGAATCGGAAGCGTACACAGTGTACTGTCCGCCGATATTAAGGTCGATCAGGGGAGTGATCCTGTAACCGAATCCTGCACCGAACGAATTGGTGTTGGTGCTGTAGCCCATATCGCTCTGATAGGCGTCGTTGACCCCGGTATTGGTTGCAAGCCAACCCGCGCTTGCCCTCAGGTTGTCGGTCAGTGCATATTCTGCGCCAAGGCCGTACTCAAGGAAGTTATTGTCTATCATGTTGATATCAGCCAACGATGAGCCGTCATAGTCCACGTCCTTGTCAAAATAGTAATTGAATGTACCGGCAAGGGTAAGCTTCTTGATCGGTTTGTATTCAACCCCGAAGAAGATAATTGCCGGAAGGTCAGCAGTGACTTTGGTCCCGTCGACGAAAACGCCGCCGCCTTTATTGTCCTTTACCTTTGTGGTGAGTTCAAGCTTCGTCTTGAATTCATATTTCAGGGCGATATTCAGGTTTTCAAGAGGCGAGAAGTTAACGCTGAGGATCGGGGTATAACCGATACCGGTCTGCTGGGCATCAACAAATACATCCTGGGTTGCAGCGGCATACCCGGTCATTGCGGTTGCTTTCCCGGAGAAGGTCGGACCGGCGACGCTCAGGACACCCTGTGTTGAGGCAATCGTCTGGGCGCCAATCTGGGCAGGAGTCAAACCTGCTGCTCCGAGGATCTGCTGAATCTGGCCGATCTGCTGGGTTGACAGGCCTACATTTGTACCGTCGCTCAACAGCACCGTGCCATAGCCTGCGGTAATGATCGGCTGAAGGCCTGTTGCAAATGCAGAAGCGCCTACAGCAAGCTGGCCCAGAACACCTGCACCCGATGTGAAGAAATCTTTTGCAGGGACCATGCTGCCATTATATGCTTCACCGAAAGCAGGATAGTCAGGATTGATACTGATGTCAGTCATAGAACCCTTATAGGTATTCTTTGCAGAAACAACCCTTACACCGGCAGCAACCGACAGCATATTGTTGATCTCATATGATGCATTAGCCTGGTAGCCGAAATAAACCGAGGTCCCTTCAAAGTTGATTTTTGCCGAGTACTTGTCGGTCGGGATACCCTGGCTGGCAAGCAGTGGTACAAGGTCAGCGATCTGCATCTCGAATGAAGGAAGACCTTTGCTCCATTTTGCACCGCCTCCGCCGCCTACAGGGTTAAAGCCAGCTGATAATGCCAGTTTTCCGGTTTTGAATACTGCATATACGCCAGGGAATATGGGGGCGCTGACTTTCCCCACGTACTCCTTGGGAGTTCCGCTCAGAAATGTATAGTTGTTGATGATTTTCTGTGTCTGGCTGATGGTTTGGTTGTTCAGGGAGAAGAAGAAACCATTTCCAAGCTTGGTAAGTCCGGCCGGATTGTAGAATACGGCATCAATGGCTGTCGACGCATTGCGGTTCTGCATACGCGTGAACAGGGCACTATGGTTGTTGTTTGTCACTAGACCCCCGGCAAACAAACTACCAGTAATCAGGATTACGGAAAACAAAGTAAATAACTTTCTCATAGATTAAGTTTTAAGTTTAAGAACTCGGGAATAGAAGTTCATGATCCATAAGCATTCGATTCCCCATTATCTTATTTTGGTCAGTTTAGGTTACTGTTAACCAAAGCAGGGCAAATGTAGAAAAATATTTGAATTGTGCAAATAAGTCTAAAATTGTATTGTGATTCCTAATCATTTAGGTGGGCTTTGGTAAAATATTCGAAAAAAGGGGATGGGCGGGCGTCAGGCGTCAGG
>DCFQ01000048.1:0-34099 GCA_002319915.1 Bacteroidales bacterium UBA1800 | reverse complement strand
CAGGCGTCAGGTGCCGGGGAATAGGCTCAATTATATAGAAGAGAAATCCGGGTTCCATTAAAAATGGAGTATTTCATCTTGTATTATGAGAATTTAATAAATTTATAATGTGGTAATGAATATTGTCTAACTATCTAAAATGCTGCATTATGGGAATTTTAAAGAGTTAAAGGTATGGCAATTATCAAAAAGCTTGGCTGTTGATATTTATAAACTAACTGAATCTGTCCTATTTAAACATGATTTCGGGTTGTCAGATCAGATTAGAAGATCATCAGTGTCAATTCCTTCTAATATTGCTGAAGGTGATGGCTTTGAGACTGACCGTCAAAGTATCCGACATTTATTTATTGCAAGAGGTTCTACGGCGGAGTTAATTACGCAACTCGCAATAAGCCAGGAAATAGGCTGTCTTCAGGATGATAAATATAACGAATCGGATCGGGAGTGTGAAGATATAAGTGCAATGATAATACTACTGATCAGGCACCGAAAGAAAAAATTGCTTTAATCCCCTGTTTCTTATTTAATATTATTCCTTCAGGTGTCTGCCCCCTCGTGCCTGCCCCCTGACGCCTGCTGCCTCGTGCCTGCCCCCTGTTGCCTGTCGCCTCCCGCCTCCCGCCTAATATTTCCTATTCAGAAGATAGAACTCATCCATCATCCCATAATCAAGCAGCTGGTAATCCTTCCCGGGAGGAAATGATTTCACATACCTCCAGTGCCACGGCGAAACCAGTCCCGGAGCAGGGTTGTTGAAGTGAGGGCCGAGCAGGTTCTTGAGGCTTCCGAAGACCTTAACCTCCACGGTATTGACCCCGGGATTGATAAGGTCAGTCACATCGGATTCATATGGTGGGAATGCGACCGGATCAGCCGCTGTTCCGTTCACTTTTACCTCCGCCAGCGTTCCCTTCCAGTTTGGCACGGAAACGATGTACTTGCCGTCAGGATTGTCAATTGTGAATTCCCTGGTATAGTTCACACCCCAGGAATAGAACGGCATACCCTGTCCTTTCCACGAGCCGGTTACCAGACCGGCTGCCGGGGCAGCTATCGACCAGCCTTTTTCTTCAGGCACTGCAGAGAAATCCCCAATAACATAAACAGGCTCGATTTCCGCATGGATCTTCATTGGGCTGACATTCAGCGAAATGACGTTATCGCCTGTCCTTACAAGAGAGCCGATGCCGAATACGCCGAACGACCTGTCGAGCCACCATTTCCCGGGATCGGGAGTGACCGTGGTGCCATTGACCGACACTGCCCAGAGCTCAGGTCTTTCCACCACAACGCGCATCCCGGATCGGTCGAACGCACCCTTCACATTGAAATGGTATGTGGCGGTAAACCCGGTGCCGGTGCGGAAAGTGTCCCGGTCAACTATCCCTGTCCTGAACTGCACCGATGTGTTCCACGGATTGCCGTTCCTGAAACCGTGAAATTTAAATACTTTATCAGCAGCATCATAGGTGTTCAGATCCTTTGTGACCACACCTCCGACCATAACATCACAGAATTCCAGCGGAACAGCGTTGACAGAGTCTTTTGTGATCCTTAGTTCACCCTGCAGAGGCACTGCAGCGCACGACATCGGGACTCCCGGAGCAGGAAGCGATTCGCTCTTCCCTGACGGGATGAACAGCAGCAGGCTCCCGGCAGGCGGGATATCCCATGAAAAAGTAACTTTTTCTCCCCCGGCGCCGATCTGGTAGCCGGAGAGCTGCCCGGTAACCGTGTTCATCTCGATCACATCGGTACCCTTCAGCTCGGCAGAGCCCGTGCTGTGATCTGTTAGACTTGAGTTTGCAAGGAACAACAGCTGTCCGTCGGCGAGGATCCTCCTGTGGTGGTAGAGGTCCTTTCCGGCGAAGAGGTTGAATTTCGCGTCGGCTGATGAGAAGTACTGCGGGATGTTTTCAGCAGTAAGTTCCTGGACGAAAGTAATTTTATCGCTGTTTTTATCAAGGAAGCCGGCCAGCCCGCTGTCAGTCTCCCCATTCACAAGCGACGGATGTGAAAATGCAACAAGCTTCCCGCCGTTGGCGACAAACGATTTGATAAGGCTGAAAGTGGGAAGGTCAAGGTTTTCCATCATCGGGGGAATCACCAGGGTAGAGTAGCTGCACTCCCCGACAATGAACCTGTTGTTTTTGACTGAGCCCCTGTCCTTTATGATGTTTTCCGAACCCATGTCATATTCCACCTGGGCCTTTTCAAGCTTTGTAATGAATGACTGGAATGACTGTCCTATTTCATTTACTTTTGGATTGTCCTGGACATATGAATCATACAGCCAGGCTGTTGTCGTAGGTTCCAGTATGAGGATATCATTCTTCTGGTACCCGGATGAAAGGGAAAGAGACAATCTTGCATAATGATCATTAATATATTTGTAGTCATTCCACCATGGTTCATGGTAGGTGAAAGTGAGGGGATAGTCATATTTCCTCGCACCGGCAAGCGTAATATGGGCCAGATGCTGGTTCATCAGGTTTACACCCAGGGCATATTCCCAATCCCCGAGCCTCTTCATATCGGTGAATGAAAGTTCCCATCCGGCCCCGCCATAGGTCTCACTGAGCTTTCTCTGGCGCCCGGTCTGGTTTGCTGCACTTGCGAGTTCCTTAACCGATCTCACATTGCCGAACTGGGCTTTGGAGCTAACATCATTCCACTGGTTGAAAAGCATATCAATGGCCGGGACCTGGTGCCAGGCGTACATTGCCATATTGTCCCCGCCGGGCTGCATGTTCGGCCATTCATGTTCCCAGTAGTGGCCGGTGAATTTCAACCCTTTTTCCTCACAGTACCGGTTCCACGGTTTGGCCCACCTGTCGATAAACAGCTGCAACAATGTCTGTGTATAATCGTGCCGCACTTTTTTCCAGTCCCCGGTTTCTTCGAAAAGTGAGGGAAGCTGTGTCCTGAGATCGTAATTCCATTTCTTCTGAAATGCATCAAAAAGATCAGGTGTCCATCTTATCCCTCCCGGTGAGGTGATCTGCGGCTCATCGGTGAAGGTTCCGGGAACGGTTTGCCCGAAATCGGTGCCAACGGACTTTTCGTATCCTTTCATGGTGATCTCAATGAACTTCTCCGTAACACCCGGGTACAGGAGATCGACATATGAAAAGCCGCCGTACCAGTCGCTTTTCCCGTTGTAGGTTTTATGGAACAGCAGGTATTTCCCGGGTTTTCCCATCTCATTTTTAACGGAAGCAGTAATATCTGTGTATTTGCCATTATCTTCTTTAAGGCAAAGGAAATACCTGTTAGCTGTGTCGGGCAGGGATTCAAACTTCTTCATTTCGAGACCCTGTCCCTGGTTATATGATTCCGGCATCTGATCGGGGACATGACCGCCTCCGAAGCCGCTGGGGTAGGAGTTCTCGTCGTAGATCCATACATTCATTTCAAGCTGTTTCCCCTTCTCAACGGTGTATTTGAAAAGGTCGAACCATTCATCCGAAAGGTATTCCGTAACAAGGCCGGGTCTGGGATGTATAAAGACCTGGCTGCTGCCCTGCTTTTTGAACTCATTCATATAGTGATCGATCTCCCCCCTGGTGATCTTATAATTCCAGACGAAAAAAGGTGCCGTCGTGAACTCTTTTGAAGGTTCCTTGAATTGGGCTGTAAGCGATTTGAAATCATTTATCCTCCCGCTTGCAGGGACCTCTTTATTACAGGAAGTCAAAGCCGTAATTATGAGAAGGACAATAATGAATGATCCGGATCTTAAGACAGAAAGTTTCATGTAGCGGGTTTGAGTTTGGTTTGAATATCAAATATAAAAAACTATTTCGTGTATTTTGAATGAGCCGGATTAACTTACCCTTATCACATCAATTCCCAGAAGCTTTCCAAGCTTTTCAATTTTCGATGCGATATGTCCGGTCCCCACTGCGCAGTGATGTGCCGGGCCGTAACTGCACCACCTCTTCATAAAATCCTTTACCCCTGGATGGAACCTGTACCTGGTATTTGTATTGCCTATCTCAAGGATCGGGCCGGGCACCGATTGCCCTTCAGCCGAAAGAAAAAAGAGCTTCCCGTTCTTGTCCTGGACAACCGATAGCAAGGTAATATCACCGTGTTTTACAGACATTTCCACGGAAAGTCCCTTTCCCGTCTTCCCGTGGTAGACCTCGAGCGGCTTGACCCTGATCTTTCCTTCCGCGATACCAATATGACCCGGGCCATCGTGTCCCATCAGAACCACGTTATCATTGAAGTCGAGGGCATAGAATTCAGTGAATGATCCGCCGGCACCAAAGCAGTCGAGGATCTTCATTGCCTGGACATTCTTTATTTCATATTCACCAGCTACCGGTACACCCTGGGCGGTGAGGAGTGAATTTGCCAGGATGATCGTATTTATCGAATCTTCATTCTCTTTTATGCCGGTCCCGCTCATATAGTAAGCAATTGATCCGAGATCATAATTTTTTACGATTTTCTCCATTGCCACGGACGTGGCTGCCGCTTTCCGGAGCTCTTCCACGCTGCATTCACCGGAGATATCAAACACCCTATCGAACAGGTCCAGCCTTTCTTTAACTTCTTCGGCAGTCACCTCACGTCTCAGGGCAGAAAGCTCCTCTACCTCGATCATTTCGATATGCCCTCCGAAGGTAGCCAGGTGCAGGGTGAGATCTGAATAAACGTCGAGCATCCCGCCGTAATAGTGACCCATGCAGCCCAGGTGGTTGTGAGCCATTTTACCGGCGACCTCTGCTGCATCGATCCATTCGGACACCTCTTCCCAAACCTCCGGATCATTGTGAAGCGAGCCGGTCACCAGGTGGAAGCTTATTCCGGCCCGGAGGAAAACACTTGCAATTTCAGGTACGGGACATGCTGAAACATTTGCGAGCCATTCCCCGGTCATTCTGGTCCTCTCCTTCAGGCTGTTAAATGATCTGTAATCAATTGCCTTCTCAGGTGAAAGGTTGAGTATCACGACAGGGACGCCGGCCCTTTTGACGACAGGAAGGACGGTTGACGAGAGTGCATAGGTCGTAATATAAAGGAAGATCAGGTCAACATCGGCTTTCCTGAAGGAATGACCCGCCTCAAGGGCCTTTTCGGGATTATCGACCAACCCGATATCGGTGATTTCCACACCCGGTCTTTCGAGTCTTGACCTTACTTCGGAAAGATAACCTTCAAGCCTTTCTTTAAGTCCTTCAAACTGGTTCCAGTAAGTTTCAAGCCCGATGCCAAACAGGCCAAGCTTAAGATTGCGGGGAGTTTTCATGCAGGTTAGTTTATTAATTATCATGGAAAATCACTGGGTAGTCATGCTCTAGAAATTTCCCGACAACCGCAGGCTGTAGTTCCTCTGAGGCTGGATATCCCCTGGCCTGCCCATGTATTCCTTATTTGTCAGGTTCTTTACCTGGAATGAGATTGTCAGACTGCCGTTCAGCTTGTATCCGGCAACAGCATCGAGGACCTCATAGGTTTTGTTGTCGTTCGCCCAGTATTCACTGAATCCGGGGAGGATCGGGGTTGTCAGGAACACTTCGTCAATATTCAGGATCTTCGACCTGACAAAAAGGGTGATATCGGCGCTGAATTTCTGCCATTTGGAATTCAGGGTAATTGTTCCGGAATGTTTTCTCCTGTATTTCAAATATATGCCAGTATTCCTGTGTGTCTGTGGATTGTAGCCGACAGGGTACATGAATGTATATCCGCCGGTGATGGTGTTCCTGACCCTGCCGATTGAGCCGGAAAGGGAAAACTCAAGTTCGGTTCCGTAGATCCTTGATTGCTCGATGTTGGTGGCCCTGAATCCGAGTCCTTCAGGATAGAGGCCGAACATGTATTCGATCATGTTTGAGTTCTGCAGGAAGAAGAACGAGAGGTCTGCCTGGCCGGTCAGGGATCCGAGCCCGACACCCTGCTTTACCCCGAGCTCTGTGCTCCATCCTGACTCGGAACGGATGTAAGGATTGGGGATGATTGTAACTGATCCGAGGGTTGTGGAGGCAAATTTTTCGGCAAGGGACGGGTACCGGTATCCCTGGCCGAAAGAGGCCCTCAGGAATGTAAAATCTGCAGCCTGCCAGTTTAATCCGGCCCTGAAGATGGGAATCGTCCTGTCATTCTTCCCATCGAGCCGGAAGCTCTCGACCCGGATGCCTCCGACAGCCTCAAGCCTGTTCAGGGGTTTCAGCTCAAACTGTGCATAACCGGCAATGTTCATTATGTGATGGTTGCCGAAGAAATTGGATACAACGCTGCTGTAATTTTCCGATGCTCCTGCTGTGACCGAGACTTTGGATGACAGCTTATGCCTGAACTGGTATTCCGTGTAAATTGAGCTGGCATCGCTGTTGTTCTGGCTGCTTTCTGGAAGCCGGTTCAGGGTGGTCTGCAGCCTCATCCTCAGGTCATGCGAGGTCTTGTCGTTTCTTCTTAAGCCGATGAATGGATCGGCCGCGATGAATATTCCATGAAATTCCCTGGCTGTGGAAGGCGATTGCTTCAGTGCCCCGGAATCAGCATCTTCCCACAGGATGAAATCTTTTTTTGCATCATATCCGGTGTGCAGGTTGATCCCGTAGTTTAGGCCCTCATGCTTTTTGCTAAAATGCTTGATCTTAAGGCTAATCCGGCCAAGCTGCTCATCATTGAGCCTACGGTAGCCTTCATCAAGGAGCAGGCTGCCGCTTATTCCAAAGTCGGTATTCCCTATCTTCCGGAGGTGCGAGAATGAGGCGGACGAAAAGACCCGGGGAGAATCCCACCAGATCCGGTTCCTGTCTCTAGGTTTACCGAAGCTCCCGGCTTCTGCATAAAACCTGGTCTCCGGGATATTTGAAGCATCAGCTGTCCTGAAATTAATGACCCCGTTCAGGGCCGACGAGCCGTAAAGGACAGAAGATGCCCCCTTGATGATCTCGATCTGCGAAATGTTTTCAAGCGGCAGGAATTGCCATTTTATGTTCCCGGCATCTGCCGAGATCACCGGCAGGCCGTCGATCAGCGCCAGCACACGGCTTCCCGCCCCGTAGCTGAACCCGCTTCCCCCCCTTACCGATGCCTGCCCGTCGAGGACTTCAATACCGGGGGTCCGGTTCATTATATCCGCGGCATCTGTAATATGATTCTGGTTGAGAAATGAGGATTTTACGACATCCATCGACACGGTCAGCTCAGCTACCTTTTGTTCGGTCTTGTTTGCACTCACGACCACCTGCCCGATCTCACTTACCCTCATCTCCATTTCGACATTGAGCTCGAGCGTTTCGGAAGAGGTGAGCTCCACCTCCTTTTTTACCGACTCATAACCGATCAGCTGAAATGTGATTTCCAGCTTCGGCTGATCAGCCGTAACCTGGTAATTGCCGTCGCTGTCACTCATCGTCCCGTGTTGCCGGCCATAGATGACGTAGGCTCCGGCAAGGGGTTCTTTGGTGGCTTTGTCGGTGATCCTTCCCTTTATGACCCCTTTGAACTGGTTACCGTTCAGGGCAAGAGTGGAAACTAGGAGAACGAAAGTAAGAACAGGACGCATTACTTGGCCTTAAAGGTCATTCTTATGTTAAGGGCAGTGTACGGAGGTGTAGGTGTAATAAGGGAGGTCGTCAGCTTTAAGGAAACGCTTGTCAGCTCCTTTATTACGGCTGTAATTGGTATCAGGATCGAGTCTGACGTAATGATTATCTCATTTTCATTGTTGTTGAACTGCCATGTTCCTGCGTACTGACCGAATGTGCCAGTCCCATCAGTATTGAATTTTGCCTCACCTCCAAACTTGCTCAGAACTCCACCGGGCCCGGATGCATCCACCCCATTTGCAAGCAGGCTGTCAGCTTGCCATGTAGGCCCTGTGAGCAGCTTGAACTTTTCCGATTCCTTCTTCTGGCAGGCCGAAAATACCGTAATCCCGGCAACGATTAAGAACAGCACAAGGTTTCTCATAGAATTATGTGTTAAAGCGCGTTAATATTCAGAACATCAGCAGGTACTTGTTATCAACGGGACCGAATCCCCGTATCAAATATAGTAAAATTTGAAGTTTAATGTCCATGGTCACATCCATGGTGAAAACCCGGTTGATTCTCTCAACACCGGAGGTGTAGAGTGAATTTTAAGAAGGATGTATCAAAAGTCGGATTTAACCGCAAAGAACGCCAGGTTCGCGCAAAGTATGCAAAGGTAATTTGCTGAATTTAATCTCTTTGCGAGCTTTGCGGTTAACTACCTTTGACTTTTAATACATGATGATCATCATTAACTTAAGAAATTTATAAATTTGATGCACAGACAACCAACCATACAAACCAAACCTCACACAATTAACTGCTCAGTCCTATGAGAAAACATCTTTTCCTCCCGTTCATTGCCATATTATTGGCTTTTACTCTTTCCTGCCAGCATGAACCGCCGGTTCTCAGGGAATCATCACCGGCATCTGCCTGCGTCTCTGCCGAAAGGCTGACGCGTATTGATAATCTGATCCGGCAGGGGGTCGACAGCGGATGGATCGCTGGGGCCGATGCCCTTATTGCGCGCAATGGCAGGATCGTATATTACAAGGCGTTCGGGGTAAAGGATCTTGAATCAAGATCACCTATGCTCAAAAACGATATTTTCAGGATTGCTTCCCAGACAAAAGCAATTACCAGCATAGCTGCCATGATGCTTTTCGAGGAAGGGAAGTTCCTCCTCGACGATCCAGTGTCAAAATATATCCCTGAATTCGCGAATCCGAAAGTACTTGACCAATTCAACGAAAAGGATACCACTTATACCACTGTTCCTGCAAAAAGGGAGATCACTGTCCGCGATCTGCTGACCCATACATCGGGGATCGACTATGCCGAGATCGGGTCGCCCCGGATGAAAGCAATCTACGCAAAAGCCGGGATCCCTGCCGGATTCGTCAGCGACAGGATATTGCTTGCCGATAAGATGAAGATCCTCGGCAGGCAGCCCCTGGTACATCAGCCCGGTGAAAAATGGACCTATGGACTCAATGTTGATGTGGTCGGTTACCTCGTCGAGATCTGGTCGGGAAAGAGCCTTGATGAATTTTTCCGGAGCCGCATCTTTGAACCTCTCGGCATGAACGACACCTATTTTTATCTTCCGAAGGATAAGCAGGCCAGGCTGGTAAAGGTGAGCACGGAGGACCAGAATCATAAGGTGATCCCAATTCAGCTTCCAAGTGCCAATTATCCGCTTGTCGAGGGTACCTATTTCTCCGGAGGGGCCGGGTTGAGCTCTACAACAGAGGATTATGCGAAATTCCTGCAGATGCTCCTGAACCACGGCGTTTACAATGGCAGGAGACTGCTTGCACGCCGCACGATAGACCTTATAACATCAAACCAGATAGGCGGGCTTGAGGTTGGCCCCAACAAGTTCGGACTGGGATTTGAGCTCACTACTGAAGCAGGCCAGACGGTCCTGGGCATGTCGGAGGGATCATTTTCGTGGGGCGGCTATTACGCAACCACATACTGGGCCGATCCTGAGGAGCAGGTTGTTGGGCTCCTGTTTTTCCAGCAAATACCCCTGACACATTCCGGGATCCAGTCAAAATTCAAGGCAATGGTTTACCAGGCGCTTGAAGACTGAATCTTATGGGTTACACAGAGTTGCACTGAGAAGACACAGAGATAATAGCTTATTGCTCTGTGTAACTCTGTGTTATTTTTTATATTTCTTCAATACTTTTTCAGGAGCTCCAGCAGCTTGCTGTCGAGCTTGTGTCCATACCAGTCGGTATAATTCACATCCGACCTCTCTGAATCGAGGATCCCGAAAGTTCCCCTGAAGTTCCAGAGGGCATAGCCGATCTTATGTGAGGTAAGGATATCGAGAATATCGCCGAACCAGGCCAAAAATACATTGTGAGGCGTCTTACTGTAACATCCGCCCTCTCCGCAATGAACTCCGACACCTTTTTCAACGAGCGCGATCCATGGTTTATAAAATTCTTCAAGCTGCTCACGACCGAACTGCTTACCGTCGATAACCCCCGGCCATACGGGTGTGGGAGCCTTTGACGGATCTTTCCATACCCACGATGCCTGGTAATGGGAGACATAATGCGGATAATAGGCCCTGCAGCTCTGGGCTATATCCAGATCAATGAGCTCGGGTATAACATTGCTGCCGCCGCTGTTCCCGTCTGCCACGATCAGCCTGTCCCTGTTCACGGCCCTTATAACCTTTGCGGCACCCTCTGCAACTTTCCGGTAAGTTGCCCCGGGCACGGGACCTTTGGCAGCGTACTGGTTATTCATATCCCTGATATAGGCCGGCTCATTGAGAAGGTCGAAGCTCAGCTTGCCGGGAGCGATTGTCTTGTAGCGCTCGGCCCACATTTGCCAGTGGGAAAAAAATGCATCCTGTGCATCCTTGTCGTCCCAAAGGTTAAATGGTTCATGAAAGCCTGCATTTATGCAATAGCCGGGGCCTCTGTGAAGATTGAGGCTGACATGCAGGTTATGCTTGTTCGCCAGGTATATCAGATCGTCCACCTGACCTATGGCTTTCTGATCAAATTTTAACATTTCATCCTTCGTGATATCTCGCGTACGGTCAAAATCCAGGTACCTCGGGTAAGCCATCGGGACCCTGACAAAATCGAACCCCCAGTCCGACATCCATTTGAGGTCATCTTCCGTCGTCTGCGATCCATCCAGGTTCTTTGGAGGGTAAGGTGAAAAGAAATCAAGGAGGTTGAATCCTTTCCAGCGTGGGAGCCTGTTCCCGGCTTTCATGGCGAGGCCGGGCATTGGGATGTTTCCTGCAAGTGTAATTCCGGCAGCGGCTGCAGCGCTGGTTTTTAGGAATATACGGCGATTGATGTTTCTGGTTTTCATATTCGGGCAGTTAATTGAATGAGTTTTTGTGTCAGTGTGATGCACTGCATAAATTTAAAACAAACAATCGTTTGTTATCCTTCCCGGTGTTCTTTATTTATTCCTGCATGAAGAAGATTCCTCACTTCATCCGGAATGACGGTGTTGTAAAAAAGACTATTTTAACATCACATTATACATTAATCCCTTCAGGTACACATGGAGAACATAGTCATCCGTCCGGCTACCGATCCTGAGAAAGAGGCTGCCGCCAGGCTTCTTGCCGGATCCGATCCCTGGATAACGCTCGGGATATCACTGGAACAATGTATGCGAAACTGCCGGGATCCCGAATATGTCCTTTATGTTGCATCTGCGGGCGAAGGTCTTGCGGGAATAATGCTCCTTGATCCGCGGGGACTGGCCGGTTCCCCGTACCTGAAATCGATCGCGGTTTATCCTGAATTTGCCGGAAAAGGGATCGGCTCAGATCTTTTGTCCTACGGTGAAAACCTCTTCAGGGGCAGCTCGCGGCACTTTTTCCTTTGCGTCTCTTCTTTCAATCATAAGGCAAGAAGGTTTTACGAGCATCATGGATATGAGGCGATGTGTGAATTCAGGGATTATATCATTGAAGGGGCCTCTGAGATACTTATGCACAAGAATCTATGAGCGGAAAAGCAACGAAGCCCTGGCCTGTGGTCGCAATACTCTGTGCGACGGCTACGGCTGGATACATTTGCAGGGTCAATGTTTCCACGGCGGGGCCTCTTCTGATGCAGGAATTCGGTTTGACACAGGTCCAGATGGGGGAGATCTTCTCCGCTTTCCTGGCAGGATATGCGCTCTTTATGATCCCTTCCGGCGCTGTGGCCGACAGGTTCGGGGCCAGGAAGGTCCTTTCTATAATTACCTGGCTCTGGTTCATCATCACAGCCCTTCATACACTTACCGGGACCGGGGCATTCAGGGCTGTTCCGGCGGTGACATTGCTTATTTTCATGGCATTCAGGTTTTTGCTGGGGATTTCCGCTTCTCCCACGTACCCGGGATCTGGGCAGGGGGTCTCCCGATGGGTGCCTGTGCAATACCAAGGCAGGGCAAACGGGATAGTGATTGCCTCCGTGGGCCTTGGTTCGGCAATTGCACCCCCGCTCGTCTCAAACATAATGGTACACTGGGGATGGAGAATGGCACTTGTGGTCTCTGCCATACCTGCGCTTGTTATGGCTGCCGTCTGGCTGCGGACAAGGGAGCCTGCCCATGTTAATTACCTGGGCACTGCCTCTGTTCCTGCCGATCCGGTGAATAGCAAGGTGGGCAGGGGTAAGATCAATTCCCTGAGCTTTTACTTTCTGACCCTTAGCTACACGCTTCAGGGGTATGTCGGATATATCTTTGTTTCCTGGTTCTACCTTTACCTGGTCCAGGAGAGGCATTTCAGCCTTCTGAGCGGAGCCTGGATGAGCAGCCTGCCCTGGATACTATCAATTGTTTCGATCCCGCTGGGAGGCCTAATTTCCGACAGGTTGATTGCCGGGAAAGCCGGGAAGATTTGGGGCAGCAGGATAGTGCCAATTTTCGGCATGGCCCTTTCCGGGATCATGATCTCCATCGGTGCCCATACGCAGAGCGGGGTCATGGCGGCAATTTGTCTTGCGCTGGCCACTGCTTTTATCTTGTGCGTTGAAGGGCCATTCTGGGCAATGATGATGAAGACGGCAGGCAGGAGAAGCGGGACCGCGGGCGGGATAATGAACATGGGAAGCAATGTCGGCGGCCTGATATCACCCGCCCTCACACCGCTTATTGCCAGCTGGGCCGGATGGGAAAATGCCCTTCACGTGGCTGCCGTGATTGCAGTGGTTGGTGCGGCCCTCTGGCTCGGTATCAAGCCAGCTGAGGAAACCGGGGAGCTGATTAGATCTTAATTATCGATCCAGACCAGGGCCCGGGCAGTGGGTACCGGGTTTTCCCCGATGATGACCCTTGCACCCTTATTCATCGGCATTTTGAACGGAACGTCGGTATAATTGACTGCCACATTGAACCCATTCCTCCATTCATGATAAACACCCTTCGGAAGATCCTCGACCGGCACCTTTGCTAGTTCATAGACTTTCCGGACCAGTTCCCGTTCAATGTCACCCTCTTTGGTCGCAATCCCGATATACGTGACTGTTCCCTTTCCGATCCTGCGGGTCACCGCAGCAGCCGTACCTGCGTAGAACTGGTCATGGTGGCTGGCGAGCACTTCCGTTCCCGCATAGGGTGACAGGATCTCTGCCCAGATATTCCATTCGTGGAGGGAATTGCTGGTCCGGACCTTCCCCTTGCTTCCTTCTGGGAGCATGTCAAAGAATTCAATATCGGCGCCAATAAGCTTCCTGACCGGTCCGGCAAGCGGAGCTTCAAAAAAGTGGCCCAACCTGTCCTTCTGACCCGTGCGGCATGTCAGCACAAGGTTCCCGCCATCCCTCACGTAATCAAGCCATCTGGTTACCAGGGACGAATCCACCATCTGGTAGGAGGGTGCAATAAGAAACGGATAATTCCTGAAATCATCATTTTCGGATATAAAATCAAGCGGCGCCCCTGTCGATTTGACAGCTGAGGAATAATTGTTCCTGTTCCTCCAGGTATCCCAGAGCTCAGTCTGTTTCTGAATATCCAGGTCCCACATCACATCATGCGACCAAAGGATTGCCGTTCTCCTGCTTTTGAAATCCGCAGGCATCGACGAATCGTGCCCGGGGAGCTTTTTCAGTTCATGGATCTCGCGTATTGCCTGGACGAATTCTTTCCCTCCCTGCGTGAGTGTTATCCCGTCGGTGCCAACAATGCCGTCATGGTACATTTCGCTACCCCTCAGGGGATGCCGGTAACGGTATGTGCACAGGAAGGAACAGCCGCCTCCGAAAGCCTGCATTATCCACATGTGGACAGTGCCGGGAAGCAACTGGGGGTTGACGCTGCCCCAGTTCACCTGTCCCGGCTGAAGCTCCATGAGACCGGTGATCCCTTTTATCGGGCGGTAATAATCACAGGCCTCATAGATCCTGTATGGGATGCCTGTCCTGAAATTATTGCCCCCAAGCTCATTCCTGCCGCTGACAGGGTACATGGTAAAGGATGGGAAATCAAGATGATCCGATCTCCGTGGATCTG
This sequence comes from Bacteroidales bacterium UBA1800, assembly GCA_002319915.1. Lineage (GTDB taxonomy): Bacteria > Bacteroidota > Bacteroidia > Bacteroidales > VadinHA17 > LD21. The sequence continues at coordinate 20,099 of DCFQ01000048.1, read as the reverse complement.
CGGAGGTACTTACATTTATATAGTTTGATGTGATCCACTGACCGGGCCTGATGTACTTCCTCAGGATATCTGCCTGATCGTTCAGGAAGCTGGCGGTCATGTCAGCAGTGAACCGTTGAAAGTCCAGCAGAGCGTGAGGGCTGAGCTTGTCCTCGGAATTCATCGATTCGTTGGGTATAAGGACCTGGATGAAGCTGCCGTACCTCGTGCTCCAGAAGCTTCCCGCCCATGCCCTGTTCAGATTCCCGATAATCTTGTACCTGTTTTCAAGCCATTTCCGGAAGGCATCGAGGGCCGAGGGGCTGTAGTCTGCCACAGCCAGGGGCTCATTATCTATCTGCCAGCCCCAGATGCGGTCGTCATTGCCATAGTGCCTTGCCAGTTCCGTCACGATCCTGTCGGTGAATTTCCGGTACACAGGGTTGGAAATCGATGCATTTGCCCTTATGCCATGTTCGCGTCGTCTTCCGTCGCTCCCGACAAGGTAGACCTCGGGATATTTTTCCCCCATCCAGGCCGGCGGACAGAGTGAAGGGGTGCAAAGGATCACTTTTAGTCCTGCCCTTGCGGCCATATCGACAGCCTCATCGAGCCAGGTGAAATCAAACCGGCCCTCCTCCGGTTCGAGGTATGTCCACGAGAACTCAGCCATATGGGTGAATTCAAATCCGAACCGGGCCATATTTTTGAAATCCCTTTCCCATTCGTCCTTTGGCCATTGCTCGGGATAGTAGAACACCCCTATCTTCATGAGGTCATTCGCCGGGAAAAAAATGCCGGGTGATGCAGCTTTGAGCTCAGGTGCAGCCCCTGCCGCTTGTCCTGACAATGCCGGCGCGTTCAGCAATAACATGGCTGTACAGGACATGACCGCAGCCTGTGTGACGAGTGTTATATGTTTCATGATCAAAGATTAAGCTATTCCGCCTCCGTCTACAACTATATATGTTCCGGTAATCCAGGATGACATCCTGCCCGAAAGGAACAGAACGGCGTTTGCCACATCGCCGGGTGTACCGAGCCTTTCAAGCGGCCTTCCTGCAGCACAGCTTCTTTTGTATTCCTCATCGTAATTCATCCCGAGCTGCTCGCACTCACTCTGCAGCATCGGGGTGTCGATGTCGCCCGGGCAAACGCAGTTCACCCGGATGTTGAATTTCCCGAAATCGATGGCCATGGCACGGGTCATATTCAAAGTTCCCCCTTTCATTGCACAATAGGAAACAGCATCCGGTCCCCCTTTAAGCGACCAGCCCGAACCGGTGTTGATTATTGATCCGCCGCCGTTCATCTTCATAACGGGGACAATATACTTCGAAAGAAGATACTGGCCTTTCAGGGATACGTCCAGCGCGAGGTCCCACTCTTCAGGTTCAAGATCGACGGCATTCTTACGAATTGCCACTCCCGCGTTGTTGAACAGGATATCGATCCTCCCGAAAAAGCTGACAGTATCATTCACTGCCCTTTTGCATTCGACGGCATCCCTCACGTCGCACCTGAAAAACCTGGCCCTGCCTCCAAGATCCGTAAGTTCTTTTCCCGCCAGGCGCCCCTGTTTCTCATCGATATCGAATATTGCGATCCTGGCGCCAAACTCCGCCAGTTTTACGGCAGTCCCAAAACCGATCCCGGAGGCGCCGCCGGAGATCACTGCAACTTTCCCTTCGAGGGAAAGTAGGTCGGATGCTGATCTGCCAAGATCCATAAGAGATAAATATCAGACCTTCAGGAATATTTTCTTGCGGTACAGGATATAAAGGAATATCCAGCCGACAGCAACGTATGCCGTCCCTTCGAGGAACGGGGCCCATGCCTGTGGGAACAGCTCGATTATACCTCCGAAGAGGAATTTTGAAGCGCTTTCAAAATTAATGATCCTGTTGGCAAGGTAGATCGTGATCGGATTCATGCCGATAACAACGAAAAAGAACGCCCATTTCCTGAGTTTCCAGACATCGATTATAAGGTAGAAGAGGGCGAACAGGAGCAGGCTTAGCCCTCCCACCCAGCATACAAAAGAGCTTGACCACAGGTTCTTGTTTATCGGGAATGAGAGATTCCATACTCTGCCGATGACCATCAGCAGCACCCCGGCTGCTACAATATAGAGAACCTTTTGCAGCTGTTTCTTTTCGAGGTATTCAGACTTCATGAAATCACCTGTGAGCATTCCAAGCAGGGCTGTTGAAATTGCCGGGATGGTGCTCATCAGTCCTTCAGGATCGTGATTTCCGAGGTAGAGCCTGCCGGGCATGATCAGCCGGTCGATATAGCTTGCCAGGTTCCCCGTTCTTGAGAATGGGTCGGACGAGCCAAGGTCGTGTGCCGGGAAGATCAGAAGAAGGAGCCAGTATCCGATGATGAGGCCCCAGAACCAGACAATTCGCCATGTAAGCTTTGCATTCATGTAGATAATTGCGGCAAACATCCAGGCGAGGCCGATACGCCCGAGCACGCTGCCGTAACGAAGCTCACCGAGATGGAACCGGATGCCGTTGTTGTAGATGATTCCCAGCAGGACCAGGATCAGCCCGCGGAAGATCACGTGCCTGTAGATCAGCTTCCTGCTTTCACTGGCGGCAATCCGCTTGGCATAGGAGAATGGGAACGAAATGCCCGCAATGAACAGGAACAGGGGGAAGATCATGTCATAGAAATGAAATCCTTCCCATGCAACATGATGTAGCTGGGTCTCCCACCATTGCAGGACCGGCAGACCGGTAAGGGCAGCCAGGCCGACAAATATGCTCTCACCGCCCATGATCCAGAACATATCGAAGCCGCGTAAGGCATCAAGCGAATAAAGCCTTTTTGAGGCTGGTTTGTTTTCACTTTCCATAAATTATCTGAATAAAGGTTTTTGAATCTGATATTTAAGTAAAAATAGCATTTTCCTGATGATTCAAATATTTCAGAAAAGAAGAAGCTTTTCAATCTCTTCCCACGATTCAACCCTCCTGTGCCTCGAATTTTTTATCAGCAGGTTATGAGGCTGCGAAAACATGAGTGTTTCGCCCTGGAAATTGTCGAGATTTTTGAGGTGATCGTCAATCATAATTTCGGCTTTGACAAGCTGCTTGTCACCGCACAGGACCACCTGCCGCCAGCTGATGAACGGGAAATTCTCATTGAGCCATAACTGCTTATCGGTCAGGCTATAGGGAAATTCTGTCGCAAGCGATACAATTACCACTTTGTGCCTGTCATTCAGCTTCCTGAGTCCCTCCCTGCTTCCCTGCATCACGGGCAGATTCCTGAAAAACCCCGGTTCCGCCACAAGCTTAAGCTGTTCCGGGAATGCCTCACCTTCAAGTTTTCCCGCCACATCATCTATTGTGAGCCTATGGCCTGTCTGCCTTTGATGCATGTCGAACAACCACGCATAGACATCCGACAAGACGCCATCCATATCAACCAGGATTGTTTTTTTCATATTGATTTTATCATACAGGCTATGTCTGCTCCGCTTGTCATGCACGTTTTGTATGTCTTCCGCCCCAAGGCTCCGGCACAGTAAATCCGCGCCTGCTTTATTCAGGTTTTGAAAATAAAAAAAGCATTCCAAATATAACCCGGTGAGGTTGAATTAAATTATTTTTACTATTGAAAAACCGAGAAAAATATGAAAAGCCCATCCAAAATTCGCCTGTCCCATTATGCCGGCTTATTGATATCTGTGTTTTTGACCCAGGCTCTCATCTGCCAGTCTTCCGGCAGCGGCGATGTCAGTTTCAAACGGATCGACGATAAGCAGCAGGTAGAGATCTACGTCGGCGGGAAATTATTTACAGTATACAATTACACTTCACAGAAGGAGAAACCGTTTCTTTTTCCGGTTTATGCTCCCGGGGACATTGTCATAACAAGAGGGTGGCCGATCGATCCGAGAAAAGGTGAAAGGACCGATCATCCGCACCAGTTTGGTATATGGTTTACCTATGGTGATGTAAATCATCTCGATTTCTGGGGAAATTCTTCCGCGATCGCTCCAGATAAGAAAGATGATTACGGGCATATATCGCTTCAGAGAATTTTAAAGACAGAGAACGGCATGCCCGGCACACTTGAGGTTTTGGCCGCATGGGATGACAATAAAGGCAATCAGCTTCTCGAAGAGCATACCAGCTATGTGATCTCAGGTGACGGGAGCTCGAGGACCATCGACCACATTGTTACCCTTACCGCAGTCAGGGGTCCTGTGACCTTCTATGATACGAAAGAAGGCCTGTTTGCAATCCGGGTGGACAGAGCCCTCGAAATGCCATCGAACGAAAGGACGATGTTCATCGATGAGCATGGCAATCAGACTGCCGTCGAAGCTATTGACAACAATGGTGTTACCGGCATGTACACATCCAGCGGAGGACTGAAGGGGGATGCAGTGTGGGGAACCAGGAATGAATGGATTTACCTTACAGGAGTCAAGAACAATGTTCCAGTTGAGATTGCAATTTTTGACCATCCGAAGAACACCGGATTTCCTTCTTACTTTCATGCGAGGGGTTATGGATTGTTTTCAATAAACAACCTGGGCCAGAAGGGGTATGATGCTAACCAGCCAAAAAGAGAGACTATGCTTAAAAAGGGGGAATCGATCACTCTGCGACACAGGATCTATGTGCGGTCGGGGTCAGAGCTCAACCCTGTAAAGGCGAAGCAGATATTTAATGACTTTTCGAACAAATATTAGTTACAAAGAGAGCACAGAGAAGGCTCAGAGTTCCACAGAGTTAATTGTTTGATTCTTTGTGATTTCTGTGTCTCCTCTATGAACCTCTGTGTCATAAAAAATAAATAAACCTTACACTATGAAAAAATTCAAAAACCTCAGGAAGATACTTTTTGCAGTATCTGTTTTACTCTTTTCGATACCAGTCATTTTATCGGCTGCTCCGCCCAAACAACAGTATTTTGTAATTAAAATTTACAGGATTTCCGGTCCCGGCCAGGAAGGTATGGTTGATGCCTTCCTTAAGGATGCATACCTGCCCGCCCTGCACAAAGCCGGTATTGCAAAGGCTGGTGTCTTTAAACCTGTTGAAGCAGATACTGCTGCAGGAAAGCTGGTTTACCTGTTTATTCCGTTCAAATCGGCCGATCAATATCTTGAAATTACAAGCGCACTGGAAAAGGACCTGGCTTTTCAGAAAGCAGGTAAGGATTTCCTTGATGCACAATATAATAATCCTCCATATCTGAGGAGTGAGACGATACTTATGAAGGCTTTTGCATTCATGCCTGAGTTCAAAGCACCCTCGTATACAAATGCTGTCTCTGAAAGGATCTATGAGCTTCGAAGCTATGAAAGCGCTACGGAGGCCAAAGCGCTTAAAAAGATACAGATGTTCAATGAAGGAGGTGAGATTAGTCTCTTTAAGGAGCTGAATTTCAACCCGGTATTCTTTGGACAGGTACTTTTTGGAAGTCATATGCCGAACCTCATGTATATGACCACCTTTAAGGATATGGCTACGCATGATGAGAGGTGGAAGGTCTTTGGCAGTTCAGATGCATGGAAAAAGCTCTCATCACTGGAGGAATATAAGAACACTGTTTCAAAAGCAAATCCGTATCTCCTGCACCCGGCCTCCTACTCTGATTTCTGATGGAATCTCCGTGTCTCCTCTGTGCAACAATAAGGCCCCTAAATCCCCTAAAGGGGACTTTCACCCCCTTCAGGGGGCTGGGGGGCGCACCAACACGGAGAAGACACAGAGGAAAATATTATTACCCCGGGAGTTCGATGCTTGCAATTGCTGCTTCCACCTCAGCCTTTGTCATCTCATGATCCGGCAGGTTGTTCTCAAAGTACTTTTCATATGCTGAGATATCGAAGTGACCGTGTCCGCTAAGGTTGAAAAGGATTGTTTTTGAAACTCCTTCCAGGTCGGCCTTTCTTGCTTCGTCGAGTGCACCCGCGATCGCGTAGGTTGATTCCGGGGCAGGCAGGATCCCTTCGGTGCGGGCGAAAAGGACCCCGCCCTCGAAGCACTCTCTCTGCATCTTGGCCCTTGCCTCTATCAGCCCGTCCTTCAGCAGCTGGCTGACGAGGACTCCAGCCCCGTGATACCTCAGCCCGCCTGCATGGATCTTCTCAGGGATGAAATTGTGGCCAAGCGTGAACATGGGGAGTAGGGGAGTCATTCCTGCAGAATCGCCGAAATCATACATGAACTTACCTTTTGTAAGCTTCGGGCATGAGGAGGGTTCAATCGTGAGAAGGCGCGTCTTTTTATCGTTCACGAGGTTTTCCCTGAGGAACGGGAATGCTATCCCGGAGAAATTTGACCCGCCTCCGAAGCATCCAATCACCACATCCGGATAATCCCCCGCTTTTTCCATCTGCAGCAAAGCTTCCTGTCCAATGATCGTCTGGTGAAGGATCACATGGTTCAGAACGCTTCCGAGGGAGTATTTTGTATAGGGATCCTCGGCCGCTATTTCCATGGCTTCGGAAATTGCGATCCCCAGGCTTCCTGGCGAATCCGGGAATGTTTCCAGGATCTTGCGTCCGGCAACCGTCATGGTGGATGGCGAGGGCACCACCTTGGCATTGTAAGTATTCATAAGGAGCTTCCTTCCCGGTTTCTGGTCGTAGCTCACCTTTACCATGAAGACCAGCAGCTCGAGCCCGAAGTGATTGCATGCAAAGCTCATGGCGCTGCCCCACTGGCCCGCCCCGGTCTCGGTCGTGATCCTTCGCACGCCCTCCTTTTTGTTGTAATAAGCTTGCGCAATTGCCGTGTTGGCCTTGTGTGATCCCGAATAATTACCCCCCTCATATTTGTAATAGATCTTGCTTTTCGTGCCGAGGGCCTTTTCAAGGTTTGAAGCCCTGAAGACAGGGGAGGGGCGGTAGGTGAAATAGAGGTCACGAACCTCATCGGGGATCTCGATGTACCTTTCTGCCGATACTTCCTGCTTAATCAGTTCCATCGGGAACACTGCTGCAAGAGCCTCCGGGCCAATCGGCTGCCTTGTGGCGGGATGAAGCGGCGGCAGCGGCTTATTTGGCATGTCTGCCACAATGTTGTACCAGTGCCTGGGCATTTCGCTTTCGGCCAATAAGATTTTTCTGAGATTTTCCATAATTTTAATTTATTAGATAATTGATTGTTATTGCCAAATAAAAAAGGCACGCTGTGAACAGCGTGCCTTTGTAATCAATATCTTCTATAATTATATAACGGCCTTATTCACAGCTTAAAATTTTGAGCTGCGCCAAGACCAGATATATAATTCTATTGCTTTCATAGCGTCAAAAATAGTAAAAAAATCTAATTCCCAAATAAAAATAAAGAAATTTCATGATTTTGACGCAAAATCATTAAAATCATTAAGTTGGTATTTGATTGTCGTGAGGGACATCAAAGTTCCTCTCCTTTATAAATATCTATTTGGGTCCCTCACCTGCTAGACTTTGATCTCCGGAGAGATCTTATCCACCTGTGCCTCATACTCATCAGAAGCCCTGAAATGGCGATACATAAATGACTTCTGGAAAGCAGGATCAGAAACCTGCTATTCGATGACCGTTGCCCCCAACTTGCGGAGATCATCAAAGAAGCCCGGGTAGGATTTCGCAACGCAGTGCGAGTCTTTTATTGATATCTTCCCGGTGGCGCCCAGTGCTGCTACGGCAGCTGCCATCGCGATCCTGTGGTCATCGTGGGATGTCACTCTTGATGCTTTCGGCCTTCCTCCGGTGATGAACAGGTAATCGTCTTTCTGTTCGACCTTTATATCCATTTTCCCGAATTCCCCGATAAGGGCTGCTGACCTGTTACTCTCCTTGTGTACAAGCCTTGAAGCTCCTTTTATCTTTGAGGTCCCTTTGCAAAACGCAGCCAATGTTACGGCTGGCGGGAAAAGGTCGGGCGATTCCGTGGCATCAAATTCAAATGCTTTCAGTGCGGAGCCGGAGACCTTGATGCTGCTGCCGGTCACCCTGAGATCAGCACCGGCCATTTCAAGGGCGGTCAGGATCGCCTTATCGCTCTGGAAACTATCTGCCTTTAAGCCGGTTACCATGATATCGCCGTTTATTGCTCCGGCAACAAGGAGGAATGCTCCTCCGCTCCAGTCTCCCTCTACTTCATATTCCCTTGAAAGGAATTCCTGGTTGCCTTTTATCCTGAACAGCTCATAGTTCTCATTCTCAACAGTGATCCCGAATTCCTTCAGGATCCCGATGGTCATATCAATGTAAGGCCTGCTTTTGAGGTTTTTCACGCTTATCACCGAATCCCTTTTCGCTGATGGGAGTGCCATAAGCAGCCCTGTGAGGAGCTGGGAGCTTACAGATCCGTCGATCTCACAGTTTCCGCCTTTCAGAGGACCCCTGATTGAGAGAGGAAGGTACCCGCCGGATGTTGTGCATTTCACACCAAGCTGGTTCAGAGCATCTTCCACCATTGCCATCGGCCTGTTTTTGAGAGAGCCTGCTCCTGACATGATTATTTCTTCGGGGTACAGCGAAGCCACGGGTGAGAACATCCGGATTGCCAGGCCTGATTCACCGCAATTGAGCTTGTTTTCCTTAAGTCCCCTGCAGCCTGTCACCCTGAGAAGCCCATTGCCGGGGGCCACAGTTGCTCCGAGGCCTACTGCAATGCTCATCGCCGCGAGGCAGTCGTCGCTATAGGACGGGTTCCTGATCATGCTTTCCCCGCTTGCAAGCATGGCGGCTGCTATGGCTCTCTGGGTCATGCTCTTGGATGGCGGCGCTTTCACCTCACCCTTTAAGAATCCAGGCTCTACTGTACGTTCCATCTTTTATCCGGTCTTTTTCCCGCTGAGGGCTCCGTTGTTCATTACTCTCATCTGGTGGTTGATCGATTCCTGGTGAATGGCCTTGAATATGGTATCTATCATTTCGCTGCTCAGTCCTTTTGCAACGCCATTGACCATTACCTTCCTTATAATTTCATCCCAGCGTGTTGTCTGCAAGATAGTAATATTATTCTCTTTTTTGTACTGGCCGATGGTTTCCGCAATCTTCATCCTTTTTTCGAGGATGTCGACCAGTGCATCGTCGAATACGTCTATCTGCTGCCTAAGTTCTCCAAGGATATCGAGAAGCCTTGGATCCGAAGCTACAGGGCTGCGGAGGATAAGGCGGCTCAGGAGTTCCCTGAGGTCGTTAGGCGTGACCTGCTGTGCGGCGTCGCTCAATGCCTTGTCGGGATTGATATGCGATTCGATCATCAGCCCGTCAAAGTTCAGGTCCATCGCCTTTTGCGACAATTCATACAGGTATTCCCTTGATCCCGAAATATGGCTTGGGTCGCAGATTATCGGGAGATCCGGTATCCTGCGCCTGAGTTCGATCGGAAGCTGCCAGTTGGGCTGATTCCTGTAGACGGTTTTCTCGTAGGCGGAAAATCCCCTGTGAATGGCTCCGAGCCTTGTTATGCCAGCCCTGGCTACCCTCTCGATCGCACCTGTCCAGAGGTCCAGGTCAGGATTGATCGGGTTCTTGACGAGGACCATTACATCGACACCGTTGAGTGCATCGGATATCTCCTGCACAGTGAAAGGATTCACCGAGGTCCTGGCACCGATCCAGAGCATGTCGATCCCGTATTTAAGTGCTTCGTAAACATGCTTTTCATTTGCCACCTCGGTCGCAACCATGAGGCCGGTCTCCTGTTTTACTCTCCGCAGCCATTTGAGCCCTTCGGTCCCGACACCTTCGAATGAATTGGGCCTTGTCCTTGGTTTCCAGATACCCGCCCGGAACACGCTTACCTGGTCAAGCGCAGCGATCTGCCGTGCGGTCTCCATCACCTGTTCTTCAGTTTCCGCACTGCACGGACCCGCGATGAGGAAAGGTCTCTGCTTGTAGCCTTTCCACTCATTTACTGTTATCGCCTGTAATTTGACTACCATTGTAATGTCTTTTAATTCAATATTTTCCTGATCTTATTAGCTTCTTCCATGAGCTGTTTCAGCCCTTCCTTGTCCCTATCAGCGATCATTTTCCTGAACTGATTCATCTTTTCGATATAGGTATCCATCACCTCGAGAATGTAACTGGAATTCTCGAGGAAGATCGGGGCCCAGGTCTCACCGTTACTTTTGGCGAGACGCACTGTGCTTTCAAAACCTCCACCGGCAAGCGCAAGAATATTCTGTTCCTCCTGCTCTTTATCAAGGACACTCAGTGCGAGTGCGAATGATGTAATGTGGGAAATGTGGGAGACGTAGGCGACATGAACATCATGATCGCTCGAATTCATGTACACCTTGCGCATATTGAGCGTGTCGGCCATTTTCTCCACAACATCAAGGGCGTCAGGATCACTCAGCTCACGGTCACAGATTATTGCCGTCTTATAATCAAAAAGCTTCCCTATGGCGGCAAGCGGACCCGAGAATTCCGTTCCGGCCATCGGGTGAAGCGCCACATATCTTCCGCGGTTTGGATGATTCACCGAGATCCTCGCAATGCTCCCCTTCGTGGATCCCATGTCGGTCACTACCTTGCCGGTGCCGCCCACCCTGTCGAGGATCTCTGGCAGCATCGAGCAGTTCGAATCGACCGGGGAACTGAGTATGATCAGGTCACACCTGTCAACAGCATTTTCCAGGGAATCCGTCTCATCGACAAGTCCGCAGAGGAGGGCAATGTTCCTGTGCTGCATATTTGAGTCGACACCGATTATCCTGCTTGCAAAGCCTCTCTTCCGCAGGTCGATCATCAGCGACCCTCCAATCAGTCCTATCCCAATTACTCCTACAGTCATCTCTCCAGCCTTAGTTAAGAATTAAACAAGATTATAACCTGAACTCTCCAAAAATAACGAAATGCGTCCGCCCGCCTCTTTCAGCCGAGATTCATCCATGCACAGGGAGATCCTGACAAACCTTTCTCCGTTTGAGCCAAAGATGAATCCGGGGGTGATGAAGACATTGGTGTTTTCAAGGATATCTTCAACCAGCACTTCACACGAACTGACCTTTTCCGGGATCTTTCCCCAGAGGAAAAGCCCGGCCTGGTCCGGATCGATTGTGCATCCCAGCATTTCCATGATCGATTCGGCCGCTGACCGCCGTTCCCGGTAGACCGAGTTCAGCTCCTCATACCATGAATCCGGATTTCCGAGCGCTTCCACGGCAGCCATCTGCATCGGCTGGAACATTCCTGAATCGGTATTGCTCTTAACCTTGAGGACCTCCTTCAGGTATTCGCTGTTACCGGCTACCATACCTACCCTCCAGCCGGCCATGTTATGCGATTTGCTCAATGAATTGAGCTCGAGGCAGTAATCCTTTGCTCCCTCAACACTCAGTATTGAATTATAATTGTTGTTCAGGATAAAACTGTAAGGATTGTCATTGCAAACCAGTATGTTATGCCTGGATGCGAAATCCACGATCTTCCGGAAAAGCCCTTCACCGGCACTGCTTCCGGTAGGCATGTTGGGGTAATTGATCCACATTAGCTTCACCCTTGATAGGTCTGTTTCCTCGAGGGATTCAAGGTCGGGCTGCCAGACCCTCTTTTCATCAAGGTCATAATACCTTACCCTCCCCCCGGCAAGGTTCGTGACGGATGAATAGGTTGGATATCCTGGATTCGGTACCAGCACCTCTTCGCCCGGATTCACAAAGGCCATGGTGATGTGCATTATGCCTTCCTTGCTTCCCATCAGCACCAGGATCTCATTTTCGGGATCGAGGCCGACGCCGAAGTATCTCTGGTACCAGCCGGAAAAGGCTTTACGGAGCGCGTAGATGCCGTTGTAGCTCTGGTACCCGTGAACATTGGGTTTACCGGCTTCCCCGGCAAGCCTCCGGATTGTTGCAGCGGAAGGGGCCCTGTCAGGACTTCCGATGCCAAGATTGATGACATCCTTCCCGGCCTGGCGCATCTGGTCGATCTGCCTGAGCTTTCGGGAGAAATAGTACTCCTGGACCGTGTTGGTCCGGTCAGCGGGTTTAACTTTCATAAAGTTTCTCTCCTTTGTTGTAAACGCCAAGAACTTCCATGTTGCTGGTGTAGGGCCTCAGGGCAGATTCGACTGCATCAACGGGGCAGCCTACAGGCAATTCAAGATCAAGATAGAACATGTATTCCCATTCGCCGTTGAGCCTCGGCACCGACTGGATCTTGGTAAGGTTTATATCCATATGGGCGAGGATGACGAGTACGGTCGCAAGGGACCCCGGTTTATGGCCTGTGGTGAAACAAACGGATACCTTGTTGCCGTCCCTGATTATTTTGTCTTCGCTTCCGATGACAAGGAACCTTGTATAATTCTTCGGATAAGTTTCGATGTTCCGGGCCAGGATCTCGAGGTCGTAGATCTCTGCAGCAGATGCTGAGGCGATGGCCGCTATTTTTTTCAGCTTGTGTTCTGCGATGAGCTTTGCGCTTCCAGCGGTATCCTCTGACTCGACCAGGGTGATCGAAGGATGCTGGTTCAGGAATGTCATGCATTGGGCCAGCGCTATGGGGTGGGACCTAATCTGGCGGATGTCGTGCATTGTCTGCCCCGGAAGCGCCATCAGGTTCTGGCTTATGCGCAGGTTGTGCTCCCCAAGCATCTTCAGCCCTGATTCCCGGATCAGTGAATAGTTGTACAGGATTGCTCCCGACCTCGCGTTTTCGATTGCCATCATTGCGAGATCAGCGGCACCTTCCGTCACGGACCTCAGAACGAGATCAAAGGTGGAACAGGGAACGATATCCACCGTGTCATTGCTGAAGTATTGTCTTGCCGCCATCTCGTGGAAACAGCCTTTCTCTCCCTGGATCGCAATTTTCATATTCTTATCTTAAAATGAGAAGGGTCCCTTTCGGGGACCCTTGCTTCAAATATTTATAATTTATCTGTATACAAAAATCCCCTTATCTCTTTTTAAAATAAAAGTAGAAGTAGAAATAGGAGAAGATGGTGTATATAATATTCATTATTTCGTGTTATTGGGTTACAAAAGTAACGGAATATTCAAAATTGCCAAAAAAAAAGATAAAAATTATTGGGTTTGAATGGAATTTCTTAATCCTCTGTGCTCCTGTGTGTCTCCTCTGTGATCTTCGTGTAAGTTTTTATTTCACAGATTTATTATGCCTAAGGAAGAGCACCTGTTCAATGTCAAGAAACTGCACTCCCTTGGTCTTAAGTAAAATAAGGAAATGATACATCAGGTCGGCAGCTTCATTTCTGAACAGCTCATCGTCAGTGCCCATAGCCTCGATGACCAGCTCGACAGCTTCCTCGCCCACTTTCTGGGCTACTTTTCCGGCCCCCTTCCTGAAGAGGCTGTTCGTGTAGGAACCTTCCGCATTTTCTTCGATGCGGCTGCCTATTATCTGTTCCAGCTCGTAGACGAAACCCTTCGGCGAATCGTCGCCAAAGCATGACTTGCTTCCGGTATGGCAGACAGGGCCTTTGGGAGTGGCCTGGATCAGCAGGGTATCTCTGTCGCAGTCAATTGTTATTTTATTAACAATAAGGAAGTTGCCCGATGTTTCCCCTTTTGTCCACAACCGGTTCCTGCTCCTGCTGAAGAAAGTAACCCTGCCCTCCTTAACTGTTCTGCGGTAAGCCTCCCTGTTCATGAACCCTACCATTAGTACCTTCAGTGTAGCCGCATCCTGGACAACCGCGGGGATGAGCCCGTTACCTTTTTCAAAATCAAGATTCTCCATTTTTGTAGTTTTATCCTTGCCACTCTGTGCTCCCCTGCCTACCGTCAGGCAGGTCTGTGTCCTCTGTGTAAGTTCTTCGAATTAAACCCGCACATTAATCCCTTTTAGTTTTAGATATCTTTTCAGCTCCGGGATTGCAATCTCCCCGTAATGGAAGATCCCTGCGGCAAGGGCACCGCTGCACCCGGTCCTTGAAAATACCTCCCGGAAATGTTCCATGGTCCCTGCACCACCTGAAGCGATGACCGGGATATTGACCCTGGCGGCAATTTCCCTGGTGATGGCCAGTGAGAAGCCGGATCTGGTCCCGTCGGCATCCATTGAAGTCAGCAGGATTTCGCCGGCTCCTGACTTTTCGGCCCTTTCAGCCCACCCGACAGCCTTAAGCTCCGTTGCTGTACGACCCCCGTCAATGAAAACCAGCCACTCATTATTTACGAATTTGGCATCTATGGCAAGAACTAGGCACTGGCTTCCGAAATGGCCGGCGATATCCGTAATCAGTCCGGGATTCCTCACCGCCGATGAATTGATGGTCACCTTATCGGCCCCGGCATTAAGGAGGTCTCCTACATCGCCCAGGGTACTTATCCCGCCACCGACAGTGAATGGTAAGTTTATCCTTGCCGCTATCTTCCTCACAAGACCGGTAAGCAACCCGTGCTGCTCGATTGTCGATGTAATATCAAGAAAGACAAGCTCATCGGCACGCTGCTCCACATATTTTTCCGCAAGTTCCACAGGGTCGCCGGCATCCCGGAGATCGCCAAAATTGACACCCTTGACCGTTCGGCCCTCCATGATATCGAGGCATGGAATGATCCTTTTCTTTAACATAATCTGCCAAGTTCGTTAAGACTTATCCTTCCCTCATAAATGGCTTTCCCAATGATAGCCCCGTCGCATCCCGACAGGGCAAGTTCCTCAATGTGCTTCAGCGCAGATATTCCGCCGCTGGCGATAAGCTTTATGCCGCTTATCTCCTGCAGTTCCATGTAAAGCTCCAGCGCTGGGCCCCTGAGCATCCCGTCTTTCTCGACATCGGTGCAGGTTATGTGGCTTATTCCCTTTTTCACATAACCCTCTGCAAATTCCTTTATGTCACCGGATGACGACAGCGTCCAGCCGTGGGTCACTACCTTGCGGTCGCGGCAGTCGGCTCCGAGGATTATTTTTTCCGGACCCCATTTTCCAAGCCAGGTCAGGAAGAGCTCCGGATTGGTTATGGCAATACTTCCGCATGTGACCTGGTCTGCACCTGAATCAAATGCTCTTATAACATCTCCTGTCGATCTCAGGCCTCCGCCGAAATCCACGGCAAGAAACGTGCGGGTGGCGATCTTTTCCAGCAGCCGGAAGCTAACCGGCTTCAAGCCTGCCGCCCCTTCCAGGTCGACGAGATGAAGGTGTTTCAGTCCATTGTCGGCTGCCTGCTTTGCCAGGTCAAGGGGATCACCGTTATATACTTTTTTTGTGGAAAGGTCACCCTTTTCAAGCCTTACGCATTTCCCGTCAATGATATCTATCGCAAAAATTATTCTCATAGCTCGAGGAAATTCTTCAGTATCAGGTTACCGGCATCAGCAGATTTCTCGGGATGGAACTGGACACCGTAAAAATTACCTTTATGCATGGCAGCGCTGAAGGGCAATACGTAATCACAGATAGCTGTTGTGAAATCGGTTATCCCCGCGTAATAGCTGTGGACGTAATAAACATCATCGTCTGCTTTTATGCCTCTGAACAGGGCCCCTTTTAGCGCCGTGAAACTGTTCCATCCCATGTGCGGTACTTTGTCAAACGGCGGAAATTTCTTGACATGCGCGTCAAAAACGTCAAGGCACTTCACCGCTCCCTCATCCGAATAGCTGCACAGGAGCTGAAGCCCGAGACAGATCCCAAGGACAGGCTGCTTCAATGCAACTATAACGCCATCGAGCTTTTTGTCCCTGAGGTATTTCATTGCAGATCCCGCTTCGCCCACACCCGGGATAATTACCTTATCTGCAGCCATCAGTTCACCGGGATCGTCGGTTATTTTGCTTTCATACCCCAGACGGGTCAATGCATTGCTGACCGATTCGACATTTCCGGCGCTGTATTTGAGTATTGCTATCATAATTTACCTTTTGTTGACGGCAGTCCATATGTGCCTCTCCTGGCCACAGCCATTCTTAGCGCCCTGCCGAAAGCCTTGAAGATGGCTTCTGTCTTGTGATGTTCATTTTCTCCTTCTGCTTTGATGTTAAGGTTGCATAATGCATTATCGCTGAACGATTTGAAAAAGTGGAACACCATTTCGGCCGGCATCTCCCCGATCTTCCCCTCTCCGAACTGCACATCCCAGACAAGCCACGGCCGTCCGCTGAAATCGATCGCGACCCGGGCAAGTGAGTCATCCATGGGAAGAAGGAAGCCGTACCTTTCGATTCCCTTTTTACCGCCAAGGGCATTTCTGACGCATTCACCCAATACTATCGCCACATCCTCGATTGTGTGGTGTGTGTCCACCGCGAGATCGCCATCCGCCTTCACCGTAAGATCCATTCCGCCATGTTTTGCCACCTGTTCCAGCATATGATCGAAGAAACCGATCCCCGTGCTGATCTTGCTTTTGCCTGATCCGTCGAGGTTAAGATCGACGGATACCAAGGTTTCGGAAGTGGAGCGTGCAGAAGCGGCGATCCTTGGCCTTTTAATAAGGAAATCGGCGATCCTGGACCAGTCCCTGGAACTGAAAGCCGCCAGGGGATGGCTGTTATCGCTGATGAATACTGCCCTGCAGCCCAGGTTCATTGCAAGCTCAAGATCGGTGACCCGGTCACCTATGACCCAGGACGACTCAAGGTCGATCCCGCCGGCAAGGTACCTGGTCAGCATTGCGGTACCGGGCTTCCTTGTGGGTGCATTTTCCTCAGGGAATGATCTGTCGATAAAAACCTCGGAAAACATTACTCCTTCATCCTTCAGAATCTGAATGATCTTGTTGTGTGGCGGCCAGAAGCTTTCTTCCGGCAGGAGGCCGGTCCCCAGGCCATCCTGATTGGTGACCATCACAAGTTCATAGTCAGTCTCCCTGGTTATCCTTGCCAGGGAAGAAATGACACCCGGAAGGAACCTCAGCTCCTCAAAACTGTCGACGATCTCATTTGCAGGCTCAACTATGATTGTCCCGTCCCTGTCGAGAAAAAGAACTTTTTTCATATCGGGATCCTCCTCAATGCATTAATTAGCTTGTTGTTTTCTGTCCTTGTCCCGACCGTGATCCTCAGGGTCCCGGGGACGATCTTCGAACGGTTCCTGACAATGATCCTCTCCGTTACCAGGGCCGACCAGACCGCATCCGGGTCCTTTGCCCTGACGAGCAGGAAATTGGCATCGGAAGGGAAGACCTCTTCAATGATACTCAATTTTCCGAGATCCTGTGCAAGACGGATGCGCTCACTTTTGATCAGTTCCAGCTGATTTCTCAACACGGGGAGGCGCCTGAGCCTGTTGAGGGCCGCCCTCTGGTTTATGGTGCTGATGTTGTACGGAGGCTTCATCCTGTTGAAGAGGCTGACGATATTGCTGTTTGTGAAAGCCATGCCAATCCGTGCTGAAGCAATCCCCAGCGCCTTGCTGAAAGTCTGCATTACCACCATGTTTGGGTAAACACTGATCAGCTTCTTGAACGAAGGGAAGGAGGAAAAATCGATATAAGCCTCATCTATGACAACTATCCCGGGAAATGCCGCGATAATTGTCTCCACATCACCCGGGTCCATGGAATTGCCGGTCGGGTTATTCGGGGAACAGATAAAGACAAGCTTCAGGCCTGGAGTCTCCAGTACAGGCATAGTTTTCCCAAGGTCGATCTGAAATCCGCTTCGGAGCGGGATTCTTATGAGACCGGCATCATTGATTGCCGCCGAAACTTCGTACATCCCGTAGGTGGGAGGGAAGACAAGGACCCTGTCCTTTCCAGGGTTACAGAATGTCCTGAAACAGAGGTCAATTATCTCATCACTGCCGTTACCGAGAAAAATATTCTCTTCAGCCACTTCCCTGAAATTGCTCACGGCTTGTTTGAGCTCTTTCTGGTACGGGTCAGGATACCTGTTGAGGTTTCCATACGGATTCTCGTTGGCATCCAGGAAAATACCCTCCCTGCCGGAATAATCATCCCGTGCGCTTGAGTATGGAACAAGCTTTCTGACGTTTTCCCTTACCAGTTTGTCAAGATCGAACATTTGACAATGAATTTAGACGTATTGTGACTGCATTCCTGTGGCCATGGAGCTGTTCAGCTTCAGCAAGTCTTTCAATGACCGGCCCCAGAGACCTGAGTCCGTCCCCGCTGATTTCCTGGAATGAAATGGTTTTCATGAAGCTGCCGGTCGTGACACCGCTGTAGTTCCTGGCAAATCCACCGGTTGGCAGCGTATGATTGGTCCCTGAAGCATAATCACCGGCGCTCTCGCAGCTGTATTTTCCCAGGAACACTGAACCTGCGTTCCTGATGCTTTCGGAGAGTGAAGCCGGATCTGAAGTTGCCAGTATGAGATGTTCGGGAGCGTAGAAATTGCTGAACCCGACGCATTCCCCGATAGATCTCATGAGGATCAGCATGCTGTTTTCCAGCGACTTTGCAGCTATCTCCTTCCTTGGAAGATCTTCGAGCTGGTTTTCTACTTCCGATTTAACGGCAGTAATCATTTCAGGTGTATCAGTCAGGAAGAGCACCTGGCTGTCGGTCCCGTGCTCAGCCTGGGAGAGCAGGTCTGCTGCTATGAATGACGGGTTGCCGGTGTTGTCGGAGATGACCAGCACCTCGCTCGGTCCGGCAGGCATGTCGATCGGCACCCCGTCGAGCTGTATCATCTCCTTGGCCCTGGTTACGTACATGTTTCCGGGGCCGAAGATCTTGTCCACCCTGGGAACGGATTCGGTTCCGTAAGCCATCGCTGCGATTGCCTGGGCGCCTCCCGCTGTAAAGATATCGGTTACTCCTGATACCGAAGCTGCGAACAAAATTGCCGGGTCGATCCTGCCGTCTTTTTCTGGCGGGGTACAGAGGATGATCCTGCTGCACCCTGCAAGAGAGGCTGGGACAGCGAGCATCAGAACCGTCGAAAAAAGCGGCGCTGTTCCTCCGGGAACATATAACCCTGCCGTCTCTACCGGAACGCTTTTCTGCCAGCAGCTCACCCCGGGATAAGTCTCGACAACAGCTGTACCGGGGATCTGGCAGCGGTGGAATTTTGCAATATTCTCCTTTGCCGTGAGGATCGCCGATCTGAGCTCCTCAGCGACCAGTGCTGCTGACCCGGCAATTTCACCGGCAGGAACCCTGAATTTCCTGATAATGGGGCCGTCATATTTTTCCGTGAAGAAGCGGAGAGCGCTGTCTCCACCGGTTTTGATCCTCCCGAGGATCTCCCTGACAACGGGATCCACATCAGTGTAATCCGAAGCGGGCCTCCTGCATAACATCGGCCAGGAGCCTTTAAGGGGGTAAGTCACTATTTTCATTAGAGTATCATTTTTTCAATTGGTATTACGAGGATGCCTTCAGCGCCTGCACATTTAAGCATATTAATCTTCTCCCAGAACTCATCCTCGCTTACTACCGAGTGCAGGCTGCACCATCCCTTTTCGGCAAGCGGCAGAATTGTCGGGCTCTTCATCCCCGGGAGAATCCTGCAAATGTCGGGGACCGCTTTTTCCGGGGCATTGAGGAGGATGTACTTATTCCGGGCTGCATTCTTGACGGCCCTGATCCTGAAAAGAAGCTTATCGAGGATCTCCTTTTTTTCGCTGTCCAGTTCCGTTCCTGAGATAATGACTGCCTGGCTCTCCAGGATTGTAATCACCTCCTTAAGGCCATTGGTCATGAGAGTGCTGCCAGTGCTTACAATATCGCATACGGCATCGGCAAGTCCTATCCCGGGCGCGATCTCAACGCTTCCGCTGATCTCCTCGATCTCTGCTGTTATCCCATTCCTGGAAAGGAAGCCGGTCAATAGCCTGGGGTAGGAGGTAGCGACTTTTTTATGCATTAACCACGCTGGTCCGGTGAATGTTTCATTCTTCGGTACCGCAAGGCTCAGGCGGCACATGGCAAACCCAAGCTTCTCGAGGATAATGACGTTCTTTTCCTTTTCGAGGACCATGTTTTCGCCCAGTATGCCGATATCGGCCACCTGCTGTTCGACATACTGAGGGATGTCATCATCCCTCAGGTAAAGCACCTCTACCGGGAAGTTTTCAGCGCGGCTCTTGAGGACATCTGCCCCGTTTGAGATCTTTATCCCGCTTTCTTCAAGAAGCTTGCGTGAATTTTCACTGAGGCGGCCTGTTTTCTGGATTGCGATCTTTAGATTGCTCATTTTGTTTTTCTTTCTCCGGGCAGACCCTCCGGGAAAAAAGAAACCCGTCTGATCTGCTCAGACGG
>DCFQ01000026.1 GCA_002319915.1 Bacteroidales bacterium UBA1800 | reverse complement strand
CCTCTCACCTCTCACCTCTCACCTCCAATCGCCTATCAGGATGAACGGCGCCCAGTAGAATGGATGTGAATGCTTTTTATCTGCGATCAGGGTCAGTTGTGTTTTCCTTAATGCATCCGTTTTGCTTAACCTGTTTTTGACCAGGTTCTTATAGAACTCTTCCATAAGAGAAGCTGTCGACCTGTCAGACACATTCCACAGGCTTACCATCACCGATGGCGCCCCCGCATACATGAACGCGCGTGTCAGACCAATCATTCCTTCTCCCCTGACAAGCTTTCCAAGACCGGTCTGGCAGGCGCTCAGGACGACAATATCAGCATTGATCTTCAGACCGGATATTTCAGAAGCTGTAAGCAGCCCATCTTCCTTCGAGCCTTTAAAACTGGTGAGAAGAAGGGAGCTCAGATCAGGCTGGCTTTCATTGATCAGCCCGTGAGTTGCAAAATGGATATAACCGAATCCTGAAAGTGCACCCTCTCTTTTGACATTCTCCTCAGTTGCATCGGTCCCGAGAAACAGCTCTGAAGCGCCTTTATTAAAAAAAGAAGCAATGCTTCGAACCTCATCTCCACTGTATTCAAGCCTTTGGAGACCCGTCCCGTTTGTCCCTGATGAGTCGCTTAAAACCGGATCTCCGAATGCGATCAGGGTCTTTGTTTTTATCAGTTCATTTAACCCGACCGAGCTTTCATTGATTAGATTTCTCAGTATACTTGCTGACTGTGCATAGCTTATCGAATGCTTTTTTAAAAGGAATGGAAGATCGCCGGAAAAGGTAGAGTTATTGGTCGCTTTATTTCCTTTATCAGTCAGCAGAACTTCAAACGGGAGATAATTAAGAATTCCGTCAGGAATTATGATCAGTCTGGCTGATTTCGGGAGAAATGATTTAGCAGGCTTAATAAGTTCGTCATACAGGTCACTGCCTGCATTTGTAAAGAATTCTGTGACCGGCTGATTTGGATCCTGCAAGGCAAACCTGATCGTTTCAACCTGTTCTTGGAGCTGCTTAATGACCGGTAGTTTGAAAACTTTATGCCCGGCCCTGGTGATTGCCCATAAATAGGAACAGCTGTCGCCGGTAATATACTCGAGGATCACGGTTTTCTTATCAGGGCAGATCAGCTGAGCTTCATCGAGTGAGATAACTTCATGTATTTCAGAATTAAGGTGGAGGCTGGCCTGTTCGGAAGCTCTTTTTTCATTACCTGATATTCCGGAAAGAAGATCGAGCAAAACTCTGGATTTGCTTCGCTCTGCATAGCTGAAAGCACGCATGTCATATTTTACTGCTTTGTTCTTCTCATATAGAGTTTCAAGCATATCGATAAGATCTTCATATACGTACCTTTCCCTGGCCATATAACTGGCTTTAAGTTCGTCTTTCTTCAGGGTGCTGCGAAGCCCTTCCAGGATAGCGAGTGCTGAATCATTGAGTTCCACAGCTTTTTCGGGGTCATCACTTTGTTCGTAATTTTCAGCAAGCCCAAGTGTAATCTTCCATATCAGATCAGGATTATTCATTGACTTTACGATTACCAGCGCTTTTTCGTAATTTGATCTGGATTCATCCAGCTTTTTGAGAAAGATCTGGTCATTTGCAAGGTTCAAAAGATAATCCACCTCTTTTTCCCTGTCATTCAAATCCTTACAGATTTTTAGTCCCCGAATCAGGTACTCTTCAGCTTTTTCATATTGCTTCAGGTCAGAATATATTGTACCTATATTATCAATAACCGGAATCTCATTTGCCAGATCATTCCTGTTTTCATAGGTCTTCAATGCAATATTGTAATATTCCAGAGCTTTTTCAATTCTGCCAACCCGCTGGAGTACAATTCCAAAATGGTTATAAACACCTGCCAGATCGGTAGAATCACCTGTTTCCCTGGTGATCTTTTCTGCCTCGGTGAGCTTCTCCATTGCCGTCTGAAAATCGCCGGTCTTGGAATAAACAAATCCCATTAAGCTTAGTACTCCTGCTTTGTGTATTTCATCTCTTATGCTATTGTCAATATCGACTGCCCTCTCAAGCTTTTCTATTGATTCAGGAAATCTGGCATTCTTATTTAACTGATCACCAAGTAGTTTACAGGCATCAGCCTCGTTTGCCTTTACTGTCCGCAGGCCTGTCTGATCGCCAATTTCACTTCTTATTGCTTCAGCTTTTTCGTAGTATTCCAAAGCCTTCGTATAATCATTGTAAAACCTGGCAAAGACAGCGCCAAGGCTATTAAGGGTATTTCCGATAAGCTGCCTGTCATCAACCTTTATTCTCTTTACCAAAGCTTCATTATAATAATTCAGAGCTTCATCATAATTTTCGTAATTATTGTAATACAGGGCTCCAAGGCCGCCCAGAACTTCAGCTTCCCCTCTTTCATCACCAATTTCCCTGTATTTTTCCAGGGCAGGTTTAAAGTATGTCAAAGCATTTTCATTTTCCCCATTTAATCTGTACCTGGTGGCACGATCATAAAGAGTATCAGCGTCCAGTTTAATTTCCTTTTGTTCTTTGTTCCATGAGGTTAGATAACTAACACCAATTGACAGGCTCTTTTCTACGAAAAATTCTTCGAAAGAGGCGACTGCTTTCGAGGCAATCGCTTCTAAACGTTTTGAATCCTTAATCCTTCCCTGCAATTCCTTATGGATGCTTTCGGAAATCAGTCCGTTTACAAATGGCTTCACTAAAAGCCTGTTATGATAAATTAGGGTATCAGCGAGCTTAAAGTCATTTGATTCATAAGCTTTTTCCAATTCCATTTTAAAATCCTTCTGGCTAAACGACTGTTGCGAGAATGCAGGTCTTACTATTGCAAGTATCAGGCAAAGGAATAGCAGGTCTCTAAAGTTCCTTTTTTTAGCCGTCCAGGTTTTATTCTTTTCTTTCATAGAATTTAAGGTAAGACGGGAACAGGTGAATTGAAAGAATCTATGAAGTTACCAGGGACAATATGGATTGGTTAAGTAAGAATTTACATGGATGATGTAATTGATTGAAATTGATTGAATTAAATTGACAAAAGTTATGATAAGTTGATGCCAATGAGTTAAGAGGCAGCTGTGTTTGTAAATGAAACCATTACTTTTCACCGGCTTTTGTCAGTGCCAGTGCCTTCCTAAGCTCCTCGATCGCCTGATCTTTGTTGCCAGTGTCAGAATACAGAGATCCGAGGATCTCATGAGGAAGTGATGCATCGGGATAAATTAATGAGATGATCCTGAATTCTCTGATCGCATCCTGGAGTAGTCCCTGATTCATATAATAAGTTCCCAGGATCGTGTGAAAGGTGCTGCTGACAGAATCGCTCCCGAAGGTCTTCCTGATCTGTTCCTCCTGAGCCAGCACTTCTTGAGATTTGTTGCCTGAGATAACAGAGAATTTCAGATTTCCCGACTTCTCATTTTCAAGCAGGCCTTCTCCTTCAACATTCCAGAAATAGGTTTCACCCGGATCCAGAGCCTTCTGATCTTCCGGAAAATTAAGAGTTGTGGCTGCTGCTTTTTTGCTCCAGACCAAACCCTTTGCACTGTAAAGATTTACAACATACATGTCGTACGCCTTTTTTGATTCCCATGAAAAGGAGGGCTTATTTGTCCTGATCAATGAATTGAATGGCGTGACCAGCTCTATTGGCTTATCGATATCAACTGCCCGGAGTCCGGCAAGGGTTCCCATATCTGTTTTGCTCTCCCTTTTTGATGCCAGGGTCGAAATGTCAATCATCATTGCAGCAGATGATACCTTCTTTACATTTCCTCCTGTAACCTCCCCTGCCTTTGGCTTCCCTGAAATAGTCACTTCGCTTCCGCCCCCCACTTCCATAATATTGCCATCAGAAAAAGTCAGAGAGGCTTGCGAATCAGTACCGGTTTTTATCTTATCGCCCTGATACAGCTGGGTGCCCCAGGTTGTTCTCGAGAACTCCTTCTGGTCTGATTGCTTAATCATTACACTGCCTTTAATCCCTGTTATAACAGCCAGACATTGGGCCGATTTTTGCGCATATGCAACAGATACTGCGGCTAAAAGGAGCACTAAAAGAGCAGCTAAATTTTTTCTCATCATATTCATGAATCTGTCCTTCTAAATTTTAGGTTTGGATAACACTTCGTAAGATATAAAATACAATCAGGTCCGGATGGAAAATGCATTCCTCACAAATCCTGATAAATTACAAAGTTAAACTCTGGATAAACAAAAATCAATTATTTTTTGATCATAAGAATTACGTTACCTGATAATTCTCGCTGGGACCTGAAGATTTATACTGATCTTTAGCATAGGTACCGAAATATCTTGCAAATGAGCTCAGTATCCCGAAAAATGCGATCAGGATCAGTCCCCACATAATATCCGGGCTGAACCTGATCCCTGAAACAATATTCATCTGGAAGGCCTTTGTAACAAATATTAAACCAATCATGCTGAGGAATATGCCTGTAATAAGCCTGAGCCCGGGCAGGATCCTGGTAACGATCCCGGTCCTGAAGCCGTACCTGCTCCAGCGGACCAGATTAAAGACTGCGCCTGCAAGCAACAGCAGCGGCATTAGAAATGCAGTCCATCTCATAATTATCTCATTTGACCTGAATACCGGTTCAGGTTTTCCCCGCAGGGCTGCATCGATCGCCTGGTCGACCCGGTCACAGAATTCGAGGCTGTTTACATTGCAGAGAACCGCCCACCCGGTATGCCTGTCAGGATAAAAATCAAGAGAGGAGGCAAAGTTCTCGTCAAGGCCGGTATGCCTTATTATCCTGACAGAATCGTAATCGGAATTGAACCAGCCCATAGCATACCCGGTAACTGTTCCCCCGGAGAGCATGTCGCAGGCTGGTTGCCGTAAAATGGTATCTCCTTCAGCGGTCACGCATCTCCTGAGCATAAACCGGAGGTAGCTGGCAAGATCCGCAGCATTGCTGCTAATATACCCTGCCGGGACCATGAAATCAGAATACCGGTAAGTTTTTGACCTGAACGGGATCCCGCAGGCGATATAATGATACGGTCGGATAAGATCGTGAGAATTATTTTCCCTGAATGTGCAGAAGGTGTTCTTCATACCTGCAGCGGGCAGGACCGAGACATTCATATATTCACTGTACGACCGGCCGGTGACATGCTGAACGATCAATCCGAGAAGAACATAATTCAGGTTGCTGTACAGGAAGTATCTGCCAGGGGCAAACCTGATATTTATTGATCTTATATATTCAGCAAGCTTTTGTTCATAAAGTGCCGCATCGCCCGTGGCGACATCGAAGAACCCATACTGCCTTTCAAACCCGCTTTTATGATTAAGCAGCCGCCGGACAGTTACACTGTCGGTCCATTTCCCGTCATTCAGTTCAAACCAGGGAAGGTAATGCCTTACCGGCATATCAGGATCAATCTTTCCCTCATCCGCAAGCTTCATGACGGCAAGGGCGGTAAACGATTTTGAACAGGATCCGATCAGGTAGTTCTTCACGGCATTCTCCTTGTTTTTGTCAATTGTGAACAATAATGAATCTTCATTCACGAAGGCGATGCTGTAATCAGGTATCTTGTATTTACGGGAAAGCTCCTTTACCCTGGCAGCCAGCCTTTCCTTATCGACAAACCCTTCCTGTGCATTGAGTGCCGGCATTGCTGCCAGGAGTGAAAGAAGGGTGACAAATATTTTAAGTTCCATTGCCTATTTCTGAGTTGGTGGAGCTATTTGTTTGGCGGCGTGTGAGACAGGAGATAACCGGTGAGCAGCGTGTAAAGATGCCTGGTGGTATTCTCACCCTCATATATTCCATGAGAGCGGTTCGGATATGCCATCATCTGGAACTGCTTGTTCTGACGGATGAGCTCGTTGATCACAACCTCGGCATTCTGGTAATGTACATTGTCATCGCCGGTTCCGTGTACTATCAGCAGGTTACCTTCAAGGTTCCCGGCATAAGTTACCGGGGAGCCTTTCACAAAATCTTCCATGTTTTCCTCGGGTAATCCCATATACCGCTCCTGGTAAACGTTATCGTAAAGGAGCTGGTTCGAAACAGCAGCAACCGCCATTCCTGTCCTGAACAACCCGGGGTACTGGAACATCAGGTTCAGTGTCATTGATCCACCGCCGCTCCAGCCCCACACAGCGGTCCGTTCTTTGTCGATAAAGCTAAGCTTGAAAACCTCCTTTGCACCCAACGCCTGGTCCCTGACATTTACAATGCCGATTTTCCTGTAAACGCTTTTCCGCCATGAGGTCCCTTTCAGGCAGGGAGTCCCGCGGGGATCCATATCCACAACCACATAGCCCTTTTGTGCCAGCATGATATTGTACAGTCCCACCTGTGTGTCGGTGGCATTCTGACCCCACGGCTCCCCGTAGACGTTAAGGAGCAACGGGTATTTTTGAGACGGATCGAAATTCAGTGGCATTATCATCCTGACATCCATCTCAATCCCGTCTTCCGTTGTCACCTTGAAAAACCTGATCTCAGGAATGGCAAGTGACTGCAGTTTCTGTTTGAAGGCATGGTTGTCGGAAAGAATTCTCAGGATCTTATGACCGGGAAGAGTGATGAGGCTGGATGTTCTAGGCTCAGTGGTACTCAGATGTGAATGAACCGCATATCTTCCGTCCGGTGAGATATTATATGTATTAACGCCGCTGTAAAGTGGCGGTGTGAGCCTTTTTACCGTACCCTTTCCTTTCAGGTCGGCGCTGAAAAGATACCGCTGAGTGCTGTTATCAGGTGAAGCAATGAAAAAGATCTCCTGTTTTGATATCCCCTCGATGGATGCAACATCGAAATTGCCTGGTGTAAGGAGTCTCTTTTCACCTGAGGTCAGATTGACCTTGAATACGCGCCTCCAGCCGTCGGATTCCGCCATTCTCAGGAAGGAGGTGCCGTTATCCGTGATCCGCAGGTCGTTCGAGCCCCACATGCTAGAGGTAAGGTCAGGGGCATTGATATCGACCCAGGTCTCTTCCTTTTCAACATATTTCCTTGAAAGCTGGCCTGTGGAAGGCTGGTATGTCCATATTGTAAGTTGATTTTGCTTCCTGTTGATCTGTTGGATAAGAAGAAGATCGGGATTTATCCATTGCATCCCGGGTATGTAATTCTCCTTCTCGCCTCCCTCCAGCCTGATCCAGCTGATCTTTCCGTCTGCGAGATTGGCAATCCCGATCCTTGCTGCAGATGGCTCCTGGCCGACCTTGGGGTATTGAATGGGGATGGGCTTTGAGTAGACCGAGTCGGTATTGTTTATGAGGTAAAATGTGCCGATCTTTGAAGCATCGAGCTGCCAGAACGCAATGCTGCCACCGTCGGGGTTCCATGAGAAGCCGTCCCGAATTCCGAATTCCTCCTCATAAACCCAGTCGAAGGTTCCGTTGATAATCTTTCCGTTGCCGTCATATGTTAATTGTTTAACAGCTCCTGTTTGCGTATCCTCCGCATAGATATTGAAATCGTGGACATAGGCGACATACCTGTTCCCCGGCTGGAATTTTGCGAACATCAGCGAGGAAGCTTTGAATTGTTTGCCGATCTGGTACATCTTTCCGCCGGGAATGTCATAAACCCAGTAATCTCCCTTTGTATTTGTCCGCCAAACCCTGCTGGAGTTAGTGAAGAAGAGCACCTTGCTTTCATCGGGAGAAAGGGAAAAACCTTCGATTCCCAGCGGTTTCTGACCCGTAGTGAGTGAAGAGGACGGAACAAAGAGCGTCCGGCTGAATGGATCCACTGTGTATTTTACCAGCTCGGGCCCTGCCGGAGTCGCTGCCGATTTTTCAATGGTGACATAGGATGCACCGTTTTCTATCCACTGGACCGGAGGCAGCCAACCCTGTGAAAATTCACCGGAATTGAATATCCGGTCAATTGTTAGGAGCTTGCCATCTGCAGCTTCCTGTGCCTGGCTGACGGACCATGATGCAAATATCGTAAGTATAACCAGCTGAAGAATAAGTTTTTTCATGAATAGTGGGTATTATATGCCGTTAATGATTCAGAATACGGGATGATGATTGGCTAAGATAAAATAAATACCCTTATGTATTCGGGTCCGTTCGGATTTTGATCAAAAAAGAACGGCGGTTATTCCGAGCCTGAAGCCGGCATAATGGAAATCCTTTCCCCAAAAGGTCCCGGGGAATGGTGAATACATGAAATGACCCTCGATCACTGCCGCAAAATCCCTGACGAAATAGTACTCCACTGAGCCGACCAGTCCAAATGCCACCTGGTTTCGGTGCCGGTATATCACCTCATAACCCGGGGGCAAAAGACTGACAATGGGAAACTTGTAATTCATCACCCCTGCCTGGGCTAACCCGGAAACCCTAAGAGCCCCTTTTGTAGACCTTATTCCCCCGCCCAATGTAACAATTGCTGCATCATATTTACTTTTCAGAACATTTGTGGCTGCTTGTGAACTGATCGAATAGTTTAGTGACAGATTGTCAAGGGAGATTCTCGTGAAGAGCGGTAGTTTCGTTTTAAGGCGGTATTCAATCCCCTCAGATGTTATGAACCTTCCGGTTTTATCAGCGTCCTCGAGCGGGAAACTTATTCCGAAGGTTACCGGAAAAAATAGTCTCGAGAGGAAGCTTTCCTGGCTGAAGGCATCGGGTATAAGGATGAAAAGGAAAAGTATATTTAATATCCTGTTCTTCATTTTGTCATCTCCCTGATTTTGGCCAGAACCTGTGGAACATAATTCCTGCATTCGTCTTCGGAGCCCATTTTCCCGAATAAGGCAACCTGGGAGTCTTTTCCGACGATGACGACAACTGACTCATTGTCGCAGTTTCCGAATTTCCATGAGGACTGCAAGGAATTATCCGTGTCGAAAAGTATTGGGGATTCGGGATGGCGCTTTTGTTCCTTCCGGGCGCCCGTCTGCAGCAGCCAGAAAGGGATCCAGGTGTCCTTGCAGTCAATGACCGAAACAACTTCAAAATCAAGCCTGTCAATTTCCGGGGTGTCAAGCTCCTTTGTCAGGGGGTCGATTATATGCTGCCTGTCGGGATCAATATATAAAAGGAGGAAGACCCTTGAACCAAGGAAAGGCATACTCTTTTGATGATCGTAAACATCGGCAAGCTTAATGTCAGGAACAGTGTCTCCTGTTTTTAATTCCTGTGATGAAAAGGCAGCCAGGATGAAAAATGGAATGAGTTTAAAAAGATTCATGAATAGTAAGACATCGAAAACTTCTTAATGTTCTGACGCGCTGAGGATGGGTTTCCTCGCTAGTTCTTCAGGAACTCAATGATATGCTCCGAGGCATACTGGTCATCCCCCGGTCCGATATGCTTTATGAAGAGCCTGGCCCTTTTGCCAAGGTGCAGGCAGGTATTCCTGTCGCTGATGTCTTCCGGAGTGTTCAAAGGCTGAAGTGAAGGATACCAGAGAATGTACCCTGGCTTCTCGAAAAGCAAGGCCGGGCTGGTCCAATCCTGTGTGGCGGCAGGATCATTGAAGTCCCTGTTCATATTGAAGGAAATGAATACCTGGCTGCCATTCCAGGAGGGTCCTTTGCTTCTGGCCATTAGCATTACCCAGCAGCCGAGGTATGAATTCCAGCTGACCGACGGACCCCAGTGGAACCCTGCTGCCGGAGATGATGCCGGTCCCCCGCCCTGATCCGTGGGTATCTGCAGGCTCTTTACCGGGGACCCCGGTCCGTCGAAGGGAGCATTGAATCCGGTCCCGTCCCATCGTCTTGCCTTTCCTTCAGGCGCATCAAGATCAGCGAGCGCGATCCTTGCGATGCTGATGCACTGTCCTTTTCTTTCGGTCTCAGGATTGTAGGAAGATCTGTTGAATGTTTCCGGATAACCATATTCCCCATAGAACAGGTAAAGATAACCGCCGGTTGCAATCGCAGAAGGATCACCTACCCCTCCTGCGAAAGTCTTCGAGGTATTGAATGGATTCCGGATCATTCGCCCGTCAGGGTCCTCTATGAAAATGCCCTTATTCTCCCAGCTTTTTCCTCCGTCAGTTGATTTCATTATTCCAATCCGGCAGACGGCAGCGAGGCTCCCGGGCTCTTTTATTCCTTCGGGCCACTCCACATTCCTGTATCCTGTTCCCGTCACAGAATCGAACGGAAGGGTTGTCGGATAATTCTCGTTGTGATATATAGCATACAATGTATTGCCGCTCCTGTCTGATGAAGACTGGTAAACGGTTTCAAACCAAACAGCCCCATGCAACCCTTCTTTACCCGGGGCTGCATTCGGCGGCAACTTTGGTTCCCTGAAACCTGAAGAATCCCTGGCGAAGGCATCCATTGAATTCCTGCCATCGGCATATTTGAGATCCCTGGCATTCCCCCATAACGGGTCTTCCCCGTATTTTCCGGGGAAGATCCTGAATGTATCGCCAATCCATACCTCGGCCATATTGCAGTCGACGAATGAGTTGAACATAATCTTTTCCGCAGGAATGAGCCTGAAGCCGGGAGTTCTTTTGTGGTTACCGCAGCCAGATAACATTAGCACAGAGAGGGGAATGGCGATTAATGACAGTTTGTGAGGCATTGTTGCTTGTTGCTAGTTGCTAGTTAATGGCAATATATTACATAATTGCTTAAACTAAGATATGTTATGATAGTTTTAATTTTTGCAATAAAACTTTGTGATCCTCAGTGACTTCTCCGTGATCTCCGTGCCGCAGATAATACTTCAGTAAAGAAAATAATTCTCCGGGATACTGTAACCATTCTTAACTTTGCCGGTAATCAATATGGAAAAGCCCTGAAAAAGATGATGGAAATCCCTGATGAATCAATCATGCTGAATGTGAAGAACGGAGATCTTTCCGCTATGTCGCTCCTGTTCGAGCGATATAACGTTAAGATATTCAATTTCTTCCTTAAGATGGGATTAAGCAGGGATATAAGCCAGGATCTGACCCAGAACCTCTTCTACCGGATGCTGAAATACAGGAGCTCGTATAAGGAAGGGAATAGTGTTAGGACATGGATCTACCAGATTGCCAGGAACCTTCACGCTGATCACTTCAATCGCCTGAAGAAGGACAGGGAACTGTTCCTGCAGACGGAGACCGTAAGTGCAGATATAATTGATGAACCAGGAAGCTTTCCGGAGGAAGATTATGAAAGACTCGATGCTGCGATGGCAGGGTTGAATGATTCACAGCGGGAGATAATCGTTCTGAGCCGGTTCCAGGGCCTTAAATACAGTGAAATATCAACGATTGTGAATCAGTCGGTTCCCGCAATAAAAGTGGCAGTCTACAGGGCCATCAGGCAATTAAGGCATATTTACATGAAACAGATTTAAAGCAAGGGATATGAAATGTGAAGAAATCGAAGGAATCATAATTGACTATCTCGACGGAAAACTTGATCCGCGGAAAGCATCTTTACTTGAAAAGCATCTCGAAACCTGCGAAAGTTGCCTGGATGAAATGAAGGAAACGCAGGAGATGCTGCAGGGGATCAAGGTAGCCGGGGTAGCGGAACCGGACACATCGCTCAGGATAAACTTCTATCATATGCTTCATAATGAGATACGGAAGAATGAAAAAATGACTACCTCAATCAATCCCGGCTTCCGGATGCACTGGTATGAAAAGACATCATACAGAGTGGCAGCAGGAATAGCGCTTCTGGTGGCCGGGACTTTCTTTGGAGTACTTTTTAATTCAGGCATAACCGGTTCTGTGCAGCAGAAGGAAATAGAAGGACTGAAATCGGAAGTGGATATCCTCCGGAAAACTGCCATGTTCACAATGCTTAAAGACGAGTCATCGAGCGGCAGGATCCAGGCGGTCAGGTATACTGACGAAATATCCGATCCCGATCAGAATGTAATTGATGCCCTTGTCAGCACTCTTAATACCGACAGGAACGTCAATGTGCGAATGGCTGCGGCATATGCTCTTGAGAAGTTTGCCTACAGAAAGGATGTGTCAGATTCACTTGTGAAATCGCTGTCGCTCCAGACTGAACCAATCCTGCAGGTTTCACTTATTAACATTCTTGCAGAGTACAGGGTCAAGAGCGCTTTGAGGCCGGTGCAGGAAATTATTGCCAGCAAGAGCACTATCAAGGAAGTACGTGCGGTAGCGCAAAACAGCTTAAGGGACCTTATTTGAGTTTCGAATGCCAGAATTGAATTCAATTGCAGATAGATCAGGGCAGATACCGGGTTTGCCTGGATTAATTAACCAAAAAAAATCTAAATCAGACAATTATGAAAACTATCAGAACAATTTTACTTATGATGCCGGTTTTAATGATAACCGGCGTGGCATCTGCCCAGGAATATAAGCTTGCAGTTCAAAATCCGAAGGATACACGGCTCGTCCTGAAGGACTTCAGCGGGCAGCTGCCCGTGGAAGGGTACAACGGAACGGAAATCGTGATTACTTCCAACTCCGGAAGGTTTGAGCCACCGGAGAAAGCAAAGGGGTTGAAGCCAATTTTTCCCGGAGGAACAGACAACACGGGCATCGGTCTGGAAGTCCTGAAATCTGATAATCTTGTTAAGATAACCTGCCTGGTGCCATTCACTCAGGATGCAGAGTATAAGATAAAAGTGCCTGAAAATCTGTCACTTGAGATGTCCAGTGGTTGCGAGCGCTCAAATGATATCACGATCACAGGAATGAAGAATGAGATCGATATTAACAGCTGTCATGATATTAATTTGAAGAACATATCAGGCCCAGTCGTATTGTCGACCATCAGCGGCGACATCAACATCACCTACAGTTCGGTCAGCGCAGCCAAAGCCACGTCGGTGAATTCAGTAAGCGGTGACATCGACATTACGCTTCCGGTCAAAACAGCAGTTGACCTTGAATTGAGGACAGTGACCGGTGCATTTTACTCTGACTTCGACTTCTCTCAAACCCAGAAGGACCTGAAACGGATTGGCGGAAATGAAATGAACTATTCCCTGAATGGCGGGGGCTTCAAATTTACGGTAGGAACCGTGAGTGGCAATATCTATCTGAGGAAGGGAATTTAACCCTTCCCTGATTCTCACGGCAGGGATAATTCTAAAACTTACTGAAATGAAAAAGAGTACAATTTTAGTTGTATTGTGGTTATGCTTTACCACTATGCAGGCACAGCAGATTATAGAGAAGCATATGAACTTCACTGGTAAAGAGTCAGTTGCACTCAATATTCAGATCGCCGATTCCATCATGATCCAGACATGGAACAGGAATGAAGTCTATGTAAAGGGCTCTGTCGATGTGAATGACAATAAGGACAATGAGGCATATGAAACCGCATTTGATGAATCTGGGAAGACCCTGACCGTAAAGACAGGATTCAGGGAGGGTTATTTCAAGGGACGAAAGAACCATTGCACCGAATCGAGCATTTACTTCCAGGTCTTCATGCCTGAAAA
This sequence comes from Bacteroidales bacterium UBA1800, assembly GCA_002319915.1. Taxonomy (GTDB): domain Bacteria; phylum Bacteroidota; class Bacteroidia; order Bacteroidales; family VadinHA17; genus LD21. Next base: position 11,524 of record DCFQ01000026.1, on the reverse strand, counting down.
CACAAGGTTTACTGTAGAGACTATCGATGCGAATGTAATCATTACGGGCAAAACCACACAGATGAATGTCAAATCGATCAGCGGCTACATCGACTTGGCTGTACCGGCAAACAAATCGGCGGATATTGACTTTTCAACCATCTCGGGAACGATGTACTCCAATCTCGATCTCGAAATGCACGGGAAACATGGAGGAATACCTTCAAAGATCGAGGAACGATTGAATAAAGGAGGTGATCACATAAAGCTTGAGACCATAAGCGGTGATATCTTTTTCAGGAAATCAAATTAGCGGGATTCCCGGGTAAAATTCATTACCCTGAGCAGCAAAAAAAATTTTCAGGAGTCTTTATCCGGGAATCTGTAACCATGTTCCTCCCCGATCGTTATTAGGGTATTAAACCATGCAAAAGAAACATTAAAATTCCTTTTTAATGAAGATCAGTACGTTATCCAAAATTGTCCTTATCATCACACTGGTTATGTTCTGCGATTCGGCTTTTTCTAAAGATGCAGATTCCACCATTGCCAAAAGAACATACCGGACAGCTTTCGCGAAATCTGCACCGCTGATTGACGGGCTTGGGATCGACGAATGCTGGAGCCAGGTCGAATGGACCGCGAATTTCACTCAGACACAGCCGGCAGAGAACAAACCGCCTACACAGCAGACTTCATTTAAAGTCCTTTATGATAATGACAATGTATATTTCCTGATAAGATGTTCCGATACCGAACCTATGAAGATCAGGAAAATCATGGAGCGGCGTGACAATTTCAGCGGCGATATGGTTTTTGTCGAGATCGACAGTTATTATGACAAGCAGACTGATTTTCTGTTTGCAGCCTCAGCCTCCGGAGAAAAGAGCGATGCAGCCATGACCCAGGATGGATTCAATGAGGATGACAACTGGAACCCTGTATGGTTTTTAAAGACATCGGTAGATAGCCAGGGCTGGATCGCTGAGATGAAGATCCCGCTAAGCCAGCTGCGGTTTGCCAAAAAGCCTGAAATGGTTTGGGGATTGCAGGTTACGCGGGCTGTATATCGTCTTCAGGAAAGATCTTCCTGGCAGTATATCCCCAAGGGGTCACCGGGATTGATCCATCTGTTCGGCGAGCTTGAGGGTATAAGCAACCTTAAGCCAAAACGTCAGATCGAGCTAATGCCATATGCGGTGGGAAAGACTGAACGTTCACCAAAAACCCCCGGTGACCCCTTTAATACAGGCAAATTATCCAAAGCATCGGCAGGCCTGGACGGAAAGGTGGCTATTACAAATGACTTTACGCTCGACTTTACGATCAACCCCGATTTCGGCCAGGTCGAGGCGGATCCTTCGGAAGTCAACCTCACCGCATTTGAGTCATATTTTTCAGAGAAGCGGCCATTTTTTATTGAAGGCAGAAACATTTTTGAATTCAACCCATACCAGACAATTGTGATTCACAATATGTATTCTGATAATCTTTTCTATTCACGGCGCATCGGGCGATATCCACAGTACTATCCCTCGCTGGCCGGCAATGAGTACGTTAAGATGCCAGAGGCAACCACGATCCTTGGTGCCATGAAGGTCTCGGGGAAAACAAAGAAAGGATTGTCAGTCGGGATACTGGAAAGCATGACTTCACGCGAAAATGCCCTGATAGACAGTGCCGGCATCAGAAGGAAAGAGCCGGTGGAGCCGTTTACCAATTATTTTGTAGGACGGGTCCAGCAGGATTTTAACAAAGGAACGACGACCCTCGGGGGAATGGTAACCGCAGTGAACAGAAACATCGAGAGTCCTGCCCTCGATTTTCTTCATTCAGAAGCATATTCCGGAGGGATTGACTTCCAGCACAACTGGAATAAAAGAACCTGGTACGTCGCAGGAAATGCAATCTTCAGCAATGTCCGGGGGTCGAAGCAGGCAATCCTGAATACGCAGACATCCTCGGCACGGTATTATCAGCGTCCGGATGCCAGGTACCTGGGAGTTGATTCATCTCTCAACTCGCTGAGCGGGTATGGAGCATCTTTTAAGTTCGGCAGGTCGAGCCAGAAAAAGCTACAGTTTGAAACAAGCGTTGCTCTCCGGTCACCCGGGCTTGAATACAATGATATAGGTTATATGAGATATTCCGATGTAATCCATCATGGAACATGGGTGGCTTATTACATACGGAATCCATTCGCTATTTTCAACAACTTCTATTTAAACACCAATTACTGGGTTTACTGGAATTTCTCCGGACAGTTGCTGTCAACATACGCTAACATAAACTTCAATTCCCAGTTTAAGAACAAGTGGCGCATCAACGGGCAATTCAACAGGCAGAGCCAGGGGATATCAACGACACTCCTCCGTGGAGGGCCCTCATTTATTATGCCGGGAAATCAGAGCTTCAACCTGAATGTGGGGTCGGATTATTCAAAGAAGCTTTCATTTTTCATAGGCAATTACCACGGTTCTGGCGATGCAAAGAGCTTTACCGGGCATGAATATTATGCCGAAATAAACTATAAGCCGACAAATTCCATTTCAATATCAATTGATCCTGATTACATGATCCAGGACCAGGATTTGCAGTATGTTACAACTGCCGGAACGTCAGTCGATCCTGTATACATCTTTGGAAGGCTGCAACAAAAAACTCTTGGTATTACTTTCAGGTTGAATTATACCATCAATCCTGAGCTCAGTATAGAATATTATGGGCAGCCATTCATTTCCGCAGGTATATTCGATCAGTTCAAGCGTGTGACACAGCCTGATGCAGCACGATACACGGAAAGGTACCATCTGTTTTCAGTCGATGAGCTGTCCTATGATCCTGCCAGCCTTACCTACAGCGTGACTGATAATTCCAGTGTCAAGTCGGCATATTCCTTCGGTGATCCCAATTATAATTTCAGGCAGTTCAGATCGAATCTGGTGATCAGGTGGGAGTATCTGCCGGGCTCAACGCTTTACCTTGTTTGGTCACAGGGCCGGACTGACGCCAACACGAACGGAGGTGCCTTCTCCTATGGAAATGACCTGAGATCATTATTCAGCTCAAGTGCGAACAATGTATTCCTGATCAAGTTCTCGTACTGGTTCTCGCTGTAAGTGAGGGGCTGGAATTTTGAAGGCTAAAAAATTACACAGAGAGCTCTGAGAAGGCACAGAGGATCACAAAGCATGATACCTTTAACCTCAGCGTTCCTCCGTGTATTCTCAGTGTCACTCTGTGTTACCCTTCTTTTTACAACTTCCTAATCCCGATCCGGAATGCCTTTTTGGGGTTTTCGACAAGGATCTGATTAATATCCTTGTCACTCAATCCTTTCGATTTAAGAGCCGGAATAAGGTATCTGAAGATGGCAGTATAACCGTCAGGATTGCCTCCGCCGGGTATTGCGGGATCGTACCAGCCTGAATCGTGTGATAACAGAATCCTGTTCAAAACCCCGTTTTTCTTCAGTGCGAGAATTCTGCCGGCGTACCAGCCGATGCTGTCGGGTGACATGGCTTCTCCTTTAGAGTCAGGGTGCACTTTGTCGAGCGAGATCCACGCCCCGCTTTTTGCGGCCCTGATGTTACCTTCCAGCGTTCCCCTTGATGCGTGGACCCAGATGAATGCTTCCGGACTGACCCCCAGCTCCCTGAGAATCCTGAGCTGGGCAAAAGCCGGATTGTCTGGGCCCGTATGCGAAGCTATGACAAGTCCGGTCCTGAGATGCGTAAGCGCAGCTGCGGTGATGATTTTGACATGCTCAGGAGAAAGGGAATCAGAAGGATCCACTCCGATCTTGATGAATCCGGGTTTAATGCCGGTCCCATCAATACCGTTTTCAAATTCGGAGATCCATCTGTCAGCGAGCGTTCCTGCATCCTCTTTGTAAAAGCTTTTTGGAATGAAAAGATTATTCCTTGCCCCATAGTACCCGGTATTGGTCAGAAATGTGATACCCGACAGTTCTGACAACGATTTTAGAAGCAACGGATCCCTTCCAAGCCAGGCCGGGGTGCATTCAATGATAGTCCTCACACCATTATTTTTTGCCTCAAGAATTAAAGGGAGCATTTTGTTGATCACCGAATCCCTGTTCCACCTCGAATACCCTGTGCTGTCAGCACCGATGAAATCGACCAAAACATGTTCGTGTTCAAGTGTAATACCTATGCTGTCGGGAGATTCCGGACCGGAAACGGTCATTATCACACCCCGGTCCTGGGGCTTGCAGAAGATGATTATGATCCCGAACAGGAGGAACAGTATAAGCCACAATATGATCTTAAGATCCAGGTCGTCATCTTTTTCCATGGTTACAGGAATATGTCCGGCCTAAATTAAAGAATTTACCTTAAACTCCGTGACTCCTCCGTGTTCTCCGTGTAAGTTCTTAACTTCCAGAGGCGCGTGGGAAAGCTATTACTTATATGAGTCCACATGGACACTTTTCACCGCTCGGCCTGAGGGATCGATCATGTTCCTGAACGATGGGTCCCATGCAAGGGCTTCGGCGGTGCTGCAGGCAACAGACGGCACTGAAGGCACACAAGAAGCAGCAGAATCGGACGGGAAATGTTCGTAAAATATAGACCTGTAGAAATATTCCTCCTTCGACATGGGCGGGTTGATCGGAAACCTATACTTTGCATTGGCCAGCTGTTCATCCGATATCTCCTTTGCAGTCAGATTTTTCAGGGAATCGATCCAGGTATAGCCCACGCCATCTGAAAACTGTTCCTTCTGGCGCCAGGCAACGCTTGCCGGAAGGTAATCTTCAAATGCTTTCCTCAGGACCCATTTTTCAATACGTCCGGATCCGATCATCTTATCCGCGGGATTCAGGCGCATAGCTACATCCATGAACTCCTTGTCGAGGAACGGGACCCTCCCTTCCACACCCCAGGCTGCAAGTGATTTATTGGCCCGCAGGCAGTCGTACAGGTGGAGTTTGCCCAGCTTTCTTACAGTTTCATCGTGAAAGGCTTGCGGATCCGGTGCCTTGTGAAAATAGAGATAGCCTCCGAAGATCTCGTCGGCACCCTCCCCTGACAGGACCATCTTCACTCCCATTGATTTTATCACCCTGGCCATCAGGTACATCGGAGTCGAGGCCCGCACGGTTGTAACATCATAAGTCTCAATGTGATATATCACATCGCGTATTGCATCGAGGCCCTCATCGACAGTGAAGTTGATTTCATGGTGGACGGTCCCGATATGGGCTGCAACTTTCCTTGCAGCAGCAAGGTCGGGGGAACCCTCGAGGCCGATAGCGAACGAATGAAGCTGCGGCCACCATGCCTCTACTTTATCTCCCGATTCGATCCTGCGTGGTGCGAACTTTTTTGCGACAGCGGAAACGACCGAGGAATCAAGACCTCCCGAGAGGAGGACACCGTAGGGGACATCCGACATCAGTTGCCGGTGCACCGAGGCTTCGAGAGCTTCCCTGAGATCGCTGATGGAAGTCTTTTTGTCCCTTACTGCCTCATAATCGCTCCAGTCGCGGTTGTACCATTTCTTCATTATCCCGTCGCGGCTATAGAGGTAATGGCCGGGCAGAAACTCCTGGATCCTGTTGCAAACCCCTTCAAGAGCTTTCAGCTCGGAGGCCACAAAGAAATTCCCGTACTGGTCCCATCCCATGTAAAGAGGGACTACGCCGATATGATCCCGGGCAATCAGGTAGCAGTCCTTCTCCTTATCGTAAAGGGCGAATGCAAAGATCCCGTTCATTTCCTCAAGGAATGCGGGTCCTTTATCGCGGTAAAGGGGAAGGATCACCTCGCAGTCGGAATGAGTAAGGAATTCATATGACTTCTCATATTTTTTCCTGATCGTCTGGTGGTTGTATATTTCGCCATTCACTGCCAGGATCAGGTTGCCGTCGCGGCTGTACAGGGGCTGACGTCCCGACTGGGGATCTACGATAGAAAGCCGTTCATGTGCCAGGATTGCCTTGTCGCAGTCGAATATGCCTGACCAGTCGGGTCCGCGGTGCCTTACCTTCTTAGACATTTTAAGGACTGTTGTCCTTAGGTCGGCATGATTTTTCTTTAAGTCGAATACTCCAATGATACCGCACATATATGATGCTTGTTATAATCAGTATTAAAGCAGGTGCCAAAAATAATGAAATATTTTATTTTCAAAACAAAATATCAAAAGAAATAACAGAATAACTAAAAATATTTAATAATAAGGCCCTTGAATATTAACAATCATTATCAAATAGTTCATATTGCGTTAAAATATTAATATGACAAAAATCATGTTTTTGGGTGGTGGTTGGGAGGCGTCAGGCGTGAGTTGTGAGTCTGGATTGAGGGGAAAACCGCATAGATGCATTTGCACATATTGGGATTTACACCTATGTGCATTTACCCATAGGGGCAAATATCCCTAGGGCAAATATCCCTATTTGGGACATGTAAACCTGTAGATCAGTGATATATGAAGCTTAATAAGTGAATTGTCTGCCGGTCTCCTGGTCTCCTGGTCTGCCAATTTGGTTTTCGAAAACCAGCAGGCAAAGCAAACCAGCAAACCAAACAACCGCTAGACGAACCTCTCTTTCCACTCACTGTTGATATATTTTACAAAATAATCTGACTTTTTAAACAAAATGGTCAGATTGGTATTGTATATTTGCGGCCAAAATTTACACGGATTGAGAACCGAAGAACGTCACCGGGAAGACAAGGCAGAAACGATAGTCACCACTGCCCAGAAATGGTTTGGCCTCTACGGCGTTGAAAAGACCTCAATGAGGGAGATAGCAAATGATCTCAGGATTTCGAAAGCGGCACTGTATTATTATTTTCCTGATAAGGAAAGTCTATATAAAAGCGTCATTTCAAAGGAACAATCCGAATTCCTCAGAATCCTTGAGAAAGACATTTTAAATATACCTGATCCGGCCGAGAGCCTTCGGAAATATGCACTCACCAGGCTCTCCTATTTCAGGAAGCTTATGAATCTAAGCAGGATCAGACTGACTTTGCTCTCTAGCCTTAAGCCACTTATTGCCAATTCGGTAAAGCGTTTTCGTGACGAAGAAATGAAAATTGTCATCCGAATTCTTGAAAACGGAATACAGGCGAACAAATTCAATATTGACGACGTATCAAAGGTTGCGTCACTTTATCTTGATCTTCTGAGGGGACTGCGAAGCGCCTTCATTTCTGAAAAGGACCTTCTTGTTATCGAAGATTCTGAATTCAGGGCCCTCTCCGATAAGGTGAATGATATTACAGAAATATTTATTAAAGGATTGATGTATAAATAACTATAGAAGTTTTTAATATTTTTTAAGATGGCAGCAGATTCAAAGAAAAAAAAATTCAGGGTTTATGTTCCACTGGCGCTTGTGATTATTGCCGTTCTGGTTGGAGCCTGGTATTGGTACAAGGATTACTCCACATTCATCTCCACTGACGATGCTCACGTGGATGCAGATAATATTACGGTAAGCTCCAAAATTCTCGGCAGGATAGCTGCAGTTTACGCCCAGGAGGGTGACAGGGTGGTCAGGGGGCAGCTTCTGGCGGTGCTTGACAGTTCAGACCTCCTGGCCCAGAAGAACCAGGCAATTGCCCTGAAGGCGCAGGCCCTGACGAATGTAAGCCAGTCAGAATCGAAGCTTGCGTCAGATGAAGCCGGACTGAAAGTCGTCGAAATAAATCATGAACGGGCAAAGGATGACTTCGACCGGGCAAAGGCGCAGCTTGAAGGCGGCGTAATTACCCAGGAGCAGTTCGATCATATGAAAAAAGCCTTTGAGGCAGCATCGGCACAGGTGAATGCTTCAAAAGCCATGTTAAGCGTATCCAGAGCATCAGTGAAGTCGGCAGCTGCTGCTGCATCCACCGCTGATGCCCAGGTTAATGTGATTGAAACTCAACTCAGGAACGTCAAATTATATTGTCCGTCCGACGGTATCATTTCGAGGCGTTGGCTCCTTCCGGGAGATGTGATCCAGCCGGGACAGTCGGTATTCACAGTCACAGATGATAAGGAAAAATGGATTTCGGCATTTCTTGAAGAGACAAAAATTGCCGAGATCCACGACGGGCAGAATGTCAGGCTTTCAATAGATGCGTTTCCGCGCGTCAGGTTCTATGGAAAAGTGTACCTGATGGGATCAAGCACAGCTTCGGTCTTTTCACTAATCCCTGCCAACAATGCTTCAGGCAATTTTACTAAGGTAACACAGAGGATACCAATCAGGATCTCCATTGATTCTGCCGATAACGGGAAACCAGTTTCAGACTTCAACATCCTTACCGGAATGTCGGCAGTTGTCAAGATTGCAAAGAAATAACGATGCAAAGAGGCAGAACACCCTCACACAGGATCCGGAACCTCCTGAGGAAACCTGATTCGGTCTTCCATCCGAGGCACAAGAGATATAAATGGCTTCTCCTGGGGAATATAATGTTCGGGACATTTATGGCTGTGCTCGATGGTACGGTAGTCAACACCGGACTTCCAAAGATCATGGCATCGTTCGGCATAGGGCTTGATAAGGTGCAGTGGATCATAACTGCATATATGCTTGCAATGGCGGTGATGCTTCCTACTTCAGGCTGGCTCGCTGACAGGTTCGGATTTAAAAGGATGTATTTCCTTGGCCTTTTGGGATTCACTCTTGGATCATTCATGTGCAGCCTCTCCTCAAACGAGAATATGCTGATAGTGTCTAGGATAGTCCAGGGATTGGGTGCAGGAACTCTCCAGCCGCTCGGCATGGCAATTATTACCAGGGAATTTCCTGCAAAGCAAAGGGGCCTTGCACTGGGATTCTGGGGGATCTCGGCTGCGGCGTCCATTTCATTTGGCCCCACTCTGGGAGGATTCATTATCGATAATTTCAACTGGCAGCTGATCTTCGGTCTGAATATTCCGATCGGAATAATTGCAATGCTGTTCACTATTATCATCCAGACTGAGTACAAGCATCCGACAAGAAGGAAATTTGACATGGTGGGATTCATATCTATCACAATTTTCCTTCCGCTTACACTATATGCCTTGTCTGAGACCACAGCAGCTACAAATTCGTCAGGCTGGCATGCTCCATACATTTTGCTTTGTGCAGCCATTTCCCTAATTGCACTTGCCGTCTTTATTACTGCAGAATTCCTTGCGGAAGATCCAATAATTGATCTCAGGCTGCTGGGAAACCACAATTTCGGCCTGGCAATAATAATGATGGTGTTTTTCAGCATGGGAATGTTCGGAAGTACCTTCCTGCTGCCGGTCTATCTCCAGAATTCAATGGGCTATACCGCCCTCCAGGCAGGTTCGGTGTTCATACCGGTCGGTATTATACAGGGATTTGTAGCCCCGTTTTCTGGAAGGATCTCTGACAGGATAAATCCCAAGATCCCTATAATGCTTGGGATATTGCTTACCGCGTTCAGTTTTTATCTGAATTCGAAGCTCTCTTTCCTCAGTGAAATGAAGGCCATAATGATCTCCTTGTATGTCAGGGGCTTTGGAATGGGGCTTGCATTCACAGCACTCAACACTGTCTCCATCAGTGAAATATCAAAGCAAAAAATGGCCCAGGCCTCCGGCATATCCAACTCGGTCCGCCAGCTTGGCGGGAGCCTGGGGGTGGCAATACTTGCAACGATGCTCACAACCAGGACAATATTCCACAATCAGCAGTACGGGTCAGCCCTGAATGCAAAATCACAAACTTACCAGATCACTTCAGACAGGATCAGGTTCCAGCTTCAGCACACTGCCGGAATGTCCCCTGCCGGTGCAGCGACCTATTCCCCATCGGCGATTGTTTCGAATATCGGGAAGCAGGCTTATATAGAGGGGATCAATGACGACTTCCTGTTGGCGGCAATCATTACCCTGGTTGGTGGTATCCCGATACTGTTTATGCATACAAGAAAATCCAAAATTGAAAAACTCGGAGTTCATGAATAAAATAGTCAAGATATTGGTAATTTCTGCCATTCTAATCCTGTTGTCGGTTTATGGAAAGGTTTCCAGTTGCCAGGAGAATCAGGATCAAGGGAAAGCAATTGTCAGTGATTCCCTTACACTGAAATATATTATAGAAGAGATTGTTAAAAATCATCCGACAATCAAGGGTGCCGAAGAAGCACTGAATAATGCCGACGCCAGGATCGGACTGGCCCGGACAGGGTATTATCCGCAAGTCGATGCTTCAGCCAGCTTTGCAAACATCGGACCAGTTCTGAAGTTCACTATACCTGAGATAGGGACTGTCCAGCTTTACCCGGATAATAATTATACAGGCTCCGTCAACTACAGGCAGCTCATTTATGATTTTGGAAGGACAAGACAAAGTGTTGCAATCGAAAAGGAGAACAAGGTCCTGGGCGGTCAGACACTTGAGCAGGTTAAACAGAAAATGTCAATGGCCGCTGTGAACAGCTTTTATACCATAGCCTATCTTCAGCAGGCAGCCAGGATTAAGGATGAACAACTGGCTACTCTTGAGGAGCATCTCAGATATGTGAAGACTATGAAAGCCACAGGATCTGCTACTGATTATCAGATACTGACTACCGAAGTAAGGATCTCAACGACAGAGAGCCAGAAAGTCGATATCCTCTCCTCACTTGATGTCCAGCGCGCTTACCTTGGATCGCTGCTCGGGAAAGAGGAACTTAAGGCCGTTGTCAGGGAAGAACTAAATGTTACACCACCGGCGGCAGACAAGGACTCATTGCAGGCTTTTGCCCTGCGAAACCGCGATGAGATGCTTATGAGCAAGGAAAGAACCGCTATTGCCGGATTGAGATATGATCTGATCAGGACACTCAACAGGCCTCTTTTCAGCCTGTCAGTTACAGGCGGGGCTAAGAATGGATATTATCCAAACCTCAATCAGTTACGACCAAACTACTCGGCAGGTGTGGGCTTTTCCATTCCGATCTTTGACGGGATGAAGACCAAGTACAATCTTCTTCAGGCAAAATCTGCGATCAACAGCTCGGAGTACGATGCTGAAAGTACCAGGAGAAACATAACCTCGGAGGTTCAGGAGGCACAATCTTACCTGGAGTCAGCCAGGCAGAAGGTTGTTCAGTTCACTCTTCAGCTTGACCAGGCCCTCAAAGCTTATTCGCTGGCAGAGACCAGCTTTAAGGCAGGTGTGATCACCAACCTGGAACTCCTTGATACCAACACATCAGTATCCGAAAGCCGGTTGATGCTACTCAAGGCAAAAATTGACTATTCTGCCAGTGTCTACAGGCTGAAGGCAGCCCTGGGGGAAAGGCTTTATTGAGGTCGGAGGGCTGGTATTCTGGTCTGTTGGACTGCTAGTCTGCTTGTCTGACGTATTTCTAAAAACCAATGTAGCCGACAAGCAAACCAGCCGAAAATTCACTTTTTGTGTTTCATAAATTCCTGATCTATAAATTCATGTATCGCATATAGGGATAATTGTTCCTAGGGATAATTGCCCCTAGGGATCATTGCCCCTAGGGATATTTGCCCCTAGGGATATTTGCCCCTAGGGATATTTGACCCTCGGGCTATTTGC
>DCFQ01000011.1:17348-36850 GCA_002319915.1 Bacteroidales bacterium UBA1800 | reverse complement strand
AGCCGCACCTTTTCACACGGACGCGCGATCATGCAGAAGGTTTCGCCGCAATACTCGACGAGCTCGATGAAGCGATCCTGCTTCCGGTCTATCCTGCCAGGGAAAAGCCTATCCCGGGGATTACTTCAGGGATCATTTTTGACAGGATGAAGCTGCAGAACAAACGGATGCTCATGATGGACGAGGTGCTTGACAGCCTCGACGTCAGGAAGCTTGATGTCCTGCTGACCATCGGAGCCGGGGATATAGACAGGCTTGTCGGCCCGATTGAGGAAAAACTTAAGAGGGAGGCAGGGCGATGAAGAGGCTTGCCAGGATATTATTGCTCATACCGGCGCTGTACCTGCTGACGATACCTGCATTCTATGCCCATTATTCATATTCCCGTCCGTGCAAGGGGATAAAGATCACGATTGCCGATTCAGCCAGGTATCATTATGTCACCAGAAGAGAGATCAGGAACTCTATAACGAACTCAAACGGAAATATAGTTGGAAAGCCTGTCAAGGACATAAGGCTTGCCGATATTGAGAGCAGCATAGAAAAATACCGGGAGCTTAAGCACGCGGAGGTTTTCATGTCGATCGACGGCACCCTGCATGTTTATGCCGATCAGAGAAACCCGATAATGAGGATCATTCCGGATTCAGGAGGGGACTTCTTCATGGATTCGGAAGGGGTCGTGGTGAGGAACAGGAACCTCTACACGCCGAGGCTTCATATCGCCGGAGGTAACATCACAATTACACAGACGATGCTCAACGGAGTCAGCGTCCTTGATACCAGTATCCATAATTCAATTTTGAAAGATATCTATCCTCTGGTCAGGTACATTAATGGCAATGAATTCTGGTCGGCCCAGATCGACCAGATATATGTGGATTCGAGGAATGAGATAGATCTGGTGCCAAGGGTCGGAAATCATCTTATCCACATTGGATCGGCTGAGGATTTTGAAGGGAAGCTGAGAAACCTGAGGGCATTTTATGACAAGGTTCTGCCTGAGGTAGGATGGAACAAGTATTCAGTGATTAATATAGCATACAGGGACCAGATAGTTTGTAAAAAAAGATAATCAGGATAACCATACCACACTATGAACAAAAAGGAACAGTACGTTGCAGCAATCGACATAGGCACCACGAAAATCGTGGCAATTGTCGGAACTAAGGACGAGAGCGGAAAGATCGAAATACTCGGACTTAGCAAGGCTCCCTCGAAGGGAGTCAAGAGAGGAGTTGTGCTCAACATCGAAGAAACTGTCAATGCGATCCAGAAGACAGTCGAGGATGTTCAGGCACGGTCGGGCATCTCCTTTGCCGAAGTCTTCGTCGGCATTGCAGGCCAGCACATCAAGAGCCTCAAGACCAGGGGATACATTATGCGCGACCAGTTTGAAGACGAGATAAAAAAGGAAGAAGTCTTCAGATTGATCGAGGATATGTACAAGATTCATGTCGATATCGGGGAAGAGATCATCCATGTGATCCCCCAGATGTTCATTGTCGACAACGAAACCGGGATCAAAAGCCCGATCGGAATCTGCGGAAGGCGTCTCGAGGCCAATTTCCACATAGTCATCGGACAGGTCGCCGCAGCCAAGAATATTGAAAAGTGCATCAGGAGGGCCGACCTTAGCGTCAAGGATATGATCCTTGAGCCTCTGGCTTCCGCCGATGCAGTCCTTACCGAGGATGAAAAGGAAGCAGGGGTGGCCCTTGTCGACATCGGAGGGGGAACCACCGACCTGGCAATCTACTATGATAATATTATCCGGCACACCGCAGTGATCCCTTTCGGAGGGAACGTTGTGACCAAGGATATAAAGGAAGGCTGCTCCATCCTCCAGCGTCATGCCGAACAGCTGAAGATCCAGTACGGCTCGGCCCTTGGCGATATCGCGCCGGAAGACAAGGTCGTTTCAATCCCGGGCATCGGAGGCAGGGAGCCCAAGGAGATCTCTTTCAAGAGCCTGGCATATATCATCCAGTCACGCATGGAGGAGATAATTGACATAGTCAATTTCGAGATCCAGAATTCAGGATATTCCGAAAAGCTCGCTGCAGGGATTGTCATCACAGGCGGCGGAGCCCTGCTCAAGCACCTGCCGCAGCTTATGAAGTTCAAAACAGCCATGGACGTCAGGATCGGTTATCCCAACGAGAACCTGGCAGGATCGTCCAGGAACGAGATCAATGACCCGATGTACGCCACAAGTGTAGGGCTGATCATGAGAGGCTTCGAACATCTTGAGACATATAAGAAATCATTCAATGCTGCCCATTCCGATGATTTTGTAAAGCCGAAGAAGAAGGTCATTCCGAAAGCCGAAGAGGAAGAAGTTGAAGAGGAGGTTTATGAAGGAGCCGAGGCTTCTCCTTCCACCAGTAAGGTAACCCTTGCCGACCGGATCAGGAACATGATCTCAGGCATGTTTGAGGTGGAGGATTCTCCGATCAAGTAATCAAAGTTATAGTGACGGTATTCTGAAGCTGTTTGTAAATTATTTAAAATCAAGAACATGACAGACGATTTAATGAATTTTGAACTGCCTGTTGAAAGATCATCGATCATTAAGGTCATTGGCATAGGCGGCGGTGGCTGCAACGCTGTGAATCATATGTTCGCCAAAGGCATAAAGGATGTCAATTTCATTATCTGCAATACCGATCATCAGGCACTGGTAAAGAGCCCGGTTCCGCTTAAGATACAGATCGGACAGTCAATAACCGAGGGCCGCGGCGCCGGGAGTAAGCCGGAGGTGGGCCGCCAAGCTGCTGCGGAGAATATCCGCGATGTAATGGATGTCCTCTCGGGAAACACAAAGATGGTGTTTCTGACCACAGGTATGGGTGGCGGAACAGGCACCGGTGCAATTCCCGAAATAGCCAAAGCATGCAAGGATGCCGGACTTCTTACGATCGCCGTGGTGACGATCCCCTTTAAATCGGAAGGCAGGATCAGGATAAGGTATGCGATCGACGGGCTGAATGAGCTGAAGGACCATGTCGATTCATTGCTTGTCATCAACAATGAAAAGCTGAGGGAGATCTATGGCGACCAGGGCGTCTCCACTGCCTTCGCTAAGGCTGATGATATCCTTACAACCGCAGTGAAAGGAATCGCGGAGATAATAACAGTGGCCGGGTATATCAATGTGGATTTTGCAGATGTAGAGACAGTGATGAAGGACTCTGGGGTGGCAATAATGGGTATGGGTTCCGCCTCCGGGGAAAACAGGGCGCTCGAAGCAATCGAAAATGCGCTTGCATCCCCGCTTCTCAATTCGAACGATATCACGGGGGCAAGGAGCATCCTGATAAACATCTCCTCAGGGACCGGGACGAATGAGCTCACAATGGATGAGCTGGGCGAAATAACCGACTATATGTACGAGACTGCCTCGGAAGATGCATTGATCATCAGGGGATTGTCGCAGGATGAATCACTCAATGACAAGATAAGCGTGACAGTCATTGCCACCGGGTTTCCTGCCAACAGCATTTTTACGCCTTACAAGCATACAAAGCCTAAGACCGTGGAACTCCTGACGGTCAATAATCCGGTTCCGCCTCATGTTATCCCCGAAAAAGGGGAGGAGCTCTTTACGGTCCACGACAGGAAATCCAGATCTGTCATATCGAGTGTTGATGAAGAAATGCAGGGTGAATTTGAATTCAACTTCGAAAAGTCCGACGAGATACATGAGCTCAGGAGCAGGAAGGTTGATGAGGAGGATGAGGAAAAGGAAAAACCCGAAACGACACTCCTGAAAGTGAAGCACATGCAGAATGTCCTGAAGAAGGAGGGACTTTCGAGCAAGACAATGAAGGAAAACATCGATACTTTTGAGGATGTCCCTGCATACATCAGAAGGAACATGCCGCTGGGCCCCAAAGGCAAGGACAGCGAAAGCAAGGTGTCGAAGTTCACGCTCTCATCCGACGACAACAAGGAGCCGATGCTGAGGGAGAACAATGCTTACCTTAACGATAATGTAGACTGATCAGGGGAACTCTTAAAGCTGCCCCCCAACCCCCCTGAGAGGGGGGGCCTAAATCAAGTGCATTAATACCCCCTTCAGTGGGCATGGGGCGGACCCTCGCTGATTCGGATTCTTAGACAGGGTACTCTGCGGACCACTCCTGCATTTCCTCAGTGTAATCAAATCAGGTAATTTGCTGCCCTGAAAATCCTTCTTATTTTCTATATTTGCCGCTGATGAAGCGATGTGTCCCGATATTGGCTATCCTGGTTTTCCTGCCGTCATTATTGTTTTCCCAGAAACAGGACACCATAAAGCACAGGATCGTAAGGGAATGGAATCTCTCCCGCGACTTCACCGAAGAGGTCACCCTGCCATTCGATACTACCTTTTCACTTTTCAACCATTACCGGATTGCAGACAGGTATTCCCCCTTCAATGCAACCCTTGGGAATTACGGCCTCCCGTTCTACCAGCTGAATTTCTTTGACAGGAGCACCGATCCTGATAAGTTCCTTTACTGGTATTTCTATCCATTCATCTGGCAGCCCGGGAGATATGTGTTCATGAACACCCAGGTCCCCTTTACGGAGCTTCTATGGACCTATGGGGGCGCAAGGGAGACGGCTGAACAGACTTTCAGGGTACGTCACTCCCAGAACATCAACAGGTACCTTAATTTCGGGCTCATCTTCGACGTCAATTACAGCCTGGGGCAGTATAAGTACCAGCAGTCGACTGATAAGGATTTCACAATCTACTCCTCTTATACGGGAGATAAATATAAATTCTACGTGGCTGCAGCGATCAATAACCTGACGGCCAATGAAAACGGAGGCATCACCGACCTTGCCCAGATGAAAGAGCTGAGCCCGTCGGAAATTGCCACCAGGCTTGGCGGACTGAACAATGCCCAGGACATTCTGAAGAACAGGAATATCATGCTGGTCCAGCGTTATACTATCGGTGCCGGCGGGACTGCAGCCGTGGATACATCAAAGGACGCTAAGCAAAAACATTTCAGGCTTAGCGGAACATTTTCGCATATTTTCACCTTTGATGGAAATAAGAGGACCTACAGCGACCTGTCGCCCAAATCGGGATTCTATGACACGACCTACATAAGCAAGTCCAAAACGTTTGATTCGCTTACCCAGCAAAGCATTCAGAATACAATCCGGTTTGACTTCACTACCGATCCCTCGAGAAAATTCAGGCTTGGAGGCGGCATCGGCATAAGAAATGAGCTTTTCAGATACAGCCAGATAGTACCAACCCACGACACACTCTTCGCCGATACCCTGGCATGGCACCGCAACAACAATGCCCTTTTGGGAAAGCTGTTCAACAATATCGGGAATAAGTTTAACTGGGAAGTAACCGGGGAGCTCTATTTTACCGGTTACAAAGCCGGGGATTTTGACCTGTCGGGGATAATTACCAAATTGTTTGACTGGAAGAAGGGGCAGGCTGTCTGGAATATTACCGGGTCGGTGAGGAACCGGCAGCCGTCATTCTGGATGAACCAGTGGGGAGGGAACAATATCGAATGGCAGACCAGCCTCAGCAAGGAATTCAGGATCGATGTGGGTACGCAGTTTTCCTACCCTGGCCGGAATGCCGAGATCAGGTTCAACTATGCGATTATTGACAACTACACCGATTTCGATACACTGGCACTGCCGGTTCAGCATTCTGGCGGATTGTCGGTGGCGTCAATCTATGCAAAAAAGGACCTGAGGGCCTGGAAATTCCACCTTACGACAGACCTCCTTGTGCAAAAAAGCAGCAACACGGAAATACTCGATTTACCCCTGGTCTCGGTAAGATCGACAGGGTTCTTTGACCATACTTTCAAATTCAAACAGACGAACGGGAGGCTGAGTACGCAGCTGGGTGCGGAGATCATTTACAATACGCCTTATCATCCTTACGCATATATGGCTGCAACAGGCCGGTTCTACAGGCAGTATGATTATACGGCAGGTGATTATCCGTACATCAATGTCTTTCTTAATGTCAAGCTTAAGCGGACAAGGATCTTCCTGTCGTTCGATCACCTCAACTCCGGCTACTCAGGGTACAACTATCTCCAGGTTCCAGGTTACCCGATGAATGTCAGAATGTTCCGGTACGGCATTGCATGGACCTTTTATGATTGAAAAAATTGTTGTATCTTTGCGCCTGGTTTAGGTTAGGTACAACAAAAAAGATTCGTTTGGTAAAAAAATTACTATTCCTTTTATTGGCAACCGGTGCCCTTTTAACTTCATGCACCGGAAATCTCAGAAACTGGCATAAAACCGAATGCGTATCCCTCGATCTTGACTCGATAAGGGCAAGGGGGAGACTGGTGGCTATAACAGATTTTAACTCAGCCAATTATTTTGTCTATAAAGGGGAGCCGATGGGCTTTACCTTTGATATCCTGAAAGCATTTACGGCCCATCTCGGGATCGGCCTCGATATTATTACGGAAACACATCTTCAGGAGGCTGTCAAAATGTTAAATGACGGCGAAGCTGATATTATTGCATCCAGTATAACCTTTGCTCCCGGGGAGGTGGACCAATACCACCGCACAGCCCCGGTAGGCGAGACCAGGCAGGTGCTGATACAGAGAAAACCCAGGAACTGGAAGAAAATGAATGCTTCTGCGATTGAAAGCATGCTGGTCAGAAACAGGGAAGGACTTACCGGCAGGAGTGTTTATATTGAGGAAGGCTCAGAGATACAGCTTGTTCCAGGATCCGCATCAGGGTCTGCCGCAGGGAATATAACCGTGGTAAAAGTGCCTTATGAATCGGATATTCTTACTGACCTGGTGGAAACGGGAGAGATTGACTTTGCGATATGTGATGAGAATATGGCAAAAGTCAGCTCCGCTTCATATCCGGATCTCGATGTTTCGACGCCGGTCACCGAAGAACAGTCATATTCCTGGGCGATAAGGAAGGAGCACTCCGCTCAGTTTCAGAAGGAGTTTGACCAGTGGCTCACGACTTTCCGGAAGACTGATATGTATGCTGTATTATATGATAAATACTTCAGGAATTCGCGCTCCGCGGACATTATGAAGAGCGACTCTTATTCCCTGAACTCCGGCAGGGTTTCACAATGGGACGATATTATAAAGCTTTACAGTGTGAGCATAAGCTGGGACTGGAGGCTTCTTGCATCCCTGATTTGCCAGGAATCAAGGTTTATCCCCGATGTCCAGTCCAGGAGGGGCGCTTACGGCCTGATGCAGGTAATGCCTGAAACCGGAAAGCATTTTGGCATCGACATAACCGCCTCACCTCGTAACAACATAAAGGCCGGAACAGAATACATCAAATGGCTTCATTCGATCTTCGATCCCAAGGTGCCTGACAAGGACGAGCTGACACATTTCATCCTTGCCGCCTACAATGCCGGTCCGGGACATGTCCTTGATGCCATGAAGCTTGCGGAGAAGAATGGCAACGATCCTACAAAATGGGAGAATAATGTGGAGGTCTGGCTGCAAAAGAAGTCCGACCCGAAATACTTTAATGATTCCGTGGTAAAGAACGGGTTTTTCAAAGGGAAGGAATCGGTGGCATTTGTCAACCAGGTACTCGGCAGGTACCAGCATTACAAGAACATTATTCCCTGATCTCCGTGTGAATGCGCCCCTAAATCCCCTGAAGGGGACTTCTTAAAACCCCCTTGAGGGAGCAAGGGGGCAAGCCTTTCACAGAGGAGGCACAGAGGGGTCAGAGAATCTTCCCCCGCCTGAAGATTTCCAGCAATTCGTTGAGCATCATTGCGGTCGCGCCCCATATCACGTGACCGTCATAGTCAAAGTATCTTACCTCCATCGTTTGACCTCTGACCTCCAGCGGCCTGGTTTTTACGATTGAGCCGGACAGAAACTTTGTGATGTCAGCTTCAATCAGGAAGACAACCTCCTCCGGCTGGCGGGTGAATTGCGGCCTATCCGGGGACCAGGATACCACCGGCGTTACCAGCATGTTGCTTACGGGTATGAACAATGGTGTAAGTGTATCAAGTACACTTATTCGCGAGGGATCAGTGCCAATCTCTTCGTTTGCCTCCCTGAGCGCCGTCCGGACAATATCCTTGTCGGAAATTTCCATCCGCCCCCCGGGGAAGCTTATCTGGCCGCTGTGGATCCCGTTGTATTCGGGCCGCTGCATGAAGACAGTATAGATGGAATTCATGTAAGGATACAGCAGAATGAGGACTGCAGCTGTAGTGACATCTTTCCCCGGCACCCTTGGAAAATCCTTCGCCATCCTGTCGGAGGAAGCCATCTGCCACTGAACATCCGTGCCGGGCAACCCGCGGTTGATCTCTTCCTTAAGGTAGCGGGAGACGGTGATGATATCTTTTGGCCCCGGTATCATTTATCTTACCTTTTTTACCAGAGTTACATTTCGGTCCAACATGAGGAAAATCTCTTTGATAACAAGCTGCATAAATTCATTGTTTTCAGAAAGCCCTGAAAAAGGCAGGCCACCTCCATAATAACCCTAAATATACAGACTATGATGTTATATGCTGGTGTAGGATAATAATATAAAAATCATATTTATGGCAAATACATATACTCAATGTTATTTCCAGCTGGTATTCGCAGTGAGGGAAAGGGAATCTCAAATCAAAAAAGAGTGGAAAGACAAGTTGGAAAAGTATATTACTGGCATCGTTCAGAACAGCAAACATAAGATGCTTGCGGTTGGAGCAATGCCTGACCATATACATATCCTTTTAGGGTATAATGTTAATCAATTGATCCCCGATCTGGTGGAAAACATTAAGACATCCACAGATTCATGGATTAAGCAAGAACAGTTGAGCAGGTTCAGATTTGGCTGGCAAAAAGGGTATGGGGCATTTACTTATTCAAAGTTAGAGATTGGGAATGTCATTAATTATATCATGTCACAGGAAGAACATCACAGAGACAGGTCATTCAAAGAGGAGTATCTGAATCTGTTGGAGAAAAATGAGGTAGAATTTAAATCTGAATATCTGTTTGAGTTTTTCAACGATGCCTGGTGATGAGGTCAATAATTAAGGATCTATCCATGAACAGGGAAATATTTCGCAGCTACGCAGCTACAGATATTTCATAGCTTCTCTGCTACAGATATTGGGCGGCTCTGCCGCCAGAGCAGGAAACAGATGATCAGCATTAAATGATCAACAGTACCTGTGAATTTTGGTTCTGTTTCAGTCCTCTGCCGCCAGAAATGAATACAGGTGCGTAGCACTAAAATATCTGTAGAACAATCTCATTTTATAACGGACCCAGGTGCAGCGCACTGAAAAACTAGATATGGGGGCATTCATTCTGAATTATTAGGTACTGACCCAGCCGTTATTACACCATCGCACTGAATCAATGGCCAAAATCCCAGGAAAGATTTCTTGTTACACAGAGATCACGAAGAAGACACAGAGGATCACGGAGTTAATTTCTCCGTGTCTCCTCCGTGTCCCGATAGCTATCGGGATCCGTGTAAGTTCTTCAACTTCACCCTATTCCTTATGGAAGAACATCTCCTTCGGCACCGGCATCGCCGTTTGATCATTTTTAACAGTCCCCAGGGTGAATGACTCATCCCCGTTCTTCTCAAAATACCTTATGGTTATCGGATAGTACCCCGGGTTGAGGGGAAGAAGCGCGACCACCGGCATACTTGCCGCATGAAGGCCGTCATTGCTCAGGATCAGCTCGTTGTTCAGCCATAGCTTTGAACCGTCATCTGACGTTATCCAGAGATCATACAGGTCCTTTTTAGTAATATGCAGGTACCCGTCAAATTGAACAGCGAAGCTGTCCTTCCTCATAACGAAGCTGAAATCGGTATTTTCCGACACACCGCTCTTTTTGACACTCAGGCCGGTAAAATCGGGAAGGGAATCCCATACTCCCTCATAGTAAGAATATTTCAGACCTGGTTTAAGGTTTTCAGCCGAAGCAATCCCGTCGAGAAACTTGCCTTCACTGAAGACCCTGGTAACTGGCGGTGCGGCATAATACTTCCCGGTGACACTCTTTACCTTGAGGGTGCAGGGTTTGGTTATTTTGATCTTGTCGGGACATTTCGGTGATTTTTCAGTCGGTTCGGTCCCGTCGGTCGTATACCTCAGGTTTGAATTATTATTAAGGATATAGGCATAGGACCATTCCCCTTTTGGCAGGATACCCGTCAAAGGCATTACCGAGTAGCTGCCTCCCGAGTCAAAAATAAACCTTAAGCCGTCGTATGCGCTTTTAAAAGTCACCGACCCATGGTCCTCCGATGCATAGGCAGTCACCTTCCAGGTCAGCTGCTGCGGAGCGGACGCCTTGAGGACCTTCTCCATGGCATCAATCCCCATATCTTTCATTCCCGACCCTTCACGGCCCGTTATGAATAGGATCTTTTTCCAGTTTTTGCCTTTTGCAAGGTCACTCTGTGCGCTTTTCACCTGCATTTTGTCCTTATACCAGAAGCTGGGATCAATTGCCAGGTAAGCCTCAAACAGGTCAGGATCGTTGAGGAGGGCATGCATCACAAATACACCGCCATAGGAGTGGCCGATAAGCACCCTGAACGGATTGGTCCTGAATTTGCCGTCAATATAGGGGATCAGCTCTTCCCGGAAGAACCTCAGGAAATTGCCGGCACCGCCCCCGGTCGGAGCTGCTTTCGATGAATCCGGAAGGAAATCATGGTTCCTGTCCATATTGGGTACCCCGACAATGATCGCCTGGGGCATCTTGTTATTGTCAAGGAGGAACTTTGCGGTCGGGACGATGTGCTGGTCGCGGCCGGGAGCATCCAGTACGTAAATGACCGGGAACCTGTCATCGCTTCTGTTGTATCCGTCAGGAAGATAAATGTCCAGCATCCGGTTCTGTCCCAGGACTGCTGATTTGACAGAATCCTTTTGAAGGAGAAAACCCTCCTGGGCATGGGCACTGAGTGCGGCAATAAGAAATACCGTGGTCGTTAAAAGCTTGATTTTCATTTGATGTGTTTTTGGGGATTTTTGGAATATAATCGGTTAAAATGGGTGCATGATCAGTAAAGTTACCAATTTCTCAATATAGTAGTTATTTAAAGAATTTGATAATTGTGATGTGCGGATGCTTAATCTGACAAGTTTACCCCGCTCTGTATGGGGAAATGTCCAAGACACAGATATTTAATAGGTAAGTTTCCCCTCCTTCAAAAGGAGGGGAAATGTACATGGCACTGTTTTTCTTGCCCTATAAAATAAAGGCTACTCGTACCGCAGGGATTCAACCGGGTTCCTAAGGGCAGCCTTCAGGCTCTGGAGGGTGACTGTGATGAGCGTAACTGCGAGGATTATCAGTCCGGAAACCGCAAAGACCCACCAGTTGAGCCTGATATGGTAAACAAATCCCTGGAGCCATTTATTCATGAAGTACCAGGCGGCAGGGCAGGCTATCAGGAAGGCCGCCAGGAAGCTTAGAAGGAATTCCCTGTTCAGTCCGAGAAGGATATTCGGAAGCCTTGCCCCGTTAACCTTCCGGATGCCGATCTCTTTGGTTTTTTGTACAACCAGCAGGGAAGTAATGGTGAGGATGCCGAAACAGATTATTATGACTGCAAGGATCGAAAAAAGACCGGTCAGCTTTCCCTGCACGATTTCCCTTGCATAAGCGTTCCTGTAAGTATCGCCGAGAAACTCGAACTGGAAGGGATAATCAGGCAGCTCTTCTTCCCATATCTTCTTAATGTATGATACGGCTTCGCTTCTCCTCCCGGGGTCGATCTTCACAAGGAAGCACAGGTAGAAGATCGGCTTCTGGAAAAGGACATAAGGTTTTATCTTCTGCTTTGCCGTGTTGAAATTAAAATCCTTAACCACCCCGGTCACTGTTCCGCCAAAGAAAATATCCGGATCATCAAATTTTATCCTGAACGGTTTGCCGATCGCTTCTTCAGGAGTCCATCCCATCCTTCTGGCAGCCGTTTCATTAAGGATATAGTCTTCTCCCTTTCTGGCGGGATTGTATTTTGTGAAGTTCCTTCCTGCAATAAGCGGGATATTGAAAAAATCAAGGAAATTATCCTCCACTGCCAATACAAAAAGCCTCATTTCATCACTCCCCTTTCCGATCTCACCCGATTCTACCTGAAGCGCATCGAGGGTCTCTCCCGAGGGTTCTTCGATGGAAGCGGTAAACTCCTTTATCAGGGGGCTTTGCAATGCTTTCGTCCGGAGAATATCATATTTAAACCTGATCTCCCAGTTCTGCCTTTTGAAGACCATGACATCCGGCGATTCCTTTCCGGGACCGAGCGCCAGCATATGATCATTCTGCATTTTGATCGTAATAGCGGCAACCATCATGAAAACTGAAAGAGCGAACTGAGCGGTAAGCAGGACTACGTAGGAGGTGAGCCTCTTTTTACCTGCGCTTCCTGCCTCCTTTCCGTAAAAGGTGATTTTATGCTCATTACCAACATATCTTATGAGCGGAAGGGAGCCTGCCAGCATGGTAAGAAGGAAAATCGGCAAAATTACGTACCACAGGGCTGCAGTATCCGAAAGGCCATTTTGAAACACGCTGATCCCCGGGAGCCTGCCAGAATAGCCGGAGAACAGGTCCAGCAAAAAACCGGCTACAGCAAATGCCATAATGGCCACTATCGCGGACTCGGCGAGCGACTGAATGACCAGGTGGGTTTTGCCGGAACCTGATATCATCTGCACAGAGATCTGCTTCTGAAGCGACAGCATCTTTGCCTTGCTGAGGTTGAAATGATTTGTCCAGGAAATGACCAGGAGTATTACGGAAATAAGGATGAAGAGATAAACCCCGGTTATGTTGCCGTTAGGCTCAATCTCCCTGTCCTTGTCCGAATACAGGTGTATATCCGTAATCTTCTGAAGGAATGGCTTATACCTGCCCTGTTCTGATTCATCTGCATTTGCTTTCATGAATTCCGGGAACCGGCTGAGGATCTGGCCTGGGCTTGCATTCGGCGCCAGGAGCAGGTAAACATAAGCCCATTCAGGCATCTCACCGGGTTTCTCGAATGACGTCACGATATCGAAATGAATATGTGAATTGACGGGTGAATCATTCATCACACCCCTGACCGTGAAAAGGGTCATCTTTGTGTCGTACTCTCCCGACATGGAAATGGTTTTGCCCACAGGATCGGAATTCCCGAAGCACTTGCCGGCCAGTGTCGAGGATATGACCGCACAAAACGGCTCATTCAGCACCTTTTCGGGATCGCCTGAAAACAATTTGATATCGAACACCTTGAAGAAATTTGAATCGGTTGCAAAAACCTTGTCGGAGTAGAATTTGTTCTCATTTGCCTTTATTGCTGTGTGCCTGTATGGAGAAAGGCGCACAAGCTGTTCGATCTGTGGGAAATAACCCGGAAATTTCAGGATCCACTCTTCATAGCACCTGGCAAAATGTATCCTGTTGCCGGAATTGTTTGTCTCGAATGTCAGCCTGTAGATCATGTCTGCATCAGGAAGATCCCTGTCGTAGGTCAGCTCGCTCCTTACCCAGGATATCATTGCCAGGGAACAGGCAAGGCCAATGCCGAGGCCGAGGATATTCAGCAGTGCAATTCCCTTTGTCTTTGTGAGATTCCTGTAAATGAGAGTCAGGTTAACCATACAGCTCAGCTTCTTTATTCATATCTCAATGCTTCCACTGGGTTCCGGGTAGCAGCCCTGTAAGACTGGAAGAACACGGTGACCAGGACAGTACCGAGTACGATTGTGCCGGAAAGGAGAAATAACCACCATTTCACACTTGTCTTATAGGCATAATTCTCAAGCCAGGAATGCATTGCGAACCAGGCAGCAGGGATGGCTGCAATTGTGGCAATGGCGGTCCACCTGATGAAATCGCTGGTGATCAGCGCGAGTATGCCCGCAATTGTTGAACCGTTGATCTTCCGGATGCCAATTTCCTTTGTCCGTGACCGGGTTTTCTGGTACGAAAGTGCAAACAGGCCTATCAGTGATAGGAAAAGGCTGATTATTGCACACGATCCGATCAGTTTCTTGAAACTGACATTGTCCCTGTGAAACCATTCGAACCTGTCACCTACCGATTCGATATCAACAGGATAGTCGGGGATCAGCTTCTTCCAGACGGCAGAGATTGCACTCATGGCTTCCCCGGTCCGGCTTTCGGTTGCCTTCACCAGGAGATGTCCCCCCTGATCGTCGAATGAGATAAATGCAGGTTCAACATATGACTTCAGATCTGAGTAGTTGAAGTCTTTCACGATACCGGCAATGATCTTCTTCTCCATTCCCGGCATACCCTTGCCGACAAGGTCCTGGCCGCGGAAGAGCCTGGCAAATGATTCGTTAACCAGGCATTTACTTTTATCAGAGGGAGAGCCGGAAAATCCTGTTCCTGCAACGAGCTCAATTCCTAGGACACGAAGGTAATTCTCATCACCGCTGAAACCTGCCGGGGTATATTGCATTTCGACCCCGTTCTCCTGGTACTTCAATGCTACGAGCCAATGTTCGAGGACAGGAGAAGCACCGACAACAGAAACACCCTTAATTGAACTGTTCCCCATGAGCTCGCCTTTGAATACAGGAGCCTTTTCACTATACTGGGGGGGTATTTTTATCTCAATTACCTCTTTGTCAAGGCCAATTGGTTTATTTGTGATGTAGTTCATCTGCCTGACAATCACCAATGAACATATTATCAGGGCAATTGAGCCTGCTAGCTGGAATATGTTAAAGACCGGAATGTGAATGCTCCGTAAAGAAAGGTATCCATCAGACTTCAGGAGCTTCAGATCGAGGGTTCTGCGGACCAGGTACACTGCAAATAACAGCGTGATAAGCAATATAAAGGCAGGTACTAAGAGAAGATACTGGAGCTGTCCGGATTGCAGGATAGTGTTCACTGTGATGTTGCTGCCGGTCAGGCTGTTAAAGAATGGCAATGCGTCCTGCATAAGTGCAATCGAGATAACCAGGGAGATTATTACCAGGATCGAATTCTCGAGCATGAACCTGCTTACAAGGCTGAGCATCGGGCCCCCGTTAATCCTTCGTACATAGAACTCCCTGATCTTTCTGTAATACCTGTTTGTAAGGATCCCCAGGTAGTTGAAAACTGAGATCACGAGGATCAGAATGCCGATTATCATTGCAGTCAGAAGGTCACTTTTGTCCCTGCTTTTTTCGATCGCTGATCCGCGCGATTTGTCGAAATAGGCTTTCATAAAAGGCTCCAGGTAGTACCTTACATCAGGAGATCCGGCAGAGACGATCGGTATACTGTTTTTCTCTTTGTCAAACAGGTTTTCAAGCTCCTTCGGATCGGTATTCTCCTTGAGCCTTAGATAACACCGGCTGTCAACATTCCCTGTCGATCGCACCACGTCGAAGTTAATCTGGGTGTTGCCGGCCGGTTTTTCAAAAATTCCGGAGACCATCATATGCTCAGCAGAATCCCGGCCGACGAGGGTAATTATTTTTCCGACCGGGTTGCCTGTTCCGAAATATTTCCGGGCAAGCTCAGTGGAAATGGCCAGGTTCCCGGGTGATTCAAGGACTGACTCCGGATTATTGGTCAGAAGCGTATATGAAAAGAACCTGAAGAAGTTTTCAGATGCACCCAGGATAAGAGGATTGTCAAAATCCTTGTTGTCGGCAACTGTTTTAACTGTATACAAAGTCTTCAACCTGCAAAAGTCCTCGACCTGGGGAAAGTTTAACTTCATATACTCGGCCGAACCTGCCCGGCAGTAGTACATTTTTTTACCGGGGAAAAACGGGTCATCACATTTAAGGCCGTAGATCCGGTCCTTATATTGATGAAAATCATCAGTTTTCAATTCACGGCTAAGGAACAGGGCAATCAGATTGACACTCGTAAGGCCTACTGCCAGGCTGACAATTATTACAAGAGTGTTCAGCCTGTCCCTGAAAATGCTTCTAAATATTTGAGTTAACTGGATCACCTGATTGTTAAGGTTTAAGTGTAGTTCGGACAAGAATTCAATAAATGTAAAGGTTCTACGTGTCTTTTTTTCACAGATTCATTATTCATATCTTAAGGCCTCGACAGGATTCCTGGTTGCTGCTCTCCAGCTCTGCCAGCTTACAGTCAGAAGCGCTATCATGCCGGATATTGATCCCGCTACAAGGAATATCCACCAGCTCAGGGGCGCCTTATAGGCAAACCCGGTCAGCCAGTTTTTCAGCACCAGCCAGGCAACTGGGGATACAAGTACAAAAGCTGCAATAACCCAAATCATAAATCTGCTGTTTATCATGATCAGAATTTGCAGCGGGCTGGCTCCGGAAATTCTCCTGATACCAATCTCCTTTGTCCTTCTGTCAATTGAAAAAATCGTCATACCGAGTATCCCCAGAATGCTAATCAGGATAGCTACCAGGGAGAATCCCTCCGTGATATTCCTGAGCCGAATTTCCGGCTCATATTTTTCATCCAGCAGATCTTCAAAAAAAGAATATGAAAAATCCCTGTTCTCCCTGTTTTTCCGGTAGACCTCCTTTATGTACCTTAGCGTACCCGGAATGTCATCGGGAGCAATCTTAATATTCATTGTCTGGATGGTCTCTGGATTATTTGTAATGATCAGAGGGCCTATCGAATTCTGCAAAGGCCTGAAATTAAAGTCCTTCACAACGCCAACAATTACATTGTCCCCGATCCTTTTTCCAATTATGTTCTCCATTCCCATCATCTTTTCGGCCGTCTCATTGATCACTGCAGGGATGGTAACAGTGTTCCCCGTGCCATCCTGCTTAACAGATCCTGTCTTCTCATATTCCTTCCAGTAACCCGTGTTATCCATTTTAAGAAATTCTCCCCTGACTAATTTCAGATCATAGGTCCTGGCAAAATCTTCGTCGGCCCAGAAAAGGGAAGCCTGGAGCGTATCAGCACCTCCCTTAAAATCGAGGGGGATGCTCTGCTTATAGACGAAATCGACAGGCGGGGTCACACTCGCTGATACGCTCAATACATTCGGATTTCTGACCAGCTCATCCTTGAACTGTTTATTATCGTACCACAGTCCGGTCGGAACAACCACAATATTCTTACCGTTAAGGCCCAGGTCTTTTTTGTGGATGAATCTGATCTGCCTGATAAACACGAGGGAAACAATAATGAAAAATATTGCCAGGGAGAACTGAACTGTTACCAGCACGCGAATGAAACTGGCCTTTGATCCTGAGAGGGAGCCCCGGCGGAATATAAAGACAGGGCTGAAAGAAGAAAGGTACAGGGAGGGATAAATGCCGGAAATGAATCCGATGGAGAGTGTCAGCAGAAGAAGATTCAGGACCAGTTCGGGTGTAAAGGCCAATATCAGGGGCTTTGATATAATGCTGTTGAACCAGGGCAGGATGAGCCAGACCAGAATAAGGGCGGCGGCTGAGGAAACTGATATATGTAAAATTGATTCTGCGATGAACCGGCCGAATATCCCGGCCCTTTTGGCTCCTGCACTCTTCCTGATCGCTATTTCCTTAATCCTTTCCGAGGCTCCCGCCACAGACAGAACAGAATAATTGAGTGACGCCATGAGTATTACAAGAAGTGCCAGCCCAGTAAAGATCAGGACATAAGCGTAATTGCCGGGGTTCCTGTCAAAAATATCGCTGGGATAATCGGAATGAAGATGAATTTCTGTCAGCGGCTGAAACATCAGCTTGACCTTAATCCTGGAGTACCTGCTTATATGGTTAGTGATACTGGTAAGGAACTGGTCGCTGATCTGTGCATCCCGAGCCAGTTTTAAATAGACCCTGACAAATCCCTTATCACTCCAGCTGTTTGAATATGCCGAGTACAAGCTGTTGTGATCCGAAAGCATGAGGTCGAAATTCAGGTGGCTTTGTTCAGGGATACTGACCACCCCCCCAATAGTGTAAACCTGCCTCGAATATTTATCGCTTACCAGGGTTTTTCCGACCGCTCTCTCCTTTCCAAACAATTTCCTGGCAACTTCCTCGGATATCACCGCATTGTCGGGATTTTTAAATGCCGATTCGGGTGATCCTTCAACAAACCGGAAACCTCTGAAAATGCTGAAAAAATCTTCGTTGGTCCGGCATATCCTGACTTCGGATTTCTCTCCGCCGGTGTCCCTGGCAACCGGTGAGCTCTCAGAATCGTAGCTTATATATGTTGCCTTTTCGATCTGCGGATAGTCCATCTTTAAAGTAGCTGCAACAGGCCTGTAGCAACAGGGGGATTTGACTATCTCATCACCCTGCCTCGACAGGGTCAGTACCCTGTAAATGCGGTTATAGTCGGGGTGGAACTTCTCATAACCATTCTCATAAAGTATCCAGAGATATATCAGGAGGGCTGCCGCGATCGCAAGCGTGAACCCTGCAAACGTTATTGCTGAATAAACAGGCTTCCTTGATATCTTCCTTAATAATATTCTAAGGAACTCTTTCATACTTTTCTCACTTATTTGATAATCATAAGTATATCATCATCGTCCTTCGCTTCTGAAGCAATCTTTTCAAGAATGCTTTTATTCCGGGCAGGCACTGCGGATCTTTTAAACATCCCGGACGACACCCGGTCCTTAATCTCCTTCCCTTTGAGAGAACTCAGGATCTCCCCCCTGTTTCCCATCATGTAAAATGACGGCCATACAGGTACTCCGGCATCAAGATCGTTCTCAAGAATTTCAGGATTATAATCAAACGGGTCGCCTTTTATGATAACCAGCTTTTGAGTGCTCTTCGAGAAGATAGCGTGATAGATCTTAACTTTTTTGTTCTTCCTGGAATTGGGGCAATCGTAGCCGTCCCTGACCAGGGTAATGAAGATATACTTCCCGGTTTCGGCCCATTCTCCCGGAATGATCTTCCCTGTAAGGTCGAAATCAGGATCAATACCCTCCTGCATCGTGACCTTAAACTTCCCAAGTTTGAAAACATAAAGAGGAACCAAGTGGTCAGGAGGAATAACGGCAAAGACCGTATCATTGAATTTAGGCCGGAAGTGCAGGACCCCGTCAAGCTCGAACTGAAGATCGCTGTCAATTCCCCTGGCCAGCGATTTATTGTAGTTTAAAACCTTTTCAAACCTGGCAAATGTCGTCAGGGTGTCTCCATATTTGTTCCTGATCGTCATTAGGCGGTCGTTTTTAAATGAGGATGGCCTTATATCCGGGGGAGACGCGTAGAGTTCATTCCCAAGGGGAACTGCACTTTTTACCTGGTAGAGCCATTCCGGTGAACCGCCAAACATTCCGTTTTGGCCCATGGTATTCCTTGGTTTCCCGTTGCCCGGATTAAGGTCCATTTCTACTTCCCCCAACCCGGAGATCCGATCGGGGTTCTCAGGATCAAACCTGTATTCCGGTGCCAGGGACAAAGATGAACAGTCATACTTCATTATGTACTTTTCCCCGGTGGCGGTGTTGACATAATTGTAGTAAATAATGTCGCCATTGCTGCTCACACCCATCTCTCCGCCCTTTAAGGTATAATCGGTGTAAAA
>DCFQ01000011.1:4585-16974 GCA_002319915.1 Bacteroidales bacterium UBA1800 | reverse complement strand
ATGTAATTATCCGTAAGGTGATAATTGAATTTCATGCTTGTCCGGACCGATGAGTCGGGAATGGGTTCAATCCTGATATATTTTATTTCCGAGGCAACATCGGATAGCTTGAGGTCAGCCCGGTTTTCCAGCGAACCCTCAATATCAATTATCACAGGCGGTTTTGCCGGATCTGCTGTCCTGTTCTCCTTATACAGCGTCCCCTTATGCACATGTTGCGTATTTATTTCACTGCCCCCGGTCACCTTATTGATCTCCGGAGATTGCTTTTCCTCTTCTAATATCTCCTGTGTCAGTTTTTTCTGATCATACCTGAGCTGATTCCTGTGACAGAAAAACAGCGGGCCGGCAAATGCCAGCAGCACAGCTGTAAAAAGAATTCTTTTTAAAGGGATATTCCCTGGTTCCTTATTCATACATCAATACATCCGCGGGATTCCATATTGCCGTCTTCCGGCCCTGCCAGCCGATCAAATCTCTTTTGATCGGGTTCCATTATTGTGCCAGAAATGTAATCATTTGAAATATAGATTATAATGTGAGGACCATTTTTTGGGTAGTTAATAATTTTTACAGATCGGCGTTAAATAATTTTACGTTTTGTGTAACTTGTACTGATTAAGTTTAATTTAACCACTGAGTCACATATTGTCAGGAAGGAGATATTTTACCCTCTGTAATGCTCCCGGCCTCCTTTGTGGAACTCTGTGAAACAAAAATCCAATCTGCCATGCCTGTCCAGAACGGAAATATACTGATAGTAGACGACAATGAGAGCATCCTGAGCACACTGAAAATACTTCTGACCCCGCAGTTTCAGAACGTTGTCGCCATCTCTGATCCGGGCCGCCTACTGACCGAGCTTGGGAAAAAAGAGTTCAATATAGTTATCCTGGACATGAACTTCAGGGCGGGCGTCAACTCGGGCAATGAAGGTATTTACTGGCTGTCGAGGATAAAGGAGGCTTACCCTGAGATGTCGGTGATCATGATGACTGCATACGGCGATGTCGAGATTGCGGTTAAGGCGCTGAAAGCCGGAGCGGCGGATTTTGTCATGAAACCCTGGGACAATGAGAAGCTGGTCGCCACCATAAAGATGGCGGTCCAGCTGAATCTTTCCAAAAAGGAGGTTATCCACCTAAAGGAGAGGGAAACCGGTCTGAAGAATGAGCTTAACCGTGAGCAGAAATACATAATCGGGTCATCACCGGCAATCCTTGGGGTTCTGAATCTCGCAAGGAAGGTTGCCAAAACCGATGCGAACATTCTTATAACAGGAGAAAACGGGACAGGAAAGGATCTTCTTGCCCAGGAGATCCACAGGCTCTCCTCAAGGGCATCTGAAGTGTTTGTCAGTGTCGATGTCGGCTCGTTGAGCGAATCGCTTTTCGAAAGCGAGCTTTTCGGCCATTCAAAAGGGGCCTTTACCGATGCCCACGAAAGCAGGCAGGGTAAATTTGAGATTGCAAGCAAGGGCACCCTTTTCCTCGACGAGATAGCCAACATCTCGATGAGCCAGCAGTCGAAGCTTCTAACGGCAATCGAGAACAGGAGAATTACCCGGGTCGGCTCAAACCAGCCGGTTGAAACGGATATCAGGCTGATCTGCGCAACCAACAGGAATATCGAACAGCTTGTTAAGGAGGGGTTGTTCCGTGAGGACCTGCTTTACAGGATCAACACCATCCAGATCGCGCTTCCTCCCCTAAGGGAGCGGGGGAATGACATCCTGATCCTTGCGGATTTCTTCTTGAATAAATATTCATCGAGGTACAAGAAGCAGGAGATCCGCATTAACAAGCAGGCTGCGGACAAGCTGCTGAATTATTCATGGCCCGGCAATGTACGCGAGCTTCAGCATACCATTGAGAAGGCAGTGATACTCAGTGAATCGCATGTCCTGAAACCTGAGGATGTATTCCTTAAAGCCCCGGCTCCGCTGAACTCGCAGCTTCCCTTCGTCACTCTCGGAGAAATGGAACAGGAGATGATACGGCAGGCACTCGACAAGAATAATGGAAACCTCACGGCTGCAGCAGCACAGCTGGGGATTACGCGACAGACTTTGTACAATAAGTTCAAAAGCAAATTGAGTGATCAGTAGAAACCTATATTTAAATATACTGGTAAGGGTCATTCTTATCATCCTTCTCTCTGCCGGCCTTGGCATGCTTGCCATATCAGGGAAGAGCATCAGGATACTGGTCATAGGCGTGATCGTGATAATCTCGCTGGCTGCTAACCTTGTGCACCTGCTGAATTCAACGAACAGGAAGATCAGGTATTTTTTTGATTCCGTGAGGGATGACGACTCGACACTCTCATTCTCAACCACTGAAAAGAATCCGACAGTCCGTGAGATATGCAGGAACATGAACAGGGTCAACCAGCAGATCGAAAAGCTGAAGATCGACAACAGGAACCAGGAACAATACTTCCGTGTTCTGATCGGGCATCTGCCTATCGGGATCATCACATACGACAGGAAGGGGATGATCCTCCATAGCAACTCTTCGGCATCGAGGCTCCTGATGTGCGAGGTGCTCACACATATAAGGCAGACAGAGCGTGTCGACCGGTCTCTGTATGAAACGATCCGGACCATAACTCCCCCGGAGAGGAGGCTCGTTCAGCTGAATACCGAGAGGGGTAAAATAGTGCTTTCGCTGAAGGCGACCTCCTTTGCGGGAAATGAGGGGGACCTGACAATCCTGTCGGTGCAGGACATCAAGAATGAGCTCGATGAAAAGGAAACCGAATCGTGGATGAAGCTCATCCGGGTGCTGATGCACGAGATAATGAACTCAATTACCCCGATAACTTCGCTGTCGGACACCCTTTCAGGTATTTTCAACAGGGAGGGAACCGAGATATCACCGTCGGAGCTGTCGAAGGAAGAGATCTCCGCTACCCTTAACGGATTGAAAGTAATAAAGGACCAGGGACGTAACATGATGTCGTTCGTGGATTCGTACAGGAAGCTGACGAGGATCCCGCAGCCCGACCGGAAGCTGTTCCGGGCGGCCGACCTGCTCGAACATGTGAAGATATTGAGCAGCTCGCTGGAGAATGAGGGCAGGACTGAAGTCAATTTCTTCCTGCGGGAATACGACCTTGAGATCTTTGCCGACCAGAGCCTGATCTGCCAGGTACTGATAAACCTGATAAAAAATGCACTGGAATCGAATGCAGAAAACCCGGCAGGTATGATAAAGGTGGAAGCGGGAAGGGGTGCCGACCAGCGCCCGGAAATTTGCGTTACGGATAATGGTCCCGGCATACCGGCTGAAAACATCGATGAGATCTTTGTCCCATTCTTTACAACCCGGAGGAACGGATCGGGGCTTGGCCTGAGCATTTCCAGGCAGATCATGCGGACACACGGAGGGAACCTCAGTGTGTCATCCATTCCCGGCGAAAAGACCTCATTCTGCCTGAGTTTTTAATCGTACCTTATGGCTTTGACGGGCGAGATTCTTGTGATCAGCTGTGAAGGCACAAGGAGCATCAGGATTATTGCAGCCATGCTCCCTGCATTCAGGAGAATCACATGTGAGGCAACAAGGTTTACGGGCACTGTCTTTATGTAATAGGAAGTGGGGTCAAGGGTGATGATCCCTGTCTTCAGCTGGATGAGGGCAAGGCCCAGCCCGATGACATTTCCCCAGAAGAGGCCTTTCCCGATCAGATATGCAGCCTGGTAGATGAATACCTGCCGTATAGTCCGGTTTTCAGTGCCGAGAGCCTTCAGTACACCGATCATATTGGTCTTTTCAAGTATCAGGATCAGCAGCCCGGAGATCATATTGAACCCGGCGACAAGGAGCATCAGTGTTATAATTATAACAACATTCATATCCTGGAAATTAAGCCAGTCGAAGATCTGCGGATACCTGATCCTTATATTGGTGACCTTGAATTTTGTCTTGTTCTCATCGATCCGGTAGCCTATTGCGTCACGGACTTCGTTGGTCATCTCATCGAGCCTGTCGAAATCATTGATGAACACTTCGAAACCGCTTACCTGGTCTTTCCGCCAGCCATTCAACCGCTGGATCTGCCCGATATCGCAAAAGACATACATCTTGTCGAACTCCTCGAGGCTGGTTTCATAGATCCCGCAGATTGTGAACTTCCTGCTCCTTGGAGGATCCTGTACGAAATACATTGCGAATGAGTCGCCAACCTTCAGCCCGAGCATGCCCGAGATCTTTTTTGAGATGATGACCTGATTCGTCCGCCCGGTATCGCTTACGGTGAAGACTTTACCTTCAGTCAGGTTATCCCTGAAATAGCTCCAGTCGAAGTCGCTCCCCACGCCCTTGAGCACCACTCCCTGTATTTCTTCGGAAGTTTTGATTATGCCTGCTTTGGTCGCAAATACCTGCAGATGGCTTACCCCGGGGATCTTTTTGATCCTGGGGACAAAAGTCTCGGTGTCGCTTATCGGGGTTGTCTCGAGCGAAATGTTGGAATCAAAATTGAGTATCTGGATGTTTCCCCCGAATCCCACCACCTTTTCCCTGATCTGCATTTTGAACCCGGTCAGTATGGATACGGCGAGTATCATCACGGCAAGCCCCATCGCAATGCCGATGATGGCTATCACGTTTACGGGCCTTGAAAAGGAGGTTCCCTGCCGGCGCCCCTTTATCAGCCTCTGTGCTATGAAGTAGGGCAGGTTCATTTGAGTAAGCAAATTTAATAATTCTCCGGGAACCTCGGTGTCTCCTCTGTGTCCTCCATGTAAGTTCTTACTTTTTTATTTCACGGAGACCACGGAGAAGACACTGAGGGAACACTGAGTTTAAATAAAATGGCATAGTTTTACAGAAACAATCGAACCTCATGAGATCAGCGGTAATTTTCATTTCCCTGCCGGCTTGTCTTTTCCTGATTACGGCATGCAGCGCAATAGTCGAAAAACCCGTCCCTGGTGCGGAAAGATCTGAGATTTACAAGCCGCTGCTTAGCGGTAAGCGGGTGGCGGTTGTCGCCAACCAGACTTCGATGGCGGGGAAGATCCACCTGGTAGATAAAATGAAGTTGGAAGGGATCGATCTGAAGGTGATCTTTGCTCCCGAGCACGGCTTCAGGGAACTTGCACAGGCAGGGGAGGAGATCCCCGACGGGATTGATCCGTCGACCGGGATCCCTGTTGTCAGCCTTTATGGCTCTCATTTCGAGCCGACAGCGGACGATCTGAAGGGGATTGATGTCGTAGTATTCGATATCCAGGATGTCGGTGTAAGGTTTTATACATATATCTCTACGCTTCACTATCTCCTCGAGGCTTGTGCCGAGAACGGCGTGAAATGCATTGTTTTCGACAGGCCCAACCCGAACGGCTTCTATACCGACGGGAATATTGCCGATACCATATACAGGTCGTTCGTAGGATTGGATCCGGTCCCGGTGGTGCACGGGATGACAACCGGTGAATATGCCGGCATGCTCAACGGAGAGGGCTGGCTGAAGAATGGGGAGAGATGTGACCTGACGGTTGTCCGATGCCTTAATTACTCGCATGACACTAAATATGTGCTCCCGGTAAGGCCCTCGCCGAATCTGCCCAACCAGGTTTCGGTATACCTTTACCCTTCACTCTGCTTTTTTGAGGGGACAAATGTTTCTGTAGGCCGCGGAACTGATTTCCCATTCCAGGTATTCGGCTCGCCGCTTCTGCCCGACAGGGGATTCAGCTTCATCCCCCGGAGTGTTCCGGAAGCAATCGATCCACCATTCAAAGGTGAGAAGTGCTTTGGGACAGACCTGAGGAATTCGATAAAGGATAAGTTAATCCCTGCACTCAGGATCAACCTTGATTGGCTTATAAGCGCCTACAACGATTATCCTGTGAAGGAGAAGTTCTTTAATTCATATTTTGATGTGCTTGCATCCGGACCTGTACTGAGGGAGCAGATAATGAAGGGAATGAGTGCGGATGATATCATGGCTTCGTGGAAGGAGGGGCTGGAGAGGTTCGGGAAGATAAGGGAGAAATACTTACTCTACAAATAATTTGAAGAACTTGCACAGAGATCACAGAGACTCCGTTTTTCCTCCGGGTCTCCTCCGTGATCTCTGTGTAACTTAAAAGTCTCTAATTCTTGATTATTCTTTCCAGCTCCTCCCGCGTCACCGACGGCACCCTGTGATGCTTAAGCTTTTTGATCATTAATTGCCCGGTCTTTTCGGCGGCCTTTTCGGAGCTGAAGGGGACCTCTCCCTGGATTACCGGCATATATGGCTGGTGAATATAGACCTTCCCGCCTGCCATGATGTCGTAACCCCATCCCTGACCCGACCTGAATGTATGTATATCAAAAGAGTTCTGCCTGCTTCTGCAGGCAGAGAAGGTAAAAAGAATTATAAAAAGGATTAAAAGCCCGCGAACGGCTCTTTTAATTGTCATCCGTATTCTTCTCGGCATCAGGCTGGAATCCCCAGATGTCATCAAAATAATAGGTTGCGTTCTTACCGGTTGTCACATACCCCGTTGCCCCGATGGCAAAGCCTACTGCGTCGGTCCTTGTAGTGCCCTCGAAGGCAGTCTTTTCTGTCCAGAGGTCAGTTGTAGAATCATATTCCCAGGTTTCCACACCAATGTCGGTGCCACCAGTAGCGAGATACCCTTTCCCGTTAATTGTGAAGCCGACTTTTCCCTGGCCTCTTATCGTGGTATACTTATCATCGTAGGTCTCGTCTGAAAGATCGGCGATTGACCGTTTTTTGGTCCATGTATCGCCTGAAGGATCGTACATCCAGAAATCCGTAAGATATGAGCCGTTATCGACACCTGTAGTAATGTATCCTTTACCGCTGATCACAAATCCTGATGCGCCGCGACGCTTCTCACCGCCGATGCTTGTCTTTTGTGTCCATGTGTCAGTAGACGGATCATATTCCCAGAAATCTTTCATATAGCTGGTAGTGGCATCTCCTGTGCCAAGGTATCCCTTGTTGTTGATTGAAAATCCGAATGCTTCGAACCTGGCGGTTCCGCCGAAATCGGCCTTCTGGGCCCAGGTGTTTGAGGAGGGATCATATTCATAGAAATCCTTCAGCCTGTTCTTGCCGTCATAACCGGTGCCAATATATCCTTTTGAATCAGTTCCGAACCCTACTGCGCTATTCCGGGCGATACCAGGCAGGTCAGCTTTCTGGGTCCAGGCATTCCTCACGGGATCATATTCCCAAAAGTCGGTAAGCCTATCCTCTCCATCGTAACCGGTACCGATATAACCCTTGGTACCTATAGCAAAACCAACTGCGCCGCTACGGGCAATACCGTCAAAATCGGATAATTTTACCCAGTTCCCTACCAGATCCGTCGAACTTTTGGAACAGGAATTGAGGATTGGAAGAAGAACGATCACCACAACCAGTACAACCCAGTACTTAACCCCTTTGAATGTCATGTTTCAATTTTTACGTTAATAATCCACACAAAACTATCTGAAGCGGGTATCAATAAAAAGCTTAGTAGATATATACTTTTAAATTGTAGACAAGATACAGATTATAGTCGATAAAATTTTGAAAAATTCAAAAACATTACAATATTTGGTAGATTTATCATGCATCTGACAAAGTCTTTGAAAAAAGCCTATAGGTCTACTATTTAACCTTGTTTATATTCTTTTGCTTTGTTCAGAACCTGTTTTAGTATTCATTTGCATAAACTGAATTGTTGATGAAGAGTAAGGGTGAGGGTAAATGGTTGAGGAAATTCCTCTCATTTACAAAGAGTTTCATAGTTCTGTCAGTTATTCTGGGATCCGAGGCGCTTACGAACCTTTCCTGTACAAAATCAGGTGAATTCACAGTCGGCAAAGACTTTATTGATGCGGAGACAAATGTAGCCATTGTGGATACATTTAAAACCGATGTCTCAACTATTTTTCTCGATTCCGTAAGAAGCTCCCAGACCGGGCTTGGATATGTAGGGTTTTATCGCGATACCGTCCTTGGTTCCATAAACTGCGAATCATACTTCGATTTGAAATATTCCGAATTCACAGCTCCGGGTGACAGGGCTTCCTTCGACTCTGCTTCCTTCATCTTCACATACTCAAAAGCAAGCTACGGCGATACAACATCTGCCATTTCAATCGAAATACATCAGCTCTCCAGCATGATAGCTGTCTACACCGACGGATATCTCTATAACACTTCACAAATCAGTTATTCACCGGTTGCGGTTGGAAGGAAGACCTTTTATCCAAACCCGAATTCAGCCGATACACTGCTGAAAATTCCGGTCAACGGTTTCGGCGAAGAGCTTTTCACGCTTATCAAGAATGGTGATGAGAGGCTTTCGTCAGCAGAACTGTTCAATGACTATATAAAGGGTTTTGTGCTGATCCCTGATTCAACCCAGGGTAACTCGGTTATAGGGCTCAAGGCTGACAATAATCATGTGCTTTTAAAGATCTACTATCATTTTGAAGATGTCGGGCCGGTTGAGAAGGAAATCTCTATCAATATGGGTGATGCCGCCCATCAGTTCAACCGTGTCAGGTCTGATTTTTCAGGGACCCCGCTAGATGGCATCAAAACGAGTCACAGGGTATCATCGGTCAATACATATAACAGGGCATACATGCAAGGCCTCGTCGGGCTTGTTCCAAAGATCCAGTTCCCGACACTTCAGAACCTGTTCCTGTCAAGCCAGTGGAAGATCCTGAGATCTGAACTTATTGCCGCTCCCGTGGCAAACAGCTTTGATGTCTTTAAGCTGCCGACGAAAATGTACATTTACGACACAAATAAAAGCAATGTCATACTGAATATCCTGACTGATTCAAAAAATGTTCCCCTGGTCGCCACGTTCAATTATGACAATCTTTATAACGAGGATACCAGGTACACGTACGACATCTCGAATTTTATAAATGCCGAAATCTCTGATATGTTTTTTGACTATAACCATGCGCTTGCCATAGGATTGAGCGAGTCTGGACTGAAATCATCACTCGACAGGCTTATTGTGGAATGCAAGAATCCCCCGGTGAAGCTTAGAGTGTTTTACCTGTCATACTGAACCGCGAAATGCATAAGATCTTTATATCATCACTGTTAGTAGTATTTATATCCTGCATTATGACCGGCAGTGCATATTCGCAGGTGACATCGTCTCCTTATTCGATGTTCGGCCTTGGCACACCCGAGGAGCAAAGCTCGGGGTTTTCAAAAGGCATGGGCGGCACAGGGATAGGGTTCATGTCGGACCAGTACATCAACATGCAGAATCCGGCATCGTACAGCGGACTTGATTCCCTGCTTTCAATTTTTGAGGTAGGCGTTTTCGGGAAGTACACCAGGTTTTCGACCATAAAGGAGAATCAATCCCTGGTCAATGGGAACCTGAAGTACATCTTAATGGGCTTCAGGATCTCCAAAAGGCTTTCCACGAGCTTCGGATTCACACCTTACAGCTCAATAGGATACAATATCAATTCAACCTCGGTCCTCGGCGGCAGCGTTCAGTCGTTCGATAAGGAGTATTCCGGGGAGGGCGGAGTGAACCAGGTTTACCTCGGTGGCTCGCTCAAGATCTTCAAAAACCTCTCTGCAGGCGTCAATGCCTATTACCTGTTTGGTAACGTCACCCATAGCGAGGCATCTTCAGCCCTTGCATACTCACTTAAGGACATCACCTATGTTTCCAATATCACCTTCAGGTATGGCCTGAATTATCACTTTGATGTCAAAAGCAGCAATTTCTGCATAGGACTTATCTACAGCAACGGCAAGGCCCTTAATACCAGCAATGTAACAACTGTTACAACCAACACCGGAACCACTGAGCTAAAGAACAGAACGCACAATTACAGCATTCCGCAGGATTTTGGCGCAGGTTTGTCATTCAGGAAGGGTTATTTTCACGCCGGTGTAGATTTTGAAAGGAGCATCTGGAAAGATATCAAATTTGAAAATCCCCTTATACAGGGAAGGACAAGTAACCGGATATCCCTTGGCGTCGAGTTCCCGTCGCTGGGACTGAACAAAGGGACTTCAAGGATGATGTTCTACCGCTTCGGTGCCGAATACAAGGGGTCACCTTATATAATACAGGGAACTCCTGTCAATTATTACGGAGTGACCATGGGCGCAGGCATTCCGCTGAAGGGTGTCGTGAGTGTTGTCAATGTATCGCTTGAGCTTGGCCAGAACGGGATCAGAACAAAAGACCTGTTCAGGGAAAACTTCGTTACCCTGCATCTCGATTTCGCACTGAGGGCGCTCTGGTTCCAGAAACAGAAGTACATGTAACAGGTTCAGATCAGGCTCCTGTTAAGCATCCTGAAGAAGCCACTCCTGAACGATTCCCCGATGGGTATCCTCTGATTGCCGATGACTATGCGGCTGTTCTCGATCATGTCGATTTTGTCGACAGCAACTATATATGATTTGTGTACCCTGAAAAAGAGAGAGGGGGGAAGCTTCCCCATTATGTTTTTCATGGTAGTTTTTGTCAGGACCAGCTTCCCTTCGGTAAATATCTTCACATAATCCTTAAGGCCCTCAATGTACAAAACGTCGTTCAGGTCCACCCTGATGGTGCTGTATTCCACCTTCACCATAAGGAATCCCGGTAGCGGGACAGAATTGTAATACTCCTGGTTCTCAGCGGGAAGCTTTATCCTGAGATGCTGAAAAGCCTTGTTCACCGCCCTTGAGAACCGCTCGAAGGTGAAAGGCTTCAGCAGGAAATCAACAGCATTGTTTTCATACCCGTCGTAAGCGTATTCCTTGAATGCTGATGTTATGATGACCAACGGCGGATTGTAAAGGGTCCGGAGGAATTCGATCCCCGAGATCTGCGGCATTCTTATATCAATGAACAGGAGGTCGATCTTGTCGTTATTTAGCACCTGGACAGCATCGAACGGGTTCGTGAATGTACCGGTCAGAGTGAGGAAGGGAATTCTTGAGCAGAACTCGCCGATCAGGTCAAGGGCCAGCGGTTCGTCGTCGATTGCAATACAGTTCAGCCTGCTGTTCATCCTGAAGTTTTTATAAAGATCCCGTGCCGGGCCAGGTTACTTCCTCCCAGGGTACACTTTAAGCGCTTCCCCGAGAGTCTCAATGGCATTCCTGAGGTCATCGATCTTAAGAACGTATGCGATGCGGACTTCATCCTTTCCCGATCCGGGAGTCGAATAAAAGCCGGAAGCCGGTGCCACCATCACTGTCTGGTTCTTATACTCGAATTCTTCGAGGAGCCATCGTGCGAACTGATCACTGTCGTCAACCGGCAGCCTGACGATCGTATAGAAGGCACCCTTCGGCTTCGGGCAATAGACACCGGGGATTTTATTGAGCGCATCGACCATGAAATCGCGCCTTGCAGTATACTCCCTGTTTACGTTGTGAAAATATTCCTGCGGGGTATCGATCGAAGCCTCAGAGGCGATTTGGCCAAGTCCGGGAGGTGAAAGCCGCGCCTGGGCAAACTTGAGGGCGGCCGACATTATTTCCCGGTTCCTCGAAATAAGGGCGCCGATACGAACTCCGCACTCGCTGTATCGTTTTGAAACAGAATCGACCAGCACCACATTCGCGCTCACTCCTTCCAGGTTCATCGCTGAAAAGTGTTTAGCCCCGTCATAACAGAAATCCCGGTAAGCTTCATCCGAGAAGAGATAGATATCGTGCTTCTTCACGATATCCCTTATCTGCAGGAGCTCCTCCCTGGAATAAAGGTAGCCGGTGGGATTGTTCGGATTACAGATTATTATCCCTTTAGTTTTCGGGGTTATCAGGTTCTCGATCTCCCTTATCGGAGGAAGCGCGAAATCATTCTGAATATATGAAGTCACCGGGACAATCCTGATTCCTGCAGTAACTGCAAAACCATTGTAATTTGCATAGAACGGTTCCGGTGTAATTACCTCATCTCCGGGATTCAGGCAGGTCATCAGGGCAAAGAGAACAGCCTCCGAACCGCCGGTGGTGACCATTATTTCGCTGATATCAATGTCAATCCCGATTCCTTGGTAATAAGCGGCGAGCTTTCGCCTGTACGATTCGTTCCCTGCGGAATGGCTGTACTCAAGCACTTTCAGATCGAGGTTCCTTATCGCGTTGAGGGCCACATCGGGGGTCGGGATATCAGGCTGGCCTATGTTCAGGTGGTAAACCTTCCTTCCTTTTCTTTTTGCTTCTTCCGAGAAGGGGACCAGTTTCCTTATGGGTGATGCCGGCATAAGCCTGGCTTTTTCTGAAATCGATGGCATATCTTAAAAGTAATTAACCAGAAAACCTGCCAAAATTAAGAAAAACAGTGCAATCGTGCAATGCAGTATCGTTCAATCGGGACAATTGTGCAATTATGCAATTATGCGATTATGCAATCATGCAGATAACCAGCAAACCAG
>DCFQ01000011.1:0-4325 GCA_002319915.1 Bacteroidales bacterium UBA1800 | reverse complement strand
CAGATAACCAGCAAACCAGTTAACCAGCAAACCAGTTAACCAGTAAACCAGTTAACCAGCTAACCAGCTAACCAGTTAACCGATTAGTCGTGATACACCAGCGTGACGCATGAGAGGCCGGTGATCAGGCTGCTGTAATCGATGTTGCAATAGATCGTCAGATCATTCGTCGTGTGGTAATTAATATCGGAATCGGCAGATGTGAACGACATTGCCTTAAATCCCTTCTGAGAGAACGGATAGCTGTCGACCTTCCTGCTTTTTGTTGAATCCCCGAGAACATAGATCCCGATATACTTGCTGCAAAGGGATGAAGTTCCGTTCGCCAGGCTGAAGGAGTTGGCGTTGAAAATGATCTTCATTGTCCAGAACAGGTAGTTGGGATTGTTTACCTTGGCGATCATATCATGATTTATCACAATATTGACCGGTTTCCCAGAGAGGGCAAGCTTACCTGCAAAGTCGGCGCTGCCCAGAAGTCCGATCTCTTCGGCGGCAAGTGCCACAAAGCGTGTGCTGATCGCAGGCTTGTACCCGGTATACTTCATCACTCTTGCCACCTCGATCATGCCTGCAACTCCGCTTGCATTATCG
This sequence comes from Bacteroidales bacterium UBA1800, assembly GCA_002319915.1. Taxonomy (GTDB): domain Bacteria; phylum Bacteroidota; class Bacteroidia; order Bacteroidales; family VadinHA17; genus LD21. The sequence continues at coordinate 3,731 of DCFQ01000011.1, read as the reverse complement.
TTGGCTCCCGGGGCATGCGTGAAAGGATCCCCGTTAGTCACGATATCATCATAATGGGCGCAGACGATATTCACGGAATCGGGGTGAACGGTCCCCTCAAGCTCCGCTATGACGTTATACTGCCAGGTCGTATAATCCTGCCCGTTCCATGTTTTGGAAGCCTGGAATGAATCAATCGCTGCATTTTCGTAACCAACTTTTTTGAACATATCACGGATCGCCAGGGCAATTTCCTTTCTGTTGGGAGCAAGCGCAAACCTTGAACTGAACTCCGTAAGCTTGTCAACTGTAAGGCCTATGCTGTCCTGCCGCACGTTGCTGAGGAGCATGATGCAAAGAGAATCTTTATGGGTAAGTTTCTGGTTTCCCGGATCCGGATTGTTATTCAATTCACAACCGGTCGTCGATAATAATCCTGTCAGCACGATCCCAAACCCGATGAGCTTAATTACTGTCATTTTCATTTTGAATGATTCTTAGTTCTGAACACACACGTGATTACTGAATTCCTTTTCTTTTCACAATCGCCTAATATAATGAATTTTTATAATTTTGCACTTTCGCAAAAACATTACACGATCAGGCTATGGATATACCCTCAAAATATGTGCCATCCGTGACAGAATCCAAATGGTACGCCTACTGGATGAAAAACGGTTATTTCAGGAGCACCCCCGACGAACGCGAACCCTATACGATTGTGATCCCCCCGCCGAATGTAACAGGGGTGCTTCATATGGGCCACATGCTCAACAATACCATCCAGGATGTACTTGTGAGACGGGCAAGGATGATGGGCAGGAATGCCTGCTGGGTGCCCGGGACAGATCATGCATCTATCGCCACCGAGGCAAAAGTAGTGGCTTTACTGAAATCACAGGGTATTGAAAAACGGGACCTTACCAGGGAGGAATTCCTTGAACATGCATGGAAATGGAAGGAAAAACATGGCGGAATAATCCTGGAGCAGCTTAAACGGCTCGGGGCATCGTGCGACTGGGACCGGACGCTGTTTACCATGGATGAGAAAAGGTCAGCATCGGTCATGAAGGTATTCGTCGATCTGTACAACAAGGGATTGATATACAGGGGAGTGAGGATGGTGAACTGGGATCCTGAAGCGAGGACCGCTGTCTCTGATGAGGAAGTCAATTATACCGAGGAGAAATCGAAGCTCTATTATGTCAGGTATCGGATCGTCGGGGAGGACAACTATGTGACCGTAGCTACCACGAGGCCCGAGACCATCCTTGGCGACACTGCCGTATGCGCAAATCCTGTCGATGAGAGGTACACGGGGCTCAGGGGGAAAAAGGTGATCGTCCCGATGGTCAACAGGGAAGTCCCGTTCATATTCGACAGCTATGTCGATATGGAGTTTGGAACAGGCTGCCTCAAGATAACCCCGGCACACGATATCAATGACTATGAGATAGGATTAAAATATAACCTGCCGTCGATCGATGTCTTCAACGACGATGGAACCCTGAGTGCAGAAGCGGGCATGTTCACCGGAGTCGACAGGTTTGCCGCCAGGGACCTGGCAGAGGCTGAGTTGAAGAAGACCGGCAGTCTCGTGAAGGTTGTAGCGTACAACAATAAAATAGGGAGATCGGAGAGGACGAATGCTGTGATCGAGCCTAAACTGTCAGTACAATGGTTCCTGAAAATGGCAGATATCTCAAAGCCCGCCCTCGATGCAGTCCTTAACGGGGATGTGAACCTTCATCCTGCAAAGTTCAGGAATCTTTACCGTCACTGGATGGAGAACGTCCGTGACTGGTGCATCAGCAGGCAGTTGTGGTGGGGCCACAGGATCCCGGCCTGGTATTATGCAAACAATGAATTTGTAGTTGCGGAAACGGCTGAGGAGGCCCTCAGGCTGGCGAGGACAAGGAGCGGGAATATGAACCTGGGACCGAATGATCTGCGGCAGGATGAGGATGTGCTCGATACATGGTTCTCATCATGGCTATGGCCGATAACCTGTTTCGACGGGATCAATTCCCCCGACAATCCGGATATAAAATATTATTACCCGACTAGTGTCCTGATCACTGCCCCGGAGATACTGTTCTTCTGGGTTGCCAGGATGATAATTGCAGGATATGAATACAGGGGAGAGAAGCCTTTTGGCAATGTTTATCTGACCGGGTTGGTCCGGGACCAGCAAAGGAGGAAGATGTCCAAATCGCTCGGGAATTCCCCCGAACCGCTCGAGCTCATTGAAAAGTATGGGGCCGACGGCGTCAGGGTTGGCATGATGCTCTGTTCACCCGCGGGGAATGACCTGCTTTATGACGATTCGCTTCCTGAGCAGGGACGGAATTTTGCCAACAAGATCTGGAACGCTTTCAGGCTTATAAAGAGCTGGGATGCCGATGAAAATATTTCGCAGCCTGATTCTTCGGCTACGGCCATTAAATGGATGGAGGAGGTACTTAAAAAATCCATCCATGACATTGACCTTAACTTCAGAAAATTCAGGATTTCAGAAGCTCTGATGATCACCTACAAATTGTTCTGGGATGAATTCTCCGGATGGTATCTTGAGATAATAAAGCCTGAGTATCAAAAACCTGTTGACAGAGCTACCCTTAATGCAACAATATCAATAATTGACAGGCTTCTTAAGCTTGTTCATCCTTTTATGCCCTTCATTACTGAAGAGTTGTGGCAGCTGCTTTCCGCGAGGAAGGATGGCGAAAGCCTTATGACAGAATTAATTCCGGAATCAGGGAAATTCAACCGGGAACTTCTGGGTGACTTTGAAGAGGTTAAAGAGACAATAAGTGCCGTAAGGACGGTGAGGAAGAATAATGGCATCCCTGCCAGGGATAAGCTTGAACTTCTTATACGTGCTGACGAGCATTCCTTTGATGCCAGATTTCTTCCGGTCATAATCAAACTCTGCAATCTGTCAGGTATTTCATTTGTTTCGGAAAAGAGAGCAGACGCTGTCTCATTCATGGTAAATACAACTGAGTATTATATTCCGGTGAGCGGTACCCAGGATATTGAGGGCGAGCTGAAAAGGCTGAATGAAGAGCTGCATTATAACAAAGGATTTCTTGCCTCAGTCATGAAAAAGCTTGAAAATGATCGTTTCGTTCAGAATGCACCCGCCAGCGTCCTCGATCTTGAGAGAAAGAAGAAAAGTGATGCCGAATCAAAGATAAAGTCGCTTGAGGAAGAGATAGAAAGGTTGATGGGTATTTAACAGATTGCTTCTTCATCCGATTTAAATAATATAGTTTTCATTGTCTTCTGATAATCGGATTCATCGTAATGACAGTCTTTTAAATGCGCAATCCGCAATCCGCAATTCTTCTCTTCCCCCCTCACCCCTTCAACGCACCCGCAGTGAGGCCGGAGACGAAGTAGTCCATGAAGAACGAGTAGAGCAGCGCCACGGGAACCGAACCGAGGAGCGAGGCGGCCATCAGTTCGCCCCAGAAATAGGCGTCGCCCCGGATCAGTTCCGTCGGGACGGCCACCGACATCGTCTTGTGCGTCGTGTCGGAAATGAAGGTCAGCGCGTAGACGAACTCGTTCCAGGAGAGCGTGAAGCCGAACATGGCCGAGAAAATGACACCGGGAATGGCCATGGGCAAGACGATCCGGATCATGGCCCCCATCCGGCTGCAGCCCTCGATCCTCGCACACCCCTCCATGTCCTTCGGGATGGACTTGAAGGAAGAGAGGAGCACACAGAGCGAGGACGGGCATAG
>DCFQ01000083.1:7789-11918 GCA_002319915.1 Bacteroidales bacterium UBA1800 | reverse complement strand
GCCTGCCCCGTCAATTTCAATCCTCCGGGTCGGGACCCCTTCTCCGTCGAACGGGGAACTCCCGCGGCTCCTGTTCCGGGTTCCGTCGTCGGTGATGGAAATGAGTTTTGAAGCGAACTGCTTGTTGAGCTGATCTTTCAGGAAGCTTGCTCCCTTCAGCACTCTTTCCCCGTCGACTGCTCCAAGCACTCCCCCGAAAAGGGATCTCGCGGTATCCGGGTCGAAAATCACGGCAGCCTTCCGGGTGCTGATCATGACCGGATCAAGCAGCTCCAAAGCCTTCCTGGCAGCAGAAGCGGCCAGTGTTTCCGGTTTGGCAAGGTCGGAAAAGAAAACCTTTGCACTGTAGTCCCCTCCGGTGTTCTTCTGATCTCCCTTTTCGGCAACGACCGAAACGCTCAATGAGCATCCCGACGCCCTGAAGCTTTTCAATATCCCGTTCGAGTTGGCTATAAAGATCTCCCCTTCTCCTTCCCCGTAACCTGCCCCGGAGCTTTTGGTAATTCCCGGTACAGCCATTGCCAGCTTCTCAAGCTGAAGTGCCATTCCGATCTTATTATCCATGGGAATCCCTGCAAATGATGGGTCGTACATGTCTTCAATTGCGGTAAAGCCCTTGTCGGAAGTGAGGACATTTGACGGGTCGGCAGTCGACAGGCTTGCGAATGCGATGGCCCTGGAAATCGTGTCCACGAGCGACCTGTCGCTAAAATCATTGCAGTGGCTGAAGCCCATCTTGCCTTTTGTCAAGACACGGAATCCGATCCCCTGGGAAGATGACTCCTGGATAGTTTCGATCTCTGAATTGAGGACCTCAATTGTGAGGTTCCTGCCGGTCTCAAGATATACCTCAGCTGCGTCAGCTCCCATGCTGAGGCATTTTTTAACCAGCTTCAGGACTAAATCTGTATAGTTCATTTTATCAGGTTTAAAATTTTATTCAGGCCCTGGACCCTCCGACATTGATACCCCTGATCCTCACCGTGGGCATCCCGGCGGTGACCTCTGCCGCCTGTCCCTTTCCGCATACTCCGGGCCCGAAATCCAGGTCATCGGCAACAGCATCAATATTCGAGATCACATCCATGCACGATCCGATGAGTGTTGCACCGCGCAGGGCCCTGGTCTTTTTCCCGTTCTCGATCAGGTATGATTCCCGGCAGGTAAAATTGAAAACACCGGTCACAGGATTGACGCTGCCTCCGCTGAGGCTCTGAACATATATCCCTTTGGGTGTGGAGGAGAGGATATCTGCAGGTCTATCTTTCCCTGCGGCGATGAAGGTGTTTGTCATCCTTGGTATGGGTATATACCTGAACGATTCACGCCTCCCGTTCCCCGTTCTCGGAAGTGAGAGCTGCCGTGCACTCAGCACGTCAGTCATGAAACCTTTCAGTATGCCGTTCTCGATCAGCACATTCCTCTGGACCGGCGTCCCTTCATCATCAAAGTTGATGGTCCCCCGGAAGTCAGGAAGAGTGCCGTCATCGACCATTGTAAAACAGTCGCTTGCGACCTTTTTCCCGATCTTCCCGGTGAATGCGCCTATCCCTTTAGCGATGTTATCCGCCTCGAGCGGATGACCGACGGCTTCATGGACCAGCACACCTCCCCATCCGTTTTGCATGACAACATCCATGATCCCTGCCGGCGCATCTTCCGCCGAAAGCATCGCAATGGCTTCACGGGCGGCATTTCTTGCAACGGTCTCAGGGGTTACAAGGTCGAACATCTCGAACCCTGCATGCTGGCTTAACCTTTCCCTTGCCATATGCCTGGCCTTTCCGTCGTCGCTCATGACCTGTACTATGAAGAACAGAAGCGGAAGCTCATCCCTGAGATAAATCCCTTCGCTGGTGGCAATGACCCTGCTTCTGACCTCATCATTATACTCGATCTTCGTCATTTTTATCCTCGGATCGTAATCCTTTGCGGCCTGGTCAGCCCTTTTCATTACATCGATCCGTCTTGTGTCGGCGATCCTGTCAAGGGGCTGCCTGACCTGGATGAAGGACGGTCGGCTTGCTGCTGCAACCTGAACGGGAGTAACTGCCGGCCCGGCGGAGGCAACATATGAGGCTGTCCTGGCTGCAGCAAACAGCTTCTCCTCTGTAATCTCATCAGTATAGGCATACCCGGTCCTGTTTCCTGCGATCACCCTCACCCCTGCTCCCTGGCTGATCCCGTAAAGCCCGCTCTTAAAGATCGATTCCTCCATCACTATCTGCCGGGAGATCCTGTCCTCAATATAAACGTCGGCAAAATCACCCCCTTTTTCCAGGGCTTTGGCCAGGACCTTCGAAAGAGTCTCTTTGCCGATATCCGCGCCTGCGGGGGATTTGGCGCCATGCTGGAACAGCTCCAGCCGCGAAAAGAGTGCCGGCGAAGCCGCAACAAAAAGCCCTCCCTTAAGGCTCATTTCAAGGAACCTCCTGCGCGGGATGTCCCTTACAAAATATTTTTCCATTTGTTATTGATTATGAGGTTCAAATTTCCTTCATCCCCTTTTTGAAATGATCTCCAGCTTGTCGATATCGGCAATCTCGATCGTTTTTCCATAGACCCTGATGATGCCGTCCCTTTTGAAATTGGAGAGGGTGCGGATCACATTTGCGCTGCTCATCCCGATGAAATCGGCTATCTCTTTCCTGGAGACGGGAAGGTCGAAAACCCTCGAATTGAATATCTCCCTTGTGAAGTAAAGCAACACAAATGCCACTCGGCCTGCGAGGTTCCGCTGCCTTATATCGAGAGTCTGAGTAATTATCTTGTCATTGATCCTGGAAATCCTCGTCATCAGGTTAACAGCAAACCCGCTGTTCCTGGTCAAAAGCTTCTTTACGAATTCGAGGTTTACCGAACAGACTATCGAGTCCTCGAGGGCTGCGACAGAATATTTATACTTCTCTTCCGAAAAAATGCTGAGATTACTCACAAATTCGAACGGCCGGGTGATGGTAATTACCTGCTCCTCTCCGTTCGCAGAGCTCCGGAATAACTTGACAAGGCCCCTCTTAAGATATTTGAAATCGGTTATGGCTTCCCCCTCATGGTTTATTATTTCTCCCTTGCTGTAGGACTTTTCTTCCTTGAAATTGCACAGTTCCCTGATGCTTTCTTCATCCAGTGTCGCAAAGACAACCTCCCTGAATTCACAGTTTTCGCAGTCACAGGGTTTGATTTTCTTGTCCACAATTAGTACTTTTCGACAAAGTTAAAATTTTCCATGTTACTTTGGCAGGTCGGGTTTGTTTTATTCCGGGAGTCGGAGTTAGCCTGCACCTCCGGCAATCATGAAGTTAATTTCTTTAGGTTAAATGATTTACAGGACTGACTATCATATCCACTCGGTATTCAGCGACGGGCGTTCCGCTCCTGAGGATTATATTGGACCGGCTATCAAAGCCGGCCTTAACGAGATCGGGTTTGCCGAACATCTCACACTTTTCAGGGGGGATCTCGACTGGAGCATGAACAAATCAGGGGCAGGGCCTTACATCGAGCGGATTAAGGCCATCAGGGATTCAACTGACGGCATCAGGGTCAGGATCGGCCTTGAGGTCGATTTTTTCCCCGGACGCGAGGAAGAAATATTCTCCCTTGTGAGCAGGCTGGATCTAGATTATGTGATCGGATCCGTCCACTATCTTGGCGAGGGCACTGTTGATGCGGGACCGGAATTTTACAGCGGGAAGGATATTGACAAGTTGTATTCCAGCTATTTTGAAACTGTCTCGGCAGCAGCGGCATCCGGGATATTTGATATCATAGGACATTGCGACCTGGTCAGGATCTACGGCTTCCGCCCCGTTTCCGACCCGGAGCCGCTCTACAGGGAGCTGGCAAAGACCCTGAAGAAGCATGATGTTGCATTTGAAGTGAACACGAACGGCAGGAACCGTCCGGTCGGAGATTTTTATCCCGACCCCCGGTATCTTCATATCTTCCGGGAAGAAGGCGCATCAGTCTGCGTCAACTCGGATGCCCATATGCCCATAAGGGTTGCACAATATTTTGATGATGCCTACGACCTCGTCCGGCGGGCCGGGTTCACCGAAATGGCGGTGTTTGATAAAAGGGACCGGTTCATGATCACGATGACTGAGGACAGATGACGGATGACGGAGGA
>DCFQ01000083.1:0-7446 GCA_002319915.1 Bacteroidales bacterium UBA1800 | reverse complement strand
ATTGCACGATTGCATGATCGCATGATTGCATGATCGCATGATCGCATGATACTCCTTAACCAAGTAAAAATTTGCCAGATGACCTTCCAGAACCTTCAACCGATGAAAATGGCCATAAAGCTAGTTTACCCAGTATGCCTTGCAGTGCTCCTCAATTCGGGGTGTTCGGCCCCGGCCCCTGACCGTACAGGAACCGGCGGCCCCGAAGTGGTAACCTTCGCCGCCCTGCCATTCCCCCTCCAGGACGTCAGGCTGCTGGACGGTCCTTTCCTCCATGCGACCGGGCTTGACAAACAAACCCTATTAGCCTATGACCCCGACAGGCTTCTGTCACGGTTCTATTCCGAGGCCGGCCTCACGCCGAAAGCTGAACATTACATGGGTTGGGAAAACGAGTCCCTTGCCGGCCACAGTCTGGGGCATTACCTCAGCGCCTGCTCCATGATGTACCTTACAACAGGAGACACTCTGTTCCGGCACAGGGCGGAATATATCACCGACGAACTTGAAAAGATCCAGGATCATACCGTCGACGGGTACATCGGAGCGTTTCCGAAAGGGAGGGAGATATTCGTGAATGAGGTGTCAAAAGGGAACATACGTTCGCAGGGGTTCGATCTGAACGGTATCTGGTCGCCTTTTTACACGATGCATAAGATCCTTGCCGGTCTGCGCGACACCTATCATTGCTGCGGGTATGAAAAGGCACTCACTGTTGAAAAAAAATTCGCCGGCTGGATCCTAAACACAGTATCTCCCCTTTCGGATGAGCAGGTTCAGCTAATGCTCCGGTGCGAACATGGGGGCATAAATGAGACATTTGCAGATCTTTATGCCGATACCGGGGACGATAAATACCTGAAGCTCGCAGGGATTTTCTATCACAAGTCATTCCTGGATGCATTGAAGGAACATAAGGACATCCTGCCAGGAAAGCATGCCAATACGAATATCCCTAAACTGATCGGGCTTGCCCGCATTTATGAACTCACCGGCGACACCTCCGATAAAAATGCCGCAGGCTTCTTCTGGCAGACCGTTGTGAACCACCATTCCTATGTGACCGGCGGAAACGGGAATGACGAGTATTTCGGGCCCCCTGACACCCTGAGGGACCAGCTCGGGGAAGGGACCACCGAATCGTGCAATGTGTACAACATGCTAAAACTGAGTGAACATCTCTTTGAGTGGGAAGCCTCACCCCGCGTGGCTGATTTCTATGAACGGGCACTTTTCAATCATATCCTCTCATCGCAAAACCCGGTCGACGGGAGGGTTGTTTATAACCTGTCGCTCGATATGGGAGGCTTCAAGAACTTCCAGGATCCGCTGGATTTCACCTGCTGCATCGGGACCGGAATGGAAAACCACTCAAAATACGGGAGGAATATATATTATCATACAGAGAAGGACCTTTTTCTTTTTCAATACATTGCCTCCGAACTTCACTGGAAGGAGAAGGGCCTGACAGTTATTCAGAGGACCGGTTTTCCCACCGAACCGGTTACTGAACTCGAATTAAGGTGCGAAAAGCCTGTTAAGCTTGCTTTGCAGGTCAGGTATCCCGGCTGGGCCACTGGCGGGATTGAGGTTCGCGTAAACGGACATCTTCACCGCGAAAGCCGGAAGCCCGGCAGCTGGGTGTGTATCGAAAAAACATGGAAGTCCGGTGACAGGGTCGTAATTAAGATCCCGTTTTCACTGAGGCTCGAACCAATGCCCGACGACAGCACCAGGGCAGCTGTGATGTATGGTCCCCTCGTTCTTGCCGGGGAGCTTGGACCTCTCGACGATACCGCTTCAAAAAACCCCCTGTATGTGCCCGTATTGCTTACCTCCGAAAGGGATCCTGCAGCCTGGCTTAAACCTGTTGAAGGGAAGCCGAACACCTTCGTGACAGTAAATACTGGCAGGCCGAGAGACGTTGAATTAAAGCCCTTTTATTCGATCTATGACAGGCGATATACAATATACTGGGATCTTTTTACTCGGGATCAATGGGAGAAAAGGCTCGAAAATTACAGAGCTGAGGAGGAACAATTACGAAAGCTAAAGGAGGCCACTGTCGACTTTGTACAGCCCGGTGAAATGCAGCCTGAAAGGGACCATAAGTTCAGGGGAGAGAATACTACCCCGGAACATTTCAGGGACAGGGCGTACAGGGAATCAAGAGGCGGATGGTTCTCATTTGAGATGAAAGCAGATCCCGCATTCCCGCTTGCGATTGTCGCCGACTACTGGGGCGGTTTCCCCGGAGCCAAAACATTCGATATTTTAATTGACGGCAGGATAATTGCAACCGAGAATATCTCCGGCAAAAAACCAGGGCAGTTCATAAGGCTGCAATATGATATCCCTGCAGGTGTGACAAAAGCAAAGCAAAAACTGACTGTCAGGTTCCAGGCACACAAAGGGAACACGGCCGGACCGGTATTCGGCGTAAGGGTCATTAAGCAAGGGGAAAAACCTTAGCTTCCGAGGAGGTGCTCCACGAAGATCTTGATGCCGATGGCGATCAGGATGAGCCCGCCGACCAGCTCCACCCGGTTTCCAAGCCTGTCGCCGGCGGATTTGCCGACACGTATGGCGGTCATTGAAGCAAGGAAGGTAACTGTCCCCAGGATGACTGAAGAATACCATATCCTGAACTCAAGGAGTGCGAAGCTGACACCAACGGCAAATGCATCGAGGCTTGTGCCGATCGCTACCGGGAGAAGGATCAGGAAGTTCCCGTAATCCTTCACCTCATCATCCTTACCTCTCTTCATGCCATCAACGATCATCTTTATCCCCAGGAACGACAGGAGTAAAAGGGCAATCCAGTGGTCAGCCGCTTTTGCGGCTTCATTTATGAAGGAACCAAGGAAGAATCCTAAGACAAGCATTCCCGCCTGGAAAACAGCAAGTATGATTGCGATCCGGGCTGCCTGCCAGAAAATGATATTGCTCCTGATGACACCGTATGACAGTGAGACGGCGAATGTATCAAATGACAATCCCAGGGCTACCGCAATTATGGTTACAAGGTCCATTCCTGATCCAGAATTTCGTCAAATATAATATAAAACAACTTTCTGCGGTTTATGGCAGTGATTGCATATATTTGAGCTTTTTCAATCCCGGCCGATGAGATGCGTCATTCAGAGGGTGAGTCGTGCCTCCGTAACTGTCAGGGGTGAGAGGAAATCCGAGATCGCTCAGGGGCTCCTGGTCCTTCTTGGCATTGAAGGATCGGACGATGACAGCGATATCGAGTGGCTCTCCAGGAAGATCGTTCAGCTGAGGATCTTCGACGATGCAGCCGGCGTCATGAATCTTTCCGTTACCGATACCGGCGGCGGGATAATGGTAATCAGCCAGTTCACGCTCCACGCCCTGACTAAGAAAGGGAACAGGCCATCCTATATTAAGGCTGCCCCTCCTGAGATCGCGGAGCCGGTTTACGACCGCTTTGTCAGGTACATTTCCGGGGTGCTGGGAAAGGAAGTCGCCACCGGCACTTTCGGTGCAATGATGCAGGTGGAGCTGGTAAATGACGGTCCCGTCACAATAATAATCGATACGAGGCAGCGGGAATAGAACTGCAGTGCAAAGATCCAGTTACATTTATGGAAACCAACAACTCCGAATCCGGAAAATCCCTGAAAAGATCAGTACTGCTTGTTTCTTCCACGGCTGCTTTTCTGACCCCGTTTCTCGGGTCTGCGGTTAACCTTGCGCTTCCCGCGATAGGAGAGGATCTGCATGCAAACGCAATAAGCCTTGGCTGGGTAGTCACCAGCTTTCTCCTTGCTTCGGCCATTTTTCTCCTGCCGTTCGGGAGGCTCGGTGATATCTTCGGAAGGAAGAAGATCTTTCTCGGAGGCATCATACTTTTCACCCTGACATCGCTCCTGATAATCTTCTCCTTCAACATTACCTCCCTTATCATCCTGCGCGTGATCCAGGGGATCTCAGCGGCAATGATCTTCGGCACCAGCCTTGCCATCCTGACCTCTGTTTTCCCGGCGGGGGAGCGGGGCCATGCGATGGGGATCAATGTCACCTCGACATATGCCGGCCTGTCGACGGGCCCGGTGATCGGGGGTTACCTTACCCAGGCATTCGGTTGGAGAAGCATCTTCGTGCTCCTTGCAGTTGTCGGACTGATCTCGGCCTTCCTCGTTGTCAAAAAGATCAGAGCTGAATGGGCAGAAGCCGCAGGCGAGTCTTTCGATTTTAAAGGATCGATCATTTACGGCATCGCTTTGTCGGGTTTTATCTACGGGTTCTCAAAGCTGCCGGCAGCACAGGGCTGGATATTCCTTTCTGCAGGCATTATCACCGCGGTGGTTTTCGTGGTCTTCGAAAACAGGGCATCATACCCGGTATTTGATACAGGTCTGATCCTGAGGAACAGGGTGCTTGCCTTTTCCGGGCTGGCTGCCCTGATCCATTATGCGGCTACAAGCGCCACCGGATTTTTCATCAGCCTTTACCTGCAGTATTTGAAGGGTCTCGACGCCAGGACCGCCGGGCTGATCATGATCTCCCAGCCGGTTGCGATGGCACTCCTTTCGCCGCTGGCCGGCAAATTATCCGACAGGAAGAACCCCGGGGTCATCGCTTCATCAGGCATGGGGCTTACAGGTGCGGGCCTGCTGATGCTTTGCTTTATCACACCCGAAACGCCGGCCTGGCTTATCGCCGTGATGCTGGGGGTGATGGGGATCGGGTTTGGCCTCTTCTCATCGCCCAATTCCAATGCTATAATGAGCTCAGTCGAGAAGCGCTATCTCGGAATTGCATCCGGAATTGTCGGCACCATGAGGATGATCGGGCAGATGATGAGCATGGGCATTGCCATGATGCTCATTGCCATGTATATTGGTCGGCAAAAGATAGCCCCGCCGGCATTCCCGGGCTTGTTAACGGCAATGCGGACAGGCTTTGTAGTCTTTTCGGCGCTTTCGGTCCTGGGCATCTTTGCCTCGCTGGCGAGAAATCCGGGCCTGGGTGAAAAGAAAAAGTAATCCTATGGCAATCCCTGGGTGCCGGTATCGAGAACGAATTTCCAGGAACCATCCTTCTGTTTCTGCCAGATCGTAAGATAGGTGCCGTTTGCGGTGCGGCCGGTCAGCTTGTTTGTGTTTGTCCAGAATCCGTACGTGTAGCCAAGGTCCCCGCTTTCCGATATCTTTTCAAAAACCGGCGCCCATCTTAGCGTGAAGGTGGTATCAGTCTGCTGTGAATAGTATTTCTTCAGTGTCTCCTTGCCGACCGACGGGTAGGAATAATCCTTCAGCACCACGCCGTCATCCGCGATATAGGCCAGGAATGCTTTGAACATCCCTTCTCTTTCCGACAGATCCGAAAACTCCCTGTCGGTTTTCAACAAAATACCGGCATGTGATATTTTGGACCTCGTACAACTTAAAATCATAATTAAACTAATTATGAATACAAAAAGCACTATATTGAACCCGGACTTTTTTTTCATAAGGCAGGAATTTTGAACAGGTAACTGGTAAAGATATGACAAAGCTATATCAAAAACTCATAAAATCGTGCCCATCGGAAACAGAGATCAAAAAGGGCCTTAAGAAAGTTGAATCACTGATACCGGCAGCTCCGGACAAGCATCTCCTGATGGACATCCTTAATGTCATTGATCTTACCAGCCTTAATACAGGTGACAGCAAAAGCCAGATACTTCATCTTACCGGCAGGGTAAACAGCTTTTCCGCAAGGTTTACCAATATCCCGAATGTGGCGTCAATCTGTGTCTTTCCCAATTTTGTCCCCGTGGTCAAGGAAAAGCTGACTGTCAAGAGCGTCAGGATCGCATCGGTGGCCGGGGCATTCCCCACTTCCCAGACATTCAGGAGCATCAAGCTGGCAGAATGCAAGATGGCAATAGAAGCCGGGGCTGAGGAGATTGACATAGTTCTTCCGGTCGGAGCTTTCCTTGGAAATGATTTTGCAGTAGTTGCCGATGAGATCCGCGAGATCAGGGAGGCTGTGGGAGACAGGGTGCTGAAGGTAATCGTTGAATCGGGGCTCCTTGGCACACCGGAACAGATCTTCAGGGCTTCGACGATTGCGATGGATGCCGGGGCCGACTTTATAAAAACATCGTCCGGCAAGACAAGCGTTTCGGCAACGCCAGAAGCTGCATTCGTAATGTGCCGGGCAATATTCGATTTCTACCAGGAGACCGGCATCAGGGTGGGCTTCAAGGCTGCCGGGGGGATCGCTGCTTCTTCTGAAGCTATCGTTTACTATCATATCGTCGGAAGCTGCCTTGGCGATGAATGGCTGAACAATAAACTGTTCAGGATCGGGGCAAGCAGGCTCGCCAACAATATTCTCACAGATATTTCCGGGACCAGGAACGACTACTTCTGATCTTTCTCTTTTCTCACAGGAAGCAGCTGTTTTCCTAATTATCACTATTTTTGTGGTCTGGTCTGAAAACAGCTTATGGATACCGGTTACATCCCGCAGGACACTATCAAACCCTCGCTTGTCTTAAAAATTGACGCAGGCCGGTTAATTCCTGATTCGGCATTCAGGGCCCTTGATGAGAAGCCTGCGCACATCCTGAAAGCGGAAAAGGAGATGCTCAGGAAACGGGTCTACCTGCCTGCCGATATCGTCAGAGCCGATTCGACCTCGACCTGTTCGCGCAATGCCATAGCTGATGTCACGTTTGCCGATTCGGCTGCCTTCATCAGGAACATCCGGCTTTACCGGGCAGGAAGCATCCCTTTCAGATTCACCTCCCGTTCCGGCACGGAGCCCGGGCAGTATCGCCCGATGCTTATCCATAACCTCAGGGAAGGGGCAGGTATTGCCGTAAACCGGTTTCACCACGACGGGGTGACCATTCTCGTCTTTTTCTCCTTCTGGCTTTTCCTCCTTGTAAGATCGACTATAAGAAGCATGCGCCCCGAAATAACAAGGTTCTTCCTGTTCAGGGGCATAAATGAACCCGCATCGCGCGATATCAATACACTCTTTTACTGGCAGTCGACAGTATTCAATTTCATTGCTTTCCTGGTCCTGAGCCTTTTTGCGTATACCGCAGCCCTGTACTTCGATGTGGTCCCGCCAGGATTTTCGCCGCTGCTGGCTGTCATTATCCTCTTTGGCATTTTCTCGGTTTCGGTGACGGTGCGGCACCTGGTATGCCTCTCCGCGGGAAACCTGAGCGGGCAGCAGGAAGCTTTCAATGAATACCTGCTGAATATTTACCAGTCATACAGGTTCAGTTCGGGCATTCTCTTTGTCGTTATACTCCTCACGCTTTACACATACATCCTTCCGGCGTCAGTAAGCATAACCGCGGGGATAGGTGTCATAATGCTCTTTTACATTTACCGCGTGATCAGGCTTATATTGATTTTTCTAAAAAGACATATTTCAATTTACTATTTGATTTTATACCTTTGTGCGCTGGAAATT
>DCFQ01000093.1 GCA_002319915.1 Bacteroidales bacterium UBA1800 | reverse complement strand
TTATTTACGAAGTCAGAGTCATCAGGTCCGGGGCCATAGTAACAGTATGGCAATAAAGCAAATTTAAGCCATCGGCGAACCAAAGTCAAGTGTTATGAAGAATGCCCGGACCGGAAAATCATTGTTCGGATAACTGCTTCCAGCTTAGGGAAATCAGGAC
Source organism: Bacteroidales bacterium UBA1800 (assembly GCA_002319915.1). GTDB lineage: Bacteria > Bacteroidota > Bacteroidia > Bacteroidales > VadinHA17 > LD21. Next base: position 10,963 of record DCFQ01000093.1, on the reverse strand, counting down.
GGGATTATTTATATTTGATAAGGAATTACCTGGCACACCTCTAAAAACTTCGTTTAACAAATAATACACAAAACCATGACCAGCAGGCGGAATTTCCTGAAACAGGTGAGCGGAGCGGCGATCGCTTCAGCCGGAAGCGCACTGGCCGGCGGCTTTCTTCCCGATCCCCGGGTGGTAACTCTCAGATCAGCCGGAATGGGTCCCAAACGGATCTTCATCGCAGGTTTTGCGCATGAGACAAATACCTTCCATCCTGTTCCCACTTCCGTATGGAAGTTTGAGGAATCCGGAAACCCGGGTGTCAATGGCTTGAATGGGTCAGATCTTACTCTTGTCCCCGGAATCAATGCTGCTCCCGTTGGAGGCGGTCTTATTCTTGAAAAACCCTGCATTGAAGCGATGGAGCGCGTCCTGGATTCACTCCGGAAAGCCATGCCTGTTGATGCCGTCTTCCTCAGGCTTCACGGTGCAATGTTTGCAGAAGGGGTCGGGCATGCTGAGACCGTGCTGACAGGCAAGGTCCGTGCAATGGTCGGTCCGGGTGTCCCGGTCGCCTGCACTTTTGACCTTCATGGGAATATTCCCCGGGAGATGGGCCGGTACGGAGATATCCTGGTCGGGCTCAAGACCGCGCCCCATACCGACATGGCAGAGACTGCAGAGCATACTGCACGGATCCTCGCCGATACCCTGACGGGAAAAGTGAAGCCGGTATCATATGTTCTCCCGGTTCCGTTCCTCGTGCAGGGTGAGAAGGCGATGACTACCTCAGAGCCATTCGGATCGCTTGTTGAAGAGGCCAGGAGGATAGAAAGAGAGGGAATTCCGGGGTTTAACGAGAAGATACTTGCCGCAACTCTCTTTGTGGGGTGCGCCTGGACGGATGCACCCGCTACCGGGATGTCGGTGATGATAACCGCTGACGGTTCCAGGGAGGCCGCCCGTGCTGCGGCAATCTACCTGGCAGGGAAGATCTGGGATGCCCGCCATCAGTTCAGGTATGGCTGCGAGACCGCCGAGCTCGAGGAAGGGGTGGCCCGCGCGCTGGCTGCTCCCGAAAAGACCGTATTCCTTACCGACAGCGGCGACAATGTGACCGCCAGTACACCAGGTGACCTGCCGGTCGTTCTGCGCCATCTTGTTAAGCGAAAGGTCCCAGGCGCTGTCATCGCCAGCATTACCGACGTGGCTGCGATGAAAAGATGCTTCGCAGCGGGTGAAGGTGCCCGAATCCGGATATCCGTCGGAGCAACGATCGAAAAGCGTCACGGACTACCCCTGGTGGCGGATGCGAGTGTGATAAAACTGATCAGGGAGCCTGAAATGGCTGTGATAAAGATTGACAATATCGAGGTTGTGCTGGTTGGTGATTCTTCAACCTTCCTGACCAGGGCGCAGTTCGATCAATGTGGCATTAATCCCCTGGAAAGGAAGCTGGTTGTCCTTAAGATGGGATACCTGTTCCCCGACCTGGTGAAGATCGCTCCGCGCTATATAATGCTTCTTACTCCCGGGGCAGGAGACATGCGGATTGAAAAGCTTACATACTCAAGGATCCGCAGGCCGATCTTCCCACTGGATCCCGACACTAAGTTCAACCCTTCGGAAGCCTGATCCCGCTGGTCAGGGTTCCTGATCGTCAGCTGAACCACTCCCTGCTTCGCCTGCCAAGAGTGGCGAGGACCTTGTTTACGGTGTTCACATTATTGGCTATCTGAAAATCGAACATGCCGACTGTGATGAAATCGGCCCCGTTCTCAAAGGCGAACCGGAAGCCGTCGGCGGGAGGGATTGCCCCCGCAGCGAGTACTTTAAATGCAAACCATGGCTTGTGTATGTTTTCCATGAACTCCGCGGTGCGGGTCGGGAAGAGGTCCCACATGTTGTCGTGATACCTGTCATGATCAGGTGAAAAGGGTTGTATGACGCTATACTCCTCACGATAAGCCTCGGGATGCGCTGACCAGTACCTGTCGTGGTGAAATGTCTTAACGTAAAAATCCACCGGCAGCTTTTCGCGCTCACATGCCTTGATGGTTTCAAGGGAATGTGCACCCATTCCGGCCGGGAAGCCCTGGCTCTTAATGTAGTCGACCGCCTTGAAAACCTTGTCGATCCTGCCCGAGCTCACCAGCTTATCCCCTTCCCCGCCATGAATATACAAAGCTGTTGTCCCGCTGTCGATCGCTGATTTGATATCGGAGAAGAAATCATTTTCGGGCAGCATGGTCTGGCAGATCGACTGCATCCCGCTGTTGAAATTCTTCCTGTACATTCTGAGGACATGGAAATACTGCGTCACCATGAAAACGGTGTTGATCCCTGCCTGTTCGGCGAGCCTGAAGGTCTCGATGATCTTCTCCTCACTGTGATAGGTCCTGAAGAGCTGATCGGTATAGATCAGGTCCCTGGCGTGCGACCATCCGCCGATCAGGTTGCAGCCAAGGATCATCCGGCTTATGTTCAGGCTGCCGAGCCTGCCTTGCGGGATCTTCCCTGTAACGGTGACCGGACCCGGATTTGCCGGTCCGCTTTCCGTTTCTGTTGAGCCGGGCGCTGCGATTCCGGGGTCATCCTTCAGGAACATCCGCGGAAACACAGATACAACAGGGATCCCTGCAAGCGCCTTGATAAGCCGGCGCCTGCTGCTGCTTTGAGCTTCCGGCCCCTTTATATTTCCTAAGCTTTTTATTTTGTTTTTCATCTCCGGTATTTTTATTCAGACCAACATTATTTCATAGAATTGTGCAGAAATTTTTTTCCCCTTTCCAGCCAAAAATTACAACATTTTTAAAGATGACGGAGTCAAATGCCGGTTTTTAACTTTTCATTTCCTGCCGGGGTTGATCCTGATACTGCATTGGTCAGACCTCTCCCGATCAGCCAGGCCCGGTGACAGTGAAATGATGGTCACAGGGGCACTATGAGGGGAACCCGGACCCTGGGAGCGCCTATTTCCTGTCAAACCTTGCCAGGAACCCTCCTCCCGTAGCCAGGTGAATTTTTATTTCATCCCCCTTTTTAAATGTGATATCTTTTTGCAGGACATAGTCAGCTGCATACCTGTCAGCATTTATCCCATCGGTGCATAAAGTTGCACTGTAGAGCTCCCCTTCGCTCAGGAAGTCGAGCTTCAGGACAATGTCCCTGGGATCCCAGTCGCACATTCCGGCAGCGAACCAGCTCTCTCCGTTCCTTCTAACCGTGACTATATACTCCGGAACTTTCGCTGCCGGGATCAATGTCTCATCCCAGGTTGTTGGAAGATGACCGATAAGGCTCATCATTTCCGGTTCACGCATTCCCTCGGAAGGATTCCCCGAGAAGATCTGCATCGGGCTGTCGTAAACCACGAACATTGCCAGCTGATGGCAGCGTGTCCCGGGACTGGTAACCACTCCGGAAACCGGCCTGGTGCCGGTCTTCGTTGCGTTGTTAAGCAGGCCGGGCTCATAGTCAAACCCTCCGGCGAGCATTCGTGTGAACGGCAGGGTAAGGTCGTGCTGCGGAGTCACACGGCTGCTCCAGATATTGTATTCGGAACCCAGCACGCCCTCCCTGGCAACCGCATTCGGGTAAGTACGGTTGAATCCCTTGGGCGGGAACGCGCCATGAAACATTATCATGATCTTGTGGTCCGCGCAGGCTTTTGCTATCCTGTAGTAAAATCTCACCGCTTTCTGATCATCCCTGTCGATAAAGTCGGTCATAATAAAATTGACTCCCCACCTGCAGAACCTGTCGAGCGCGCTGTCGAGCTGCCTGTCGAGAGTCATCGCAAGGGTCCACATGCTGAGCTTTACTCCCCTTTCCCCCGCATAAGCTAGCAGCGTATCCATATTTATGGCCTGAGTGATTTTGAAGAGGTCCCTGTTGTCGCTCCACCCTGCATCCATCATGATGCGCCTGAACCCGAAGCGTTTTGCGAAATCTAGGTAGTACTTGTACGATTCAGAGTTCAGTCCTGCCCTGAATGGAACATTGAACAGGTTGATATCGATTATCCATTCATCCGTCAGGTTTCCGGGCTCAATCCACGAAAGGTCCCCGATCCGGGAGGATGCCCCCAGCCTGTAGACAAGGTCATTAAGAGGCAGCTCATGGTCATCAACTGCAATAATTATGACCCTCCACGGGAAGCTTCTGGTGCCAATCGTCCTGGCAATATATGGTGCCCTCTTTGTGACAAGCATCTGGGGGTAAATGCCTTCAGTCGCCTTTTCCTCAAGCGGATATCCCGCAAAAACGCCGCGGAGGGCCGCACTCCCGGTGCCTCCGAGGAACATCCCCGGATACTCTTCAAGGTCCGATTCGGTAATGGCTATTTTCGGACCTGTGGCGGGATCCATCAGTACGGGGGAGAATGCCATTTCACCTGTCTTTATGCTGTCGATCCTCCTGAACTGATACTCCTCTTCAAAGCTGGTGTGGAAAATATCTGCATCGCTTCTCTTATGGATCTGCGGGAACCAGGCATGGACAGCCGGGGGGAAACGGAACTCCGCAACTTCATTCTCAACAAATACCGAATCGCTGAAAGCTGACAGGATCCTGTACGCCAATCCGTCATCATATACCCTGAATTCGACGCGGAACGGCTGCCTGAATCTGATCGTCAGGAGATTGTAAACATCGGGGATTATCCTCCTTTTCTCAGGGACCGGGCAGATTATCCGTGCTGTTATTTTATTAACAGAATGTGAGCGGATCGCTCCTGCCGATGAAACTGATCTGCTTTTGTCGAGCTGAAGGTCAATTGCTGAAGCATTCATGATCTTCCTGCCATCATAAAGGACGTCGTATGTCAACCGTCCTGCCATCCACGTTTTGATAACTATTCTTCCCGACGGGGAGGATACGCTCAATGTATCAGCAGGTTTTGCATTCAGGACCGGGATGGTCAGACAGGTTAAAATAAGAAGGCTGAAGCTCAGATTTAAAATAGTTAGTTTCATTGGCTGCAAAATTTCATGTCCGGAAATCCGTGTGCTAAAATACAATATTGGCCGAACCCCTATGCATAGGCTTAATATATTCTTAAAATTTAATCTATTGAATCCCAGTGATTAGCATTGAATCAAACAATATTGCCTGCATTTTCAAGTTATAACCTGCAACGGAGACATGTAGTATAACACAAGGGGAAAGTTAAATTATTTTAGGGGGAATGAAGATAAAGCCATTACATATCTTACCTACCGATAATACTCCGGAATTTTTCTTTGATCCGCAAGGGACCATCCGGATAAAAGGCAGGGGATTGTACGGAACAGGAGGGCATCCAACCGAAGAGATTCAAAGCTGGGTTGAGAGCTACCTGAAAGAACCAGCTGAAAACACTCTGATCAAAATAGCATTTGAATACCTCAACAGCTATAGTACCTCAATCCTCGTAAAGATCCTCAAAAATCTGTCCGGAGTCCAGCTCATGAAAAAGAAACTGACAATTCACTGGTTTTATGAGGAGGATGACGATGATATACTTGAAAGAGGAGAATATGTTGCTTCGGCATTCAATATCCCGATCAGGTTCAGCGTCACCAATGACATAAACACCTGTTGCTGAACCATTGACTTCAGACCCGCCTTTTGGCCCAGATTGTAACCAGCCTGAAAGCCGGGACCATTGCGTCAGTTTCTGAAGGTGCCTTTATGCCTTTTCAGCAAGTAATCCCGGGCATTGAAAATAAGAGAAAACAACAGCGCCGCGATAAAAACGGCAAGTGTCACTTTATCCGCGAAAGGGTCTGCGAGACTTATCCCAGTGATCCTGTCAAAAAGATACTTCATGTAGGAAAATGGGAGATCCGTATGCCCAAGCTTCTCAAGCACCCTAAAATGCAGGTCGGTCAGAGGGCAGTAGCCGATTGTTCCGACGATCAGCCCCAGGAACAGCCACGAGCTTCCTGTGAGCAGAAGGGTCAGAAGGTTCAGCTTCCTTGTCCTCTTCCATATCCACCCGAACACATTAAAGACCACCAGCGATGTGTGAAATACCAGGAAGAAAATATCAAGGACCCTGTAGATCATTTATTTGCTGAACAGAGGTAAAACATCAAAACCCGGTAATGCTGATGCCGGAGCCCGGGGTCACCTGTAATTCTCCAGGAGCTCCAGGACGCATCCCAGCCTGGCCGAAGCATCGACGTAGCTGTAAGCCCCGCCGTCCCAGCCGCCGGTCTGAACTGTTGGCATGCCCTTCATCTCAAATCGTTTCTCGACACCGTCGATACCCTTTACGGTAAAGGCAATGTGATGCAGTCCCTCCCCGTGGTTGTCAAGGAATTCCTGCCATGTGCTTTTTCCGCCCATTGGCTCGATCAGCTCGATCTGAAGGTTCTCCATCTCGAAAAACGCCAGTTTTGCTTTGGCATCCGACGGCTGGTTCATGTATCTGGTGGGCCTGGAGAAGTGGCCTTCGGCGATGCTTACTTCAGGTGGTTTCACACCGAGGACCTCAGCCCATTCCATCCTGGCTTTGTTAATATCGCGTACAACAATGGCGACCTGGGCAACGCGCCTGGTTGTAATAATTGGGTCCTCAGCAGAAATTTTGCTGGAGACAGGAGCAAATGCGGCCAATCCGGCGGCAAGAAGAATAAGGATCAGGGATTTTTTCATGGTTGAAGAATTTAAAATGTTAATATAGAAATTGTTACACAGAGTGACACAGGGGAGACACAGAGAAGCGCTGAGTTATTTAAAGCCCCCATCTCCCCGGAGGGGGCAATAGAATGCCGATTCAGGGGCCGGCTCATTTACAAATACCTTAGAAGGAGGTTATCCCTTCTTTCGGATTTGAACCTCCCGTACCACCTGCACAGGGGATACAGGAGCGCCACCACCGCAATCCAGACTGCATAGACTGCCGCAAGGCTGATCCCTGATCCCTGCGCTCTCCCGAACTTAAAAGGTTCGAATGACATCTGGTTCAGGCTGAACCCTTGCAGAAACATGATCATCACCATTATGCCGTGTACCAGGTAAAGGTGGACAACGAAATAGAACAGAGGCACCTTCCCGTAAACTGTAAGTATCCCTGAAACAAGCCTCTTTCTTCCTTCGCTTGCATAAAGCAGAAGGAACATTATTCCGAGAGTGAGCAGGGTAAAGAGAAGCGATGGTGGATACTTCGAAACATTGATGAAAGAAAGCAGTGAATAGGCGAAATTCTTCTGAGGCGCCCAGCGGGAAGGATCTCCGTAAATGTTGATAGACCGGATGGCCAGGAAGAGCAGCAGGGCCAAGGTCCCGGCAGCAAGAAGTACTTTTTTCCTCCCGGGTTCGGGCTTTTCAAAAATCCTCCCGCATGCATATCCGGTGAGCATGATCCCAAACCAGCTGAGCGGCGGATAAGCAACCGCAAAAATGAACTTTGGGGTTACATGATAAAAACTGTAATTGAATAGGGGTGAAAGAATCGCCCTTACGACTGATCCATCAGGAAAATGAATAAGGACCAGCAGATCATGGCAAAAGATCAGCACCAGGCCCGTAGTGGCAAGGATCCATCCCGGAAGCTTCATCATGAGGGAAAGGAGTATGAATCCGAATCCCAGGGCGCCTATGACCTGGAAAAGGATTATCCTGAAGCGGACATCAAACCAGAGGGCAAAGTTAACAAGGGTGAATTCGAGAATTATCAGCCAAAGGCCCCTCTTAAGCAGGAATCTCCGGCTTTCCGCAAGGTTGTTCCTGCCTCTCGCGGAGAGCCAGGCTGAGCCTCCCGCAAGGAATACGAATACCGGGGCGCAGAGATGGGTGACCCACCTTGTCAGGAACAGCACGGGCGTTGTTGTTGCCAGATCGAGAGGATTATGCGTGAGAGAGCTTATATGGGTAAAATCCCTTGTATGATCGAGGGCCATTATGACCATTACCAGCCCTCTCACGATATCAATGCTATCAATCCTTTTCATCCGGTCACCTGTTCATTGCCTCCTTAACCTGTTTCCAGCCTATCAGGATTATATTGTTCGCTTTCAGCAGATCCCTGAACTCATTCCCTGTAACCATGTCGAGATCGTTCTGCCTCCAGGAAGAGCCGTATGCATCAAACCCGCTGCAGATTGCCTTCATCTCGTCATTGTCCATACCCAGATGGACGATTATTTCATTCAGCCCGGGCTTCATTGCTTCGATTGCCTTTTTATACGGATCGATCCATCTGCCTTTGATCATAGCCGGTTCGAGCATGAACAGGTTATCCAGGAGGAATATCTTTGAACCAAGCTCCCTGGCAACATCTGCAGGCAGGTAACCAAGGTACGATCTTGGAAAGAGCACAGGGAGCTTATACTGGTCTGAAAGATGAAGATAGATCTTCACAAGCTCAGCATTGGCAAGGACACTGCCCATGTGGGTGTCGATATGCGTGGGATTTACCCCCATTGCGATTGCCCGGTCGATCTGTGCCCTGAGCTCACGCTCAGCCTCATCCGCTTTGGCCATTTTCCCCACCGCAGCGACATCCGGGTAAAAATATCCGGCACTGTCGAGCAGGCTCGGGATCCTGTCTGATGGTGAAACACCCCCCCACTTGTATGAATGCCATTCGGAAGTGAGTGTCAAATGGACACCTGCATCGATCTCCGGGTGATCCTTCAGGTACATGTTGATTTCAAGGGCCCATGGGCAGGGCTCCATTATGCTTCCGCAAGTGATCCCCTTGCTCTCAAATGCCTTTATACACGCACTGTTTACCGAATGGGAAAGACCCATATCGTCAGCGTGAATGATGAGAAGCTTTGAATCGGCCGGGTACCCGAGTATTTGTGCAAGGTTCCGCGCAGGCTGGGGAAAAGCGGCAATAGTGAAGAAGGACAAAACGGCTGAAAGCACCATGACCCTTAATCTGAGAAAAGATCGTTTCATATGTTTAGGAATTTATTACGGATGCCTGAAGAACATTCCATAAAGTTAATCAGTTCGCCGAAAAATAAAATAAAAAACCAGCAGAGGATGACGGACTTTTTCATGTTCATCATCCCTGCCGGTTAGTTATCTTAACCAATTCAAAAGGGGGAAGTTCAGCAAACAATATCGCCGGCAAGGGTCATAATTACCCTAAATTGTATTCTGGCCCTTAAATATCCTCGAATTGTACGGAGCAACAAGATATCCTTCCCATGTCAGCCTGCCCATCGACAAGCCTGAAATTGTTGCCATAGCATGGTTGTCGGCAGTTACTGTAAGAATCACATCATAATTTCCAATCTGAGTCAGTACATTGAACTGAACTGTATAGCTCATGTTCTTAAAATTCTTGTTCATCTTCCATGCCCCGATACTGCCTTCTGCGGTAACCCCGCCGACTCCGTTATACCCGAACCTGAAATCCGATCCTGTCTGCAAAACTGCCTTTGTCGAGTCAACCCTGATAAAGTTTATCGTCGAAGGTACATGAAACCTTTCACCATAAGTGTTTATCAGGAAATCAGCCTCAAGTACAAAAACCTTGTCATTCAATACCGTATCGATCGCGTTGAAATTTGCGAGCAATGCTGCCTTTCTCTCTTCCTTGCGTTCCATCCTGGTGCGCTTGGCGTCCTGCGAGAATCCGTTCACTCCAACCAGCAGGAATCCCGCGCAGAAAATGAGGAACATTGAATAAAATCTCAAACTTTTCATAGCAATAAAAATTTAACCTATTTACAGGTACAAATTGCATGCCATAATGAATGATCCTGCAGGGTGTCAGGTCTTTTCGCGAAGGTTCAGGACTCTGCCTCCCAGACGGCAATAATTAAGGTAAAAACCGGGAGGAGTATCTCCCCGTATATCGGGTTGTACCAGCTGAAGCGGGAGAACGGGCCGCCCAGGGTCAAAACCCAGACCGCGAACGAGACAAGGGAGATTATATGCTGCTCTGCTTTTCTTACTTTCTGTATCCTCCACAGGTATAGGGGCGTGAGGAGGCAGAAGATCACGAAGACCGCCCATTGTGCGATGTTGTTTTCGGCAGGTTCACGGAGCCTTGTTAAGACGCCCAGTACAAAAACGTATCCTGCCACAATTTCCGAAGGAATATATTTGAAAAGCCTGTCGATATACTTGTCCTTTCCTGCCGGGACTGTTGCATCAGCCGGAAGCCTCAAAGCCTCTCCCGAGCTGTTGATCCTCCTTATGTCACTGTCGGTGAGTATTTCTCTTGCCATTGTTTCCAGATTCAATTTTAGGTTAACGTTTAAGCATGGTCATTCTCGGTCTCCTTCCGGATTTACTTGGTTTCATGGCTATTGCCAGCTTAACGGCTTCTCCGGCATTTATCCTGCCGTAGCCATAAAACCTGCTGTGCCCGGTGTTGTCATAGCTCCCGTCTGCCGGGTCGATCTTTTCTGATGTCCGTTTGAGGATTTCCCTGACCTGTTCCCAGCCAAGCTCCGGATTAACTGATAGTACCAGGGCTGCGGTGCCTGCCGCTCCCGGGCAGGAGCTCGAGGTACCACCGAAATCATCGGTGTAGTCGCCATATGGATTGTAACCTGCCTTTCCGGTCCGGTCGGTGGTATAGATCCCAGGTGTCAGTGCATCCGGGTGACTGAATGGCGGATAGCCGAAATCGCTGCTGGGAAAGGCGCACCAGACCGCATCTCCGTAATCACTGTAGACGGTTCTCTTCCCGGTATCGTTGCAGGCGGCCACTGCCATTACCATCGGGCAGCTGGCATACCCGTCGAATTTAACATTCTCATTCCCGTTCCCTGCAGCGAAGGTAATCACGCAGCCCCTTCCTCTCCTTCCGTTTTTCACCGCGTAGGCGATCGCCAGTCTTGTGCTGTCGGGAAGATCGACCATCGTGCTGTGAACGGGATCTTCAGCGTCGGTCCAGTCACCGTCGGCTGGTCCCCAGCTGCATGAGATCACATCGGCCCCGTGATCAACGGCATACTTGAATGCATTGGCCTCCGCCATGGAACCCAGGTTTGCTGCAAGCCTCACAGGCATCAGGTGAGCGCCCGGG
>DCFQ01000099.1 GCA_002319915.1 Bacteroidales bacterium UBA1800 | reverse complement strand
AGCGCCGTTCAGGGTATTCATGCATTTGACCCAAAAGACGGACCAGATGAAAGCATTGGTTCATGTCCATAAGAACCTGAATCCGGGAGGCAGGTTTATCTTTGATGCCTTTGTACCTAATCTTAAAATGCTGATAACCGGCCTCGACAGGGTAAGGGATTTTGAAGGCGAGTATGAGCCCGGGAAGGTCGTTCGGCGGATCGTGTCAACAAGACCCGACCTGCTGAACCAGCTGATCAATATGACCTTCAGGATCGAATGGAACGATGGAAGCATGGAGCATGCAAAAGAATGGAATTCATCGCTCAGGTACTTCTTCAGGTTTGAACTTGAACACCTGATAGAGCGGTCTCCGTTTGCCACCTATTCCATCCTTGGAGATTTTGACAGCAGCGGGCTGGGTCCAGATTCACAGGAATACATTGCCGTTTGCACCAGATAACGGGCCCGTTCCTCCAAATTCCCTTACCGGGACCAGAATAACCAGGAATTAAACCGTAAAAAATGCGATATTTGATCATTATACTGGCACTCGCAACATGTCTGAATATGGAAGCACAGAAAAAAAGGGCGGCTGATTACGGCATCAGGATAGGCATTCTGAATCCCGGCAGAAACAATGCGATTACCGATGTGCCTGGGGTGAAGGTGGGGCATTTGACTGTAAGGGAGCCTGATTCGGTCAATACCGGGGTGACTGCCATACTCCCTCATGACGGGAACCTTTTCCGGAACAAGGTGCCGGCTGCAATATTTGTCGGAAACGGGTTCGGCAAACTCACCGGGTACACACAGGTTGAGGAGCTTGGGAACATTGAAACGCCGATTATCCTAACAAGTACTCTCAGTGTGCCGACGGCAGCTGATGCTGTGATTGAATATACGCTGAGCCAGCCCGGGAACGGGATGATCACAAGCGTCAACCCTGTGGTGGGCGAGACAAATGATGCAGGCCTGAACGATCCAAGACTAAAGGCTGTCACCAGGGAGCTTGTGATCCAGGCAATCAATAGTGCCGATGCCGGGACTGTACCGGAGGGCAATGTGGGTGCCGGGACAGGAACTGTCTGCTTTGGTTTCAAGGGAGGCATCGGGACTTCCTCGAGGGTGCTGCCGCGGTCACGGGGCGGGTACACCGTAGGGGTCCTTGTTCAGACAAACTTTGGAGGCATCCTTCAGATTGACGGTGTTCCGGTGGGAAGGGAGCTTGGCAAATACAAGTTCAGCAAGGTGCCGGAAGAGTACAAGGAGGATGGATCCTGCATGGTCGTAATTATGACCGATGCCCCGCTCGATCCGAGGAACCTGAAAAGGCTTGCATCCAGGGCGGTCTCCGGTATTGCCCGCACCGGCGGTATGACATCCAACAGCAGCGGCGACTACGCCATCGCTGTATCAACTTATGAGAAGAACCGGATCCCCTATGCTTCCGGTGACAGGATACAGGTCATTGACAACCTGCGGAATGAAGAGATGGACCTCCTGTTTGAAGCCGTGATCGAATCAACGGAGGAGGCGATAGTCAATTCCCTCTTTGCAGCTAAATCCGCGACCGGCAGGCACAACTTCAGGATCGAAGCCCTGCCTGTCGATGAAACGATCAGGATAATGAAGCAATATAACAGGATCAGGTGATGTTCGGGTGCTGGTTGCTGGGCGCTGGTTGCCGGGTACAAATCTATTTTAACTCAGTGTAACTCAGTGGTTAAAAATCATAACTATGAAAAATATCTCATACACATTACTTATCGTTTTTTCCTGCCTTTTGGCCGGATCATGTACGAAAGGAAAGCTGGAACCGGTTGATTATGTGAATCCCCGCATCGGGAACATCAGCCATCTGCTTGTCCCCACATACCCGACCGTCCACCTGCCGAACAGCATGGTCCGCTTCTATCCCGACAGGGAAAACTTCACATCAAATACCATAAAAAGCTTTCCGCTCAATATAATCTCCCACAGGTCCTGGAATATCTTTTCTCTCCTTCCCTTTTCGGTCGAGGCTGAAAGGAACGGTCAGGATCAGCCGTATACTTACGACAACGAAATAATAACTCCTTACAGGTATTCCGTTTACCTCGAGGGACATGAGATCGATCTGCGGTTTGCTCCTGCCGGCAAAGCCGGGTTCTTCAGCCTGCACTTTAACAAGCCCGGCGACCATGGCTTTCTCATCAGGACCAACGGCGAGGGGAAGATCGATTGCCGGGATGGTAAAATTTCAGGGTACGAAATTTTTAACGGGGTAAAGACATATGTTTTCATGGAGACCGACAGGGTGCCGGGGAAGGTCACTGAAACGCCGGCAGCCCGTAACAACGGCAGCGGCCTGATCATATCCTTTAAATCTCCTGATGCAGCTGAACTTAACATCCGTTATGGTTTGTCGTATATCAGCACGGTCCAGGCTGAAAAAAACCTGAGGGAAAATATCGGCGGCAAAAGTCTTGAGGAAGTCGCGGCCCGGGCCAGGGATGCATGGAATGAAACTCTCTCCCGCATAAAGATTGAAGGCGGGAGTGCGGATCAGCGGACAGTATTTTACACTTCCCTTTACAGGTGCTCCGAGAGAATGATAAACGTGACCGAGGACGGGAACTATTTCAGTGTTTGGGACAACAGGACCGAGGCTGCTGACGATACCGATTTTTATACCGACGACTGGGTATGGGATACACACCTGGCGCTGCACCCCCTGCAGGTCCTCCTTCACCCTGAAGAACAGGCTGCAAAGATCACTTCATATATAAGGATGGCAAGGCAGTCGGGCTGGATGCCAACCTTTCCCACCCCTACTGGTGACATGCATGCGATGAACGGTAATCATTCAGCGGCTGTGGTCCTGGATGCCTGGGAAAAGGGCATCCGCGGATTTGACCTTAAGGAAGCCTATGAACATCTGAAGAACACCATCCTCAACGAGACAAAGCTTCCCTGGGTAAGGGACAGCGCTACCTGGATCGACAGGTTCTATGACAGGAAAGGGTACTTCCCGGCACTCAGGAAAGGAGAGGCTGAAACGTGCCCAAAGGTCCACTCCTGGGAAAAGCGGCAGGCTGTAGCCGTCACCCTTGCCTCATCGTGGGACGACTGGTGCATGGCCCGGATTGCGAAGGAACTTGGCTTGAAGTCCGACTATGACTTTTTCTCGGCGAGAAGCCTGAATTACAGGAACCTTTTTAATCCTTCGACGGGCTTTTACCATCCAAAGGACAGCAGTGGGAACTGGATCGAACCGCTCGATTACCGCTTTGACGGCGGCATGGGTGCCCGCGACTATTACGATGAGAATAACGGCTGGACCTATATCTGGCAACCATACCATGCATTTGCAGACCTCATATCCATGATGGGCGGCAGGGAAAAGTTCGATGAGAAGCTCGACAGGCTGTTCACGGAACCACTCGGAAGGTCAAAATGGCAATATTATGCAACCATGCCCGATGCCACAGGGAATGTCGGACAGTTCGTGATGGGCAATGAACCTTCAATGCATATCGCATACCTCTACAACCTGGCCGGGAAACCGTGGAAAACGCAGAAAAGGGTCAGGATGCTGATGGATACCTGGTTCAGGAACGACCTGATGGGCGTTCCGGGGGATGAGGACGGAGGCGGCCTGTCGGCATTTTACGTGTTCTCGGCAATGGGATTCTATCCACTTACACCCGGCATTCCTGAATACCAGCTGGGCAGCCCGCTGTTCAACAAAATAAAGGTCCGTCTCAGCAATGGAAAAATATTTACTGTCCTGGCGCGTGACAATAGTGAGAGGAACAAGTATGTCATTTCAGCCACGCTCAATGGAAAACTCCTTGAGAAGCCAGCCATAAGCCATGAGGCTGTCATAAACGGGGGGACACTGGTCCTTGAAATGGGCAGTAAACCCGGCAAAACCTGGGGTACCTTTTAGGCTCTCCTCTTCCTTGTTTTCGGTATTCCTGCGGTACTGCTTTTCCGGCAGGGGATCACTGAAACAGACAGGAAAAAGGAGTGAGGTGCTTTGATACTTTATTTTGACCATAATTGTTTATATATTTATAGACAACTTAAAAGTTATTCATTAACCAAAACTGATCCTATGGCTATGAAGAAAATCGTGCCGGTACTCCTGGCGATTTGTTTTTTAACTGTTAACACGGCTTCTTCCCAGGGAATTCTTGGCAAGGTAAGGAGCGCGGTGAAAAATGAGATTTCCGGAAACAAAACCGGCAATACCCAGGCAAAGACGCAGCCTGATCCGAAATGCGCATGCAATGATGCCAAAATGGTAGTTGACCTGACCAGGTTCCAGATCCCGTATAATGAGATTTCGTTCTATTTCCTGGATGACGGCAGTATCCTGATCTTTGACAGGATGTCGCAGAAATATTATATCTCAAAGGACGGCAACCTGGAAGGTCCTTTTGACCAGGACAACCAGAGGGTAAAGGATTTCCAGAAAGCAGCCGGCCAGGCAACCGGTGATAGCGAAGATGATGCCAGGGGAAAGGATTACTGGCTCCTGAAATATCCATCGTGGGTCTCCAGGTCAGGCGACAAGTATGTAATCAAATTCGGGGGGAAGACCTATGGCCCATTTGCCGTAATAAATGAATTTGCCGTTCCGAGGTCGAATGAAATATTCGCCGCCATGGTCACCGAAAATGTGGCGGTGACTGAAAATGACTCCAAGAAAATGGAGGCAGCCATTAAGAACGCCAAGACCGACCAGGAGCGCATGGAACTTGCCATGAAGTTCAGCCAGCAGATGTCGAAGCAGATGATGGATGGAGGCGGTCCGACATCGATCCTGCCGAAGCTTGTAACGAATGTCGCAGGGGCAAAATACGACCAGATGGAATGGATGGGAGGTAAACTCAACGGATCGGTTAAGTATGATGAAATAGTTGTGGTTTCGCCGCAGAAAGTCATCGACCTGCAGGGGAAGACCCTACTGACCTTCAAGGATTATTCGGAATCGTCAAACCCGTTTTTCCTGAGCTCCTCGAACCAGAAAACAGCAAGGTATACATACGGCTCGCTTGTTTTCAGCGATAACACGACCCTTGCCGATCTTTTCAATCCCTACATGGTAGGTACAGGCGGGAAAACCTATCTTACCTACATGTATTATTCTCCTTCAAAGAACGCAATAATGCAGTGCCAGATACCATTTTAGCTTTCTTGAACAAACAAGGTCAAAAACGATATTCATCAGGGCGGAACAGGTTGTTTTCTGCCCTGATCCTTTTTTTGCTTGCCTCAGCTGCCTGGCCGCAGGGCGCCGATTACAAGGCGATATTCGGGAAGGACTGGGCAAAGGCTGAACAATTCATCGACGAGAACAGGAGCTGGATGAAACAAATGGCTGCCAGGTACCGGGTATCCTATCCGGTCGCCGCGGCAGTTGTCTTTCCCGAGCTGGTAAGGTATTCTGCCATTCGCGACAAGGTGGAGATCACCCTCCTGAAAGCTCTTTATATCAGCCTGGGCAATCAGTATTCGGATTTTTCTGTCGGTCCGTTCCAGATGAAGCCGTCCTTTGCAGAATACATGTGTGCGGCGGCCGATACTTTAAGGGGAAGGGCGCTGAACCGGCTAAAGAATAAAACCGGGAAGGACGATATCCGGGAGTTCCGGAGATCGATCGTCTCCGACCTTGAGCAAGCCCGGTCCCAGTTCATTTACCTGGCAGCATTCATAAAATTAAGTGAGTCAAAATACGGCCTGGAAAAAGCAGGCGACCCGGAAAAGGTAAGGATCCTTTCTGCAGCCTATAATTGCGGGCCCGATAAAAGCCTGGAAAGGGTGAAGGAGATGGCCGGCCAGATGTACTTTAACACGAAGCTTTACAGGACCGAGAATTACTCCTATTCGGATATTTCCCTTTACTGGTACCGAAACTTCACGGCCAGTACCGGGGCGGCTCATTGATCCCGAAAAAAATCAGAACCTGTAACCGCCGCTGAACCCGAATCCAATGTTCCTGCGTGAGGTTTTATCGTTTGCCAGGCCATAAGAAGGATTTATTTCAAGCATCCCCATCTGGGCCTCGATCTGCAGGAAAACCCTGCCGTACATCTCATATCCCACGATAATCTCTGCACCGGCATCTAGTGGCCGGTAATATGCAAAAGAGGTTGGCCGCCCCGAGGCATCGTCAATGAATTTCACCCTGAGCCTGTCGGTAACATTCCCGGTCTTGATGTTCTCCCTTCCGAATATCCCGTACCCCACGTATGGCCCGAAACCGACCAGAAGATGGCCGTCGCCGAGCTGCGGCCTGAACAGCAGGTCAGCAGGTATCTCAGCATAATAGAGGCTTGTTGTCTTTATGCTGCCGGCAACCGTATCCTGCCTGGACCCTTTGTTATGAACTAATATGCCGGTTTGGAGGTAAAAGTCAGGGATTATCGGAATTATCACTCCGGCACCGGCACGGAAACCCGGCTGGAACTGGTTTCTCAGCTCCTCTCCCCAGAAGTCCTTCCCGAAAAAGTTCTGAAGGCTTATCCCTGCCCGGATATCAAATTTGACACCCATCCCGTTCCTGTATTTCTTCTGAGGGACTGCGGCCTGGGAGAACAAAAGCATGATCAGGGTGAAGCAAATGTATTTCACTTTCATAGCGATTCCGGGATAGTCTGACCTGCTTTCATAAAAGACGATGGTCCTTCCTGCGGGGATCCGGGAGACCATTGTTAATTATTTAACAATCAAAATATTTCTGCTTTATTCACTAACCAGGGTCCGGAAACCGGATCAGGCACCGGCAGGCTTGTCTTCTTCCCCTGCGGTCTTCTTTCTGATGTTTTTGGCGAGATCTTCAAGCTTGTCTGCAGTTTTCCCTGCAGCCTTCTTGCTGAGGTCCTTAAGTTTTCCTACCGCCTCTTCGGCTTTATCCCCGGTCTTTTCCGCCAAATCCTCAAGCTTCTCCTTAATATCCGATTTCTTCAGATCCTCAATTTTGTCCTCGACATAGTCCTCGGCTTTGTCAAAAGCTTCATGGGCCTTCTTAAAAGCCTCTGTTTTCTTTAGTTCTTCAACTTTCTCGTCAAGGTACTCATCAGCCTTGCCGGCAAGTTTTCTCGCCTTGTCCAGAAGACCTTCCTTTTCGTCCTTTTCCGGTTCTTTTTTGTTTTCTTCTTCCATGGTTATAATGTTTAAAATGAACACAAATTCAAGTTCGGTTCATATGTTAAAGATAACTATAAATTGCAAGAGCTTAAACAGATCATAATGGAATATGATTTATCTTTAAACAAATATTCATATTCCGGATTGCGGACACCATTCTCCTCATCCGAAAATTCACTGTCATTAAATTCTTGCAAAATGATAAAATCCGGAGAGAGGGGGTAAGATGAGCTTTTTGATGAAATTCTGTCTTCGCCGGTTCGGAATTCATGGCAACATCCTGAAAATTGTCATTTTCATTGCAATTATTCCGGGATTTTCTTCAGCAGCTTGTTTGGAAGCCCAGGACAGTCTTAAGGTAAGCGGGCAGGTATCTGCATGGCTCAACATCAATCCATCCGGCAAGCTTCCCGTATGGTTTAACGGGCGTTATATCCCCCAGCTCAACCTGAGCACAAAGGACAAAAAGAGCCGGCTTTTTGACTCGGAGCTGTCTGCAAATATTTACGGCAATGCCGCTTTTCAACCTTTTGACTCGTCATATTTTTCCGGCAGGATTAAGCCCTACAGGGGATGGGTGAGGTTTTCGACAAATCAGCTCGAACTAAGGCTCGGGCTGCAGAAGATCAACTTTGGTTCTGCTTCAATCCTCAGGCCGCTCATGTGGTTCGACCAGCTCGACCCGCGCGATCCCCTGCACCTCACCGACGGGGTGTGGGCACTGCTAGGCAGGTATTACTTCCTGAACAATGTCAACATCTGGGTGTGGGGGTTATACGGAAATAATAAGCCGATGGGATGGGAGGTTGTACCTGTCAACAAAAGATACCCCGAGTTCGGGGGAAGGATACAGCTTCCGGTACCGGGGGGTGAGGCGGCGGTTTCATACCATCACCGGATCGCCGACAACCGCGGCATGGAGATTTTCACCGGTTACTATGACAGGATCCCTGAGGACAGGTTCGGACTCGATGCAAAGTGGGACCTTAATATAGGGCTGTGGGTCGAAGGATCATGGACAAAGAAATGGAAGGATATCGGGCCCTACACGAACGAGGAGATACTAAACGCCGGCATCGATTATACTTTCGGCATCGGGAACGGCCTATATGTTGCCTGTGAGCAGCTTCTCGTTTCGCTCGACGAAAAGCCATTTGGATTCCGTGACAAGAGATTTCTGTCGCTGGCAACAGCCAACTACCCCCTGGGACTATTTGACAGGCTCACAGGAATACTTTTTTTTGACTGGTCGGCAAACAAAATCTATAATTTTGTGTCTTGGCAAAGGCAATATGATAAAATTACCATATATATCATGGGGTACTGGAATCCGGAGACCTTTATTCTCCCATCTTCAACCGGGAACAACGAATTGTTTTCAGGCAAGGGGATCCAGCTCATGTTTGTTTTCAATCATTGAGTCAATTTTATGGAAAACGGTTTGGTCATAGAGACAAAAAAACTGGTCAAGAAATTCCCGGTTGGCAAGGGTGAGTTTATCGCGCTCAACGGAATCGATCTTAAGATCGGCAAGGGTGAATTCGCCGGGCTGATAGGTCCCAGCGGATCGGGGAAGACAACGCTCCTGAACATAATAGGTTCCCTGGATATGCCCTCCTCGGGCGAGGCCGTCGTACTCGACAGGCCGGTCAGCACACTGAGTTCCAGGGAGGCTGCCAGCCTGAGGAAGGAAAGCATCGGGTTCATATTCCAGAGCTATAACCTCCTTGCGGTCCATACGGTTTTTGAGAACGTGGAGTTCCCGCTGCTCCTTCTCAATTACAATTCTGCAGATCGCAGGAAGATGGTAAATGATGCACTCAGCTGGGTAGGGTTGAGCGACAAAACCAGGAGCAAGCCTCCGCAGCTCTCAGGCGGAGAATGTCAGAGGGTCGCCATCGCACGGGCAATGGTAAAGAAGCCATCCCTTGTCCTGGCTGATGAACCGACAGCAAACCTTGACGCGGCAAATTCCCACAATATCCTGACGACCATGGAGACGCTGAACAGGGAACTCGGGACCACCTTCCTGTTCGCCACCCACGACGAGAAAGTGATAAGCTACCTCAAAAGAAAGATCTTCCTTGTTGACGGCAGGATCGACAGGGACGAAGTCAAACAAAACCAAAACGGGGAGAAATGAGACTCGCGATAAAGCTTGCGATAAGGAATCTGATCGGGGCCGGGTTAAGGACCTGGCTCAACGTGATCGTGCTTTCATTCTCTTTCGTGGTGATCATCTGGATAAAGGGAGTAATGGCCGGGTGGGATCACCAGGCAAAGAAGGATATGTCGGATTTTGAGATCGGCAGCGGGCAGTACTGGCACTCAGGATATGATCCCTACGATCCATTCAGCCTGCTTGACAATCATGCCCCGGTCCCGGAGGGATTCAGGGCCGGCGTTGCTGAAGGGAGCATTGAACCTGAACTTATTGTCCAGGGAACGCTTTATCCCGGAGGAAGGCTTCAGTCGGTAATTATCAGGGGGATCGACCCCGATCAGAAGATACTTAAAATCCCGACCGGAAAGCTGGATGCCGCAACCGATGCAATTCCGGCAGTGATAGGCTCGATCATGGCGAAGAACCTCAAGGCGTCTGCCGGCGACCGGATAATGCTCAGGTGGAGGGATGCCCACGGCACATTTGATGCAACCGATATTGTTATCGAAGGTATTTTTTCATCGAATGTCCCGTCAGCCGAAGCAGGCCAGATCTATATCCCTCTGGAAAGGCTGAGGAAAATGATGAGCATGCCCGGGGAGGCGACGCTTTTTACTTTCAGCAGCAGTTTTAGCCCGGAGACGGCACCGGAAGGATGGGTCCTCAGGACCAGGAAGGAGCTTACCTCTTCCATCGATGAAATGATAAAGATGAAATCGACCGGCCAGTCGATACTTTACGGTGTTCTCCTCCTGCTGGCGATGCTGGCAATCTTTGACACCCAGGTTCTTTCGATCTTCCGAAGGCAGAAAGAGATAGGGACATATATCGCTCTCGGGTACACCCGGCACCAGGTGGTGGGGCTGTTCACGGTGGAAGGGACCATGTATGCCGTTCTCGCCGCGATACTGTCGGCTGCTTACGGGCTGCCGTTCCTTACATGGCAGGCAAGGGCCGGCTGGTCGATCCCGATTGACACGAGTGAATTTGGGATCGCCATGGCAAAGACCCTGTACCCTGTTTACAGTGCCGGGCTGGTTGTAACCACGGTCCTAGCGGTCATGATTGTGACAGCTGTTGTCAGTTACTGGCCATCGAGAAGGATTGCCAAAATGAGTCCTACTGATGCATTAAGGGGGAAACTGCAATGATAAGATTTCTGCTCCAGGGATTGCTGAGGGACAAAAGCAGGAGCCTGCTCCCGGTAATAGTCGTAACAGCCGGCGTTATGCTAACAGTGTGGCTGCATGCATATATCAACGGATTCATGGGTGATATTATCGACACCAATGCACGGTTCTCCAACGGCCACCTGAAAGTCATGTCGAAGGCATATGCAGATAACATGGACGAGTTCCCCAACGACCTTGCCCTGCTAGATGCCGATTCGATGACAGCGGTCCTCGGCAAGGAATTCCCATCGGTCAGCTGGGCCCAGCGGATAAGGTTCGGCGGGCTTCTGGACGCCCCCGACAAGAACGGGGAGACAAAAGCACAGGGGCCGGTATTCGGGATAGGGCTTGACCTCCTGTCGCCAGGGTCAGAAGAAATTGAGCGACTTAACCTGAAAAAGTCGTTAAGGAGTGGAAGCCTCCCAAGGGAACATTTTGAAGCGCTTATCAGTGATGATTTTGCCAAAAAGCTCCGGGTAAACCCCGGTGACAAGGTCACTCTCATCAGTTCGGCCATGGACGGAAGCGTGGCGATTTACAATTTCGTCGCATCCGGAACCGTCTCATTCGGAAGTGAGGTTCTTGACAGAGGGACTATAATAGCCGATATCACTGATGTGAGGGAGGCGCTGAATATGCCGGATGCATCCGGTGAGATCCTTGGATTTTTCAAGGGGGGTTACTATGATGATGAACTGGCGCTGAGCGACGCGGGCTCCTTCAATGCGGTGCATAAAAGCGCCGGTGAATTCGCGCCCGTTATGAGATCCCTGAGCCAGCAGGGCAACATGGACCAGTACGTGAAGCTCTCTTCAGTCTATGCAAGTTACATAGCGATTATCTTCATGGTCGCCATGTCGCTGGTATTATGGAATGCAGGATTGCTGGGTGGCCTGAGGAGGTACGGAGAGATCGGGCTAAGGCTTGCCATGGGAGAAGAGAAAGGCCATGTGTACAGGACGATGCTGACGGAATCGGTTGTAATCGGCCTGACAGGATCGGTGACAGGGACGATAATTGGCCTCTTTTTTGCATGGCTGTTACAGAAGTACGGCATTGATATGTCAGGAATCATGAAAGGAACATCAATAATGATCCCGTCGGTCGTAAGGGCACATATAACAACCCCTGATTTTTATCTCGGCTTTATTCCGGGATTGATCTCTACCGTCACGGGGACCGCCCTTTCAGGAATAGGGATCTATAAACGTCAAACGGCAAGACTATTCAAGGAACTGGAGGTCTGAAACCAAAGTGCGTGATGAAAAGGCTACTCTATTTAATTTTGCTTGCTGCATACCCGGGTCCTCCCTGCTTCCCGCAGCCTGATCCTGCTGAAATCCTCAAAAAGGTTGAAAACAATATCTCATCCGAGAACAGGGTGTTTGAATCGACCATGATCATACACGGTGCGAGAACCAGCAGGACAATGACCTCACGGACCTATTCCGTCGGGGATAAGCAGGCATTCACGGAATATCTCTCCCCGGCAAGGGACCTGGGGACAAAGATGCTTAAACTTAACAACCAGCTTTGGATCTATTCTCCCTCGAGCGACAGGACCATCGAGATCTCAGGGAACATGCTGAGGCAGTCGGTAATGGGCTCCGATCTTTCATATGAGGATATGATGGATGACAGAAAGCTGACTGAAATTTACAATTCACGGCTGACGGGGACTGAAACGGTCGATAACCGGAAGGTTTACGTCCTGGAGCTGACGGCAAATGTGCCCGACGTGGCATATTATTCGAGGAAAATCTGGGTCGACGCTGAAAGGTTTGTGCCATTAAAGGAAGAGCTTTTTGCAAAGAGCGGCCAGCTTCTCAAACGGATGACCATGAGTGATGTCAAATACATCGATGGCCGCTGGTTCCCCGAATCTGCCATCTACAAGGACATACTGAAGCAGGGCGGCGGGACGGAATTCAGGATAACGGTCATCAAATTCAACCAGAAGATACCTGATTACATTTTTTCCAAAGCAGCTTTGAAACAATAGCACATTATTTGTGACAGCCTCTCTCCAAACCTCTCCACAAGTGAAGGAGGGGCCTTATATGACAGGTGCTATGGTTTCTCCCGCTCTCTCCGGGAGCGGGGGACAAGAGGGGGTGAGGCCAAAGAACATTAAGGAATAATAAGCCATATGCATTGAACTCAAATGAAAACTTTAACTTTATATAATCTTTAAGTACCGAACGAATCAAAACCTAAAACCTCAACAATATGTCAAATGATACCCCGGTAAATGAAAAACCTTCAAGATGGGGAGGCCTACTGAAGAAAACCAAGAAGACCTTCAGACTGATCCTGATAGCCCTTATTGTCCTCTTTTGTTCATTTATTTATTTCAAGTATTTCTTTACCTACAGCGAGGGCTACAGGGCCGGCTTGCTGCAGAAATTTTCCCACAAGGGCAACTTCGTCAAAACCTATGAAGGGGAGCTGATCCTGAGCAGTGTCTCCAGCAATGCCAATGTAGCCCTTGCTTCTGAAAAGTTCTACTTCTCAGTCCCGAGCAAAAGGGTCGCCCTGAAGCTCGACACGTTACAAGGGCTGAATGTGATCGTTCATTATACCCAAAAGCACGGTCATGTATTCTGGCGGGGTGAGTCGGAATATCTCGTTGACAGTGTCAGGGTGAGGAAATAGGCTCTGAAGGCTGCAGCGGCTGCCCGGCAGATTATTTCATGACTTGTTTCATTATCCCCAGGACCCCCCTGATGAAAGTGGCGCTCGTCAGGACTTTTACCACAGGGCTTTTGAGAACATTTCCGCTTCTGCCCGAATTTGACCTGCCCGAGGATCTTCCCTGGCTCCACTCCTTCTCCCTCTGCTTTTCCCACTCCTTCTGTGCAGTTTCGTCGGCCGCCTGCTTTTGAATCTGGTTGATCTTGCCTGTCAGGATCTCGAATGCGCTTTCCCTGTCGATCGTTTCCCCGTATTTCCTTACCAGGTCAGATGATCTGTTTTCCGAATCGATCTCAGACTGAGAAAGGATATCCATCCGGCTTGCCGGAGCACGCATCATGGTTGCGGCCAGCGGGGTTGGAATCCCTTTCTCGCTCAGGACAGTGACCAGTGCTTCACCAATTCCGAGCGATGTAAGAACTTCATCGGTCTTATAGAATTCGGAGACCGGGAAGTTTTCCGCCGTAAGCTTTATGGCTTTCCTGTCAATTGCCGTAAAGGCCCTGAGCGCGTGCTGGATCTTCAGACCCAGCTGGGCAAGAATGTCATCGGGCACATCCATGGGATTCTGAGTGACAAAATAGACCCCAACGCCCTTCGACCTTACGAGCTTGACAATGGTTTCTATTTCATCAAGGAGAGCCTTGCTTGCCTGGTTGAAAATCAGGTGGGCCTCGTCAATGAAGATTGCCAGTTCGGGCTTATCAAGATCACCTCTTTCAGGCATCACGCTGTAAACCTCGGCAAGGAGGCAAAGCATGAATGTTGAGAAGAGCTTTGGTTTATCCTGTATATCGGTAAGCCTTATTATATTCACGTATCCATTCCCATTCCTGTCGCGTTTCATTAGGTCCCTGATATCAAAGGAGATCTCACCGAAGAAAAGGTCGGCATCCTGTTGTTCAAGCTCCATCGCCTTCCTGAGTATTATCCCGGTTGTTGCGGGAGATATCTTGCCATAATCTTTTTCGATCTCCTCCTTGCCTTCCGCAGTAACAAACTGTATCACTTTCTTCAGGTCCTTGAGGTCGAGCAACGGCATCTGTTTGTCGTCACAGTACTTGAATATGATTGCCAGAACGCCTTCCTGTGTGTCGTTCAGATCGAGTATCCTTGAAAGAAGAACCGGTCCGAATTCCGAAACCGTTGCGCGCAGCCTGACTCCATCCTGTTTTGAGATTGTCATCAGTTCGACCGGGCAGCCTTTGGGAGAGTAGGGCAGGCCAATTTTAGAGTGCCTGTCGGTGATGAACGGCTTTTCTTCCCCTGGCATCGCAATCCCGCTCAGATCACCCTTTACGTCCATCAACAGCACGGGGACTCCGCGCTCCGACAACTGCTCCGACAACACCTGCAGTGTTTTAGTCTTCCCGGTTCCGGTTGCCCCGGCAATAAGCCCATGCCTGTTCATGGTCCTGAGCGGTACCTTTACGGGGGCATCGGCAAGTGGTTCGCCGTCCAACATTGCAGCTCCGAGAATTATTGCATCCCCTTTGCAGTCATAACCTCCATTTATTGATGCTTTAAACGCTTCTTTCTTCTCCATGTCCAAAAGGTATTAAGAAAACTCACAAATTATCCAGTCTAAAACCTCCCAAGAGATCCATTGTATTGCCAATTAATAAACCAAATATATTAAAAAGTGTTAAATAATATTATATTTGGTGTTGAAAGGCCACCTGATAAGGTTAAACAGGCAAGTGATGTTTGCGATAGTTAGATAGTCCACAGGTGGAAACCTGACTAAGGCTTTCATTCTTAAAGAAGTGATACCATATACTTTTTTATTAACCTAAAAACTAATCAAAATGGCAAAGTTCGAAGTTTATCAAAGCGGCAAGAACAATGAATTCCGGTTCCGCCTGAAGGCTGACAATGGTCAGACAATTCTTAGCAGCGAAGGATATACTACCAAGGCTGCATGCCTCAACGGGATCGAATCTGTAAAGAAGAATTCAACAGATGCGAAAAGATTTGCAAAATCCACCACCCCGACAAATATGTTCAGGTTTTCGATCACTGCTGGAAACAGCCAGATCATTGGGACAAGCCAAAATTACAAAAGCGAGAGCGGTCGCAATAACGGGATCGAATCTGTAAAAAGGAATGCTGGCACAGCTCAGATCAAGGAGGTAAAGGACTAGGAATACAATTTCCGGGATTGATCTTTTGGAATCCCCGGTAATGCACTTTTTTGAGATTGTGATCCTGTTGATTGCATTATCAGCGTTCAGTTCAACAATGTTTCCAAATTGTCAAACTGATTCAGAAGCTAAATATCTGAAATGCAAGTTTTTTCCTCACCATCGGAGCGTGTTTAATTTAAATCAGCCAGGCATGAAAAACAAATTACTGATCGTGACAATGCTGTTGATCTTTCCAGCCAGCTTATCCTTCGGGCAGGTAACGTCGGGAGAAAAATCACTCCGCACGGAAAACGCCGATACCGTTGCAGGCTGGAAAACGGGCGGGATCCTTGCTGCCAACCTGTCACAGACTTCCCTGAAGTACTGGGCGGCAGGAGGGCAGAATTCTGTTGCGGTTAACGGGATCATCAGCGTTTTTGCAAATCTTAAAAGTGGGATCTCATCCTGGGACAATTCCCTTGACCTGGGCTATGGAGTTCTGAAAGAAGGAAGGAACGGAAGTTTCAGGAAGACTGATGACAAGATTGAATTTGCATCAAAGTACGGAAGGAAAGCCTTAAAGAATCTCTATTATGCATTCCTGGTCAATTTCAGGACCCAGTTTGCACCCGGGTACAATTATGCAGAGGGCTCAAGTCCGAAGATATCGGATCTCTTCTCCCCTGCATACCTGACGATTGCCCTGGGGCTCGATTACAAACCTGCTTCGGGTCTCAGCCTGTTTTTCGCTCCTGTTACAGGGAGGTTTACATTCGTAACAGACAAGACATTATCGGCTGCTGGGGCATTCGGGGTTACTCCGGGGGAGACCGTCAGGAGTGAATTCGGCGGTTATTTCCGGGGAGTTTATTCCAAAAATGATTTCAAGGGTGAGTTTATGAAGAATGTGGCTATTACCACAAAGCTTGACCTGTTCTCGAATTACTCTGACAAGCCCCAGAATGTCGATGTCAATTGGGAAACTCTTATCGCCCTTAAGGTCAACAAGTTTATTTCGGTAAGCTTTAATACCGATCTTATATACGATGACAATATCAAGGTGCCTTTTGACAGGAACAATGATGGAGTGGTTTCTCCTGGTGAATCAATTGGTTCAAAGACCCAGTTCAAAGAGATACTTGGTGTCGGCTTTTCATACAAATTCTAATATTAAACCTTTAAAACCTGACTAAATGAAGATTGTTGACGAATTCAAAGCTTTTGCAATGAAAGGTAATGTGGTCGATATGGCCGTAGGTATCATCATTGGTGCCGCTTTCGGGAGGATTGTGACCTCCCTGGTGAATGATATCATTATGCCGCCTATAGGTGTCCTTCTTGGTGGCGTTAATTTTTCTGATCTGAAGCTTGTTGTAAAGGCAGCCACTGAGGCCAAGCCTGCTGTAACCTGGAATTACGGGAATTTCATCCAGGTGTTCATTGATTTCCTGATCGTTGCATTTGCAGTATTCCTTCTTGTAAAGGCTGTCAACATGGCAAAGAAGAAGGAAGCTGAAGTCCCGGCAGCTCCGCCTGCTCCAACAAAAGACCAGGCTCTGTTAACCGAGATCAGGGATCTCCTGAAGAAGTAGTCGGCATAAGGATCCTGAATTCAGGGAAAAGCTTTCAGCACCCGGGAAAGAAATCTTACCCGCCGTGACATCTGTGTTCCGGCGGGTTTTTTCTTTAAGAGTGTTCTGGCTGTCAACTGGCAGCAGAAGTCTTTATACATAGGGGCAATTACCCTTAGGGGCATTTATCCCTAGGGG
>DCFQ01000100.1 GCA_002319915.1 Bacteroidales bacterium UBA1800 | reverse complement strand
TCCGGTCGATATAACCGCCGGTCCTCACGGAATGGAACCCTCCGTTCAGGCTGAACTGCATCCTGAATTCATGTTTCTCCTCGAGCCCGACAAGAGTGAAAGGTGTAATGGATCTGTCAGCCTTGATGATCCTTGAGAGGTATATACCCAATACCTCTTTCAGGATAAGTTCATTCCCGCTCAGTGGCATGCCCGGCTCCTTCTTCATGGTATCGTTTATCGCCATCCCGATGACAGCCTGCAGGGCTGCAGGGTCCGAAAGGAACGATCCAAGAGCGTCGCCTGTAACCTCTTTACCGATGAAAGGTTGGTAAATGTAACCCATTGCCGAGTGAAGAATTGTCCCGAATACTGCGAAATCAACCTCTCCGGGCTGCTTTTCAGGCTCCTTTAACCCGTTCACATACCTGTAGAAAAACTTCATCCGGCAATTTAGCCACATATTGATTGCTGTAGGCGAGAGAATTGCGGATGAATCCCTGTCAAGGTATCCGGATACCAAAGCCTCCTGGTGTTCATCAGTTCTAGGGATCTCCTCTCTCACCGATCCCGGCGACCTGATATCGAAGCTCAGGTTTTTTACTTCGGGTTTCACGGGATGCTCATATTTCATCTGGATCAGGAACCTGCTCATTTCCCCGGTCCGGAGGCCCTCAGATCCTGAATTGTAAATAAATGTCACATTTTCAGCCCTGTGCATCAGCCTGTAGAAATGATAAGCATATATCGATTCCTGGTGGTTTATCACCGGCAGTCCGAATGCCTCACGGATGCTGAATGGGATAAAGGATGAGGAAGGGCCGGTTGCCGGCAGGACGCCTTCATTCACCGAAAGCATTATGATATTGCGGAAATCGAGGGCCCTGGTCTCAAGGATTCCCATTAATTGTATGCCGGCCAGCGGCTCACCCGTGAACGGGACCGCCTGATTCCGGAGCACCTTGTCAAGTATCCGCAGATATGTATCGGTCCTGAACTTCACCACAGGATCGTTGACGATGGCTTCAAGACGGTTCACCGCCAGGAACACCCGGTAGATAAACTCCCTTTCGAGCTTATCCTGCACCGGCTGATCAGAATCTCCGTCGCTGGTCCAGTCAATTG
Organism: Bacteroidales bacterium UBA1800; assembly: GCA_002319915.1. Taxonomy (GTDB): domain Bacteria; phylum Bacteroidota; class Bacteroidia; order Bacteroidales; family VadinHA17; genus LD21. The sequence continues at coordinate 5,972 of DCFQ01000100.1, read as the reverse complement.
AGACTTCCATCAGTATCTTCTTGAGGTAGTCTGAGAACCCAGCGGGATCTGGAGGCACATTGAAGACCAGACCCAAGTTTCCGGGCCCGGTGAACCATTCCGACGGGATCCTGCTCAGGTTCTTTTTCAGAATTTTCTCTGCTGTGGTGAATTCTTCCGATGAAAACAAATTAGCCGACAAGTGATTGTTCAGGATGTTTCTGATATCACGGAAATCAAAAAGTACCTTTCCATTCTCAGATATCCTGTTACGCTGAAGGTTGAGAAGAAGCTTCACAAATCCGTAAACCCCGGTCATCTTCAACGGGTAACCCATCGTTATGTTTACAGCCTGAATATTCGCTGGAAGGCTTGACAGAGCAGGCACAAGCAGGTTCTCATCAGCCAGTATTACAGCTGTGTGATGTGCATTTTCGGGTGTCAGGTCCTTAATCCTGCCCAACAGTTCGGGCAGCAGCTTGACCTGCCCGATATCAGTGGAGCTCTCATAGATCGTCCTTTTCACATCACTTTGCCCTGATGAGAGGTATGTGTCATATTTCCAGTCAGCCGGCATGTCGTTCCTGAAGATCTTAAGGTTCTTAGAAAGGAACAATCCTGCCGAATAATGCTTGCTTTCATCCACATAGGAATTGTCAAAATCCCAGTAGAACTTTGCAATTCCCTTGTCCTGAAGCTGTTTCATAAGCTCCTGTTCACAGCTGTTTAGGGCGTTAAAGCCGATGAAATGGACTCTCTCCCATCTGAAGGGTAAACTGTTCCACGGTTTTATCCTGGTCACTACATCCCTGAATATCATACCGTCGTAGGCGATCTTCCGGGATCTAAGTGACTCACCAAATTCTGTGTAAAGGGCTAATAAAATTGACCAGACGGACCTGAAATCTGTCTTTTGCGGGGTTGGCGCCTGAGGTTCGAAATTTTTCCAGAATCGCCTGATGATTTCAGCCTGTCCAGGCTCCAGGTCCCCGAATTGTCTTTCGATTTCCCTGAAATCCGTAACGTTCCTCAGCAGCGCCAAAGCATCTGCATTATATTTGTCCAGATCACCGAAATCGCTCAAAAGCATGTCACCCCAGAAATAGAACTCATCAAAAGTCTCAGCCCCCGGATTCAGCTTCCTGTAGACCTTGTACAGCTCGATGAGAAGAGTTTCATTTTCAGCAATCGATAAATCCGAGAAGGAGGAAAAGAACTCATTGATGGTCATGATGGCCGGGGCCCAGACGGGCCTTTCGATCCTTCCGGAAAGATATTTCAGGAAATATGTACCGGCCCTCCTGCTTGGGAATACAAGGCAGTGGTGCCTCAGGCTATCACCTGCTTCCTCATAAATATGACCGGCTATTCTTTCTAGAAAAAACTCCATACAATTATTTTCGGGCGTTCTGTTGTATCCTATGGTTACTACGCACTGATATTTATGTTATGCCAACCTTTTCCCTGCCATATATCGAGCTCTTCCATCCTCTTCTCGATGCGTACCATTATCTGGTCGGTTCTCATCCTGCTCCACGGCTCGGCGGAAAGATACTTCGGCGGGACTTCGCCCGCAAAGCGTTCAACAACGATTGACGGATTGAGCTTTTCAATAAACCTGACAATGAAATCCACATAATCATCAAGACTGAACCTCACAAATTCATCCGGATCCCCGGTGAACTCTTCTTCCATAACCGTTCCCTTAATTATCTGAAGCTGGTGGAATTTTACCGAGCTTAGCGGCAATGAGGAAATTATGTCAGCTTCGCTGAGCATTTCCGCGATGGTCTCACCCGGGAGGCCGAAAATGAAATGAGCCCCCGTACGAAGCCCTCTTTGCGAAGTGGCTTCGAGAGCCCTCACGGCAGTAACGAAATCGTGCCCACGGTTTATCCTTTTCAGAGTCCTGTCATAGCACGATTCAATTCCGTATTCTACCGAAACGTAGTGCGACTGTGAAAGGTCCGAGAGAAGGTCGAGTATCCGGTCGTCAATGCAGTCAGGGCGCGTCCCGACTATTATTCCTATTATGCCCTCATTTTCAAGGGCTTCGGCATAGAGGGCCTCAAGCTTTGGCACGGCAGCATACGTGTTTGTATAAGCCTGGAAGTAAGCCAGGTAGGAATCTGCCCGCCTATACCTTTTCTTGTGGAATTCAATGCCTTCCGCGATCTGCTCAGTAATGCTTTTCGAGGGGAGGCAATAGGAAGGATTGAAAGCTTTGTTAAGGCAGTAAGTACACCCGCCGGTACCTTTTGATCCGTCACGGTTGGGGCAGGTGAATCCGGCGTCGACCGACAACTTCTGAACGCGCGTGCCAAACAGCCTCCTGAAATGGTCTGCATAGGAGTTGAACCGGCGTCCGGTGCCCCAGTTATATTGTCTCCCTATTTCGGGTAATTTCTTCATTCAGGCCTTGATAATTTTACCGGAATCCACATACCAGAGAAATGATGCGATGTCTGTGTAACCCATTCCCGAAATCAGCTCCCTATACTGGCTGACCTGACGTAAATGGTGCTGCCGTTCCTCTCCGAATTTAAAATCGATAATTATCACCTTACCGTCCCTGATGATAATCCTGTCTGGCCGTCTTGTTTCCGAACCGGGGATCACGATCGGGATTTCATTCAAAACCTCGTTGCCATCATCAAACCATTCCCTGACCCCTGGCGCTTCAATAAGAGCTGTGATCTTTTGACAGAGGGGCATCTCTTCTGCTGGTGTGATCTTTCCATCAAGCACCTTTTTCCTGACCGCAGTCCCGACGTCCTTCCCGGAGTTAATTTCCCCGAATACTTCATGCATCATTTTGCCGTAGTTAACCGAATCTGCAGCACCATTTTTCCCGGTTCTGAAATAGTCTTCCCAGTGAAGCTTAAGCTTCAGGGGCTCAAGATTAAAGCTGACAGGGTATTTTGATACGCGTACTCCCTGCACTTCACCGGGTGATTCACCTGCAGGGGGCAGGTCGCCATATTCGAACACCATAGAAGAGGGATCATAGCGGGCATGCAACGGGAATCCAGCCCCGTTGGGCAGAGTACCATTGAGAGTGATGGCATTTTTCAGGACAGCTGCAATCTTGTTCTCATTCCCCGGCTTTTCAGGGGCAAATCCGTACATAGCTTTCCTGGCCCGAGTAAGTGCAACATAAAGCAGGTTCAGGTTATCGAGGTATGCTGAGGACTTTTCAGCCTGATAATCATCTTTAAAATAGGAATTTTCAAGGTCTTTCCGGTATCTCACCGGTAGTATGGGAACGCGGTTGAACGGCTCCTTATCGGGCCTGATCCAAAGAATATTGTTCTGGAACGGCTTGTGATCGAGGTTCCAGGAAAGGAACGGGAGGATGACCGCATCAAATTCGAGTCCCTTTGACTTGTGGATCGTCATTACCTGGATGGAGTCCTGCTGTCCGGGCAAGCTTATCGACTTATTGCAGCCTTCGGTTTCCCACCAGTCGAGAAATGACCGTATCACCTGATCCTTGCCGGATGAATAATTAATTATTATGTCCTGGAAACTATTGAGGTAAGGAACGTTGAAAGGATATTCACCAAGTCCGAAAAAGCCTGTCACCTTCTCAGTTATTTCCCAAAGGGTCAGATGCTTAACTGACTCAAGGAATTCCCTTGAATCTGGTGGAAAACACCTTAAGGAAATCTCCTCAAGGCCCGGAGCCGAAATGGCAACGGCATCAGCCTCCGTGCTGCCCTGAGCAATCAGGTAATACCTAAGCATAGTAGCCCGGGAAATCATGTCAGAAGGATCGTCAATGACCCCAAGGACAGAAATGAGGAAATTTACGGCAGGTGAGTTTGACAGAAGGAGAGAATCGGCCGAGACCATATTAAAGTTGTACCTTGCTCTTTTCTCATCAGGGCATGTATTGCCGTAATCGATCATGTACTTCAGAATATCCGCTCCTTCCCTGTTGCTCCTTACAAGTATTCCAATGTCCCTTGCCTTGTAATTCCGATCCTCAAGATATTCGATGATACCAGGTATCTTTCGAAGTACCTCTTCCTTCCAGGAAATTTCATTTTCAGCCACAAATTCGATCCTGACCAGGCCCGACTTCTTCTTTTCCGGAGGGTGTTTCTGGACGACTTCGGAAAAAAGTTCCGCAAAGGAGCCTCCGCCTTCCTCTTCGCCTTTCTCCAGATCCAGCTGACCCGGGATGACGGAAAAAAGCTGGTTGTTAAACTCGATAATATTTTCGCAGCTTCTCCAGTTTGTGTCAAGCGATTCACATCTGATGCGTTCACCGTCACACTTGCTTTTGAGACTGCTGAGCATGCGCCAGTCACTGTTCCTCCACCTGTAAATCGATTGTTTTATATCGCCCACAACAAGGTTATCTCCGCCCTGTGCCATGCTGTTATCAACAAGGTGTATGAAATTGTTCCATTGAATTTTAGATGTATCCTGGAACTCATCGATCATGAAATTCTCGAAAATATTCCCGACTTTTTCATAAATAAATGGAGACTGATCCTGCCCGGTTACCTGGTAAATCAGTTCACCCGTGTCGGAAAGGAGGAACACATTTTCGTCAGTCGTGATCTGCCTTACGTGACCCAGCACGTCAGTAAGTATCCCAAGCGTATAAATGTTTGAAAGGATAAGGTTGGCCGTGTTGTACGAAAAAATACCCTCATCGTAGAAGCGAATAGCCTTTATTACGGCGCTGCCAAGGCCGGCTGAAACTGCCTCTGCCAGCCTGTCGCTGATCTTTCCCGAACACCATTTCGGTTCCGCCTGGTCGATTTCCCTGACATGAATGTTTGGCTCTTTTATCCTGCCTTCCGAAAGGGCCCTGACAAACCCGGGCACACCGGTTTTTTTGTACCAGAACATATCATCAGTCAGCGAGAATTTTTCAAAATATGAGATGCACTCGTTACCAATCGATTTCAATTCGCCTGCAAATGAAGACCTGATGGCTCTCATCTTTTGTATATATCCGAGCAGCAGGTCTTTATCGTGGAGCTTTGCCTTGTCGCCGGGGCTCAGAAGCTTGAACTTTTCCTTGAAAAGCTCCTCAGCCAGCTGTAAAATGCCTTTCTTAAGATCCCAGGTCTTTTCATCTTCAATATTCGTCCTTATGAAGTCGGAAAGCCAGTTTCTGACAATTGGTTCTGAAGAGGCTGAAGAGATCAGTTTTTCAACAGCTTCAGCAAGTATCAGGCCATGATCAATCTCTATGTTGAAACCTGTGTGGATCCCAATGTCACGGGCGAATGCCCGCAAAATTTTCTGAAAAAAACTGTCTATTGTACATACATGGAATCTCGAGAAATCGTGCAGAATGCGGTGGAGTACTCTTCCCGCCTCTTCCCGTATGGAATCGGCTGGCATTGCGGTTGCTTCAACCAGACCAGGAAGGTATCTGGACCCGGCTCCCGATGCGAGTTTGTTAAGTTCATCGAGAATCCGGGATTTCATTTCGGCTGTTGCCTTATTCGTGAAAGTCACGGCCAGGATATGGCGATAGGCATATGGTGAGGTCAGAATCCTCCTGAGATAGATACCTGCAAGCCTGAATGTTTTTCCAGAACCTGCAGAGGCGCTGTATATGGTTAGTGATCCGACTCCCATTGTCCGGTAAAGTTACCACAATTAAGATCGGATGGGGGGAGATTAAGGGGCAAAATTTTCAACACGGGAGGAGGAAGGGTTTGCCGGTTTGGTGGTTTGCTTTGCCTGCCCTGTATTCTGGCTCCTTCGCTATTCCGACATACCATGTCGGGACTTAACGCTCGGCCCGGTTTGGTGGTTTGGTTAAAAAGGGACCTGGGGATCGGAAGGCCAGCTGAGAAGTTATTTTTAATAAGTCATAAACACCTGATTCTTTTGCAATTGCAGTACATATAGGGGCAATTATCCCTAGGGGCATTTACCCCTAGGGGCAATTATCCCTAGGAGCACTTATCCCTAGTGGCATTTATCCCTAGGGGCATTTATCCCTAGGGGCATTTATCCCT
>DCFQ01000016.1 GCA_002319915.1 Bacteroidales bacterium UBA1800 | reverse complement strand
GGGGCTGACCTCCAAGAAACAGGGAGCTGAAGGACCTCTCTATGCAGCAGTAAGCAGTAACCACGTATATGTCTATGGCACAGGAGGAGATCCTTCGAAGGAGGAGCTTGCGGCCAGGCGTGCACAGGCTGCCTCATGCGCTGACTGGTCAGGAATGGGCGGCAGGATCATGGTCTTTCCAAGGGTCATTTCCGACAGGGAAGTGCGGCAGAGCGACTACGAGATTTCGAACCTTGTTCTCTTCGGAACGAAAGAGACAAACTCCGTCATTGCGAAATTTGCCGACAGGCTGCCGATGCATCTTGATGCCAAAGCTGCAGACTACGGCCTCGTTTACATCTTCCCGCTGAATAATCATTATGTCATTATAAATTCAGGCCTCCCGTGGTGGACACCGGAGAAAAAGACTGCCGGTCAGTCCGGCTTCGCATTTATGGGTTCAAAGGTTGAAGTTCTTAAGAAATATAAAGACTTCCTCCTGTTCAGGGAGAGCCCTGACAACATCGTTTCCGAGGGATGTTTTGACAATGACTGGAAGCTGCCGGGCGAGGCCTCTGAGGCAATGAAGATCTCAGGAGCAATAATAATAAATAAGTAATTATGAAGAAGAGAGCCATACTGCTTGTTGCGTGTATTCTATCAACTTTAATCGTAAATAGTCAGCCCACGAGTTCCTGGTTTGTTGTTAAAGAGGTCGCAAAAGATGTCTGGCAGATAAATGATAAGGGAGCAGTTATATACCTGATCATCGGCCATGACAGCGCACTTGTCGTTGATACCGGAATCGGGGCAGCTAATCTTGTGGGACAGATCCGGAAACTGACCGGCAAGCCTCTGATTGTAATTAACACCCACGGCCACGGAGACCATGCCGGGGCCAACTACCAGTTTGAAAAGGTCTATGTTCATCAGGCCGACCTTGATGCAGCGGCCACCAACAGTACGCCGGAGCGCCTGAAGGCGGTCCTGGCAAATATGCCTGAGGAGCAAAGACCATCAGGTGATGATCAGTTTAAAGGGAAAACATTCAATACAAAACTGATCCCTGTAGTTGAGGGCGATGTTTTCAATCTGGGCGATCGCTGGTTAAAGGTTATAGAAACCCCCGGTCACACCCCCGGAGGCATCTGCCTGCTTGATATCGGAAATAAGTTACTTTTTTCAGGCGACACCAACAACGGACTGGTTTGGCTCTGGATGAAAGATGCTCTTCCGTTAAGCAGGTATCTACTGACACTCGAAAAGCAGGTGCAGAAGATTGATGAATTCACCACAATATTTCCCGGTCATGGTGACCCCCTTCCGGCCGATTTCATCAAAGATCAGGTTGCGTGCGTTAAAGCTATCCTGGACGGATCCTGCCAATCCAAACCGTATGAATCTTTTGCGGGTGATGCTAAGGTGTGTACAGTCGGAAGGGCAAGCGTGGCATTTAGTCCTGAGAATTTATAGCTAATATTGCGCAGCGAAAAAGAAAACATTAATGAGCAATATTAAATACGTTGTCTTTGATATCGGGGGTGTTCTGATAGACTGGAACCCCCGGCATCTGTACCGTAAGATTTTCGAAAGCGAGGAAGAGATGGAGTGGTTCCTCTCGGAGATATGCACTTATGAGTGGAACGTACAGCAGGACGGTGGCAAGACTTTCAGTGTCGCCACCGCCGAGCTTTCGGAAAAATACCCGGAGTACAGTGACAAAATCGCCCTTTATTATGGCCGCTGGGAGGAGATGCTTGGAGGAGAGCTGAAAGACACTATCGATATATTCAATGAGCTTAAATCGTCCGGAATGCCCCTCTACGCCCTTTCCAACTGGTCGCATGAAGCTTTTCCGGTGGCTTATGATCGCTATGAGTTCATGAAAAAATTTGATGGCATTGTGGTTTCAGGGTATGAGAAACTTCTCAAGCCTGATCATGCTATTTACAGGGTGCTGATAAACAGATACAATATTAATCCGTCCGAATCTGTATATATTGATGACAACAAACCTAATGCTGATGCCGCTGCAGAGCTGGGATTCCATGCCATACACTATCGTTCTTCAGAGCAACTCAGGAAGGATTTAAGAGCTTTAGGATTAAAAGTTTAAGGAGCACAAGTCTGGATTTTGGGCTTATTAACCAATTCATCAGCGTTAATATATCCATTCAATTGTTAATTATTTATTCATAAATATTTAATAATATTTATGATAATGCCGCATTTTACTATCATTAATTAATATTTTTGTTCCCAATCATTAATAAATGATTAGAGTATTTACCATATTATCACTGCGCGTCCTGTCAGGAATTCATACATCGGGATGAGAATGGCGCATAGATTACAGATAGATGATAACCGTTCTCAGGATATACAGAGGGCGGTTTTTTGTTTGTTTTAAAAATATGTTTAAAGAAGCGAGTATGAAACGACCTCAAAATCAAGGACTATACAGACATGAGTTTGAACATGGAAGCTGCGGTATTGGCTTTGTGGCTCATCTAAAGGGGGAGAAATCACATACTATCATAAGCCAGGGTCTTGACATACTCAGGAACATGACACACAGAGGCGCAGAGGGCGCTGACAGCAAGACGGGCGACGGGGCCGGTATTATGATTCAAGTGCCGCGCGATTTCTATTTGATACAAGGCTTTAACTTACCCCGGGAAGGCAGATATGGTACGGGACTGATTTTTCTTCCCCGGGACACTGCGGAGGCATCACGATGTGAAGAAATGCTCGAAGGATTTGCCGCAGAAGAGGGAGTATCGATCATCGGCTACAGGGAGGTTCCCCGGAATAGCTCAGTCCTGGGAGAGATATCAGGGGCAACGGAACCTTTTATTAAACAAGTATTTATGAAAGCGGACCTTCAGCAGGAGGACCTGGAACGCAAATTATACATTATCAGAAAACGGACTGAAAAGGCGGTACGCGAATCTGACCTTAAAAGCAAAAGTTTTTTCTATATCCCCAGCCTCTCGACAAGTGTTCTTGTTTATAAAGGTATGCTCACGTCCGTTCAGTTAAGAGAGTATTATTCTGACCTTACTGATGAGCGGATGCAAAGTGGTATTGCCATGGTACATTCAAGGTTCAGCACCAACACCTTCCCGAGCTGGGACCTTGCCCAGCCATTCCGGGTTCTCGGGCATAACGGTGAGATAAATACCATAAAGGGCAACAGGATGTGGATGGAGGCAAGGGAATCGATACTCAGGTCTGAAAAGCTTGGAGATCTCGAACGGATCTATCCGATTATTGAACCGGAGAAGAGCGATTCCGCCTCGCTGGATAATGTCCTTGAGTTCCTGCTGATGAGCGGGAAATCATTGCCGTACGCAATGTCGGTGCTGATCCCGGAGTCGATCAACGCAAAGAACCCTATCTCACCCGAGCTGAGGGATTTCTACCACTACCATTCAACGTTCATGGAACCATGGGACGGGCCTGCTTCACTTATCTTCTCAGACGGCAGGTATATCGGGGGAATGCTCGACAGGAACGGACTAAGGCCATCCCGGTATGTCATTACCGACAACGACCTTATTGTAATGGGTTCAGAGGCAGGGGTGCAGCAGTTCAATCCGTCAGAGATCAGGGAAAAGGGAAGGCTCAAGCCCGGCAAGATGCTCCTGGTCGATACGGTGGAGGGGAAACTCCTCTATGATGATGAGCTTAAGAAAAAGCTGGCCGAAGATTACCCATACGGCAAATGGATCGCTCAGAATATGGTAAACCTCGAGGAGATTGAAACGGGACAGACCATTTCTCCCGACCTTGGGGACCAGTACAACAGGTACCTTACTTCCTTCAACTATTCCCTGGAAGATATTGAGAAGATTATAAAGGAGATGGCCGCAACAGGGAAAGAGCCGATCAGCTCGATGGGAAATGATGTTCCAGTTGCTGTGCTTTCCAGGAAGCCCTACCGCCTGTTCAATTACTTCAAGCAGCTTTTTGCCCAGGTAACGAACCCACCAATCGATCCCATAAGGGAGGAGCTTGTGATGACCCTCTCCGGGTATCTTGGCTCACTGCAGCAGAACCTGCTCGATGAATCGCCCGATCATGTCAAGATGGTCAGGTTCAGGAACCCGGTGATCTCGAATACATATTTCCAGATCGTAAAGAACCTTCGATACAAAGGGTTCTCTGCGGCAAACCTCCAGATGCTGTTTGACGCATCAAGGGGGGCCGAAGGCCTTCGCGAAGCCCTCGACAGGCTCTGCACCGATGCCGAGAAGGCGGTTGATGAAGGGAAGAACTATATTATCATTTCCGATCGCGGGATTGAAGAAAACAGGGCCCCGATACCGTCGCTGATGGCAGTGTCGGCAATACATCACCATCTCATCAGCAGGCGCAAGAGGATGCAGATCGACATCGTTGTCGAAACCGCAGAACCGCGGGAAGTGATGCACTTTGCCCTTCTGTTCGGGTACGGTGCCAGCATAATAAATCCCTACATGAGCTTTGCGGTGATCGACAGTCTCGTCAGGGAAAAGGCCATTCAGCTCGATTATCAGAAAGCCGAGGAGAACTATGTCAACTCGATAAACAAGGGTATCCTCAAGATCATGTCGAAGATGGGGATCAGCACACTGAGAAGCTACCGGTCATCGCAGATATTCGAGGCGGTTGGGATACATAATGATGTCATTGACAAATATTTCGCAGGCACCGTTTCAAGGATCGGTGGCATAGGAATGAAGGAGATTGCCGAAGAGGTGCTCATTCCGCACAGGAAGGCATATATGGAAGGACAGCAGCCGGGTATTCTGACGGAGGGAGTCTATTCATTCAGGAAGAACGGGGAACGTCATGCCTGGAACCCGTTGACGATCGCCCTTCTGCAGCAGAGTACGCGGACTGCCGACTTTGAAAAGTTCAGGGAATACTCGGCCCAGGCCGACAGTGATACCTGCGGGCCCCTGTTCCTGAGAGGCATGCTCAGGATAAGGAAGAGCCCGGTGCCGCTCGCTGAGGTGGAGCCTGCGGAAAAGATAATGAAGCGTTTTGTGACCGGCGCCATGTCGTTCGGTTCGATCAGCCGTGAAGCGCATGAGACTATTGCGATCGCGATGAACAGGATCGGGGGCAGGAGCAATACCGGCGAGGGCGGCGAG
>DCFQ01000036.1:14091-16614 GCA_002319915.1 Bacteroidales bacterium UBA1800 | reverse complement strand
ACCTCAAAAAATCCCATACCCCCTGTGGGCTGCCTGTCTGCTGCCGATCTGACATTGTCCAGAAATGCAGCCACACGGCCGATGGTTTTCCCGGATCCGTCCTTCAATATCCACCTGGCTGCTTCCCCGTGGCTGAACGAATGGTTCTTTGCCGGGTCGAATATCGCTTCCAGTTCCGAATCGAGAGGACATACCCAGAACGGGTCATCGCGGTAGAGCCATCTGGGAAAATCAAGGAATTCCTTCCTCTCCTGTTTGCCCTTTACTTCAATAATCTGCATAAATGAGGCTTTTTAGGTTGTTTACTATCTGATGTACTGAAAGATGTAAAGTCTGTGCCAGGTTACCGGCTCAAATATAAAGTATTTTTTTTATACCGGCTCCATCCCGCTTGCGGGAAAGCCTGCCCCGCAATGGCAGGGGCCGGAAGGGGGTTAAATTCCATAAAGAACTTAAATCCGATTCCATTACCATGATTGTGAAGAATAACGCGACCGTAAAGGGGTGACTCCTCTTTCAATCAATGTATGTCGATTATCCTGTGGTCGATAAGGACAAAGACTAGTGTCAGCAGGGTTGAATATAGGAGGTAGATCCTGACGGGGATGTATTCGGATGGCTTAATCTTCATCTTTATCCAGAGGTAACCTACAAGGAAGATCTTGCCCATCAGGTACACAACAAATGTAGCGAGCGCGACCCCGACGATATTGTGATTAAGCTTTATGAGCAGGAGGCTGAGTGGTATATTGACGGCCAGCTCAAGGATCGAGGCGACAAGTGTGACGTTTGTCTTTTTCCGGCCCACAATGATGGTCTGGGGAAAAACAAGCCGCGGAATGACAAGAAGGGAGTAAATGAGGAAAACATCGGCGCTTTTCTGAAACTCCGGGGTGAACATCCTTGGATAGATCCACCTGGCGAGGAGCATTACGACCATTGTGGCAGGGAAGCAGATATGCATCAGCCTTTTAGACTTCATTTTAATCTTGGCAAGCGATTCCTTCATCATCTGGCGGGTGGAGAACTCGGGAAGCATTGCATTGCTGAGTCCGTTCGCCAGCATCAGCACAAGCGGGAACTCTTTCGCCCCATAGCGGAACCAGGCGAACCATCCGGGATCGCGGTAAACTGCTGAAACGATCACCCCATCAGTATATTGGGCTGATCCGCTGATAAGTGACGTCAGGATCAGGGGAATGCCAAGGTAAAGATGCTCTTTCATGAATTCATAGGAGATCTTCATCTCGGTGTACCTTCTCAGCAGGATAAGAAGCCAGATCCACCTAACCCCCGTCACGGCAAGGAGCCCGTAAATCGACCAGATTATGCCCTTTCCAAGGATCACCGGAACTATAACCATCAGCAGCTGGGCTGAAAACGTGTAGACCCCGTACTGAAAGATCCTGTAGGAGCGATTGTTGAGCAGGTATATATATTCTATCAGGCAGACCGGGTTTGAAAGGAGCAGATACAGGAGCAGAAGGTTGATGTACGGCACGTTCCCGGTAAAATGGAACACAGAGAAGTTATTTTTAATGGCATGGCCAAGTCCAAAGAAGAGAAGGCTGAAGAGGCAGAGCAGGATGAAGGCATTGAATATCTCAGGCGATTTTCCCGAACCGTTGTCGCCCAGCCTCCGGAAGGTACGGTTGCGGTGGTACAAGGGCAGAAGCGACTGGATGATCCCGGTGACCCAGAAAAAGCTTATCAGCCCCGAAATGAACAGGAACATTTCCCATGAACCGATCTCGGCGCGGGTGAGATGGCTCTTTGTAAATACGATGCTGACTATCAGGAAGACAGTGAACTTCATCAGCTGGAACAACTGTAATCCTGAAATATTATCGATCAGTCTTATCCTTTTCAACCCAGAGAATAAAAAACGAACTTTCCTGATAACAATCCCACCACAGAAAAAATTGCAGAAGGGCTCCCGTTTATTTATGAACGGTTTTTGAACCGGTCAAAGATAACAATGAATAGATGGAAGATAAAATAAAGTTTATATTTTGCGGAATGGATTTTTTAGGCTTATTTTGCTGCCTCTAAACGGTGGATGTAGCTCAGCTGGTTAGAGCGTCGGATTGTGGTTCCGAAAGTCGTGGGTTCGAATCCCATCTTCCACCCGATAAGAAAGGCTGTCAGGAGATGAGACAGCTTTTTTTATTTCCTGTAAATAATTGTTTCACGGAGAGCACTGAGGAGACACCGAGAAACCCTATGCCTTCACCCTGTTTGCCATCTCCCACTTGTGATATTTCAGATAGGCTGCCATTGCCAGCCCTGCCAGGACGATCACTGTAATATATACAAACGGAGGGATCGGAGCGGCTTCGCCGGAAGCGTATGAATGAAGTCCCGACAGGTAATAGTTCACTCCGAAATATGTCATCAGCACCGACGAAAAGGAGAAGAGCGCCAGGAGATTGAATGTATATATATCCTTCATTCCCGGGATGAGCCTGGAATGAGTCACAATGCTGTAGATCACGATTGTGATGAGCGACCAGGTCTCCTTCG
>DCFQ01000036.1:6318-13826 GCA_002319915.1 Bacteroidales bacterium UBA1800 | reverse complement strand
TCTCCTTCGGGTCCCAGCCCCAGTATCTGCCCCAGGCCTCATTTGCCCACACGGCTCCCAGGAAAGTGCCGATAGTGAGAAAATAAAGGCCCAGCACCAGTGTCCTGTAGGTAATAAGGGCAAGCTCGTCAACGGTACCGGATATCCTCTCCCTGTTTCCCTCATCAGAGAGTGCCATCAGTATGAGTGAGATAATTGCAAGGATTGCTCCAAGTCCTAAGAAACCGTAGCTTCCCGTGATGACTGAAACATGCAGGGTAAGCCAGTATGATTTCAGAACCGGGACAAGGTTTGTGATCTCAGGATCCATGAAGCTCATGTGTGCCACGAGAAGGGTCATTGATGCAAGGACAGCCGTTGCAGAGAGGGCAAACGGGGAGCGCCTGCTGAATATAAATCCTGCAAGAAGGGTTACCCACGAAATGAAGATCATCGATTCATAGCCGTTGCTCATCGGGGAGTGCCCGGAGATGAACCAGCGCAAGCCAAGCCCGAAAGTATGCAGCAGGAAGCCGGCGAACAGGACCCAGCCTGCCGCCCTGATCAGGGATGAATTGCCCTTCTTCCCCTTGATGACCATTATTATCAGCCCGGCAAGCATCACAATCCCGACAGTTGCATAGAACGGGAAAAGCCTCTCGAAGATCATCATCCTGTAATAGAGACCTTCAGCATCAGACCTCGCTTTGTCCGGAAGGGCGTATTTTGCAAATTTCTTCTGGTAATCACTTACGGTGCCCGCGACCTGTTTTGCCTTCGCAAAGTTCCCTGTTTGAAGGGCTTCGGAAATAAGCGGGACCACACTCTTCAGATAGAGCGAATCCTGGCTGTCCGCGGCGCTCCTGAGTGCCTCATCAGGCGAGACCCAATCATGCGATCCGTTGTGCAGCGGGAACATCCTCAGGAATCCCCCGGTATAGATCATGTATATGATATTCACCCTCTCATCCACCTTCATGGTCTCCTTATCGAGCTTGCTTCTTTCAGCAGGTGATTTGGAGTAAGCCCGGTTCACATCCTCCCCGAGCTTGTAGGAACCCCCGTTGCCGAAGCTTACCAGGTCAGAAAAAGACGCCATGCTCCCCTTTACGCCAAGGCTCTTCCTCAGCTCACCGTTCGAAACTTTTATGAGGGGCACATCTTTCCAGTTATTGAAATCGAGATAAATACCAAGGAACACCTGCATCGGGGTCAGCCCCTCAAGCTTGTTCTCCCTCGCCACTTTTCTCAGAATATCGTTACTCAGGGTAAAAAGCGGCTTTGTCCTTCCTTTCTGGTCCTGGACCAGGATCTTTCCGATCTCATCGCTCGATCTCCTGTCGGGGACCAGCCTCTGGGCATTCAGGTTCCCCATCCCCGGCAAAAAGATCAAAACAAGCATCAGCGGGGCAATTCTCCTGATAGCCGAGCTCCAGGCACCGGCCGTCACCGTGTAGAATGAGGACTTCCTGTTCATCAGCGAAAGCACAATGAAAAGGAACAGAAGCCCGTAACCGGTATAGGTGACCATCATGCCTGCCGGGTCGTGGTTTATCGATAGGATCGTACCCCTTTCATCCTGATCGAACGAGGACTGGAAAATCCTGTATCCCTTGTATTTAAGAATGTTGTTCATATATATCAGGCATGGCTTTTCAATCCCTGCTGCCCTGTCGGTCAGCGTCACATCACTTTTGTAGCCCGATGGGCTGTTCGACCCGGGATACCTCTCGAGAATGAACCGGTTAAGCCTGAGGGTGAAGGGAAGGGGTATCCTGTGAGGCCCGGCCGAGATCTCAAGGGTATTGTCGCCGATCTTTACTGAAGCAGAAGACCCGTCTCCCGAATCCTCATCCCAGAGACAAAGTGATACTACACTATTATCACCTTCCAGCAAGTGAAATATCAGGGCATTTTTCCCTGCGGAACCCATAGCTGTGCCCATCGAAACAGGCATGAGAGTACCCCTGAGCGCCATCGAACGCGGCACGATGCGCTTTCCGCCGATGGTCAGAAGCCCCATTGCTTTAAGTTCTTTTGTTTCACCGGGAAGAACCGTCACCGTTTCCTGCGTCATCATATCGGTTACGGAAACAGGGACGGATGGAATGAACCTGAATGAAGATGAATCCGTAATGATTTTCAGATCAGTATTTTCAGGAGAATTAAGTCCGATCGTGAATTTCCCGAAATTTATGCTTTGTCCGGATTTCAGATTCGCGGTCTCCCTGCGCGTGCTGTCGGAAAGAAGGAAGGAGATCATCGGTTCCCCTTGAGGCGTTTCGGTAACCTGCTCTGAGGCATTCTGCAGGACCTTGCCAAGCACCAGTTCATATTCATGACCCCCGCCGGCTATCTTCCGGCTGTAATTTCCTTCCTGCATAACGGAAGAGAACCTGTCGGAGGTTTCGCCCAGGACCTTCCCGGAGCTCTCTATGAGCCTTGCCGACAGGAATTTCTCCCCGGTCGAGCAATTACCCTCTACCTGGCCCTCACGGATGTGAATGGTTCCCTCCCATCCCGAATACCTGGTTATCGCGGCCCCGGCAGCCATCATGATGAAGGCGCTGTGAAAAATGAACACGGTGAGCCTGCTTTTCCTGTACAATTTGTAAATAATGAGCTGCCCTGCCAGATTGACAGCCAGCAGAAGGATAATCAGCTCGAACCACCTCGTATTGTAGACTGAGCTGTAGGCAGCCGATGAGCCGAAATCATTTTCAATAAATGTTGCCGCCGCCATTGACCCGGCGAAGATCAGCAAAAGTATCCCCATAAAGACCGGGGAGAAAAGGAACTTGGCAATTTTCATTCTTGATGATATGGTTATTACTGAAAAGCAAAAACTTGCACGGAGGACACGGACCTGCCTGCCGATAGGCATGGAAGTCGCTGATTATCACGGAGCAATAAGTTTCAGCCACTTTGAAGCCGTTCAGCAAAGCAAGATTACCGGTCAGGCTTTTATTGTTAATAAAATAACAATACCTGCCTTCTATTTCATGGCAAAATTATTTCTTGAATGTCCGCATGTAGTTCACGATATTCCAGATGTCGTCATCGGTCAGCCTGCCTTCATATTTCGGCATCTCTTCGCGCCCGAACTTGGTCTTGTAGAATTGCTCGCCGTCAGTTTCATTCTGGTAGGCGGCACCTGACAGATCGCCCGGGAATGTGGTGAGCATCCTTGATTTCACTCCGTCACCAAGCCCTGTCTTTCCATGGCATGAGGCACAGTATTTATTATACAGGGCCATCCCGGCTTTATTGGAAGCATCTCCTTTTACCACAGGGTTTTGCATTGTTTTGTAGTTGTCAGGAACCACCCATGGCTTAGGCTGAGCCGAAACCGTGAGCGTAAAGAGAAGGCCAATGATAACAGCGGCTGGTGCCGAAAATAATTTCCTGGTCGTTTTCATAATTATGCTGACTATTTAACAGTGATAATATTAATACAATTAACATGCAATTTTAGTTCTTTTGATCCTCATTACCTATAATTCCGGAAGATCTCTCTCTAACGGGCCAACCGTAAAGACAAAAATCCCATGGCCGGCAGGACGGCTGTCCGGTTTCCGGCAGCACGTGGTGGCAGTCACTCCTCTTCCCTAGTGTAATATCCTGAAATAATGCTCCTTAACAAAGATCCCGGCTTTGGCACCAGCGTAAAGGAATAAATATGGATTATCAGGAAGAGAGTAAGGAGGAATCCCATTGAGATATGAATGATATCGCTTAGTTCCGCGCCGCTGATACCAAATATGTTCCAGAATTCGAGTGATGGGAAAAAAAGTACAATGCCGGACAATGCCAGGAGAGGAAATCCCGCATACATTGTTAGAACATAAGAGAGCCTCTGGAGGGGATTGAACTTCTGTTCCTCAGTCACGGGGAAAGGCTCTTTTTCACCCCCGGATCTTCCCTTCCGGTAATATTTTGCCTGGAGGAGCACGTCGGACCAGAAATTCCTTTTCCTGATCCTGTAATACTTTCCGTTGCCGGAAAGGGCATTCCCGGCGATGAAGAGCACGTAGTCCGCCAGAAGCATAACAGCGGTTGCATTATGCCATCTGATGGCTCCGGTAAGCCCGGTCGCGGATCCTGAATGACCAGCGCCGTGAAAGTGAATGATCAATCCTGTTACAAGAAGCACCAGGAAGAGCGCGGCATTTAAGAAATGCCATATCCTAATCCAGAGAGGGTACAGATACATTTTTCAAGATTTAGTACTGGAACTGATAAGTTTTTCACAAATATACCCAATCAATAATGATTGAGGAAAAAGTTCCCCTGGCTTTTTTAGCTGGTGACAAGTGCTTATTATCACATCCGTAACCGGTATCTGACAATTCCAACGAAAGGATTTAATTAATTCAGGTGAAGAGGATGTATCAAAGGTCAAAATCTTTTAACCGCAAAGGTCGCAAAAAGGTTAATTTCAGTAAAATACCTTTGCATGCTTTAATCAAACCCGGCGTTCCTTGCGGATAAACTCAGACTTTGGATGCATAATCATTTTTACGCGCGTAAATAATTAAAGCATGTTCCCTGGCGTTATCTTGAACAGCTTGATCTGAAACCTGGAAATTATAAACACTGCTGTTGATAAAATTCCTGCGATTTTGATGAACGAAAACAAATCATCAGTGAACCTTTGTAATTCGTTGATATCTGGATTTTTTAGAAAGACCAATGAGTCCTTTTTCGTTAATTTTCAACCATTTACAATCAAGCTAAATTTGTGTGGAACATTTAAAAAGTGTATATTTGACAAAACTTAGTCAAGTCCGATAACATCATATGAGAAAATCCTTTTTGAAAAGAGCATTTTGTTCTGCAATTCTTATTGTAGCAGGATTGATCAATGCAGCAGGCCAGGGGACCGAGGTCAGTTTCAGCACGGTTCCCAAAAGCGGTACAATACTCATCAATTCCCACATGGATGATGACCTTATCTGGATGCTTCCCTGGTGGTTCAAATGTGAAAAGTTTGTCTGCGGGGCAATGCCAGCCACACCCGACTTCAGGACAACGATCGCGCAGCAGCAGGATTTCATTGACAACAATAACTACAATATTGACTATGAGTCAAACTGGATGACGCCATGGGACGACATCACGGATGAAGAGTATACGGAGTACTACTGGAGTTCTCATTCCTATTATGATTATCTCTTGAATGATCATCTGGTGACGATGACTTACAATGATCCCAATGAGCTGTCGACATTTGAGATCAACAAGCTCAAGGCCAAGATTGAACAGTACATCGCGGATCCTTCAATGGCGAGGGTGGTGACTCACAATAACTGGGGGGAATACGGGCACCCTCATCACAAGGCTGTGAACCGGGCGGTCAGGGAACTTGCCGTCAAGTACCGCAAGGATGTCTGGATGCTTGGCACGAGCAACGGCGTTTTCGTGGACCTACCTTCAATACCCGCCGGCATAACCTACACAAATGTCAATTTCAACACTCCCGATCTTTTCGTCGGGATAATGAACATATATATCTACAACGGAAGGTGGTCATGGCACACAGACCTGACACCCTCAGGCATTCACAAATTCATCAAGATCGTTGAAGGAGGCACTGATAAGACAGGCATAATGACCGGGGGCGTAATAACCACCCCGGGCCCAGCCCAGCTCGAGCCGGGAGCTTATATCTTTGACGGGGACGACGATTACATGACCCTGAAGGGCAACAACAATCCATCATTTACTATTTCGATGCGCGTGAGGCCCGACCTCATAAGGGAGATGGACATATCTTCAATGTCGGAATACCCGCTTTCAACAACCAACGACCGTAATTTATACCTTACATCCGATGGCCATGTTGTAGCGAGGATCAACGACGGCAGTTCGAAAACCGTGACCTCAACGGCTGTCATTCCGGCCAACGCGTGGACCCATATCGCCATTACAGGCAATACCAGCTCCCTCAAGCTTTATATCAACGGCATCCTCGACAAGACGCTTTCCACCGGAACGGCAATCACAAATTATTCCACTCCCGAATTCATCCTCGGGCAGGCCACCAGGACCAGCACCTATTTCAAGGGACAGATCAGCAGCGTGAAGTTCTATGATCATGCCCTTACAGATGCCGAAGTGGCAGTACTGAGCGGTATGGTTTACACGATCACATCGAGCGCGGGGGCGGGGGGCACAATAGATCCCTCAGGGATATCCTCTGTAGTGGTGGGGACAAATAAGACCTTTACAATGAACCCGTCCATTGGATTCAAGGTTTCAGATGTAAAGGCCGACAATACGTCCGTGGGAGCGGTTTCAACCTATACATTCAGCAATGTAACTTCCAATCATGATATCTCGGTGACCTTCGTACCTACAACAGTCTATACCATAACTTCAACTGCAGGTTCGGGAGGATCGATAAACCCTTCGGGAAGCGTGCAGGTGAACGAAGCAACAAACAAGACATTTGCGATAACACCGAATATCGGGTACAGGATATCGGATGTGAAGGTCGATAACGTTTCCGTGGGTACCGTTTCGACATACACCTTCAATAATGTCACGGCCAACCATTCAATTGAGGCTTCCTTCGTTCCAACCCCGACCTATACGATCACTACTAGCGCAGGCTCCGGCGGTACCATAACCCCGGGGGGAACCGTGACCGTAAATGAGGGCTCCGGATCGACGTTCACGATCCAGGCGAATACCGGATATGCAATATCTGATGTCCGCGTCGACGGGGTGTCGGTCGGTGCAGTATCAACCTATACTTTCAGCAATGTAACCGCAAACCACACAATATCATCATCATTTTCGCTCCTTACTTTCACGCTTACAGCCAGTGCCGGATCAGGCGGGTCCATATCCCCCTCCGGCAACACAACAGTAAATTACGGAACATCCAGGACATTCACCATTTCCCCGAATACCGGCTACGATATCCGCGATGTGATCGTGGATAATGCCTCGGTCGGAACCCCATCATCCTATACATTCTCAAATATTACATTGAACCACACAATCTCAGTTACCTTTGAACTGAAGACCAATACTATAACCGCATCCGTCGATGTCGGCGGCAATCTTTCGCCTGCCGGGGCGGTGCCTGTAACCTGGGGTGCCAGCCAGGCATTTACCATTTCCGCCATGACCGGTTATTATGTTTCTGATGTACTTGTAGATAATGTTTCCGTAGGAGTCGTGTCCACCTACACTTTCAATAATGTCACCGCTCCGCATACGCTCAGGGTTGTCATCAGTATCCTCACCTATACGGTCTCTTCCAGTGCAGGCTCCGGCGGTACAATCAATCCTTCGGGAAATGTAACCGTCCAGTACGGGACAAGCCGGGCCTTTTCAATCGTGCCTTCCACCGGATTCCAGATATCAAACGTCACCGTCGACAATTCTCCGATGGGGGCCCTCAGTTCCTATACATTCAGCAACGTCACGGCAAACCACACCATATCTGCGGCTTTCGCTGTTGCGACATTTACACTCACTGCCTCGGCAGGAAGCGGCGGGGCAATCAACCCTGCCGG
>DCFQ01000036.1:2423-6080 GCA_002319915.1 Bacteroidales bacterium UBA1800 | reverse complement strand
GGAAGCGGCGGGTCAATCACCCCTGCCGGAATTACCACCGTCAATTACGGCACAAGCCAGACTTATACCATAACGCCAATAACAGGCTACAGGATCTCTGACGTCAGGGTCGATAATGTCTCGGTGGGTACGGGCAACTCATACACATTCTCAAATGTCAGCTCGAATCATACCATCTCGGCGACATTCGCCATTATCACCTTCAATTTATCATCAAGTGCGGGAACCGGTGGGACAGTATCGCCTTCAGGTTCCACCACCATTAATTACGGCGCCTCGCAAACTGTCAATATCATTCCGAATACAGGCTATTATATTTCTGATGTTACCGTTGACAATGTATCGGTGGGTCCGGTCAATCACTATACGTTTACCAATGTGACTGCCAACCATACCATTTCGGCCTCCTTCGCAATTTATACTTACATTATAACGACAACCGCGGAGGCAGGCGGATCAGTCACGCCTTCCGGAACAACAACGCTGAATTACGGCTCGCAGCTGGTATGCAGCATTCATCCTGACGAAGGATACCTGATCTCGGATGTAAAGGTCGACAATGTATCACGTGGTGCAATTTCATCGTATACTTTCACCAATGTAACGTCCGCCCACACATTGTCTGCCACCTTCAAACACATCACGTTCAATGTCTCCGCCACAAGCAATTCGGGCGGTTCAATCACGCCACCCGGAATCACCAGCGTTATTTACGGTACGGACCAGACATACCTGATAACACCGGACATTGGCTTCAGGATTGCAGATGTGATAGTCAACGGACAGTCTGTGGGTTCCCTGGACAGTTATACATTTTCTAATGTAAAGGCTGTTCATTCCATCAGTGTCAATTTCACCATAATCACCTATACCGTAAATATTGAATCAAATACAGGAGGTTTGGTAAACCCTGCCGCTGATACCGTGGTAAACTATGGGACAGACCTTTCGTGCATCTTCACTCCCGACTATGGCTTCAAGGTTTCAGATGTAAAGGTCGATGGTGTCTCACAGGGCAGGATCCCGTCATATTCATTGAATCATATAACTGATAACCATAGCGTTTTGGTGACATTCGCTCCTCTCCTCACCTATACGATAACTGCCGAAGCCGGAACGGGTGGAACAATTACTCCTTCCGGAGATCTGACACTGTTCGAGGGGAGCGGGCAGACATATTCGATAGTGCCCAATTCGGGATACCGGATAGATAAGGTGCTCGTTGATAATAACCCAGTTGATCCTTCGCCGGAGTATGTGTTCAGCGACCTCGATGCTAACCACACTATCTCAGTGAAATTTACCACTTCGATCGATGCGGTGGCCTATCCAAACCCGTTCAGGGACAACTTAAACCTGATGATCCTGTCCCCGGAAGATTATCATTTTGATCTCTCGGTAGTCGACATGAGCACCAGGCTTATTTATTCCCTGGAGAATCTCCCGGGGAATGAGGTAATTCCGATCAACATGAATGTCGCACCCGGCGTTTATCTGCTTCAGATCCGCCTGAACGGCGAAAAGATAGCAGTCGTCAAGGTGGTGAAGAAATGATCCTGCTCTGCAGGGCCCAGGCCGGGGAACTCAGAATTTATAGGCCTGGTCTTCGATAAGCCTGTTGGCGATCCGTCTCCGTGCTTCCTTGATGTTGACGCCCCTGACTTTTGCAAGGCGTTCGACAGCGCCGGAGAGTTTTGGCAAAGCCTCTTCAGAGGCAAATGAATTGACGGCATCGGATGCAGACTTTCTTATCCTGTCGGAAAGGTCGTAAATGCTAACATCGAGGATATCCCTGTAAACAGTTTGGACGCCCCGGACCGATTCAAGCTTCGCCACCCTGAGTGCCAGTGATTCGGAGATATAGAGCTCCATCATCATTTCGGCGATGTTGTTCATCACTTCCTGCTCATTGACCAGTCCCTTGCCGAATTGCTTCATTGCTCCGTCAATGCAAAGGAGGATGATCTTCTTGAAGTTCCTGATGTATCTCATCTTTTCTTCCATGTAGGATTCCCCCTCCTGCTTACCGTCGCTTAACTTCTCAAGCTCAGCGTTCAGTTTCTCAGCTTCGCCGAACAGGTCAAACTCGCCCTTCATTGCCCTTTTCATTGCCGTATCTGAAACCAGCAGGCGGTTTATTTCATTGGTGCCTTCAAATATCCGGTTGATCCTCGAATCACGATATCCCCTTTCAACGTCCATTTCAGCAGAATATCCCATTCCGCCATGTATCTGTACGGCTTCATCAGCCACGAAATCAAGCATTTCCGATCCGACCACCTTCAGTATGGCAGCTTCAACAGCATAATGACTTATGGCTTCTATTGATGCCCGACCCTTGTCGCCGCAGTCGGTCTTCAGCTTTTCCATAAGGCTGTCGATATCGTTGCTTACGCGATATACAGCTGATTCCGACGCAAACAGGCGTATGACCTGCTCTGCCAGCTTATATTTGATGGCACCGAAAGCAGATATAAACATGCCGAACTGTTTCCTTTCGTTTGCATACCCCACTGAGTCATTTATAGCCTTCTTGGCAGCCCCAAGGACATTTGCCCCGAGCTTGAGCCTTCCCATATGAAGAATGCTAAGTGCGATCCTGAAACCTTCACCTCTTTTCCCGAGCAGGTTTTCGACAGGTACCATTACATCGTTAAAGTAGATCTGTGCGGTCGATGAACCTCTGATCCCCATTTTATGCTCGTCGGGGCCTATTACAACCCCAGGGTAGCTGCTTTCGACAATGAATGCGCTCAAAACCCTGTCGTTGTCTATTTTGGCGAAGACAACCAGGGTGTCGGCAAACCCGGCATTTGTTATCCACATTTTCTGGCCGTTCAGGATATAGTGTTTCCCGTCCTCCGAAAGCCTGGCATTTGTCTTACCGGAATTTGCGTCGCTTCCGGCACCGGGCTCGGTAAGGCAGTATGCGCCTATCAACTCGCCTGTCGCAAGCCTGGTGACATAGCGTTGTCTCTGGTCTTCATTTCCGTAATAAAGGATAGGAAGGGTACCGATCCCGCAATGGGCCATGTAAGCAACTGAAAATGAATAACCTGCACCCGTTGTTTCGGCGACCAGCATCTGGGTCACGAATGACTGTCCGAATCCTCCGTACTCCTCGGGTACTGAAATGCCCATCATCCCCAGCTCCCCAGATTTTTTCAGCATACTCTTCATCAGCTGCCTGTCACTTTTCTCGACAGCTTCGAGGTTTGGATATACTTCAGCATCAAGAAAATCCTTGCAAGTCTGTGCTATCATTCTCTGTTCCTCATTAAACTCCTCGGGAATGAAGACATCTCCGGGTTCAACTTCGCTTACAAGGAATTCTCCGCTTTTAAGGGTTTTTCTGGTTTCCATGGTTGTTAATTATGTATTGTATTTTCTTATTCGAGCGACTGTGCGACCAGCTCGGCGATATCAAGGTTCTTCACCTTTTCTTCGCTGTTCTTGTATTTGATGCCGTCTGTCATCATTGTCATGCAGAACGGACAGGCAGTTGCAATTATATCTGCGTTTGTTGAAAGAGCCTCCTCGGTCCTTTCAATAAAGATCTCCCTGGTGCCCTTTTCGGCTTCCTTGAACATCTGTGAACCGCCGGCACCGCAGCAAAGGGCGAAGCTCTTATGCCTGCTCATCTCGGCAACGCTGCCC
>DCFQ01000036.1:0-2050 GCA_002319915.1 Bacteroidales bacterium UBA1800 | reverse complement strand
GGAGATCCTGACTTTTCCGTCCCTTATGCCATCCAGGAGGAAATTTGTATAGTTTATCACCTCAAAATTTCCCCCGAGGTCCGGGTATTCATTCCGGAAGGTATTGAAGCAGTGGGGGCATGTGGTCAGTACCTTTTTGACATTATAATTGTTAAGTAATCCGATGACCTGTAATGCCTGCATCTGGAACAGCATTTCATTGCCGGCACGCCTTGCAGGATCACCCGTGCAAGTTTCCTCGGTCCCCAGAACAGCATAGCTTACCTTCATCCTGTCGAGGATTGTGGCAAATGCCCTGACTACTTTCCTGTACCGGTCATCAAAAGCACCGGCACATCCAACCCAGTAAAGGTATTCGGGATTTTCACCCCTTGCATAAAGTTCAGCCATAACCGGGACCTTAAAGTTCAGATCCTGGGCCCAGTTGAGCCTGTCAGCCGCCGAGTACTGCCACGGAGCACCGTTGTTTTCGATATTGCTGAAGGTACTTTTGAGCTCGCCCGGTGCGGAACCTTCCTCAAGAACAAGGTAACGCCTCATATCAATGATAAGCGCGGGATGATTTATGTTTATCGGACACTCCTTTGCGCAGGCGTTGCAGGTGGTACAGGCCCAGAGCTCCTCCTCTGAAATATAGTCCCTGAGAAGCGAGCGGTTATCACTGAACTCCCTGCCGTTCCTGATCATGAGAGGCCCTTTCTCCTTCATCCTTGCCCTCAGATCCATCATGACCTTTCTTGGAGAAAGCTTTTTCCCTGTTATGTTTGCCGGGCACACTGAAGTACATCTCCCGCATTCAGTGCAGGAAAGGGAATCGAAGTAATTTTTCCAGACCACGTCCTCAGCATCCTTTACCCCGAAACGCTCAGGCGGAGCATCTGAAGATGCGGCTGAAAAAGCGGTTTCCGGATCCAGCATAAGCTTTACCTCCCGGGTGATGCTGTCCATATTCCTCAGCTTGCCCATTGGCTCAAGATTCGACAGGAACACATTGGGTACCGACATGAAAACATGGAAATGTTTTGAATATGGCAGGTAGTTGGCAAAAACAAAGATCATCAGGATATGGGTCCACCATGCAATCTCATATGCCAGCCTGAAGCTCTCCTCCCCTGCGGCCGGAAACAGGCCCGCGATGAACGAGCCCACCGGGTATGACCCGAAGGCTTCCCTTCCGGAAGCTGTGGAGTAACCGGCATAACCTGCATTCATAACAAGGAGGGAGACCATAAGAATAAGGATCATCGTGAGGGAAATATTTGCGTCGAGATGCGATCTCCTTTTCATTTCGATTCCTTCAAACCTCCTGATATGGAAAAACAGGCGCCGGCTAAGGAATATGATAATGGAAATCCCGACAAGTACCGCAAATATATCGCCGGAAGCAATTATGAAATCATATACAGGGCCCAGAAAATGAAGGAACCTCTCCGTACCCGTAGTCCCGTCGACCACCATTTCAATGCTTCCGAAGATAATTATACAGAAGCCCCAGAAAACAAGTGCATGGAACAACCCGAGAACCGGCCTGCGGAAGATCTTTGTCTGTCCGAAAGCCACCTTCATCATCATGCCGAAGCGCTTCCCGATATCCTTTACCGGAAAACCGGGACGGGTAAAGCTGAAAAACCTTGCCAGCCTCCTCACGGTATAGAAGAAAACCCCTAATGTAATCAGAAGTGTTATGGTGAAAATGATCTGCTTTGCCATCGGATGGATATTAGTTTAAATTTTGCCACAGCAAAACTGTGGACTTTCGACGGTCAAATCGATTAAGCTTATGCAAATTCAGTGAATTATTTCTTCAATGATCTGGCAGCCTCGACGATCTTCGGCAGAACTTTCATTGCATCACCCACGATGCCGTACTGGGCCGACTCAAATATCGGCGCATCCTTATCGGAGTTGATCGCCACAATGTATTTTGACCCGCTTACCCCGGCCAGGTGCTGTGTTGCGCCGGAGATCCCCACGGCGATGTAAAGATTGGGAGCTATGATCTTCCCGGTTTGCCCGGTATGCTCCTCATGTGAACGCCACCCTTCATCGG
>DCFQ01000004.1 GCA_002319915.1 Bacteroidales bacterium UBA1800 | reverse complement strand
TATGACTCTCGGATTTTATCCAGGCTGCTCGCTGAAAGGTTCGTCGCGCGAATATGCGGAATCGGTTCTCGCCGTTGCCCGGGCATTTGATGTAAATATTCAGGAAATTTCCGACTGGAACTGTTGCGGCGCCACAGCGGCACACAACCTTAACAGGGATCTCTCCGTGGCACTTCCCGCAAGGATACTCTCGCTTGCTGAAGAGCAGGGATTTGAGGATATCGTTGTTCCCTGCGCCGCATGCTACAGCCGGCTGACCGTTACCGGCCACCAGCTCGATGCTGATGCGTCGCTCAGGACCAGGATTGCCGAAATCAACAACAAGGAGTACAGGGGAACCACCCGCATCCTGAACGTGGTCCAGATGCTTGACAAATACGTGACCCCAAACCTTGAATCAAAAATAAAGACCCCGTTCAATCATAGGGTGGCCTGTTATTACGGCTGCTACCTGGTGAGGCCCCACGAGATCCTGAAATTTGACAGGGAGGAGGATCCCCAGTCTATGGACGACCTGATGCTTAAGATCGGAGCAACTCCTGTGGACTGGGCCTTCAAGACGGAATGCTGCGGCGCAGGCTTGTCAGTTTCCAGGACCAGTTCCGTAGGCAGGCTATCGGGACAGATCATGAAAGACGCTCACGACAGGGGCGCCGAGGCGGTTGTGGTCGCATGCCCGATGTGCCACTCAAACCTTGACATGAGGCGTGATGCGATAAACTCATTCCTGGGTGAAAAGATCGATATTCCTGTGCTGTATGTGACCCAGGCGATCGGCCTCGCTGTAGGGATCGACAGGAAGGAGCTCGCGCTTCAAAGGCATTTTGTTAAAGTAACTATTTGATTATAATTAAGATTATTACGACTATAATATGTCAAAAATAGGAGTATTCGTTTGTCACTGCGGCGAAAACATTAGCGCGACCGTCGATTGTGCGAAGGTGGCGGAAACTGCCGGAAAATACGACGGGGTGACCTTCAGCGTGGATTATAAATACATGTGCTCCGATCCCGGTCAGACCCTGATCAAGAATGCGATAGCAGAAAAAGGCCTTACCGGTGTTGTCGTTGCTGCATGTTCCCCCAGGATGCATGAGCCCACATTCAGGAAAGCCTGTGCAGAGGCAGGGCTGAACCCTTACATGTGTGAGATGGCCAACCTGCGCGAGCACTGTTCCTGGGTGCACGAGAAAGGGGATCCCACAACGGATAAAGCGATTGACCTGGTGAGAGTACTCGTTGAAAAGGTCAAGTATAATCAGTCGCTGAACGCCATAAAGGTTCCAGTGACAAAAACTGCACTGGTAATAGGAGGGGGAATAGCAGGGATCCAGGCGAGCCTGGATATTGCGAATACCGGTCACAAGGTCATTCTTATCGAGAAGGACCCATCGATCGGCGGCCATATGTCGCAGCTTTCAGAGACTTTCCCTACGCTCGACTGCTCACAGTGTATCCTCACTCCAAGGATGGTCGAGGTGGCTCAGCATCCGAATATCACCCTGTACACATATGCAGAGCTGGAAAGCCTGGAAGGATTCATAGGCAATTTCAAGGCAAAGATCCGGAGGAAGTCAAAAAGCCTTGATGAAAAGCTTTGCACAGGCTGCGGGTTATGCACCACAAAGTGCCCGAGTAAAAAGATCCCGAGCGAGTTCAATGAAGGGCTTGGCATGCGGACAGCCATTTATGTCCCATTTCCACAGGCTGTTCCCAACAAGCCTGTGATCGACAGGAAGAACTGCACTTATTATACCAAAGGGAAATGCCGCATTTGTGAGAAAGTGTGTCCGACAGGCGCTATAAGATTCGACCAGGAGGACCAGATTGTTGAGGTTGAAGTGGGAGCAATTGTCCTGGCAACTGGATTCACGATAAAGCAGACAGATTTCTTCCCGGAATACGGTTATGGAAAACATCCAGATATCATTACAGGTCTCCAGTTTGAGCGTCTTGCCTCAGCATCGGGGCCGACGCTTGGAGAGATTCGCAGGCCATCCGACGGGAAGGTTCCACAGACTATTGTTTTCCTCTCATGTGCGGGTTCGCGCGACGAGGCTAAAGGGATACCTTACTGCTCCAAGATATGCTGCATGTATATCGCCAAGCATGCGATGCTTTACCAGCATAAGGTCCACGGAGGAAAATCGTATGTTTTCTACATGGATATCAGGGCAGGAGGGAAGATGTATGAGGAATTTGTGCGCCGTGCGATTGAAGACGACGGGGTTAACTACGTACGCGGCCGTGTATCAAGGATTTATGAGAAGAATGGCAAGCTTATAGTAAAGGGCGCAGATACTCTCTTGGGGGCAATGCCGGTCGAAATTGAAGCCGACATGGTAGTTCTGGCAACTGCGGGAGTGGCAAATGAAGGAGCTGAAGAACTGGCCCAGAAGCTCCACGTTTCATACGACCCATATCATTTCTTCGCCGAGGCCCATCCCAAGCTGAAACCGGTTGAGACGAACACCGCAGGAATATTCCTTGCCGGGGCATGCCAGGCGCCACGGGATATCCCGGAGTCGGTCTCGATGGCATCCGGTGCTGCAGTGAAAGTAGCAGGACTCTTCTCGCAGGACGAGCTGACCAGGGAACCCCTGATAGCAGTGGTAAACCGCCAGCCTGCGCCTGTATATTCCTCATGCGTGGGGTGCTTCCTGTGCGTTTCTGCTTGCCCCTACCAGGCCATCGAAAAGGAGGAGATAAAGGACAGAAGCGGTGCAGTGATAAAGAGGGTGGCAAAAGTGAACCCGGGCCTGTGTCAGGGGTGCGGCACATGCGTTGCATTCTGCAGGACCAAATCGATTGATATCCAGGGTTACACCCATGAGCAGATGTACTCCGAAGTAATGGCATTATTGAATGAATATTAATATTGTATAGATGGCAGATTTTGAACCAAGGATTGTGGCATTCGTCTGTAACTGGTGTACGTACGCCGGGGCAGATCTTACGGGGACGAGCCGCATCAAATACGCCTCAAACGTGCGTATTGTAAGGTTTCCCTGTACCGGCCGCATTGATTATATGTTGCTTCTGAAAGCGTTTGACGAAGGAGCCGATGGCATAATCGTTTCGGGATGCCATCCGAACGATTGCCATTACACTTCAGGGAACTTTCACGCCAGGAGGAGATGGATAATGTTTCGCTCGCTGTGTGATTTCCTGGGAATAGATATCAGGCGCATCAAGTTTTCGTGGGTGTCGGCTGCTGAAGGTGCAAAATGGGCCGATATCGTTAATTCCACAGTCAGCTCTATACGGGAGCTGGGCCCCTACGAAGAGTACAGGAAAATTGTAAAACGACCGGCAAAGGAGGTGACCAATGGATGAACTCAGAAAAAAAGCCGGCGAGCTTCTTGAAGCTTCAGCGGTCAAAGTGATAATAGGATACGAAAACGGTTCGGATGGAAAGACCAGGGCACTTTTTGCTGAAAAACCCGAGGAAACAGCGAGACTGGTATTCGACAGCAGGTGCGTGATGAACCTTGCGACATATGTCACAAAGAAAGAGGTCAGGAATAAGGGAAGAATAGGCCTCGTTGCCACTTTGCCGGTGATGCGCGCTGTGATCCAGCTGGCTTCCGAGCACCAGGTTGATGATGCCGGCCTTCTGGTGATCGGTATCACACCCGAAAGCAAAATGGTCGAGTTCAAGGACCTGGCTGAGGTTGAAGCCTTTGTTCACCGTTACCAGATCGAGATCGATTCAAAGCAGAAGGAGATGCTCGACAAGCTCGAAAAGATGACTCCTTCGGAGAGATGGGATTTCTGGATTCGCGAGCTTACACCCTGCTTTAAGTGCTATGCATGCAGGGCAGCTTGTCCGATGTGCTATTGCCACAGGTGCACGGTGGATTTCAACCAGCCCCAGTGGGTCCCTGTGCCATCTCATGAACTGGGCAATATCGAATGGCATATCATGAGGGCCATTCACCTTGCAGGCAGATGCGTTGATTGTGATGCATGCTACAATGCATGCCCCCTGGCAATTCCTCTGAATCTTCTGACAAAGAGAATGCTCCTCGATGCAAAGGAGCACCTCGGCGGTTACCAGCCTTCAATAAAGGCTGATCACCTGATGTCAACATATAAACCCGATGATAAAGATAACTTTATAATATAGGTCATGAATATTGAAAAACGACTGGTCAGAAAAGGATCGCTCGAAAAACTTTTTAATCTTCTGAAAAACAATGGCAATACGATCATGGGGCCATTGGAAAGGAATGGAAAGACCAGGTTCGCAAGCGTGAATAGTTTTCGGGATATTGCTTCCGGTTATGTTCAGACCACACAATCCTCAAAGGAAGTTGCTTTTCCGCGTGCAGAGAAGATACTGGATTATTCGAAAAACGCTGCCGGCATGTCGGTGAAGGGCATTGATCCGGCTGAAATACCGCAGGTGGTTCTCTGGGGGGTAAGGCCGTGCGATGCAATGGGGATAGGTGAACTGAGCGCCATTTTCAACTGGGACTATAAAGATAAGATTTACAACAACCGGCTATCGAGGGTGACGGTCATCGGCTTCAGCTGTGAAAAGGCGGATGAATACTGCTTCTGCACTTCAGTCGGAGGGAACCCGGGAAGCACCGAAGGCAGCGATATCCTGCTGACCCGCATGGGTGGCGACGGCGATTTCCTTGCCGAGATCATCACCGGGAAAGGAGCCCGGATTGCAGCTCTTTCACCGGAACTGTTTGAAGAAGCAGGCAACCCGGAAAAGGACAAATTCCTTGCCTCGGTCCCGGTCAGGTTTGAAAGGGAGATGATAAGCAGGAAGCTTGATAAAATATTTGAAAGTGACGAGTGGGTAAGCCAGTCGCTTAAATGCCTTGGCTGCGGAGCTTGCGCCTACGTTTGCCCGACATGTGCATGTTTCGATATCCAGGATGAAGCACACGGAAGATCCGGAAGCCGTGTAAGATGTTGGGATTCCTGCGGTTTTTCCATGTTCACGCTTCATACTTCGGGTCACAACCCCCGCGAGGTGCAGTCACAAAGATGGAGGCAAAGGATAATGCATAAGTTTTCATATATGCCCGACAGGCTGTCGGTGTACGGGTGCACAGGCTGCGGAAGATGCAGCAGGGCCTGCCCGGCCGATATGAACATTCTCGAACATTTAATTTCAATTCAGGAGGCTGAAGTATGACAGATAACATTTATATGCCATACCTTATGAAGGTTGAAAAGATCACCTGGGAGGCACCGGGTGTCAGGACATTCATGCTTAAATTCATAAACGAGGAAGATCAGGCGAGGTTCGACTTCAAAGCTGGTCAGTTCGGTGAATATTCGGTTTATGGTTCGGGGGAGTGCACTTTCTGTATTGCTTCTTCTCCCACACGAAAGGGATACATAGAGTGCACATTCCGTCAGACTGGAAAGGTTACAAATGCCCTTGCCGGGTGTGAGGAAGGCAGCATAATAGGTTTCAGGGGGCCCTATGGCAATATCTTCCCGATTGATGAATGGAAAGGAAAGAACCTCCTGTTCATCGCCGGGGGGATCGCTCTACCTCCCATGAGATGTGTAATCTGGAACACCCTTGACCTGAGGGATAACTTTAAGGATATCACTATAATATATGGGGCAAGAAGCGTCAAGGACCTGGTTTACAAGCACGAGCTCGACGACTGGAAGATGAGGAAGGATGTCAGGCTAATTACAACTGTAGACCCGGGAGGGGAATCTCCTGACTGGAATGGCGAAGTGGGATTTGTCCCGACAATTGTGGAAAAGGTATCGCCGTCATCAGAAAATACTGTAGCAATTGTTTGTGGTCCGCCTGTGATGATAAAATACACATTCCCGGTGCTGGCAAAACTGGGATTTACGGACGAGAATATTTACACCACTCTCGAAAACCGTATGAAATGCGGCTTCGGTAAATGCGGAAGATGTAATGTGGGCAAGTATTATGTCTGCAAGGATGGCCCGGTATTTACGCTCGCCCAGTTAAAAGATCTCCCTGACGAGTATTGACCGGCATCCGGTTTTGTCAGGATCCTGGTATTGCCGACTTATCGGTTGCCATTACCATCTTGATGTTAAGCCTTACACCGGCCTCCAGGACATCCACGAGGTCCTGAATGTTGAGGCTTTTTGCGAACCTCAGCACCACAGTCGGGTTCTGGATCCCCTGCACGCTCTCCTTAAGCTTTGCCTCAAGCTCCGAAAGGAGGATCTCCTTTTGTCCGATAAAGTATCGCCTGTCGGCAGTGACAGTCAGGTTGATCTGCTGCTTGTCGATCTCCTGGGCGGTCTTTGATTTGGGCAGCAGCACCTTGATAACGTTAGGATTGGCCAGCGTCGATACTATGAGGAAGAACAGAAGCAGGAAGAACATTATGTCGTTAAGCGATGAAGTGCTTACTTCAGGCTTAAAGTGCTTACTTCTCCTGATATTCATTTCAGAAAGATTTTAAGAACTGTATGAGAGACTCCTGGAGCCGGATGGAGTACCGGTCGATCCTCATCTGGATGTAGTGATAGGCAGTGTAGGCGAGAACTCCAACGATGAGACCTGCACCGCTGCATATCATTTTCTGGTAAAGACCTCCTGAGATGATGCCGATGCTGATATTGTCGGCGAGGGAAATATTGTAAAAGATCTTGATCACCCCTGAGATGGTCCCGATGAACCCGAGCATCGGCGCGATCCCAGCAATAATCCCAAGATAGCCCGTATTCTTTTCCATTTTGGTGATCTCAAGATTGGTAGTCGATTCGAGGAATTTCTCGACTTCACCGGCAGGCTTTCCTGCCTGTTCGATGCCGCTCTCGATTATTTTTCCCAGGGATGCCTGATCATTCCTGGCCCTTATCAGGGCATTATCCCTGTGCCCCTTCTTCAGGTCATCTATCACCATCGGTATCAACCCGTCATCGATGGCGGCAAACCTGCTTATGTATGCCATTCGTTCAATGAACAGGTAAACACTTAAAAACGAAAGCAGCACGATCGGTATCATGATGATACCTCCCTTCATCATCAGATCGAGGACGGTCGCAGCCTGGTCATTTGAGGCGGCCGCGGCAGGTGCTGAGGATAATAATGTGAAAATCATATTTTATGTTTTATACTGTTACCTTATTTGTAATTATCAAACGATAAATCTGTCTAAATATTTCCATTTCAAACTTCAGAGTAAAATTACTGAGCCATTTGAAAAGCAAAAATCCATTAACCATAAAGACCGCAAAGATCTGGCCCAAAGTGAGCAAATGAATTAATTACTGCGCTTAATCTTTGCGTTCTTTGCACCTTCTTTGAGTTCTTTGCGGTTAAAAAAAACTCTATCTCCACCTTCCGGAACGGTGGCAGGTAGAAAAATCTCTTCAGGGTACTCTATCCCCGTAAGAAATAAACCTTTTGCAGGTGCCGAGGTACCTGCCGCTGACCTGTTCCTGGCATCTATGATTTCCTTAAAGCCTGAAACGCTTAATTTTCCTTTTCCGACCTCTGCCAGGGTTCCCACAATTGCACGGACCATATTCCTTAGGAACCTGTCGGCTTTTATGCTGAAGATCAGTTTGCCGGCTTCCTTTTTCCAGTATGCATGATATACCCTGCATATATTGGTCCTGTTATCGGAATGGAGCCTGCAGAAGCTGGTGAAGTCGTTGCATGACAGCAGCAGCCTCGACGCCAGGTTCATGCTTACGATATCCGGATCCCCGTGAAGATGCCATGCGGTGTCAGTCAGAAACGGATCCTTCAACAATGAAATATGGTATTCGTAAGTCCGTGCGCTGGCGCTGTATCTGGCATTTGCATCGGGACGGACCCTGCGGATCCCGGTTACCGATACGTCGGAAGGCAGATACCTGTTGATCCGGTAAACAAGGTTCTTCCTGGAGTCAAGATCGGACTGGCTGCTGTCGAAATGGGCGCAGAAGAATCTTGCATGAACACCTGAATCGGTCCTACCGGCCCCTGTAGTGGAAGTTTTTTCTCCGGTGATCACAGTCACGGCTTCATCAATGATCTTCTGAACAGTTACCGCCCCCGGCTGGATCTGCCAGCCATGATAGCGGGTTCCCTTAAAGGTGAGGAATATGAAGTAACGGCTGCCCATTTTTAAATTTCATGCAAAGATAATAAATCCCTCAAGCGCAGGCTCTGTCTGATCCAAGCCAGAATTCACCCGGGTATGTAAAAAACCAAAATCCATTAACCGCAATGTTCGCAAAGGATTGTATTTATAATTTGTATTTGCATACTTTGCATCCCGATAGCTATCGGGACTATGCGTTCCGTTTAAAAAAGGTAAGAGATGGATGTGAAAAATAATCTTATGATCTGTTTGAAAATCCATGCTAAAATGTAAATTTACTTCCTCCGAAAAAGATTTCGGTCCAATTTGTCTAACCTAAAACCTATACAATGACAGAGCAGAAAAATACGCAAACAGCCGGCATGGCCTTTATGGGAATGATCTTCTTCCTGTTTGGCTTCGTGACCACCTTCAACATTACGCTGGCTGATAAATTCAAATCGGTATTTGAATTGTCGAACTTTGAAGCCCAGCTTGTCAACGGAGCATTCTTCTTTACCTACTTTGTCCTCTCTTTTGCAATCGGGGGGCTGATCAAGAAGATTGGCTACAAAACCGGTGTTATCCTCGGGCTTATCCTGGTAGCCCTGGGAAGCTTCCTGTTTTTCCCCGCTGCCAAAGCCATTTCATTTCCCTTCTTCCTGGTAGCCATCTTCATTATGGCCAGTGGTGTTGTTTTCCTTCAGGTTGCCGCAAATCCCTATGTCACGGCTCTTGGCCCCTCAGCAACGGCTTCCGGGCGCCTTAACCTGACACAGGCTCTGAATTCAATTGCCACCTATATCGCTCCCCTGATAGCGAGCGCATTCGTTTTCGGAGCCGCCAGCGCAGCTCTTACCCCTCAGGAAGCTGCAAAATCAGTGCCTGCACCTTTCCTCATAATAGGGATCATTGTGCTGATCATCGCTGTGGCAATATTCCTTCTTAAACTCCCTGAAATTCCTACCACTGGCGTCGAAAGTAAAAGTGTGTGGAAATACCCGCATGTCGTACTGGGAGCACTTGCTATATTCTTCTATGTTGGGGCAGAAGTCGGCTCTGCTGCGATGCTCCAGAGATATTTCCAGGAAGCCCTTAAGATGGTACAGTCTGATGCAGCCATGATGATCGCCCTCTACTGGGGTGGCGCAATGGTCGGCAGGTTCTATGGATCATTCATGCTTTCAAATGTTTCGAAGTCAAAGAAGTATCTTTACGCGGTTCTTGTGATCTTGCTGGCGCTCTTTGTAGGATGGTTCGTAAGGCGTGAGATCACCGATGGCCTGATATTCGCAGGAATTGCAATTGTTAACTACCTCGCAATGCAGCTTGGCAAGGGACATGCAGCAAGATCTCTTGCCGTTTTCGGTATTATAGCAGCTGTTCTTCTCCTCGTGATCATGCTTGCCCACGGAAACTTTATCCTGTGGCTGGGCTTATCAATAGGCTTCTTTAACTCAATTATGTTCCCCAATATTTTTGCACTCGGAGTCGATGGGCTTGATAAGGGAGAACTGAGCATGGCTTCAGGACTCATCAACAGCCTTATCGTCGGTGGCGCAGTCATTCCCGTACTAATGGGTGTCGTTGCTGACAATTTCGGGGTAAGGTTTGCATTCATTCTGCCTATAATATGCTACCTGTACATCGTATTCTTCGCTCTTGTTGGAAGCAAACATAAATAAGATTTTTTCAGTATAATCTGGCAATTTAAACAGGGGCCGTCCGGAATTTTTATTCAGACGGCCTCTGTTCATTATAAATCGACAATTACTATATTTACATCTGAACCTTATTAAAAACCCGAACTTAAATGGCAAATACAGAAAACCTGATCGCGCGGATAAACAACGGCGACAACAGGACCTTCCACGAACTTTATGGCAACGATCCGGCCGAATTGAAACGAAATGCAGAGAGGTACAAAGGCCTGCTCGATCAGTTCAGCAGGGAATTCGGTGACGAGAATCCCCTGTTCTTCAGTTCACCCGGTCGGACGGAGATCGGGGGGAACCACACGGATCATAACTACGGCCGTGTCCTGGCAGGAGCGGTTAACCTCGATAATGTGGCGGTGGCCGCAACGAACAACACCAATGTAATCAGGATCCTGTCGGAAGGATACCCAAGGTTTGAAGTGGACCTTGCATCACTCAGCCCGGTCGCTACGGAGAAGTTTACCTCAGCGGCCCTGGTAAGAGGCATTTGCTCGCGTTTTAAGGAACTCGGGCATGCCATAGGTGGATTTGATGCATGCATCGACGGCGGTGTCCCGAAAGGCTCAGGATTGAGCTCATCTGCCTCTTTCGAGGTACTTATCGGTGCAATACTGAGTGAACTCTTCAATTCCAATGGGATAGATCCCATCCAGAATGCAATAATCGGTCAGTATTCCGAGAATAACTACTTCGGAAAGCCCTGCGGGCTCATGGATCAGACAGCATGTGCCATGGGCGGGCTCATTACCATCGATTTCAGGGACCCGTCGAAACCAGTTGTAAAGCGCGTAAACTTCGACTTCGTAGCAACAGGATTCTCGCTGGTCATAACAGATACCGGCGGCAATCATGCCGACCTGAATGATGAATATGCCTCACTTCCGACTGACATGAAAGCTGTCGCTGCAGAGCTTGGAGCAAAGGTTCTGAGAGAAGTGAGCCTCGATCAGATACTTGAAGCGGCCCCAAAGATCAGGGAGAAGGTCGGGGACCGGGCAATCCTGAGGGCAATTCATTTCCAGGGGGATAACCAGCGGGTGGCTGACCAGGTCGCAGCCCTCGAAAGGAACGATTTCAAGGTATTCCTCGGCATGGTGGTGGACTCGGGTTACAGCTCATATATGTATAACCAGAATATATTCCCGGTGAACAATGTCAGGGAACAGGGGGTCTCCATCGCACTGGCACTCAGCGAGCTGGTGCTTAAGGGAGCCGGGGCATGGAGGGTGCACGGCGGGGGCTTTGCCGGGACGATCCAGGCATTCGTTCCAAAGAACCTGCTTGAAAAATATGTTTCGACACTCGAGCATTTCTATGGTAAAAATTCATGCCAGACCTTGTTCATCAGGCACCAGGGAGCCGGGAAAGTCGATCTTTAACAAGGATTTAGCCTGACCGGAATGTCATAATTCAACTCAGATATGAAAAAGATACAGGAAGAGTCTTTCAAATCTGTTTACCAGGGTAAGCAGACAGATCTTTATACCCTGGTCAACAGGAATGGCCTTATAGCCCAGATTACAAACTACGGGGCCATAATAGTGAGCATTTATGTCCCTGATCGCAATGGCAGCCTTGCAGATATTGTCCAGGGATATGATACCATCTCTGAATACATCAACGGCAACAGCCCATATATGGGTGCGATATGCGGCCGGTGTGCAAACAGGATAGCCAAAGGTAAATTCAGCCTGAATGGAAAAGAGTACTCCCTTGCAATCAACAATGGCCCGAATCACCTGCATGGCGGCATAACCGGGTTCAGCAAGGTTGTTTGGAACGTGGTGCGGTTTACATCTTCCTGCGTTGAAATGGAATATCTTTCTCAGGATATGGAAGAAGGGTATCCCGGCAATGTAAACGTATCAGTAACCTACACGCTCACCGATGCCGATGAGCTCAGGCTCGACTATCTTGCTGCGACCGACAGGCCGACAGTATTTAACCTTGCGAGCCATTCATATTTCAATCTTGCAGGCGAGGGTTCCGGATCTGTTTATGACCAGGAGCTCGCTATAAATGCTGCTTTTTACACACCTGTTGATAATTCCTCCGCACCGACGGGTGAGATACTGAGTGTCAGGAACACGCCGTTTGATTTCTCGACCCCAAAACGAATAGGAGAGGCCATAGATTCCGATAATGAGCAATTGAAATTCGGCGCCGGGTATGATCATAACTTCGTCCTGGACCACAGGACCGGGACTCTAGGGCATGCTGTGACAGCGTATGATCCCTCCTCAGGAAGGGTGATGGAGATCTATACGACACAGCCTGGCGTGCAGCTTTACTCTGCAAACTGGATCAACAACGAACCGGGAAAGGGTGGGAAAAGATATCAACGCCGCTGGGCTTTCTGCCTTGAAACGCAGCATTTTGCAGATGCAATAAATAAGCCGCATTTCCCCACGGTGATCCTGAATCCCGGAGAAAAATATGAGCACACATGCATTCATAAATTCACTACTAAATAATTGGGTATTTTGAAAAAATTCAAATTCAGAAACCGCAAAGTGTGCAAAGGTTTGCCCCCTGCCCCCTAGAGGGGACGATCCTAACCCCCTTCAGGGGGAAAGGGGGCGTTCTATTAGCATTCTTTGCGGTTAAAAATGACTTTATGGAAAACCCTTATTAACACCTAAACCTACTGATATGCAAGACAACAAATCAAAATTCCTGTTCCCGCTGATCGTGATGGCTTCACTTTTCTTTCTTTTCGGCTTCATCACGACAATGAACAATTCTCTTATCAATTACCTTAAGGATGCATTCCGCCTGAATGAAGTGGAAAAACAGCTTCCCAACACATTCTTTTATGGCGCCTATATTTTGTCGATCCCCGTTGGCTACCTTCTGAACAGGATCGGTTACAAGAATGGTGTGCTTGCCGGCCTGGGGCTTGTAAGCATCGGTTTTTTCCTTTGTATCCCGGGGGTTGCTGCCGGATACTACGGATTCCTGAGTGCAGTATCAGTTTTCGCGATCGGGGTCGTTCTCCTTCAGGTCGCCGCAAACCCGTATGTGAATGCCCTCGGAAGCCCGGAAACAGCTGCCAGCCGACTCACGCTTACAAACGCGCTCAATTCGCTGGCAACGGTGATTGCCCCGTTGTTTGTTTCGTACCTAATAGTATCTGCCAACACCGGCGGGGCTTCTGATCCGAAAGCTGTCCAGGGACCGTTTGCAGGAATCGGAATTGTGACGCTTGTGATAGTGGTCGTAATGTTCTTCCTCCATCTGCCCGAGATAAAGGAGGGAGAATCGGCCGGCGAGGGGATTGCAAAGAAGTTCAAGTCGAGCGCATATAAGTACCCTCATATGTGGTTGGGTTCACTTGCCATATTCTTCTATATGGGAATTGAGATCGGGATCCCGAGCTTCTTCGCGGATTATTCCACGAGGCTGGGCTTCGACTTCAACGGTGAGATGAGGACAAAATTGCTGGCTTATTACTGGGCAGGACTGATGGTCGGCAGGATTGCAGGAATTTTCATCCTGAGAAAATACTCTGCAAGCAGGATACTTAGCTTCAATGCTGTTTTCGGAGCAGTTATGGTACTGCTTTCACTAATCCTGGGAGGGATGGAGTTCAAATGGATCGCACTTGTGCTGTTCCTTGGCACCGGGCTGATGCATTCAATAATGTGGCCTTGTATATATAACCTTGCACTTGAGGACCTGGGGCCCAACACCAAGGTTGGCTCGGGCGTAATTGCCACCTCGGTGATCGGAGCTGCCATACTACCGATTATAATGGGAGGGATACAGCGTGGTATCGGACTCATTGTTGCAATCTGCTGCCTGTTTGTGTATTATGCATATGTAACTTTCTTTGCCGTTAAGGGATCAAAAATAAGGTCTTAATAAGAGAATAAGTTGCTCGTTACTCGTTGCTGGTTCCTGGTGGATTTCAAATAAAATTCAATGAAGCTTTATAAATAACCAGCAACCAGCAACCAGCAACCAGGAGTATTTAATGAATCAACAATTTGGATATTGTTTAATCAAATAAGCTAGTTAAGATGAACCGCAGAAAATTTATCGAAACCTCAGGAGCAGCTGCCGGGGCAGCCGTGCTGGGGAAAGTGGCACCATCAGCGATATCTGAAACTGCACTTGCTGCATCAGGGGCATCGGCAGCAGGGAAGATAAAGCTTGGGTTATATTCCATTACCTATGGAGGTGTATGGTACAAGGGATCAGCCCTCTCGTTTGATGAATTATGCAAATTTGCGAAAGAGTACGGGTTTGACGGGGTGGAGCTTGACAACAAGCGGCCGATGGGTCATCCGATGGATCTCGATCAGAAGAAGCGTGATGACTATAAAAACTCTCTGGCCAAGTATGGGCTCGAGATACCGTGTGTTGCTGCAAACAATGATTTTTCCAGCCCGGTGCCGGAGCATAGGGACTGCCAGCTCCTGATGGTGCGTGAAAGTGCAAGGCTTGCCAAAGATCTTGGGGCGAAAGTCGTGAGGCTTTTTGCTGCATGGCCCGGGGTCGTTATTCATGAAGGGCTTGGGACTTATGAGCTTACCAGGGGAGAACAGTTCTATACGTTTCAGCGCCAGTATCCGTTTGCCACCTGGCTCGACAGATACAATTTTGTCAAGCAGTGCCTGAAGGAAGCCGCAAAGATGGGAGAGGAGTTCGGTGTTGTAATGGCTCTCCAGAATCATGAACCTCTCATTAGGGGCTGGAAGGATACATACGACCTGGTTAAAGAGGTCAATTCCCCCTGGCTTAAGGTTTGCCTAGATCTGCCTATTTTTGAAAACCTTGATAAAGAATATGTTGCCAATGCTGTCAGGACGGTAGGGAATCTTCAGGTCCATTCACATTTTGGGGGAGAGTATTACCGTGATGCTGCAGGGAAGGTGAAACCGGTTGTTCTCTATTACTATGCCGGCGGTATGATCCCGGACTATGCTCACTATATATCCCTCATGAATGAGATCGGGTATAATGGGTACTTCACCTTTGAGCTGTGCCACCAGGTTCTTAATAAGGATCACTCGGTCGGTGGTATCGATTACGTTCATGAACAGGTGAAGCTTGCCAGGGAGTACATGGGGAATATTGTCAGCGGCAAGGCCTGACCATATCAAATTGAAAGGAATGGGAGAGCTGAGAAGGGGATTTGCCAGCGATAACAATGCCGGGATCCATCCCGCGATAATGAAGGAGATCGAGGCTGCCAATACGGGTCATGCGGTTGGGTACGGTGCAGATCCATTCACATCGGAGGCGGAAAGGTTACTCAGGGAACATCTCGGGAATGACACGGAAGTGTTTTTTGCTTTTAACGGAACGGCTGCAAATGTTCTGGGGCTCTGGAGCGTGACCAGGTCATTCAATTCCATCCTGACGGCATCGACAGCACACATCGAGCAGGATGAATGCGGAGCGCCTGAGAAAATAACAGGTTGCAAGGTTCTGACTGTCGATACGCCTGATGGAAAAATAACACCGGAACTGCTGGTCAGGCATATGCATGGCTTCGATTTCGAGCATCATGCCCAGCCAAAAGTGATTTCCCTGACCCAGGCCACGGAGATGGGAACAGTCTATACACCTCATGAGATCAGTATTATTGCCGGATATGCCCATGGGAAGGGGTTGCTTCTTCATATGGACGGGGCAAGGATCTCAAACGCGGCCGTTTCCCTGGGGCTTCCCTTCAGTGAATTCACAACCCGATCAGGTGTGGATATCCTTACATTCGGGGGTACCAAGAACTGCCTGATGTATGGCGAGGCCGTCTGTTTCCTGAGACCCGGACTTTCGGAGAATTTCAAGTATCTCAGGAAGCAGGGGATGCAGCTTGCCTCCAAGATGAGGTTCATATCGGCGCAGTATATTGGCTTCTTCAGGGATGGGTTGTGGGAAAAATGTGCCGGTCATGCGAACGGTATGGCTAAGCTGCTTGAGGAGAAGCTGAATGGGATCAGCGGGGTGAGAATCACCCAGAAAGTGGAGTCGAACGGTGTTTTTGTGATTATGCCTAAATCTGTTGCAGAAGAGGTGAGGAAGACCTTCTTTTTCTATCCCTGGGATGAGGCTGTTTCCGAGTACAGGCTGATGACCAGCTGGGATACTACGGAGGAGGATATTGAGGATTTTGTAAGGCTACTTAAAAAAGAAATTTCGCATCAGTGATAGATTTT
Source organism: Bacteroidales bacterium UBA1800 (assembly GCA_002319915.1). Lineage (GTDB taxonomy): Bacteria > Bacteroidota > Bacteroidia > Bacteroidales > VadinHA17 > LD21. The sequence goes on along the minus strand of DCFQ01000004.1, from coordinate 38,126 downwards.
AGTTACAAAATATTTAAATGAATTTACTGCAAAGAACGCTGAGAAATTTCGCAAAGGTCGTAAAGGTTTAACCCTGACTAAAGTGGGTTTAAAATGTCCCCTTCAGGTGATTTAGTGGCTTTGCGTACTTTGTGAAAACTCTGCGCACTCTGCGGTTAAAAAAATCTTTACTGCAAACAAAAAGCCGGGTCTTTCGATCCGGCTTTCTTTATAGCGGGTAACTTTATTTATTTAAGAGTAAAGTTTATTGGTACCATGTACCATACAGGAACAGGTTTACCCCCCTGTTTACCTGGTTTAAACGGCGGAAGTGTCTGTACAACTCTGATAGCCTCCTTATCGAGCTCAGGATCGACTCCTTTCAGTACTGAAACCCTGTCGACCGTGCCCTTGGCGGTTACGCAGAACCTGACGATTACTTTCCCCTGGACATTGTTTTCCTTTGCAACTTCAGGGTACTGTGTATGCTCAGAAATATACTGCAGAAGTGCGGGATCACCGCCCGGATACATTGGCATTTCCTCCACAACCACGAATGGTTCGGCTTCAGCATCTGTTTCCTTAACTTCTTCTTTTACCTCTGAGACAGCTTCGACCACATCCTCATTCTTCACTTCAACCTGTGCCTGGTCTGCAGTCATAAGCTGTGCCTGTTCTTCCGGTCTTACTGAGTCTACAACAACCGGCGGAACGTATCTTGCCTGCTGAACAACATCAGCTGGCGGCGGCGGTGGAGGAGGCGGAGGAGCAACCTGTTCGTTCGGTTGATCGAGGTTCTCCATCTTGATCTCTACCTGCCTTTCAGCCTTCTTCTTGCTGCTTTCCAACGCTTTTGCATTAAGGTAAGGTGCAATGACCGCGGTGCTAAGAATTACCAGGCCAATTGCAAGTGCGATAGCTACATTGCGTTTATACTTTTTCCGCAGCTGGTAGGCGCCGTACTCCTTATTCCTGGATTCGAAGACAATGTCATCGAAGTCAGGTGCTTTATCTAAATTTGCCATATTATTTAAGGTTTACGGGTTTATTTGGTTGAAGCAGAGGCGGTTGGTGTAGCTGTGGGAGTTATCCCGGCAGCCTGTTCAACCATCTTGTCTTCATACCATGTAATTTTAGTAAACATATAGCTGGCAATTCCGCAGATATTCATCTCATCGAGGATATTTACGAAATCACCGTAATTAGCAGTCTTATAAGCCTTAATAAGCACAATCGGACCCGTATCATCTTCTTTCTTAAGTTTGCTTATTGCACTCTGAACGGAATCCTGAGGTATCTTTATCTTGCCGGCAGTTACCTGTTCTTTAAAATCAGTTATTCTTCTTGCAAGCATCCTGTTTTTGTCAAGCAGTAATTTTCTGATACCGTTAGCGCTTAAATCTGTCTCAGTAAGTGGCGGTAGGTTATTGTAATCCTCTGGTTTTACATTGCCCGGATAAGTATAGACCTTATCATTCGGGCCAAGTATAATGTTCAGAGTACGGCTCGCTGCAATCCTCGGAGCCTGCTGCTGGGTCGGGTCTTTAATCCTCTCAGGAAGAATAAGATCCATGACCTTGGCTTTGCTCATGGCACCCACGAGCATAAAGAATGTGATAAGCAGACACATAAGGTCAACCATCGGGGTCATATCGATATGCGGGATATGAGTTTTAGGTTTTTTCTTTCCCCCTTTACTTTTTTCCTCTTGAATAATCTCTGCCATATCACTGTTGTATTTCGTCAAGGTTTATTCTTACAGCTTCAAGACTCGTTATCAGACTGAACCTGTTCACATTTTTATCCTGCAGGATATCAAGCACCTTCTGAACCACCGGGAAGGCGGTTTTGCTGTCTCCCTTCAGGCATGCCTGGATGTTCGGATTGACCTTGCGGGCAAAGAGGATCCAGTTTGCAAGCTGGTTGTCTGTTGAATCCATGGGGATCCCTGTTTGAAGCGCTTTTCTTTCAGCCGGGGTTTTAGAATCCAGGAACTCTTTCATTTTCTGGATTGGAACACCGAACGATGACGGGTATTTCTCGAACTCCCTGAGCTCCTGATCCGTAAAAGTGACATTGTAGTTCTTGCCCATCTCAGCAAGAATCTTTGGTTTGTACTTCAGGATCGTATCGGGTCCGTTATCGAAATTTATATAGACTTTGTTATCGGTTGAAAGAAGGAACGTAATCGTATTGAAATCAGGGGTAGGCTTCTCTGATATGGAAAAAGGAGTATCAACATTAGCCGGTTCCGGTTGCTTCATTGTAGTGGTCAGCATCAGAAAGGTAAGGATCACTGCAAACGTATCAACCAGCGGCGTCATGTCGATGCGGGGCGACTTTGTCGGTAATTTAATCTTTGGCATTGGCGTTTCTTAGTTTATGTTTCGACCAAAAGATAAATTAATTAGGTAGTTTTCAGTGATGCAGCAAAATTCTGTGTCAGGCTGAAACCTGCTTCATCAATTTTGTATGTATATGAGTCGATAGTTGATGAGAAATAATTGAATGCAATAATTGACAATGTTGATCCCGTGATACCAAATGCAGTATTTACCAGAGCTTCAGAAATACCGGTTGCAAGGGCAAGGGCATCCGGAGCACCTGATTGAGCAAGAGCTCCAAATGCGCGGATCATTCCGAGAACCGTTCCGATAAGACCGATCAGCACTGAAATGGATGCAAGTGTCGAGAAGATAACCATGTTCTTTGAAAGCATAGGCAGCTCGAGAGCTGTGGCTTCTTCGAATGATTTCTGGATCGAAAGGATCTTCTGGTCTTTTTCAAGTTCCTTGTCTTTCTGCAGTTCACGGTAACGAGTCAGTCCTGCTTTCATAACATTTGCAAGTGAACCTTTCTGCTTGTCGCATGTATCCATTGCTTCTTCAATCTTATCGTCAGCGAGAAGACCCTGAAGTTTATGAACGAATACGTTAAGGTTACCTTTTCCTCTTGCCCTGGTCAACGTAATAGCCCTTTCAATAATGAAAATGATAAGGGTCAGCACGCATGTCATCAGAATCGGCACAATAAAACCACCTCTGTAAATGATCCCAAGATAATTGTGTTGCAGTGGCTGTCCGGCATTGTTGCCACCCTCAAAGTTAACGGGATTACCCATTATCTTGTGGAACAAAAAATAGCATACTATGTAAGCTATTACAATAGTACCAACTGCAAAAACATTCTGCAGCGCATCTTTGATTGAACTTCCTTGTTTACTCATTTTTATCTATTTGTTTAGGTTAAGATTTCTTGATCTGCAAATATATATTTTCAAATTTTTTTTTCCAATAGTATGAATAATATTGTTTTTTCTCCGGATTCTTAAATTATTTCAAGCAATATGACCTTTTTCATCGGTTCTTACCCTGACGGAAAAGTTCGATATTTTTCTTTTAATGGTCATTTCCAAATCATTTATGCAGTCAGCAAGGGAACTGAATTCTGCAGTTCCCTTGCTGAAAATTCTTATTGGTTTTCGAGCTTGACGTTATAAACCCTCGATTTTGTGATGGGTATTTCCTGTGCCTTATAACCTTTTGCAGTGATAACCAAAGTTTCGGAATCTTTCGGAATCTCAAACCTGAACTCTCCTTTGCTGTTGGTAAGGTTCTCGGCTGCAGTATCCTTCACCCTCACAGAAGCATATGCTATCGGCTGCCCGGCTGCATTGGTGATCACACCCTTGATCTCGTTCGGGTTTATACCTTTCTTCACTGAAGTTACGTATTCGTCAACCCATTTTATATTGCTCCTGGCTGATGAGTTGTTCGGGTCAATGGAAATTATCTTATTGTAGTCTTCCTGGGCCCTTCCAAGGAATCCAAGTTTCCCCTCAAGGGTCTTCTCCTGTCCTGCTGCTTTTGTCTCGAGGCTTCCCAGTCCGTTATATCCCTTTATCTTGTTTTCCTTGTTGGATGGATCAAGATTGATCATCCTTTCATAGATCTCCTTAGCCCTGGTGAAGTTGCCATTTTCCATGTTGAAATAACCCAGGTACATGAGGGCTTCCATCATATCATTCTCGTTCTTGATGGAGTCCTTCTGTGCAACTTCGATCACCTTCTCAAATTTTGGCTTTGCAAGACCCTGCTTGAAATCCGGGTCCATCTTGGAATAGGTCCTCGCGCTCCAAAGGTATGCAGTCACAAAATCAGGGGATTTTTTAGTAACGATATTGAAGATGGAGTCGGCTGATTTGTACTTCTCACCATTGTAAAATGCCCTCCCGACTTTCATGTAATCTTCGTTGGTGGCTTTGGCCGGGTCGATCAGCTTTGCCCATGTCCTTGCGGCATCGTCATACCTTTTGAAGGCATAATTGGTGGATGCCATTTCATTCAGGATCGAAATATCCTGCGGAGTTGCTTCGGCGGTTTTCTGATCCTTCTTCCCGAAATTCAGAGCCTTGTTATAGTTAACGAAGGCTTTATCGATATCAGCGTCAGCTTTCTGAACTGAAGCCTGAAGGTTAGCTACCTTGCCTGTCAGGTCGTCAAGCGCCGGTTTAAGCTTGGTCTTATCAGCTGCAGAAGCGGCAGCAAATTTTGCCTTATCCCTTTCAAGCTGATTCTTCAGGTTATTGAGCTCATCGAGCATTTTCGGGTAGTTCTGGTTCTTTTTCACCAGTATCCTTGCCATGTACAAATAGTCTTTCTGAAGGATGTATTCAGGATCTACAGTTTTAAAGAGCTGGTCCATATAAAACTCGGCTTTAGCATAGTCCGGATTTTCCTTTTCGAAGTAGGAGTATCCTGCGAGCCTGTTCAGGTATGCCCTCGACTTATCGACGGCAAGTATCTCTTCCACATTCTTTATGACCTCGGTGTAATCACCGGCATAAAAGAGGGAGTTGACATACTTCGTTTTTGCCGGGATATTTCCTGCAGTCATATCCAGGTACTTCTTGAAGTACTCCTTTGACTGATCGATACGGCCGGCCCTCCAGTACAGCTGTCCGAGCTCACGGTAAACCGGGGCGTAGTTTGCATCCAGCTTGATGGCTTCCTCATAATACGGGATGGCCTGCTGCAATGCCCGTCCCTTTACGTAGACATAGCCGATCTTCATGTTGGCGGTCGGTGAGGTCGGGTCGACATATTGTGCAAGGTTATAGTTCTTTATGGCGTCGGATCCGTCGTTGACAAGCATATACAGGTCGCCGGCTATCAGGTATATATCTGCATCCTTTGGATCAATCGCAACCGCCTGCCTGATGAGCGGAAGTGCAAGCGAGGTATCAACTTCTCCGACCTTCACATATGATTCAGCGATCTTTGCGAGGGCAAATGCATAGTCCTTTGCCGGGGGCACGATCTTCTTTATGTTCTTGAATGGCAATAGGAAACTCCTTGCTTTTGCCCGCATCTCGTTGGCTTTGGCGTTATCACCCAGATAATATGCGACTTTCGCAAGGCCAACGTAATTGAGCGGATCATTTGGATTTGCATTTATTCCCTTATCATATGCATCCTTTGCATTCTTAGTTGCTACCACAAGTGAATTCGTTATAGTGTCGGCAAAATAATCCTGCAGATAATTTTCTCCAAGGAAAAAGTAATTTTTGCTGTTTGCCGGTTCCTTCTGGATCAGTTGATTGAACATAGCATTTGCCTTGTCGAACTGTTCACTTTTTGTCAAACTGATGGCGGATTTGAGATCTTGCCCGCTGACACTGACCGTAAGCAGGAGAGACAAGCTGCCCGCCAGCAAAATACCCGAACGTAACATCGAACTTTTCATAACCTTACTTTTGATATCAAATTACGTAAAATACTAAATTTACTAATTACTTTTAGGAATTATTCCAAATATCATTTCTAATCATTCATGCTTGATCTGCACAAGCCTTATCGGCATGGTTGCCGGAACAAGTCCTGACTTCAGTACTATCCTCTGTCCCTGCTCGGCAGTGGCCCACTGTATGAACCCCGAACCGAGGCCTATGAAAGTTTCCCTTGAAATAAGGTATACCTCCCTTACAAACGGATACGACTTCTCATATATTGATCCCTGTAAAGGCATGTAGTAGTAACCATCGTTCATGTATGGCTGGGAAACGGCTTCCACATTCACCTTCTTCACAAAGCTCATGCTCAGGGAATCATTCTTGTCGCTGATCCAGTTCACACTGATAATCCCAAGGGCATCCGGGTTCCTCGAGACAAAATCGATCACTTCCGGATTTGTATTAACTGCGAAGAAGTTCTTACCAAGGGAATCGATATTGAACAATTCCTTGAAATACCGGATATTACCAGATTTGTTATTGTCAAAAACCACTCTTATTTGTCCCAGCCTGGATTTCGGATCGATATCCTTCCAGTTCTGAACCTTTCCCGTAAAAATATCTTTTACAACGTCGTATTTCAGCAGTGTGTCTTTATTTTCCTTGTTTGTGATCAGGGCGAGTGCATCATATGCAAAGGGGGTGGTCCTTGCAACGATAAGCGAATCGCGGAGATACTGGATCTGGCTGTCAGTCAGCTTCCTGCTGGTCACTATGACCGGGACGGAATCATTCATAAAATCATTCACAATATCAACCTCCGGCTTATATACCGGTTTGATCCTGGCATTATGGTATAATGTTGTAAATGTAAATACCTCAGTATCAAGAAGCGGCTGAAATGATTCGTCCACTTCGATCCTGATGTTCCCGCTTGTCGGCGTCTCCACATTAGCCTGCTTTGCGGCATTGTAACAGGATGGCATGATCATGAAGGTACACAGGAACAAAATATAAATTCCTGACCGTAAATGACTTCTGACAAATTGTCTCAAAACGAAAAGAGGTTTAGAGGTAATTGTTTGGAGCACAATAATAATAAAATTTTGGTTATTTCCAGCTATACTCATCTTCTTAAATTTTTAATGGTACCATGAAATTTAATCAGCATCAATCTGGCTGCTTACCAAATGTATAAGCAAAGTGCATGCCAAGCTTTGCGATTATTCACTCCAAGTTACCCTCCTCTTCCTTACCGGATTTGGAAAAAAACAATTCTTTTAGATTGGCAATTGTCCTGACCGCCCTGTAAAGTCCGTAGAAAATGAATGCTGATCCCAGGATAACACGGAGAGCTTTGTCGATAGTCGTGAAATTGAAGAAGAATACGATATATACTCCCACACCAAGGTAAAACAGTACCATGAAAACATTGAAAACTGCCATTACCTGTTCCATCATCCTGTTGCTGTTCATACCGAATATTTTAGTTAACAAATAAACAAATAATCATTGTAGATTCAAAATAAATGTTTTGCGGGCGAAGGGCAAAAATTGCCCGGTTATTTTCAACTTTACCTCAACAAAAGAGAGCTGTCGCCATAGCTCAGAAACCTGAAATCGTTTGCCAGGGCATAAGCGTAAATCTTCTTCCAGTCATCCCCCGTCCATGCCGAAACAAGAAGGAGCAGAGTGCTTTTTGGCTGATGGAAATTGGTTATGAGCCCGTCTGTCACGTGGAATTTGTAACCTGGCATAATGATGAGACGGGTGGATGCGCTGATAGCCTGCTTTCCGGATCGCTTCAGGTGGCCGAGCAGGATCTCAAGGGAGTCCCTGGCCGGGAGCCCGGGATCGCTCCCGTAGGGTTCCCATTGGTCAACCAGAAGAGGTGCGTTGGACATAAAGCCCCTTGCCGCCACTTTGCATCCGAGCCAGTAAAGGCTTTCGAGCGTCCTGCAAGAGGTCGTGCCGACCGCAATTATTTTCCCTTCGTTCTTAATGATGGCGCTTATCGCTTCCACGGTTACAACGAAGTGCTCGGTATGCATTTCATGCCCGGAGATGTACCTTGACCTGACAGGTTGGAATGTCCCTGCACCCACATGGAGGGTAAGGTCAGTGTGCCCAATACCTTTTTTACGCAGGCTCTCAAGCAGGCTTTCCGTGAAATGCAGCCCCGCGGTCGGTGCGGCCACCGATCCCCTTATCCTTGAATAAACGGTCTGATACCTGAAGGAATCCTCTACCGAATCCTCGCGGGCGATGTAAGGAGGAAGCGGCATGTGCCCCGCTGCCTCGAGCACATCGGCGAAACACACCCCTGGGTTTTCCCAGCTGAACCTGACTCGCCTCGCCTCACCCGATTCACCCAGATCCTCCGCAGTGATGTGATATTCGCTGCCGTTGATCACACAGGAAGAGGACAGCACCTCGTGTTTCCATTTTTTAAGATTGCCAGCAAGGCATTTCCATTCAACCGGGACTCTCGACCCGAAAGATTCTTCATAACCTGCAGGAGAAAGCGGCTCAAGACAGAATACCTCGATCGCCGATCCGGATTTTTTTTTGAAGAGAAGCCTTGCCCTTACAACTCGTGTATTGTTGAAGACAAGGTGTGATTTTTCAAGGAGGTGTTCGGCTATTCTGCCAAAGATATCCTCCGACACCGTTCCGGACCTGTAAACAAGCAGCTTTGACCTGTCCCGCTCCGGAAGGGGATGCTGGGCTATCCTCCCTTCAGGAAGAGGGTAATCATATTCATTAATATCGATCTCATTCATCAGGGGCCCCATAACTCTGCGCTGAAATCATGCATATGACCCCTCACTAGGGTAGAACCCTTTTATTTGCGGGGTAATTTTTAAAAATCAGCCGTCAAAAGTAACATAATTTTCACTCCCGGTCATCTTTTTAGTACCTTTGCAGAAAGCAGGCCGTTCCATCGTCCCGTTTTTAACATCTGATGTGGAAAACGGGAAGGAAAGTCCGGACAGCACAGGGCACCATCCTTCCTAACGGGAAGATATCCGTGAGGGTATAGCGCTGTAACAGAAAATAACCGTCTCGGCGGTAACGCCGGGGTAAGGGTGAAAAGGTGAGGCAAGAGCTCACCGGTGCCGGTGGCAACACCGGCAGCCGTACACCTGATGGGCTGAAAGACCATGTATACCGGCGGTAAGGGCTGCCCGTCCGATGCCGGGGGGTAGGTCGTACGATCCTGCCAGTGATGGCGGGACAAGATAAATGATGGAAACCGGTCAGATTTCCCTTGCGGAAGATTGGCCGGCACAGAATCCGGCTTACAGGCCAGCTTAAAAGAATAAAGGGTGTCTCAAAAAGGCACCCTTCTGTTTTGTTATGGAGGGTTTGCAGCTGAAACCCTCAGCAATAATTTATTTCAGCTTGAAAATGGAATCTTCGAGCGGTAGATCAACCTCAACCTTGGAGAAGGTGGTCACGAATTCCATTCCGCTGGCGGACGATGTGGTCTTCATCGGCAGTAGAACGCCACTGGTTTCCTGATAGTCTGACGGGAAAGACTCGACCGTCACCGACATGCCGCCCTGGTTGACATCCGCAGAGGTCTTGACGAGAAGATAGGAAGCCTTGTCAATGAACATGGCCACATTTGTGCCGTTATCCAGCTTGGCATTTATCCTGAACGCAGGCTTGCCGCTGACTTCCTCTTCCCCTGCAAGGGTAAGCTGGCCGTTCTTAAGGTAGTTGGCCATGAAATTCTGGAACATGTTGCTCCTGATAAGTTCCTTCACCTGGTCAGCAGTCATGTCGACAGGATCGGAAGAACCGGTCATCGGATTGATAGAGTAACCCTTTTCTCCGTCAAATGACTGAACTATTTCGGTTCCGTTGAAGCTGGTCACGGTCTTGATCTTGTCAGGGCTCTTCATGTATACTTCCATTGGCAGTTCCATGCCGCTTACCGACATGCTGCCGGTGATCTTGATGGTTTTTAGTCCGGAAAGCTTATCGAGCTTGTTTGCTACAGTGTAATTCTTGACTATTTCTTCAAGAGATTGCGCACTTACGGTTACAATTGCCAGGAAACAGGCAGCGATCATAATAAATTTCTTCATAAAACAGGGATTAGATTTGTATTTAATAAAAGGAATTAATGGTTTTTCTTAATGCCAGAAGTCTTATCAGCAGCCTTTCGAGCTCCTGCATCCGGAGCATGTTGGCCCCGTCCGATTTCGCGATCGAAGGGTCGGGATGAGTTTCGATGAAGATCCCGTCGGCGCCCACACTGATGGCTGCCTTCCCGATGGTCTCGATCATTTCGGGCTTCCCGCCTGAAACGCCTTCGGACTGGTTGGGCTGCTGAAGGGAATGGGTAATATCCATGATTACGGGCACCCCGATCTTCTGCATGTCCGGAATATTGCGGAAATCGACCACCAGGTCCTGGTAACCGTACATATTGCCGCGGTCGGTAAGCAGGATATTGGAATTACCCGAGTCGCGCACCTTGTCAACCGCATGTTTCATCGATGCGCCGGAAAGGAATTGTCCCTTTTTGATATTTACCCATTTTCCTGTTTTCGCGGCAGCAACCAGGAGGTCAGTCTGACGACACAGGAATGCCGGTATCTGCAGAACATCAACATATCCCGCTGCCAAAGCAGCCTCTTCGGGGGTGTGGATGTCGGTAATCACCGGAACTGAGAACTGCTCCCTTACTTTTGCAAGTATTTTAAGGGCTTTCTCATCCCCGATACCGGAAAACGAGTCTATTCTCGACCTGTTTGCTTTTCTGTAGGATGCCTTGAATACATAAGGTATCCGGTATTTATCCGATAATCCGCAAATATGCCTGGCAATCTCCATGACCATATCTTCATCCTCAACCACGCAGGGGCCTGCAATCAGCAGGAAATTCCCTGAGCCGGAGTGCTTCAGACCGGGGATGTTTGCTGTTTTAATTGTCATCGAATAATGGGTTGTCAAAGGTAGGAATATTTTTGGATCATCATAATGATATATCTTATCTCTGCGCACTCTGTGTCTCCTACGTAGCCCTCCGTGTAACAAAAGGTTTCACAGAGGGACACCGAGGAATTATGAAGGCCTACCTGTTATAATCGTAATAGCCTTTCCACATATCAGCGAGCCTTTTCCTGATCTCATCCTCGCGCGGATTTTTGCCGGGGTCGTAGAAGATCGTCCCTTTCAGCTCTTCGGGCAGATAGCTGCTTTGCACAAAATTGCCGGGGAAGTCATGGGCATACTTATAATCCTTATGGTACCCGAGGTCTTTCATAAGTTTTGTGGGTGCGTTCCTGATGTTCAGCGGGACGGGGAGATTGCCTTTTTCCCTTACAATGGCCTGTGCATTTTCAATGGCCATATACGAGGCATTGCTTTTTGGCGAGGTTGCGAGGTATACCGCGGCCTCGGACAGGATGATCCGCGATTCGGGCCATCCGATTACATTAACGGCTTCAAAGCATGACTGAGCAAGCAAAAGCGCGTTGGGGTTGGCAATTCCTATGTCCTCCGCTGCCAGGATCAGCATTCTCCGGGCTATGAACTTGGGATCCTCCCCGCCTTCAACCATGCGTGCTAGCCAGTATACAGCGGCGTTGGGGTCGCTTCCACGCAGCGATTTGATGAAGGCTGAAATAATGTCGTAATGCTGCTCCCCGCCTTTATCATAGAGTGCCAGGTTCTTCTGGACATACCTCAGGACCAGATCGTTATTGATAATAATGACCTCGGATCCTGTTTCCGCAGTGACAGATGATACTACCAGTTCCAGGGCATTGTAAAGTTTCCTGGCATCACCCCCTGAAACCCTCATGAGAGCTTCTGACTCCTCGATCCTTATATCGTATTTTGTGAGATAGATATCCTTTTTCAATGCCTTGTCCAGGAGTGTCATCAGTTCCTTTTCGTCCAGCGGCATCATAACATAAACCTGGCATCTCGACAGGAGCGGGGAGATAACTTCAAACGACGGGTTCTCGGTAGTGGCGCCTATGAGGGTGATCGTACCCTGTTCAACAGCACTCAGGAGGGAATCCTGCTGTGATTTGCTGAACCTGTGGATCTCATCGATGAAAAGTACCGGATTGGGCTGGTTGAAGAACTGTTGCTTCTTTGCCTTTTCAATGGTTTCCCTTACGTCTTTAACTCCGGAATGCACCGCACTGAGGTGGAAGAAAGGCCTTTTAAGCTTGTTGGCGATGATCCCGGCTAGGGTCGTTTTTCCTACGCCGGGCGGCCCCCACAGAATGAAAGATGGGAGATTTCCTGATTCGATGACCTTCCTCAGGACACTCTCCTTCCCGACAAGGTGCTCCTGGCCGCAAAACTCGTCCAGGTCCCTCGGGCGCATCCTTTCTGCAAGAGGTTGACTTCCAAACATCGTAATACTGTTTCTGCAAAAATAATAAAAACAAGTTTGGTGTGTTATGTTTCGGACAGCCGGTTATCGGACCTTTTTATTTATTATTGCATACAGTTTTACAATTAACTAACCGAACATGCACAGGAACCTGTTTCTCCCGCCTTTCATCCTGGTGCTGATCGCCGGATGCGGCACCGTATCAGAAAGCAAGCATCCGGTATTCATAGAGGGCAGGCACATAGCTGCCGACAGCGGGATGGTAGTCTCGGCCCATCCCGAGAGCTCAAGGATCGGGATTGGAATTCTGAAGGCAGGGGGCAATGCAGTTGATGCAGCCGTGGCCACAGAATTTTCCCTTGCGGTTTGCTACCCCGAAGCCGGAAATATCGGCGGCGGCGGATTCATGATCGTAAGGGAGGCAGACGGATCGGCCTGCATGGTCGATTACCGGGAGAAAGCCCCGGCAAGTTCGTCCGGGAAAATGTACCTCGATAAATCCGGCAATGTAATTGAAGGTCTGAGCACCGATACCCACCTGTCGTCAGGGATTCCCGGGACCGTTGACGGCATGCTTAAAGTTCATGCAAGGTATGGATCGCTTCCGTTCCGGCTCGTGATACAGCCGGCAATAGACCTGGCGAAGTCTGGCTTCCCGGTGACCGGGGACCAGGCTTCAGATCTCAATGACGCGCAGGAGCGCTTCATCTCAAGGAACCGCAGCAGGCCGGCATTTGTGAAAGATCAGGCGTGGAAAGAGGGAGATACCCTGAGGCAGCCGGAACTGGCCAGGACTCTCGAAAGGATACGCGACAACGGCAGGGAAGGGTTCTACTCGGGAGCGACAGCACAATATATTATTAAGGAGATGAGGCGTGGGAATGGCATAATCACAGCACAGGATCTTGAAAACTACAGCGCCGTATTGAGGGACCCGCTTTCAGGACATTACAGGAACTTCAGGATACTTACGGCCTCACCTCCGTCGGGCGGCGGACTTCTCCTTCTGCAGGTCCTCGGCATGATCGAACCGTACAGGATCGGTAGCATGGGGTTTCATTCGGCGCGGTCGGTCCATCTTATTGCTGAAGCTGAAAGGAGGGCCTTTGCCGACAGGGCGGAATACTCAGGAGATCCTGATTTTACCGCCGTGCCGGTTTCAGGGCTGCTTGACACGGCTTATCTGCGGCGGAGAATTGAAAGCTTTGACCCGCTGCGGGCAACACCATCTTCGCAAATCATGGCCGGGAAGCCTTTACCGGCAGAAAGCATGGAAACAACCCACTATTCGGTTGTTGACCGTATGGGGAATGCCGTTGCTGCTACCACCACGCTTAACAATACCTTTGGAAGCGGAATAGTGGCCGACAGTGCGGGATTCCTGCTCAATGACCAGATGGACGACTTCTCGGCGAAATCTGGCGTACCGAACATGTACGGGCTTGTGGGAGGAGTGGCCAATTCGATCAGGCCGGGAAAACGGATGCTCAGCTCGATGACCCCGGTCATCGTGGAGAAGGACGGTGCACTCTTTATGGTCGCAGGTTCGCCGGGAGGATCCACGATTCCCACTACGGTGCTGCAGGTCCTCACGAATATCATTGACTATGGGATGAATGCCGGCGACGCGGTCGATACGGGCAGATTCCACCACCAATGGCAGCCAGACAATATTACCTATGAACGACGCTGCCTTGATCCTGCGGTAATTGACAGCCTGGCTACAATGGGGTACAAAATGGAACCCAGGAACGCAATCGGCCGGGTCAATGCCATTGTCGTTCTACCGGGAAAAAGGCTCGAAGGAGCGGCAGACTGGAGGGGAAACAATGCCGCATGCGGCTACTGATCACATTTTGGGAATTATATTTTGCCGGAAGAAGTAAAATTATTTCATCCGAAGAAAATAAATTAATACTTTTAGGAGTTTAATATGAATCCGCTACATGGAGCCTGCGGGTAAAAGTAGTATTTGAATTATTTCAGATATGTTTTAATTATGAAAAAGCCTCTCCTTATAATTGGCATTATCATTATACTGGTATTGATTTTTCCCGTGATAAGCTTTATCCGCTGGTCGATCATTGAAAAGAAGCCGATCGATATTGTCATTGTGGACAAGACTGTGCCGTCGCTCGACAGGATTAAGCATAAATCGCTTATGTGGACGCTTACCAGTGAGAGGTTTGTCAAGAAAAACGGCAGCAGCTATTCATCTGCAAGTGATTATTATGGTTTTATTCCGACCCGGCCATTGAATAAAAAGGGGTTCAGGAAGAATGAATATCACCTGAACGACATGATGGCACTTGCTGACAAGACTGATGCTCTTTATATTACCGACACATACGGAGTATTTTTTAATGACTGGTATTCGGGAGTGAACAGAAGCCGCAGATCGAGGAAGATCTATGGCGGCCTCAGCAATACCGACTACCTGCTTATCAATGAGCTCAAAAACAAAAACAAGCTTATCATTCTTGAATACAATACCCTCGATTTCCCTACGGCCGAGTTTGAATCTTTCAGGACCCAGGAAAAGTTTGGAATATCCAGCACCGGATGGACCGGCAAATACTACTCCTCACTTGATTCTGCGTCCCGGGACTTCCCCGTATGGATGACGGCAATGTACAGGAAACAGTACAGGATGCCTTGGAAGTTCACAAAGCCGGGGATAGTTTTTTTGAGTGAGAAGAATATTATTGTTCTTGAGGAAGGCACCCATCTCAGGAATGCCATGCCTCATATAATGACCGCGGAAGAGAATTGCGGGAAATTCGGGGTTGCCCCGTCGGTCGCGTTTGACAGGTGTTTCGATGTGGTTGAACCTCTTGAAAGCAATGTCATTTCGAAATTCCGGCTCGAAACGACCGCAGCCGGCGACACCCTGCTGAACAGCAATTCGCTCTCGAAAGAGTTTCCTGCTGTCTGCATGGAACCCGTGAATAAACGGACATTCTATTTCACAGGCGATTTTGCCACCAACAAGGTTTATACGATAGGAGAAAAACTCAAAGGCTTCAAAGGATTAAAAGGTATCCTCTACTCAGATAAGCCGGATGATCCCAGGAATTTTTTCTGGTCATACTATAAGCCGATGATTAACACAATCTTCAGTGATTATTGTACTTCACTGAAATCGAAATAACTGACCAGGTTCTAATTGTTCTGACTTGAGGACAGGAATTTAAGACCTGTCCTTTTTTATGTGATTTCAACGGGCAAATTATGAAAATCTCCATTGTGCAGGCGGATCTTGCCTGGGAAGATAAAAGATCGAATCTGGAACGCCTTACACGGATGCTCGGGGCTCTTTCGGGAACCACCGGCCTGGTGATCCTTCCTGAAATGTTCAATACCGGCTTCTCTTATAACGTCGCAGGGCTGGCTGAAGAGCAGGGGGCAGAGACCTTCCAATGGATGCAGGAGATGGCAGTCTCCGGAAATTTCGCGATATGCGGAAGTTTTATGGTGAAGGAGAACGGCCGATATTTTAACAGGTGGCTTTTTGCCGATCCCGGGCAAAACGTCCATACCTATGATAAAAGGCACCTGTTCGGCCCTGGAGGCGAAAACAGGTGTTTTACAGCAGGCACCGTCAGGACTGTCTTTGCCTACAGGGAGGTAAGAATCTGTCCCACAGTTTGTTATGACCTGAGGTTTCCTGTCTGGTCACGGAACCGGAACGACTATGATCTCCTGATCAACTCTGCGAACTGGCCGGAAAGCAGGAGGGATGTCTGGCTTACTCTCCTGAAGGCCAGGGCCATTGAAAACCAGTGTTATGTATCAGGCGCAAACAGGGTGGGCGTTGATGGCAAAGGGATAAGCTACCGGGGCGAATCGGTCATCTACGGCCCGAAAGGGGAGGTCCTTACTCTTGCAGGGCAGGACACAGAATGCGTCATTTCCGCAGAAATTCAAATGCAGGACCTCAAAGACTTCCGCCTCAAATTCCCCGTAATGAACGATGCAGATGATTTCAATATTAACCAGTTAACTAGTTAACCAGTAAACCAGTTAACCAGTAAACCAGTAAACCAGTTAACCAGTTTCAGCCTCAACTGAGCGCCTCATACAAAATAACTGCCGGGTGCCTGGCAATCCTACCGGTCCCGTCTTTAATATGATGCCTGCAGCTTGTGCCGGGTGCGGCAACAATCACGTCCTGACTGCTGTTCCTGATCTCGGGGAACAGAACCAGGTCCCCGATTTTATTTGACAGGTCATAATGCTCTTTCTCGTAGCCGAACGAACCGGCCATCCCACAGCATCCTGAGGGAATTTCCCTTACCTTGTAGTTTTCGGGGATGGAAAGCATTTCAACCGAACAGGCGGAGGATGCCACAGCCTTCTGCTGGCAGTGGGCATGGAGGATTATATTTTTTGCGGAAGTGCTGAATGCATTCTTCTTAATCCTTCCCGCCTTGAACTCATTGGTTATGAACTCTTCAAACAAAAAACTGCACTTTGCTAGCTTCATGGCCTTTTCCGTAAGATCCTGGCCTGCCAGCTCGGGATACTCATCCCTGAAGCCGAGTATTGCCGAAGGTTCGATTCCGACCAGCGGAACGGATTCGTCCACTAACCCTGACAGTGCGACTATATTCTGCCTTGCGATGGTTGCCGCTTTCCTTGCCAGTCCCTTTGAAATGAAGGTCCTGCCGCTAAGGCCGTGGACAGGAGCTATTACCCTGTAGTTAAGTGAAGTCAGCAGCCTGATTGCGGCGATACCGGTTTCTGTATCATTATAGTCCGTGAACTCGTCAACGAAGAGGCATACCGTACCGGCTGGTTCGACGGGGGTTATCATATCAAGGTTGGCGTCGATCCATTTTCTCAGGGTTGTTTTGTGGACAAGGGGAATTGATCTTTTTGAGGCAAATCCGATAATCCTCTTCAATAGTCCTGAGAAGAAGGCATTCCTGAGAAAGAAGTTGTACAGGCCGGGTATATGCGAGCCTATCTTATTAAAGGTGGTGATATAGGCTATCAGAAGCGTTCTGAGGGGTATTCCGTGCTTATCGTACCAGTGCTGCAGGAATTCTGACTTGAGTTTGGCGATATCCACTCCGGACGGGCATTCAGCTTTGCATCCTTTGCAGCCAAGGCAAAGATCGAGCACCTCATATATCTCTCGGTGATCCCAGGGATCCTTTGTATCCATGCTCAGGAATTCGCGCAGGATATTGGCCCTGCCTCTTGTGCATGCTTTTTCATCCATGGTGGCCATGAAACTGGGACACATGGTTCCTCCTATAATTGCGGATTTACGGCAGTCGCCCGATCCGTTGCACCTTTCAGCAGCCCTTATGACACCATCAGATGAAGAGAAATCGAAGATTGCCGGGATCTCCCTGGTGATTTCACCGGGGACATGCCTCAGAAAAGTATTCATCCTGCCGGTATCGACAATCTTCCCGGGGTTCAGGATATTATCCGGATCCCAGCATTTCTTGACCTTCCTGAGCAGGTTATAGTTATATTGACCGAGTATTATCGGAATGAATTCTCCCCTGAGCCTTCCGTCACCGTGTTCACCGCTCAGCGATCCCCGGTACTTTTTAACCAGTTTTGCCGTCTCTATTCCAATGATCCTGAAGAGTTCGACGTCATTAGGATCCTTCAGGTTCAGGACCGGCCTTGTATGCAGCTCCCCTGTACCGATATGTGCATGGTAGACGGATTCCTTTCCGTACCTTGCCAGCAGTCGGGCAAAATCATTGATATAGGCGGGCAGGTCCTCCACCCTCACAGCGGTATCCTCTACCAGGGAGACCGGCCTCCTGTCGCCCTTCATATTGCTGAGAACACCCAGCCCTGCCTTTCTCAGAGCCCATACCTTTGCCATATGGGAGCCCCTTATTATTGGGAAAGCATAACCGAAGCCTTCAGATCTGAATGCCTTGATAAGTTCTCCTGCGGATTTATCCGCCTCTGCGGCGCTGTCCCTGGCGAATTCGACAATCAGGATGGCACCCGGGTCACCCTCCAGGAAAAACCTGTTGTCGCGCTGGCTGAGGCTGCCCCTGGTAAGCTCCAGGATTTTGTCATCCATGAGTTCGACGGCCGAAGGATTGAACTTAAGGGCGACGAGATTAGCCCTGTACACTTCATCTCTTTCCCTGTGGTGGACACACACAATCAATTTGTGGGCCGGGGGAAGAGGCACCAGGTTGAGCCTGATCTCCGTTGCAATTGCCAGGGTACCTTCGGAACCTGCAATCAGCTTGCAGAAATTGAACCTGGTTGGCGAACTTTCATCAAAAATTGAGGAATCGAGAAGCATATCCAGCGCATAACCTGTATTCCGCCTGGGGATGCGGGGATCAGGGAATTCTTCCTTTATATTGCGGCGATTCTCCGGGTCTGAGAGGAGTTCCTTTATGTTCCTGTAAATGTTTCCTTCAGTGCTGTCGAGGTGGCATTTATCATCGAATGTGCCTGACCCGACAGGTTCGAAAAGCACTTCCGAACAATCGCTCAGCAGTGCCCTTACCGCGATTGTATGCTCCCTTGTTGAGCCGTAAACTATTGAATGTGAGCCGCAGGAGTTGTTTCCAACCATACCGCCGATGTTGCACCTGTTTGATGTCGAGGTTTCCGGTCCGAAAAACAGGCCGTACGGTTTCAGATACAGGTTGAGTTCATCGAGGACTACTCCAGGCTCGACCCTTACCCATTTCTCCGCGGTATTTAGCTCGAGGATCCTGTTCATATACCTTGAGACATCAACGATTATACCTGAACTGACCACCTGCCCGGCCAGCGACGTTCCGGCGCCTCTTACTGTAACCCCGATCTTCAGTTTCCTTGCAAGGTCAAGGACCTTCTTGATATCGGAAACCCCTTTGGGCCAGACCACTGCCAAAGGCGGTTCTTTGTAGTCCGATGCATCGGTCGCATACATCGTCCTCGTGATCTGATCGTACTTTAGGTCGCCCTCCAGTTTTGTCCTCAGGTTATTTAACTGGCTGTAAAATGAAACCATCTATTGCGTGTTTTAAGTCTCCAAATTTAGAAAATGATTTTATGATCCTTTTATTTTAAGAAACATGACATACATAATTGTTTAATCGGACTTTTTTTTTGTACATTTAAAAGCAATTTACAGAATTTTTAAATAATTGATATACAATGGGATTAATGGATCGCATCAAAGAGAATGCCAGGAAGCAAAACATGCGTATTGTTCTGCCTGAAGGCTATGAAGAGAGAAATATCAGGGCGGCAGATATTGCAATTGAGGAGGGGCTGGCACAGATCATCCTGATAGGGGATCCGGTGCAGATAGCCGCAAATTCTGCAAGATTAGGCCTCAGGAATATTGCGAAAGCGAGGATAGTTGATCCAAAGAGCCATGAGAAAAAGGAACAGTACATCGACCTGATGGTAGAACTGCGTAAAAGCAAGGGCTTGACCAGGGAACAGGCAGCCTGCCTGATTGAAGATCCTCTTTACCTGGGAGTTATGATGATCAAAAGCGGCGATGCCGACGGGGAGGTTTCAGGAGCGGATCATGCTACCGGAGACGTTCTGCGGCCTGCATTTCAGTTTGTGAAAACTGCTCCCGGCATCTCTGTGGTCTCGGGAGCTTTCATTATGATACTTCCTCAGAAAGAGTACGGGGAAGAAGGTGTCCTGATTTTTGCCGACGGGGCCGTTCACCCCAATCCTACGGACAGGGAGCTGGCTGAAATAGCCGTGGCAACCGCGCATACTGCCAGGGCAATCGCTGGATTTGAACCAAAGATTGCAATGCTAAGCTTCTCGACAAAAGGCAGCGCAAAGCATGAACTTGTTGATAAGGTGATCAGTGCAACCAGGATTGCCAAAGAGATGGCTCCCGATCTTCTCATTGATGGGGAGCTTCAGGCAGATGCGGCCCTGGTTGAGGCGATCGGGGTGAAGAAAGCACCCGGAAGCAGTATTGCCGGCCATGCCAACGTTCTTGTGTTCCCTAACCTTGAGTGCGGGAATATAGCATACAAGCTGGTCCAGCGGCTTGCAAATGCAGAGGCGATCGGCCCGATCCTGCAGGGCATGGCGGCTCCGATAAACGACCTCTCGAGAGGATGTTCTGTGAATGACATAGTCTGCATGATTGCCATCACCTCCAATCAGGCTGCCGGAAAGCGCTCATAATTAATTCATAATAATACCTGAAAAATGATCGTTCTTGTTTTAAACTGCGGAAGCTCCTCAATCAAGTATCAGCTTTTCAACATGTCGGACGGGTGCCAGTTGCTCGCCAAAGGCCTTCTTGAACGGATTGGCCTGAACGACAGCATACTTACCCATAAGCCCATAAACGGCGAGCCGTATAAGGTAGTCAATGACATTCCGGATCACACCACAGGAATCAACCTGGTAATGGAAGCTCTTACTGACCCCAGGCACGGCGTTATAAAGGACGTAAGGGAAATAAAGGCGGTCGGGCACCGTGTTGTGAACGGCGGAGAGAGCTATAAGGACAGCGTGCTGATAGATAATGATGTAAAGAAGCAGATTGAGATCTGCAGCGACCTAGCTCCTTTGCATAATCCGGCAAATCTCAAGGGCATCCTTTCGGTCGAGAAGCTCATTCCCGGCGTTCCGCAGGTTGCCGTGTTCGACACTTCATTCCATCAGACAATGCCTGATTATGCCTACATGTATGCGCTTCCGTACGAATACTATGAAAAATACAAGATCAGAAAATACGGATATCACGGTACGAGCCATAAATTCGTTGCTTCCAAGGCTGCCAGGCTCATTGGAAAGGATATAAACGACCTCAAGATCATAACGTGCCACCTGGGTAACGGAGCTTCGATTACGGCAATCCAGAACGGCAGGTCAATTGATACTTCCATGGGGTTCACCCCGGTCGATGGGCTCATCATGGGTACCAGGACCGGTGAGATCGATCCGGGAGTCCTTATCTATATTGCAGACAAGGAGCATCTCAATGTGACCGGCGTCAACAACCTGATCAACAAGAAAAGCGGGGTTGCCGGTATTTCACAGCTCTCATCGGATATGAGGGATCTGGAGATAGCTGCGGCAGAGGGCAATGAAAAAGCCATCCTGGCATTGAACATGTACGCATATAAGGTAAAGAAATTCATTGGTTCATATATTGCAGTGCTCAACGGCCTTGACCTTCTCGTATTCACCGGGGGTGTCGGGGAAAATGACCATAAGATGAGGGCCATGATCTGTTCCGACATGGAGAACCTGGGGATACTGTTCGATTTCAAGGCTAACGACGGGGTTAGGGGAAAAGACCTGGTCATTTCCAGTCCCGAATCGAAAATCAAGGTCATGTGCATCACGACCGATGAGGAATTCGTAATTGCTTCAGATACGAAAACCATCGTGGAGCTTCAGACAGTATGAACCGCTAATCCGAAACACCAACCCAAAATGGTACTAAAGAGCCTAACCGATCTCAGGAACATTGTCGCCGGCAAGCCAAAAAAGAAACTTGTCCTGGCAGCGGCCCAGGATCAGCACTCTCTCGGGGCTGTTCTCAGGGCCTGGCAGGATAACATAATCGAACCGATCCTTATTGGTGACAAGGAAAGCATCCAGAATATCTGCGCCGAAAACGGCTACAACTTCTCAGGACTGAGAATTATCCATGAGCCGGACAATGATATGGCCATTGAAATGGCTGTCAGGATGCTGAGCAGCAAGCAGGCTGATGTGCTGATGAAAGGGAAGGTGGGCACTTCGGCCCTGCTGAAGGCGGTGCTCAACAAGGAATGGGGATTACGTACGGGCAACCTGTTGTCGCACATTGCACTGTTCGAGGTGGAAACCTACCATAAGCTTATCGCTGTAACTGATGTCGCAATGAATATTGCACCCACACTCAAGGACAAGATCTCCATTGTGAACAATTCAGTGGCATTCCTGCACCGGCTGGGTTATGAAAATCCGAAAGTTGCGGTCCTCGGAGCCGTCGAGATGGTAAATGAGAATATGGAAGCGACTCTTGATGCCGCCCTTCTTTCAAAGATGAACCAGCGCGATCAGATAAAGAACTGCATCATCGACGGTCCGCTTGCATTTGATAACGCCATCAGCCTTGAAAGTGCCCAGCACAAAGGAATTAAGAGCGAGGTAGCCGGCGATACCGACCTTCTCCTGATGCCCGATATTGAAGTCGGCAATGTCCTTTATAAGTCCCTTGTATTCTTCGCGAAGGCGAAAGTGGCATCAATTATACTCGGTGCACAGGTCCCTATTGTGCTTACCTCCCGTTCCGACTCAGAGCAGGCAAAATACGACAGCATCCTATTGTCCGCTGCTGCCAGCAAATGACCCGGCATGATCCGATCGCTAGACCAGATGGTGGAAAAGGTTCTGTCAATCGGCATTAAGCGCCGCATTGCCATTGCCTGGGCTCATGATACAAATACCATACTGGCAGTTCAAAAAGCTGTCTCTGAAGGCATTGCAGAGGCGCTGCTCCTCGGCGACCCTGATGAGATCATGAGTGCCTGCACAAACGCAGGTGCCGATCACCGGCATTTTACCCTGATCCGGTCCGCAGACGAAAGATCCTCATGCGCTGAGGCTGTAAAGCTTGCCAGGGACGGCGGCGCAGATATCGTTATGAAAGGCCTCGTCGGGACTGACAAATTCCTGAAAGCTGTACTGGATAAACAGACCGGCATCATGGAAAAGGGTTCTGTTCTTAGCTATG
Organism: Bacteroidales bacterium UBA1800; assembly: GCA_002319915.1. Lineage (GTDB taxonomy): Bacteria > Bacteroidota > Bacteroidia > Bacteroidales > VadinHA17 > LD21. Next base: position 15,350 of record DCFQ01000004.1, on the reverse strand, counting down.
TATGCGCTCTTCAGATACCAGCTTACCACAAGCTTCTTTTCATTACCGACCCTGCCGTGATCCCCTTTCCGACCCTTGATCAGAAGATCCGGATGACACAATATGCAATTGAAATGTCGGCACGGTTTGGAATCGACATTCCAAAGATTGCCCTTATTTCAGCTTCTGAGAAGAAAAGCGGCCTTTTTGAAAGTTCAGCCCATTATTCCGAGATGTGCAGGATGGCAGAGGAGGGCGGGTTCGGAAGCTGCAAAATGGATGGCCCGCTCGACCTTTTCCTTGCATGCGATGAGGAGAGCGTCAGAATAAAGGGTGTCGACACCCCGATCGGAGGTGATGCCGATATCCTGGTCTTTCCCTCCATCGAGTCGTGCAATCCGTTTTATAAGGGCTTGATGCTTTTTGCCGGCGGTGAACTTGCCGGCCTGCTCAGGGGTACCGGGAAACCTGTTGTGATGATGTCGAGAAGTGAAAGCGAAAAGTCAAAGTTTTATTGCATTGCACTGGCTTGTCTGATGTCTTAGAATTCTATAGATAAATAAATTGTAAGGGTTATATAAATATTTACTTTAGAGCATGTCAAACAGGTTAATTCTTGCAATAAATCCCGGGTCGACGTCGACAAAGTTTGCTCTTTTCAGGGAGGACGAGCTCCTATTTGAACGTACACTGAGGCATACCACTGCAGAGCTTTCGGCTTTCGGAAAGGTTACGGACCAGTTCCATTACAGGAAAGGCCTGATAATGAAGGAGCTTGAAGCCAGCGGATTCAGCACAGGTGAAATTGTAGCCGTGGTTGGCAGGGGAGGCCTTGTAAGACCAATTGAATCCGGAATATACAGGGTCAGCCGGAAGATGAAGGAGGACCTGGTCACCGGTGTGATGGGTGAACATGCAAGCAACCTCGGGGGACTTATTGCAGATGATATAGCCGGCACCATTCCGGGGGCAGAGGCATTTATCGTTGATCCGGTAGTCGTTGATGAGCTCGATCCGGTGGCAAGGATCTCAGGTTGCCCCGAAATTGAAAGGGTCTCCATATTCCATGCTCTTAACCAGAAGGCTGTAGCCAGGATCTATGCATCCTCTGTAAACAGGAAATATGAAGATATGAACCTCATTGTCGCTCATATGGGAGGCGGGATCAGTGTTGGAGGCCACAGGAACGGCAGGGTCATCGATGTGAACAATGCACTTAACGGCGATGGGCCCTTTTCCCCCGAGCGTTCGGGAGGGCTTCCTTCGGGGCAGCTTATCGAAATTTGCTTCAGCGGAAAACACACATACGCTGAGCTCAGGTCAATGATAACCGGTAAAGGAGGGATGGTGGCTTACCTCGGGACAAATAATTTCATGGAAGTTTGTTCGATGGCTGACAGAGGCGACAATAAGGCAATCCTGATCCGGGATGCCCTTGCCTATCAGGTTGGCAAGGAGATCGGGGCAATGGCTGCTGTTCTCCATGGAAAGGTCGATGCCATAATCCTTACCGGGGGGCTTGCTTACCAGGCATCACACGTGGAAAAGTTAAAAGCGATGGTCGGGTTTATCGCCAGGGTGGTGGTCTATCCCGGTGAAGATGAAATAAGGGCACTCGCCTTCAACGGGCTCCTGGCTATCGATGGCAGGATAGAGATCAGAAACTATTCCTGAGGAAGCCCGGGTACCAGTCTGACGGAACCGGTTTTCAGGGATTTCCCAGGGCCACGGGAACAACCTTCCCGTTCATGAACCTGTTGCCCTCCCTGGCGAAACAGCATATGAACCTTGCGGCTTCCTCCGGCTCAACATGCGCATTATGCCCGGGGAAGGCCATCCTGAACATTTCAGTGTTGACGGAGCCCAGTGCCAGGCAATTGACACTTATCCCGAGATCTGTAAACTCAGTGGCGAGACATTCGGTAAGGCAGGCCAGTGCCGCCTTGGAGGCACTGTAGAATGCCATTCCTCTGAATTTCGTGCTTCCCTGGAAGCCGCCCATGCTGGTGATGTTGACAATATGCGACCCGGAAGGCATCAGAGGAACTACAAGCCTGATCAGCGAGGCCGGTCCGAAAAAGTTCGTCTCCATCATTTCCCTCGCCTCATCGTTTCGGATCTCAAGGAAATCCTTGACTGTCAGCGATCCGGCACAATTGATCAGGATATCCACCTTGCTGAACCTGTTAAAGATGTTTTCCCTGGCAGCCTTGACCTCCTTTTCAATCGTTGAAAGATCCATCCTGAGATAGGATAAGTTCTGATGGCTGCACCTGCTGGCAAGCGTTTTAAGGGCCTTTTCATCGCGTCCGGTCACAAGAAGCTGGTTATCCATGTCCTGTGCCATAAGAATGGCGGTTTCCTTTCCAATGCCCCTTGAACCGCCGGTTATTATTATATTCATGAATTGAGATTTTAATCAGGTTTTTTTGTTTATTTGTCAGGGTCAATGTAAAATTACAAAAATGTTGCTATGAAACCGGAGCGAAGTGAAAGAATGAAGGGAACAGGGATCATAGTCAAATCCATCCTGGTTGCTGCCCTTGTAATGTTTGCAGGTCCCTCGGGGATGTGCCAGCAGGCCCGGAAGGATGTTCCTCCGCTGAAAGAGAGGCTTTTCTACGGCGGGGGATTCGGACTGCAGTTCGGGACCGTTACCGATATTGAACTCACCCCGGTGATCGGCCTTTGGGTCATGCCAAGGCTCGGAGTGGCGGCAGGCCCTACTTTCAGGTATTACAAGAACCCTTATTATCAGACAACCATATATGGCGGCAGGACGTACCTCGAGTACATTATCATCCAGGACTTTGACAATGTCATACCGCTCGGGGTCCATCTGGGATTGTTCCTGCATGGGGAATATGAGGTGCTTAGTTTGGAGTCAAAATTGTTCAGGAATGATCCTTCCGCCACCGGCAGGTTCCTTTCGGGTACATTTCTTGCAGGCGGCGGAATAAGGCAGCTGATAGGCCAGAGATCGTCCCTGAACCTTACATTTCTATGGGCGCTCAACAATTCAGGCTACGGGATCTATGGAAACCCTGAATTAAGGGTCAGTTTTATATTCTGACCCCTCACCCCTGAATCATATATCAGCTGTCTGTTTTGACAGGGAGATTATTGCTTAAACCTGATATAGGAGATCCTTATGAATAAACTCTGGAAATTCTTTCCCTGGATCCTTGCTGCCGTTATTTCAATAACCCTGGTTGCGATTTTACTCAAAGCTTACGTATTGGTTGAGATACCATTGTCTATATTACTTATATTAAGGATATTAAGTGTTTTATTATTACTTGTACTCGCTTTCAGGAAACGCTCTCTTACGACCTGGATCCTGGTCGCTATGATAGCCGGGGCTGAGTTTGGGTATGATCTTCCTTCAACAGGTGCGAAGCTCCAGTTCCTGAGCGATATTTTCCTCAGGCTGATCAAAACGATCATTGCCCCGCTGCTATTTTCAACGCTGGTTGTTGGAATTGCCGGGCATGCCGACATTAAGCAGATCGGCAGGATGGGCTGGAAATCCCTGCTTTATTTTGAGATAATATCAACGTTGGCGCTCTTCATCGGCCTGCTTGCCATCAACCTGAGCAAGGCGGGGGTCGGCATTACCCTGCCTCCGGTTACGGATACATCGGCGGTTACGGCTATAAAAGCGCAAAGCACGAGGGACTTTATCCTGCATATCTTCCCGGAAAACATCGCCAGGGCGATCTTTGAGGGCCAGATACTCCAGATTGTCGTGTTCAGCCTGATTTTCGGATTCGCAGTCGCCATGGTCAGGGAAAAGCAGAGGGGGCCCATAATCCGGTTTTGCGAGAGCCTGGCTGAGACAATGTTCAAGTTCACCAACATAGTCATGTATTATGCCCCCGTGGCAGTGTTTGCTGCCATAAGCTATACCGTAGGCCATATGGGCCTTGACGTTCTTGTCAACCTGTTCAAGCTTCTGGCTACGCTTTATGTCGCCCTCCTGGCATTCGTGCTGTTCGTGCTTATTCCCGTTGCACTTATCTTCAGGATCCCTATCAGGCAGTTTGCCAAAGCTGTTTCAGAGCCGGCTACAATAGCGTTTGCCACTTCAAACTCCGAATCAGCGCTGCCTTCAGCCATGGAGATGATGGAGAGATTCGGCATTTCGAGGAAGATCGTGGCATTTGTGATCCCTACCGGGTATAGTTTCAATCTTGACGGAACGACGCTATATCTCTCCCTGGCTACGATATTCGTTGCCCAGGCAGCGGGGATCCACCTGCCGCTTGACAGGCAGATCGTGATCTGCTTTACGCTGATGCTCACCAGCAAGGGAGTTGCCGGCGTATCAAGGGCGGCCCTTGTGATACTTATGGGAACAGCTGTCAGTTTCGGACTTCCCGTGGAGCCGGTGGTAATGATACTTGGGATAGATGTTCTCATGGATATGGCCCGAACCTCCGTAAATGTAGTCGGGAACTGTCTTGCCACGGCCGTTATAGCACGCACAGAAAAGGAGTTTGACGAAAAGGCGGCTCTTGATTTCAGATCCGAATAGGAGGCTCCCTGTTATTTTGGCGGTTTAACTTCAAAATCGTGGCCGCTTCAGAATTCAATATTTCCGTACGATCCCCTGAAAGTCCCCGAAAATTCAATTCTAAGGAGAAAAAGATATTTTCATAGTCTGAACAGGGGATTACAACTCTCTTGATTTACAAAAGGAATCAAGTTACAGTTGTAATCTTGCCGTAAATTGACAAATACTTACATAAGTAATCAAATAAATAGATCAATTTGAATTACAAACGTAATTTATTTCAACATAGATTATCTCCGGGGAATAAACTATTAAAAACCAACTCTATAAATCATATAACCTTGCTTGTTTATGGTTCTGAGTACAGCTTTATGCAGTGAAAAGCGGTTTTATTGTTTAGATTTAAGCGATAAGACACTATATACCAATAAATTATATAACTAATCTATATTGATACTTGTAATACGATCTTAGTATAATATATTGATTATCATACCATTACAAATATTATCAAATTAGCTTAAATGATTTGCGAAACCATACATTACAGATGTAACTAGCATTTATTCACACATGTAATTTTCATAATGATTACATTTGTAATTATGAAATCTTACCTATGAAAGAGAGAATTCTTGAATTTTTAAGAATTGAAAATAAATCTTCAGCACAGCTGGCGGAAGAGATCGGAGTTCAGCCTTCAGGGATTTCACATATTATTTCCGGCAGGAACAACCCGAGCCTTGACTTTATCCTGAAAATGCTCGACAAGTACAGGTTTCTTTCATCAGACTGGCTGTTGTTTGGAAAAGGAAGCATGTATAAGGAGCAGCATTCTGCTACTCTTTTCGATGTACCCGGTCCGGGTTTTAATGCACCAGGTGATTCCTCAGAAAAGATACCTGCCGTGGAAAGGGATACTCCGGTTACACAAAAGCCGGAACAACCTGTAAAAGAAGACATTATTAATGCCCTCGAAAGCAGTTCCGCACGAAAGGTGCTCCTTTTCTTCGATGACGGGACCTTTGAGGAGTACCTGAGGAGGAATTAGTATCCACGAATTACACAATTTCTCCATCATTGGTTATCTTTGCAGAAAATTTTCCGTATGACAAAACGGATTGAAGATTTTACTGTAACGGGCAACAGGTTCATTAATAAGGATATCTTCCTCCTGGAGCTTCAGGCCGAAGGGAAACTGGCCGACCTGAAGCCGGGCCAGTTCGTTCAGGTAAGGGTTGACGGAAGCCCGGAAACATTCCTGCGCCGCCCCCTTTCCATCCATGATGCTGATTTTGAACGAAATACTATCAAACTTCTGGTACAGCTTGCAGGAAAAGGGACCGAAACCCTGTCAAGGCTTCAGACCGGCCGGAAACTGAATCTGATCTATCCCCTCGGCAACTCTTTTACTATTCCTGAACAGGATGAGAAGATCCTGCTCATCGGCGGAGGGTGCGGTGTGGCTCCTCTTCTGTTCCTCGGCAAGCATCTAAAATCACTTGGTCATTCTCCGGAAATTCTCCTGGGCTTTCGTAACAGGGAAAGAATGATCGAATATGATGAGTACATGTCGATTGGCCCGGTAAGCCTGGCGACCGAGGATGGTTCGGTGGGTGAAAAAGGATTCGTCACACAGCATTCCTTGCTTGCCGGGAAAAGATTTAACAGGATTTATTGCTGCGGCCCCGACAGGATGATGAAAGCAGTGGCCCAGTATGCCTTCGCTAATGGCATCTCATGTGAGGTTTCGCTTGAGAACCTCATGGCTTGCGGATTCGGAGCCTGCCTGTGCTGTGTTGTTGACACTGTTGACGGAAATCAGTGCACTTGCATTGATGGCCCTGTATTCAATATAAATAAACTGAAATGGCAGAACTCGGAATCAGCATAGGCAGCCTCTCTTTTAAAAATCCGGTCATAACCGCCTCCGGCACTTTCGGAAACGGCTCCGAATTCGATGATTTCTTCGACGTTTCAAGGCTTGGAGGGATAGTGCTGAAAGGGACCACCCTTGAGCCAAGGGAGGGGAACAGCTACCCAAGAATGGCAGAGACTGCCTCCGGGATGCTCAATTCCGTCGGACTCCAAAACAAGGGGATCGATTATTTTGAAAAGAACATATATCCAAGGGTTTCCTCATACAACACAAATGTCATTGTTAACGTAAATGGAAGCTATGTAGAAGATTATGTTGCACTTGCCGAAAGGATTAATAAGCTTGACAGGATCCCTGCCATTGAACTTAACATATCCTGTCCCAATGTAAAGACGGGAGGAATGGCATTCGGTACAAACCCTGAAACAGCCCGCGAGGTCATTCGGAAAGTGAGAGCCGTTTACTCACGGGTGCTTATCGTCAAGCTTTCTCCCAATGTCACTGATATCACTCAATTTGCAAGGATCTCGGAGGAAGAGGGGGCTGATTCGGTTTCGCTCATAAACACTCTCCTCGGGATGGCAATTGACGCCGCAGCGATGAAGCCTTCCCTGTCGACTGTAACGGGAGGCCTCTCGGGTCCGGCCGTCAAGCCGGTGGCTCTCAGGATGGTATGGCAGGCGGCAAATGCCGTGAAAATACCTGTTATCGGCATGGGCGGGATAAGAACAGTAAATGATGCAATTGAGTTCTTTCTTGCGGGGGCGACGGCAGTCCAGATCGGAACGGCTTCGTTGATAGAACCTGGAACATCTGTAGATATTCTCGAGGGTATTGGGGAGTATCTGGATTCCAAAGGATTCGGGAGCATCAGTGAGATAATCGGCTATATTAACCGGAAACAGGAAAGGACCATCTGATACCCCCTGCAGGGCGGGATGAAGCTTCATGCATTTAGTCCTTTAAGCCCGGCAGAACGAACGGGAAATGCGATCATCCGGCTCTTGCGTCTCAACATGAAGTGTCCCGAAATTTTAAGATTTTAAAAATTATGCTTCCGGTCGTATCATTTATGGTGATAATTTTCACTAATTTTAGTCCCTGATCTTCTCCTTGTAGAGTTAATGAGTCACTTTTTTTAACAAATTACATTTGAAATGGCTGAAAGTATTCAAATTGACAATCTCGATAAGAAAATCCTTGACATTATCACAAAAAATGCCAGGATACCATACCTGGAGGTTGCCCGCGAGTGCAATGTATCAGGAGCCGCGATCCATCAGCGCGTCCAGAGGCTGATAAAGATCGGGGTAATAAAAGGTTCCGAGTTCAAGGTTGACCCGGCCCTCGTGGGATTCAAAACCTGCGCATATATCGGCGTCTATCTTGACCATCCGGGACATTACCGGGACGTGATAGCCAAGTTCAGGGAGATACCGGAGATCATTGAATGTCATTACACGACAGGTAATTATTCCCTGTTCCTGAAGGTGTATACTCATGATAATGAACATCTTCGTGATATCCTGACAGATAAGATCCAGAATATTCCCGGGGTGGTAAGGACAGAAACCCTGATCTCCCTCGAGGAATCCATAAACAGGCAGATCCCTGTTCTATCCACATGACCACCGGTCGTCATATCAGCGTTGTTCCGGCCCGGGACGGACTGCAGCTTCTTCCGGCAACCTGATGAAGGAATATTCGCCCCTGGGCAGCCGACCAAACCTATGCATACAGTGTATACTGCGTATTCTTCCCTGCATTAATTCTTAACCAAATCCTAATCCATGAAAAAGCTGTTTAGCCTCATTGCGGTTTCCGTGATCTCATTGGTGGTCTTGTCCCCGGTGATGAGCCAGGATGAAAAGCCATGGTACCAGGGCGGTCCATTCCAAAGGCCTGTGCAGAACCCAAAAGCCAAAGTTTTGAGCCTGATAAAGGTAGCCGGCAACAAATTTGTCACTCCCGACGGCAAGAGTATCCTGTTCCGTGGTGTTTCAATATCCGATCCGGATAAGATTGAGAGACAGGGACACTGGAACAAAAGTCATTTTGAACAGGTTAAGGGAATGGGGGCGATGATTGTGAGGATACCGGTTCATCCGGTCGCGTGGAGGGAACGTGGACCCGGAAAGTACCTTGGATTGCTCGATCAGGCTGCGGACTGGTGCACGGACCTGGGGATGTATGTTATAATTGACTGGCATTCAATAGGCAATCTTGGCATGGAGCTCTTCCAGGATCCCATGTACAATACCACAAAACAGGAGACTTATCAATTCTGGAGGACCATTTCCAGCCATTTTGCAGGTTACAATACCGTTGCCTTTCTTGAGATATTCAACGAACCGACCACCTTCAGGGGGCAGCTCGGATCGATGACCTGGGAAGAATGGAGGAAGATAAATGAAAGCATAATTGACCTTATAAGGTCATACGACAAGGACAAGATTCCCCTTGTCGCAGGCTTTGACTGGGCATATGACCTGACTCCGCTGATCAATGATCCCCTGAAAGCTGAAGGTGTGGCATATGTCACACATCCTTACGAATTCAAACGCTCACGCCCCTGGGAACCGAAGTGGGAAGAGAATTTCGGATTCGCTGCTTCAAAATATCCTGTTGTGGCAACTGAATTTGGATTTGACCTGGCACCAGGACAGACTGTGACTGAAGATCATTACGGGAATTCTATCATCAAATATCTTGAAAACAAGGGAATAAGCTGGATATGCTGGGATTTTGACCCGGATTGGGGGCCCAGGTTGCTTAAATCGTGGGATTACTCGCTCACCGGCAGCGGGGAGTTCTTCAGGAAAGCAATGCACGGGGAGCTCGGCTTCCAGAAACAATAACTGGCGTTATCGTAATAAAAAGCTGACGGACGAGGATGTATCAAAAGTCCGATTTAACCGCAAAGAACGCCAAGTTCGCGCAAAGTTTGCAAAGGTAATTTGCTGAATTCAATCACTTTGCGAGCTTTGCAGAAAATCTTTGCGAGCCTGCGGTTAACGGATTTTGACTTTTAATATATCCTCAGCTGAGATCATGTGCTCAAATACGGGCCTGGTTTGCACGCCTATTGCTGCAAAAAAGGGTCAGCAACCTATTACCTCAGGAATGTGAATGGTATCGTATCGCTGTCAGTTCCTCTTGCCAGGACAAAATGCATTCTCATGGTATCAGGAGCGATGGTCCTGGCAAGGAAGGAGATATCAAGAACGCGCTTACCTTCCTTTGGAATACAAACAGTATCCCCGGGCAGGCCGGCGATATTGACAGAGTCTGGGATACCGTTGATCCTGAGCGAGTAGGTTTCGTCCCTGCCGCTGACATTCGAGATTGAGACCTGGATATTCCTGGCGGTATCCTTAGCTATAACGGGTTCCCGGAGATAGTCAAACTGAATAACCCAGTCAGTATTGTGCCTGACGACTTTCCAGGGTGACAGGTCCCACAATCCCCTGAGCTCCTTCGGGTCAGGCCTCAGATGGCCGCGTAGCCCCGAGACGTCGGTGATGCCCTGGCCTATTGAAACGGGAAGGTTGAATCTTTTAATCGTTTTCCGGGTTATGCTTACAGTGCTGTCGGTGAGGACGTCAAGGGTTGCGGGAGCAGCGAATCCGTTGATGGCAACATTGACGATCCTGTTGCCAATAGGTTTGCGCCATTCTTCAGGGATTGCCTTAGTGCCACCGATAATGCCGAAGATTGAACCGAGAGTGGCTCCGGTGCAATCAGTATCATCCCCACAGTTAATTGCAATGCAGATGGATTTGCCGAAATCACCCTCCCCGTAAAGCCAGCCAATCATGGTGAATGCAACATTCCGTGGTGCCTGGAACCAGCCCATATCTTCGGTGCTCCTGACCACTGCATTCCTGGCCTCTTTCCAGTCAAGACCGCGGGCTTTCGCGTCGAGAGCAGTCCTGACGGCTTTCGAAATACGGCATTCACTTGGTACCATGGATAGCCCGAAATTGATAAGGGAATCCCGGTCATGCTCCACGAATGCTGCCGATTCTATCGAAGCGGTGAATATTTCGGCATATGTCCCCTCTGCCATCCCGTGGTCGACACACGCATCTTCCCTCGCGAACCTGGCAGCCATGAGAGGATCACCAGGGAAAAGGCAAGCCCAGATCTCCGACCTTATCCAGGCGCCGTTGCTGGTCTTCCATTTAGAGTTGCTGAACTCACCCGAGACAGGCGGCATAAACCCGGCGTGCATGTTTGCCTTGCCAACACCGTATTCGTTCCAGTTCACTGGAACATACCTGAGCCAATATTTCCCGAGAATAAAGGCATCCACATGGGCATTATGCTCCTGCATTGCCTTAAGCCAGAGGATCTGAAGATCAAGATCATCATTTGCTTCAGGTTCATCACTCATGGCCTTGGTATAAAAGGTGATGGAGTGGATGCTTGTATCGCCTTCAAAGGGCATACCGAGCGTACCGCCGATATTCTTGCCAAGCCAGCAGGCGTATACCTTGTCACGGAATTCATCCTTGTTGATGACGGCTTTCTTTTCCCTGCCGCATGAAAGAAGCAGCGGGCAAAGAATCAACAATGGCGCAAAGAGCCATGCCTTGAGTGATTTCAGTTTTTTCATTCACGAACAGTTTGGGTCTGAAGGTAAAAATAAGAATTATCAGGAAAGATTATAAAAAAAGAAAGTGAATAACTTCTTTTCAGTATCTGATAACAAACATTGAACAAAAAGCAGCTATATAATGTCATAATCATGAATCTGTGCAATAAGATCCGGGAACACTGCCAACCTCTGTCCTCAAGTCTGTTGATTCCATTCAGCTAACCACCTTAAACCTAAGGGATTGTTCTGGCTATCCGGTTCATTTTCCGGAAGGCATGTTTATGGAAGATTGATGATGGATTATTTGACAGAAAGCGTTCGGGCGGAAAAAAATAATGAGATGAAAAAGAAATTGAAGTTGGCAATGGTGGTTATGCTGATTTGCGGCCTTGTATCGGTTCAGGCTCAGCAGGCAAAGTTTTACGCAGGGGGAAAGGCAGGCTTCGGAATACCGAGCCTTGCGGTCGGGTCCGGTGTGACCCCTTTGAGCGAAGATTACGCTTTCAGGCTGACCTATTATGGAGGCTTTGTCTTCGAAGTGCAGTCGGACAACTGGCTTGGGTTCAGGACTGAGGTGAACTATTCCTCGGAGGGGGGAGAGCGAAGCGGGATGCAGGCTATCCCGCTTTCAAACCAGCTGAAACAGCTTTGGGGAATGTTGTCGGTCAAGGGGGTAAAGCATGATAATTACATGTATGCTGACCTTCAGAAGAAAGCCTATTACACGTATGTGGAAGTTCCTTTGCTGGCAAAATGCACGTTCGGATCGGGCAGTCGGTTCAACTTCTACCTTACAACAGGCCCGTTCATCGGGTTTCTGGTCAAGGCCAGGCAGGTCACAAAAGGATTTAACAGCATCTATATAGACAAGTTTGGTGACAATCCTGTAGATAAGTACTTGGAGGGAGAAGGAATGTCGGTCCTTGGCCAGCAATCGTTCAACAATGTTTCGAATATCACGGGCAGCCTCAACAGGATCAATGCCGGCTGGCAAAGCTCGCTGGGATTTGAGATTCTCCTTAAATCGGGGAAGATCTTCGTTGATATTGGGGGCAGTTACGGATTCGTCCCTGTTCAGAAAGACAGGTCAAACGGCACCAACACTACCGATAACGGAATTGTGACAATCGGCTATGCGCACAGGCTCTGATCCGCAGGTCAATTGTCAAAGTTCATTTTTTTAAATCTGGAAAGTCTGTTGGCCTCTTTCCTATAAGCTTTCCGGAGATGCCTGTCGCCTTCGTCTGAGCTTATCCGGCTAAGTCCGTAATAGGCATACGAAGAATACTCATCGGCATACTTGCCAAATGATTTTATTTCTGCGAGGCCTTTCCTGTACAATTCCTCAGCCTGGTGATTGTTGTGGTACTTCTTTTCGGCCAGGATACCTTTCAGAATCTTCATCTGGGCTTCTGAAAACGGAAGATCACTGAAGTTCCCTGCCTTGCTGATCAGGCTTTCAGCTTTGTCATATTGCCTTATATAAAGCAAGTTCTTGATGTATTCTTCCATGAACTGGGGATTTCCCGGGTAATGTTCGTAGAGGGTCCGGTTGCAGAATGTTGCGGACTGATCATTATTCTCGAATCTCAGAAAGATATCCTCCAGCACCGCAAGCGCTTCCGCCCTAAGGAATATCGCGCTGTCAGCAGCAAGCCACAATTCCTTCAGCCCTCTCACCTTGTCGCCTCTCGGAAAAAGGGCGGCAATGGGTTTGTAAACAGGGTACTTTTCGGGATACTCTTCCCTGTAATAGTCAAATACCCCCTTGAAATAATTGAAATCAAAATATTCTGAGGTAAAGCTGAATGATTTCCGTATATATTGGTACGTGCTCAGGGCCAGCGGAACGATATCGAGGGTGAGCTCATTGTCGGTCATGAACAGAAGCAGCAGTCCGCGTGCACACAGGTTTATTAGGAGGTACTCGGTCTCATTGGCCGTGTTTCCATTTTTCTCACAGATATCCATGCAGGTCCTGAGGTTCTTCTCGAATGTGCCGCGTACTGGGGAAGAAGGCAGTATCGGGTAGTTTTCCCAGTAATCAATGACCGAATTCAGCAGGATCACAGCCGGATGACCAGGGTACAAGCGATTGATCTCTTCACTGATCTGCCGTGCTTCGCTAAAATGGAAATTGTACATGTAAGTTACTTCTTTATATAACAGCCTGACAGTGGAAGAGTCGTGCAGCATCTGCCCATGCAGGTTACTTCCAAAAAAAACAGAAATCACGAGAATTAAACAGGCGAAATATTTCTTTAATGCTCCTTTCATCCATTGACCTTCATGTGGTGAAACTAAACCGGACTTTAACCGGCTAATAATAAATCAGTCCCCTTAAGACATAAGAACAGGGGAAATTGTTTGATAGATGATTATCGAATTGCCGCACGTCTGGTTCAAAAACACAGCGACAATCATAAGAAAGCAGGAACAACACCGGAAAACATCCCGGTCTTCACTGGAATAAAGGACTGATGCCCTGTAACGGTGCTTTCTTTCGCCTGCATCAAATTCCTGCTGCCGGATGTTTCGTTGACGAACTTCGTCCGGAGGGGGATGAGCGTCCGGGGAATTACCTTTCCTGATGAGTGTGGTTATGGATACCGGCGGGGAATTCTATTCTGTGCACTTTCCGCCACCTATCATATCCATCGGAACATCGACACACTGGTGATATGTCACGCTGCCCTTGATATTGACATATATATCCACATTTAATCTTTCATCTGGAGGTGTCGGGGTACCTGAAATAACAACGCTGAAAGGTTCTCCGGTTCCCTGTTTAAGGTACTGCTCCATTCTTGCCCGCATGGCCTGAACTTTGTCATCAAGTAGCGAATTCAGCCCGACAAGTGGGTCATCGATAAGTTCAAACGGTGCCGGGTAATCGTTGAAAAGCACATCCACATGACCGTCAATATTCAGCCCACCGTTTATATTGACCCCGGTGGCATTATTACGTTCCTGAATGACTACCTTAATCGAGATAGATTCAATGGTTACCTTATCAACCTTGGCATCGCTCGGAATATTAAGATCGCCTTTGACATCTGACGGCTGGATGGTCCACGAATCCGTAAATGGTCCGGTGTTGTCAACCATGAACATCCTGTTGAGTTTCAGGTTGCTTACAAAGGTGAGATTCCTGGAATCACAACCTGAGCATAAAAGTGCACCTGCGAATAGTATGGTTAGTAGCTTATTCATATACTTGTTTTTTGTTGTCTGAACTATCCTGTTTATTTCACTGCTTTTCCTTTTTCCCCGATTCCGACCCCTAACCCGACACAGAGAATGCTTTGGCTGGCAAGGTTATAGTCGACATTCAGCTTCACAGGACCGAGGTTAAATGTAACTCCGGCGGTAAACCGTATGTTGTTGCTGCCTGTCAGGTCGTAGTTTATTTCGGTATTCTCATCCTCATTCGTATAGTGAATGGTTGTTTTTGAGTTCTCATAACCCAGTCCTCCATAGAATGTGAACAGGAGTATCCTTTTACTGGCCTGAACATCGGCTATCCATGCATTGGCCTTGAAGTAATCGCCGACATTGAATTTCTGGCTGTAGAAACCGACGGCAATATCGAGCGGCAGCACAGGAAAATATTGGCTGATGCTGTGACGGAGCCCCCATGAAAACATATTCACGCTGCCGACATCCTCGTTAACCGAATATGCAAAGTAACGGAGCGTAACGTCTGTGCCGTACAGCGAACCAATAGTGAGCTGGGGCATTGCAAAAGGAATGAATTTTGCATTTATGCCCCCGGGAAAGACATAGGCTGTGCCGCCATTCCCGTCTACGGTAACAGGGTCTACAGGCCCGAATACAGTAGGAACTTCAGCACTCTGAACAGGTGCAAACTCGCCATCTGTCGTTGCAGTAAATGTCTTGCTTTTAGAGGGGATAAAAGCAGCGGTGGTAACGACACCGAGATATGCCTGGAAACCCAGTTTCTTGAGCTGTGCACTGTGGAACAGGCCTGAATTGAACGATGCCCCGAAGGCGTCTGCAACAGGTTGCAAATAACCTTTGCCATTATCCGCATTGTACTTGGTGATATAGTCCTCAAGATTTTGCGGAAGCGCAGGAACACTGATTAAGAAAACAATCAGAAAGGTTGGAAAAAAACGTTTTAGGGTCATAGAAATAAGTTTTAGTGAATTTAACTTAAATTTCTATAAACCAAGCAACTATTGATCAAAAAAAATTAGCGCTTCATAAAAACATGCGATGATGCAATCATGTCGGAGCCCCGCAGGTGGATGAGTAAACTTTCCGCAGATCCCGACCAAGGTGCCGGGGCAATTCTGCAATCATGCAAACATGCAATTATGCAATCATGAAATCATGCAATCATGCAATCATGC
>DCFQ01000041.1:18911-60733 GCA_002319915.1 Bacteroidales bacterium UBA1800 | reverse complement strand
TCGCCCGACAGCAAGTGGATCGCCTATACAAGAAACGGTGAAAACAGGTTCCAGCAGGTTTTCCTCTATTCACTCGCCGGGAAAAGAACATATCCCGTTACTGAGAACTGGTATAATTCATCCACCGGAACCTTTAGCTCCGACGGGAAGTACCTGTTCTTTGTGTCATCACGCGATTTCAGCCCGCAATTCAGCGATGTTGAAAGTACCATAAGCTATTCCGATATGAACGGGCTCTATTTCATCACCCTTGGAAAGGATGTCCCTTCACTGCTGAACCTGCGCAGCGATGAAGTGGAGCTGAAAGCCGAACAGCCCAAACCGGCAGAGACAGACAAAAAGAAAGAATCCAAAGAACCTCCAAAAAGTCCTGAATTCCAGATAGATATTGATGGAATACAGGGCAGGATCGCTAAAATCCCGGTTGATGCATCAAATTACTTTAGCCTTAATTCCGCAGGTAACAAGCTTTATTATCTCCGGCGCGGACAGAATGATGAGAAAACAAAACTGTGCCTCTATGATTTTGATAAAAGGGAGGAAAAGGTCCTTGGCGACCTGAATGGCTATGAACTGTCGGCAGACAGGAAAAAGATGCTCGTTGCGCAGAATGATTCGTATGCAATAATTGATACTCCCGTTTCCGAATTCAGGATAACCGACAAGCTGAATCTGGCAGGGCTCCAGATGACCGTCGACCCGCATGCGGAGTGGGATCAGATCTACCACGAATCATGGCGGCAGATGCGGGATTTCTTTTTTGCCCCTAATATGCACGGGGTCGACTGGAAAGCCCAGGGTGAAAAATACGGAGAGCTGGTCAAATATGCAAACAACAGGAATGATCTTACCTATATCATCGGGGAGCTGATCGGGGAACTGAGCATAGGACATACATATGTGGGAGGCGGCGAAAGGCCTCCTGTTGCCAGGATCAGCACCGGGCTTCTGGGTGCAGAAATTTCCAAAGACGCCGGAAGCGGTTACTTCAGGATCGATAAGATCCTCAAGGGAGAGAACTGGTATACGAGCGTCAGGTCGCCGCTCACTGAAATCGGGGTAAATGCAAATGAAGGTGATTATATAATTGCAGTCGACGGGAAGAGTGTGAAGGGAATGAACAATATCTATGAATCCCTCCTGAACAAGGCAGGCAAGCAGGTAAGGCTTAAGCTTAACTCCGTTCCCGCTGAACAGGGAAGCAGGGAAGTCACGGTTCTTCCCATACCCGATGAATCGAAGCTCTATTACCTGAAATGGGTCCAGGGAAACATTGATAAGGTCAGCAAGGCCACGGGCGGAAAGGTAGGATATGTCCATATCCCCGACATGGGAGTCGAAGGGCTGAATGAATTCGTGAAATACTATTTCCCACAGCTGAACAAAAAGGCCCTGATAGTCGACGTGAGAGGCAACGGGGGCGGTTTTGTTTCCAGTATCATTATCGAGAGGCTGAGAAGAATCGCGGCGATGATCACAATCGCCAGAAATACGAAGCCGGGTGTCGATCCTGACGGAACCCTTTACGGCCCCATGGCAATGCTGTGTGATGAGTTTTCCGCTTCCGACGGAGACATCGTAACCTATAGGTTCAAATTCTACAAGCTCGGCACGGTGATAGGAAAGAGGACCTGGGGCGGCGTAGTCGGGATCAGGGGATCGCTCCCGTTCGTAGACGGAGGATTTCTCAATAAACCGGAGTTTTCAAGATATGACCTTGAGGGGCAGAAGTGGATAATTGAAGGTGTCGGGGTTGAGCCTGATATAACCGTTGACAATGACCCGTACCTTGAATATACCGGTACCGATCAACAGCTTAATAAGGCAATAGAGGTGATCCTCGATGATCTGAAGACCAAAGAGAAAGAGATCCCGGGGCCTCCGCCGTACCCGGTGAAATAGGCATCCTGCTAATATTATTGTTACACAGAGAGCACGGAGAAGACACGGAGATTTATTTCGTTGACTCAGTGTCACTCCGTGCGAGTATTTATTTTTCCCCATACTCAGCACGGGAGTCCGGATATTTCCCAACCGGAATTGATATAATTGGTTAATAATTGTTATACCCTTGCATGTTTTGACATGATATTGGGCTGAATTGAGTTTCTTTGCAAGATATTTTTCAAGGATGGGATCTTCCGGAAAAAAGGCAAAAGCGGGGACGGGGCAAAGTGCGGGACTATTCAGTGTTCTCGGGCCATACCGGGGAACTGTCATTCTGCTGATAATCATGGCCCTTGGAGGAAGCGGCGTCAACCTCCTCATCCCAAAGATCATTTCCCATGGCATTGATTCGTTCTCAGCCGGGAATTTCAGCGTGCGGCTTGTCATTACGGAATTCCTGTCGGCAGCCGCCGGGATTTTCATCTTTACCTTTCTCCAGGGAATTTTACAGACATTCACGGCGGAGAGGGTTGCGAGGGATATGCGTACCAGGCTGGCAGACAAGATATCGCGGCAGAGCTATTCATATATACTGAGATCGAACCCGGCAAAATTCCTCACGAACCTGACGTCTGACATGGATTCGGTCAAGATGTTTGTCTCCCAGGCCTTTGTGAATATCATTTCCTCCCTGTTCGTCATCAGCGGCGCCTCCATCCTGTTATTAAGGATCAACTGGAAGCTTGCCCTGGCAGTGCTCGGGATAGTTCCGATCATTGCGACCTCATTCTATATCGTTTTCCGCAAGGTCAGGGTGATTTTCAGGAAGAGCAGGGAAGTGATCGATTCCCTTAACAGGATAATAAACGAAAGCATACTGGGCTCTGCGCTGATCAGGGTCCTGAACTCACAGCAGCCCGAGAGCATGAAGTTCCTGGAGAACAACGTCGAATCCCGTGACCTGGGACTTTCGATCGTCAGGCTTTTTTCGGTCCTTATCCCGATAATCATGTTCGTGGCGAACCTGGCTGTCGTGACCATCCTGGCGCTGGGTGGCCACTTCGTCGTGGCCGGATCAATGACCCTCGGAAATTTCGCTGCATTCAACAGCTACCTGATAATGCTCATATTCCCTGTGATGATGATCGGTTTCATGAGCAACATAATTGCATCTGCAACAGCATCCTACGGAAGGATCAGGCAGGTGCTGGATGAGCCGCCCCCGGTTGAGTCCGGAACGGTCAGCTCCCCCATAAGGGGGGATATTCAACTTAAAAATGTATCCTTGAGTTACGGTGAAAAACCAGTCTTGAAAAATATTTCATTCTCGATAAATGCGGGCACAAAAACTGCCATTATCGGTCCGACAGCCGCAGGGAAAAGCCAGCTGCTCTACCTTCTTGCAAACCTCATAGTCCCCGATTCGGGTGATGTGGAATATGACGGTGTCGCGGCGGAAGAATATTCCCGTGAGGTCTTTCACCGGCAGATCGGATTTGTATTCCAGGACAGCGTCATCTTCAACATGAGCCTCAGGGACAACATCGCCTTCAACGACGCAGTGACTGAAGGATCGCTTATGAAGGCAATTGAGACTGCTGAACTTTCCGAATTCATCGAATCCCTTCCCGAAAAGCTGGATACAATTGTGTCCGAAAGGGGAACCAGTCTGTCGGGAGGCCAGAAGCAAAGAATTATGCTTGCCAGGGCCCTGGCTTTAAATCCCAAAGTACTGCTCCTCGACGATTTCACATCGAGGGTCGACCGGAAGACCGAGAACAAGATCCTTTGCAACATACAGAATAATTACCCTGACCTGACACTCCTGTCGGTCACTCAAAAAATTGCACCCGTAAAGCATTTTGACCAGATCATCCTCCTTATGGAAGGTGAAATAATTGCAACGGGCAGGCACAAGGACCTGAAGGAGAGTTCACCCGAGTACATTCAGATCTACAGTTCTCAAAGAAGCACGCAGCACTATGAACTATAACCTGAATCAGGCATCGGCAAAGGAAGCCAGGAAGCTCCCGGCACTGGCATCTCTCAGGAAGTTGGTCTCGATAATCAGCGGGGAGCGCCACAACATCGTCATCGCTTTTTCCGCGATCTTCCTGAATGCCGGGCTGAGCCTGCTCGGTCCCTACATGGTAGGCTATACCATCGACAAGTATGTTCAGACCAAAAACTATCATGGCGTGCTTATTTTTGCAGGGATACTGCTGGCAATGTATCTGGTTGCGTTTATTGTCAATTATGCCCAGATGCGAATGATGGGCGGGATCGGCCAGCGGATGCTATTCAGTCTGAGGAACTCCATTTTCAACAAGCTTCAGGATCTGCCGCTCGATTTCTTCAACCAGAATAAAGCCGGGGATCTCATTTCGAGGATCAACAACGATACCGACAAGGTGAACCAGTTCTTCTCCCAGTCGCTCATGCAGTTTATCGGCAGCCTGATAACCATGACGGGAGCCGGTATCCTGCTCCTCATAATCAACCTGCCTCTGGGACTGGCAGCAATGTCTCCCGCGCTGATCCTGTGGATCTTTACCAGGGGGATCTCGCCATGGGTAAGGCGCCGAAATGAAGCCAGCCTGAAAAGCCTCGGAAATCTGTCAGCTGAAATCCAAGAGAGCCTGGCAAACTTCAGGGTAGTGATTGCCTTTAACCGGCGCGACTATTTCCGCAGAAGGTTTGAAGAGGCTAACGGGGAA
This sequence comes from Bacteroidales bacterium UBA1800, assembly GCA_002319915.1. Classification (GTDB taxonomy): domain Bacteria; phylum Bacteroidota; class Bacteroidia; order Bacteroidales; family VadinHA17; genus LD21. The sequence goes on along the minus strand of DCFQ01000041.1, from coordinate 56,129 downwards.
AACTATAAAAGATCGGTGCAGGCCGGCATTGCTAATAATATGCTTTCGCCGTTCTACTCATTTGCATCCAATGTTGGCCAGCTGATTGTGCTGGCACTAGGGATCTGGTTCATTATCAAGGGGTATTTTTCAATCGGGCTGTTGATAAGCTTCATCTCCTACATCTCCAGCTTCTATAATCCGCTTCGCCAGATGGCTGCCCTGTGGGCAAATTTCCAGCTCGCACTGGCAGCCTGGGACAGGATCTCATTGCTTCTCTCCTTCGAAAACAACCTGAAAATCATTCCGGCTTCAAACGAGGTATCAAGCTCATCCTGCATAAATTTCGCAAATGTCTCATTCACCTATCCGAACGGTAAAGAGGTTCTGCATAAGGTCAGCTTCAATCTTCAGAAAGGCAGGACCTATGCTTTCGTAGGCCCGACAGGAGGCGGAAAGACCACCACGGCCTCGCTGATAGCCAGGCTTTATGATGCAACGAAAGGAACAATTTTCCTCAACGGCAGGGATATCAGATCGTATACTCCATGTGAAAGAGCCTCAAAGATAGGGTTCATCCTGCAGGAACCGATACTGTTCTCAGGCACAGTCCGTGACAACCTCCTGTACGGTAATCCGGATTGTTCAGGACTTACGGGCGATCAGCTCGGGAAAGCCCTTGAAGATGCAAAGCTTTCAGGCCTGCTGAAACGGTTCGACAAGGGGCTGGATACACCCATTCAGATGACCGGCGACGGAATCAGCCTGGGGCAGAAGCAGCTGATCTCATTTATGAGGGCGATCCTGCGCAAACCTGAGCTTCTCATTCTTGATGAAGCCACCGCCAATATCGACACGGTAACCGAACATCAGCTTGAGGAAATCATGGAAAACCTGCCGTCTTCCACAACCAGGGTGATCATAGCCCACCGCCTGAATACCATCGAGAACGCAGATGAGATTTTCTTTGTCAACTCCGGGAAGATCATCCCGGCCGGATCGTTCAGCGAAGCAATCAACCTCCTGATGCATGGGAAGGTAGAAAGCTGAAACATTCCATTTCCCCTCCATATTGTACGTCTTCCGGCCACAGGTTCATAACTTTTGGGTTTGGTTCATTATTTACTCTTGCCCTGCCCCAATGTTTACCATACCTTGTGTCCGTAAAATTCCTGATACGGGAGTCATACTGTCGATTTTTTGATCTGTTTACGGGTTGATTAAAAGGTTATTGAAGGTGAGATAGCTTTGACTTTACTTAACTTATACATTATGAAAAAAGCATTGATAATTGCCGCTTGCTTTCTTGCATGCATTTCCTGCAAGAAGGAGACCGTTGCTGATTTTGAAATTTCAGGGACCACAAACGTCGGTGAAAAGCTGAGGTTTATAAATCATTCTGAAAACTCCGATACCTACCATTGGGATTTTGGCGATGGGGTTACTTCCCAGATTGAAATGCCGACACACACTTATGTCAAGCCTGGGGATTATTCCATAATCCTCACGGTTACAGGCGGTAAGGGCTCCTCAACTGCTGAAAAAAACATAAAGATCGGCGGAAGCACTTTTTCATTCATGAACCTTTCAAGCGTCGAATTGCCCCTGTTCATTACATTTTCCCTAGTTGGAAGCGAAATAGTCGATTATCAGCCCAATGGCGCACTCCTGGTTGGAAAGGAAACAGTGCCGATAATCACGACAAGATCCAGGGTGCTCTTTGCCATAGATATGAATGATTCCTGGCTTTTCTCCCATCCCTATTATATAACCGGGGGACAGCATAATTCCTTCACGATTTATGACACGACCAAAGTGTACGTAAGCGCCAAAGGACCAGGCAAGGAAATTCTGCTCAGCCCTGCCGGCGGCTTTGAACTGGTGCGGTTCCTTTCAAAGTGATCTGACAGGAGCGGATGATAGATTTACTTTAAGGCTTTCGCATTATAATTGATCCGGACGCCATAATCGCTTGCAACCAGGTTCAGCCCCATCATTCCGCCCGGATTCTCCTTTCCCTTCACTTTGCCTGAAAGGATATCCCTGCTCAGGGTTACCATATCATCGACTCTCTGCCTTGTTTCAGGATTATTGCCGAAATAATGGCCCGGATAAAGCAATTTGATCCCGTATTTCTGCATGATCGCACTGGTCTTCAGGCAGGTGGCTATAAGAGTTGAAAAGTCAAGGCTTAGCAGCAGATTCCCCGACCCGAATGAATCCCCGCTGAATCCGTATCCGGCATTTTTGTCGATGAAAGTTGTGGAGCCGGGCGTATGGGCAGGGGTAAAGACTACTTCAACTGTCCTTCCGCCCAGGTCGATGGTCTCCCCGTCTTTCAGGAATTTAACCCTGCCTTTGTAATCCGGCATGAACTGGGGGATCAGTACCGTATCACCGGGATTTATATAAATCTCCGGGAAATAGTTTATTGCCGATCCGGTGTGGTCGGGGTGCACATGCGTGGCGGCCAGTATGACCGGCCTGGAGGTGATCGACGCCACGATCCTGGCAAGATCCTTTATGCTGGTTCCGGCATCTATCAGAAGGGCCTTGTCTTTCCCTTCAAGAAGATACATGCTCTCATTGTACATCATGTGTCCGGTGCCCACCCAGGTATGCTCATCGATCTGGTGGAAAACGACATCGTCGTTCCTGAAGACTTCCTTCCCTCCTATCTGGGTTCCACCTGTCTGGGCAACCAGTGCGAGACCGCAGACAGCAGCAATAATGGCAGATAATACGAATTTTTTCATAAGTGCTTGTTTTTGGTTATTTGGATCTTTTCCCGGTCCGGTTCCGGCAATCAATTACCTGATGCTTGTGTTTCATCAAAGATAGGAAGATTATGAAAGACCTTTATTGCGGACATGCAACACCTTTGCATTAATTTCGTCTTTGTAAAAACATCCCTGATAACCATGATAAAGAACTTCTTCCGGATTGTATCCCGTAACTTTTTAAAGAACAAGGGATTCACCATTATAAATGTCCTGGGACTTTCAACCGGACTTGCAGCTACTTTGCTGATACTCTTATGGATCGAAGATGAATTCAGCTTCGAAAAGTTCAATAAAAATGTGACCGAGCTCTATCGTGTCGAGGAAGACCAGTTCTATTCCGGTGCCCGGTATCATGTTACGGTTACGCCCCATATCGCCGGCCCGGTCTGGAAGCAGAAAATCCCCGAAATAAAAGAGCAAACCCGTATATATCAATGGATGCCAAGGCTCTTATTCAGGAAAGGTGAAAAGGTCTTCTTTGAAACAACGATCGGGGCAGTCGATTCTTCAATGCTGAACATGTTCTCATTGGATTTCCTTGCAGGAGATCCCGCAACGGCATTGAATGCACCAAGATCCATCATTCTTACCGAGACATTAGCCAGGAAGTATTTTGGAAAGGATAATCCTATCGGTGAGGTGCTTACCGTGGAAAACAAATATGAGTTCACCGTTACCGGGATAATCAGGAACCTGCCGTCAAATACCATGTTCACGTTCAAGGCGCTGATCCCATATTCATTCATGAGGGAAACAGGATTGATGGACAATGGCTGGGGAAACAATTCTACATTCACATTCGTACAGATCAAAAAAGGAGCGGATCTCAAGTCTGTCGGACAAAAGATGACTGGCATCGTAAAGGAGAACGCCCCGCAGGTAACGACATTGTTCAGTGTTTTTCCGTTGCCCGACATTCACCTCCACGGGCAGTTTGGCTTCACCGAAACAAGGGGGCCAGTGATCACTGTGACTATTTTTATGCTAATAGCGATTTTTGTGCTTCTGATCGCCTGTATCAATTTCATAAACCTTGCAACGGCCAAGGCCTCCGGCAGGGCCAGGGAGATAGGTGTCAAAAAAGTCTCCGGGGCGGACCAGAAATCCCTCATCATACAGTTCATGCTTGAATCCCTGCTGCTTGTTGCAGTATCAATGATTGTGGCCCTGGTCATAGTCGGCTTATGCCTCGGAATATTTAACAGTGTCTCCGGTAAGCAGTTCGCCGTATCTGACCTCTTCCAGGGCAGGTTCATTATCGGGGTAATTGCCACGGCCCTTATGGCAGGAGTGATCTCGGGTGTTTACCCGGCGCTCTATCTGTCCTCCTTCAAACCTGTTTCGGTCCTTAAGGGAGACCCAGGTTCGCTGAGAGGATCAGGCAGGCTAAGGCAGATCCTGGTCATAATACAATTCTCCCTTTCAATTCTTATCGCCGCTTCGGCTGTATTTATGTTCAAACAGCTCAGGTATATGCAGAATAAGGATCTCGGATACAACAAGGAGAACCTGATCTGTATCCCTATGTCCGACAATATGAAACCCAAATACCAGTCTCTGAAAAAAGAGCTGGAAAAGGAAACGCTCCTCCAGGGGGTGACTGCCTCCCTGTGGAACCCAACAATGATGGGAAGTAATTCGGGAGGGGCCAGCTGGGAAGGAAAAGATCCGGAAAAACAGGTTCTTATCGGGACCAATGCGATTGATTATGATTATATCAAGACTCTGAATATGAAGCTGGTATACGGCAGGGACCTGTCAAGGGAATTTTCATCTGACCTTGCCAGGGACTCTACGGGCAGCTTCCTTATAAATGAGGAGGTCGCAAAGATAATGGGGACTGGGGACCCAACAGGTAAAAAATTCAATTTCATGGGGGTTTCGGGAGTCATTGTTGGCGTTCTAAAAAACTTCCATTTTAAGGGTGCCGACCAGGCCATTGAACCAATGGCATTCATACTCGCACCTGTCGACTACCTGAACAATATCCTCATCAGACTGACGCCGGGCAAGGTTCCGGAAAGCCTGAAAGCTGTGGAAAAGGTATGGAAAGAAGCCGTCCCGGAATATCCACTTGAATATACATTTATCGACCAGGACTATGAAAGATTGTTCAGGTCCCAGATCCGGATCATGAACCTGCTGAAGTATTTTACAATCCTCGCCGTGATCATTGCATGTCTGGGCTTGTACGGGCTGTCAGCATACTCCACAAGCCGGAGGACCAATGAAGTCGGGATAAGGAAAGTAATGGGTGCCAGCCCGTTGAATATAATCTATACGCTTTCCATGGAATTCATGGCACTGATCCTGATCGCAATCGTGATAGCAATCCCGGTTGCCTGGATAGTAGTAAGCAAGCTGCTCAACCAGTTTGCTTACCGGGTTGAGATCAATCCCCTGATAATTATCGCGATAGCTTTGGGTGCAATATTGATAGCCCTTGCAACAGTCAGCTTCCAGGCTTTCAGGGCGACACGCATCAATCCTGCCCGGGCACTCAAGATCGAGTAGACGTTTATTGTTGCCGGCAGGTTAATAATATCACTCGTACCTTAAGGTTTCGACGGGATTCCTGGTTGCGGCATGCCAGCTTTGCCAGCTTACTGTAATCAGGGCAATGCCTGATGCCAGCAGCCCTGACAATGCAAAGATCCATACGCCAATGTCGGTCCTGTATGCAAAATTCTGCAGCCATTTCTGCATTACAAAAAAGTCAGCAGGTATGGAAATCAGGAAAGCAAGCGCAACCCATTTTACAAAATCAATATTTAGCATGACCAAGATCTCAGAGACTTTCGCCCCGTTCACTTTTCTTATCCCAATCTCCCTGATGCGGCGCTGACATACAAAAAGCGACATTGCCAGGATACCCAGGCAGCAGATCAGAATAGCAGACCCGGCCATCAAAGAGAAGATCCATCTGAACCTCGACTCAGATTTATACATTTCGTAAACAGCCTGGTCAAAAAAACTTACTTCCACCGGAAATGAAGGCGACAGTTCACTCGCTATCTTCCTTATCTTTCCGAGGGAGGCGTTTAAGCTCCTGTAATCGCCGCCTTTAAGACCAGCCAGGCATACTGAAGCATGAGAGTCGTTCCTTATAACAAGGGAGGAAACAGGCTTTGTCAGGGGCTGAAAATGAAAGTCCTTTACAACTCCGGCAACCTCATAATTCCGTGTTCCCATGGTTATCCTGCTTCCTACGGGATTAGTAATGCCTTGTTCCCTCAGGAACGTTTCATTTACCACCACCTTCCCCTTGTCGGAGGGCAGTTCTTCACTATAGAAACGGCCTGCGGCAAGTCTCAATCCCATAAGCCTGAAAAGAGGCGCATCCGCACTGAACGTATAAAAATTAAGCTGCTTCTTTACTCCGTTCAATTCCATCTGGGCACCCCACTGGGAAATATCCCTGCCCGGGAAATACTGGGTAAATGTCACCTCATTTATTTCTGGCATTTCCCGGAGAAGGTTATTCAGGACATCCTTCTTCTGATCAAGCTGCTCAGTCATAATGATCCCGATAATATTTTCCTGGTTGAACCCAAGATTCCTGCTTCCGAATCTGACCTGCTTCTGTACAAGCAGAGTGAATGCGATGAGCACTGTGGCAATTATGAACTGGACTGTAACAAAAAGGCTGTTAAAGGAGAAGTCAGCCTTGCCGGCCTGCAATGTCTTTCGCAGGTTGTCGACTGCACCGGATGATGAGATCTTCAATGCCGGGATAATGCTGAAAAGGACGCTCAAAACAGTTATGACTGAAACGGATATAAGAATAAACCCCGGTGAATACACCAGAACCTGGTTGAAATGTATACCGGTATGGAACCTGATCCATGGAGCAGATATATTGACCAGCTCGACCGCCAGGATAAGGGCCGCCAGGAAAAAGATGAACGACTCCCCGAGAATTTCGAACAGGATCATGGAGCGACGGGCCCCGACGATCTTTTTGATACCTGTCTGCCTAATCTTCTCCTGCCATTGGGACGATGAAATATTAATGAAATTAATTAGTGCAATAACAAGTACCAGAAAAGCTACCATCACCAGGATCAGGACTTTCTTCCTGTCCCCTGAAACCAGGTAATTGCTCCCGTACAGCATAAACCTGGAAAAATAAATTTTCCGCAGGGAGGTCAGACCCGTATCTTTAAAATCCTGCCGGGTATCTTCCGGGAAAAGAGCCAGGATCTTTCCGGCGGCTGCCTCAGGAGATGCACCTTTTCTCAGCAGGACAAATGTCTGGAAATCGCGCCAGCCCCATTCGGTGTATTCTCCCGGTTCATTCTGTACTATCTTTCTCGTTTCGATGGAGGTGAGAGCGCTGAATGAAAGGCATGAATTGGCTTCCGGTTCCCTGATCACCGCACTTACGACGAGATTGTACCTGTTATTCAGCTTTATAATATTCCCGGACGCTTGCCGGTCCCCGAACAGTTTAAATGCCAGCTTGTCCGTAATCACAACCGACATTGGCTCATTCAGGGCCGACTCCGGGTATCCTTCGATAAAAGAGTATGTAAAAAGACTGAAAAAACCGGAGTCGGCAAAGACCAGGTTCGAAGTGACAGGGTCCCTGCCTTCAACCTGGAAAACGGGTGTCCCCCAGGTGCCGCTGGTCCTCACGACAGATGCCACCTCGGGGACCTTCAAATCAATGTTCTCCTTGAGGATTCCCGGGGTGTAGATCCGGTCATCGGATATCCCGTAAAGATATACCCGGTCTTTGTTTACGTGGAAGTTATCGGTGGTCAGCTCATTGTAGGAATACACCGAAAGAACGATGACGAGTGTCATACTGATGGCTAATCCGAGGAGGTTGATAAGGTTGGTCAGAGGCTTCCTCGTAAAATTGCGAATTATTATTCTGATGATGTTTTTCATATAGATGTTCAAGTAAGATCATCTCCGGAAAATAAATCGCCATAATTGTGCCATAATCATATATGGCTGGCATTCTGTTATTTAAATAACAATACTATTTGTAATGTAAATAATTTTAACGCAATAGTGTAAAAATATTTTACTCCCGCCGCTAACCTATTCGTGAATTTCAAAAAGGGGAACCTAAAAACTGAATTTAGGCTAAAAAATTCGAACAATCGGATAATCTCAGTGTTTGTTTGGCGGTAATCAAACAAGAATTCATGGCCCGGCTAACGGAAAATCAGGTATACAGAATGTTCTGACAATCATGGGATATAAACAAAAAAATCTGACACAATATTTTCGAATAAACTGAAGTCCAGAAAACAGTTCAAAACGGGGCGGATCCGAAAAGCCTTATGAGTAGGGAAAAATAGTTAAAGGAATGGTAAAATTGTATGTAAGACACTTGGTTGCCGATTTCGCCAAATGGAAACCGGTTTATGACGGACATGAATCTACACGGAAGGAATTTGGTGAAAAAAGATCTGATGTATTCACCAGCACCACGAATCCAAATGATGTTCTTTTAGTTTTTGAGTGGGAAAGCAGGGACCGGGCACAGGATTTCCTGGAAAAATCAAATTTGAAGGAGGTAATGGAATCTGCAGGTGTGGTGAGCCAGCCTGAAGTTAGATTTGCTGATTGAATAAGAAGTCATTGAAGCCGGGGTGTCATAGACGGACACCCTTTTTTGCTTCAGTCTGTAAAAAGATGTTATTCCCAGGGTCTCAGTAAAAGTCGCACCACCCTATAGGAAGACTTTCTTTGTTCTTTTCCGGAACATTTGCATAAACAACTGTCCCGATAACTATCGGGAGCTATCGGGACACGTAGGAAAACACGAAGTCGCACAAAGGTTTGCTTGCTGGAAAAGTCACTATTGATACAGCCCACTTCGAATTTGTAAATGATAACCCTTCCCTGCCTTAGACCTGTGGTTCAGGTTCATTCAGCTTATCTTCCGCATGCGGCTGGCAGTATTTCTCGTTGTATTTTCTTCGCCAGTCATATCTCGGGCCGTGCCTGTGGCCCCCCGGTGCCAGGCCTGTGAGGAGTATCTTAGACAGGATAAACAGCCCTGCCATCTGCCAGTAGCCCAGAACCGGGCCATGGAACAATGCAGGGACAAGCGAATTCCACAGTAGCATTACCACCCAGATGGTGCCAAATACGAATGCCAACCCCAGGATACCGAATCCTGCAAACTTAAAACATCTTGACGCTTTCATAATTATTTATTTTTAAATAGTTTATACAATTCCTCAAGCTGCTCCCTGAGTGCGATCACCGCATACCGTTTCCTCGAAATGAGAGTATTGATCCCTGTTCCTGTTTTTTCGGAGATCTCCCTGTAACTCATATCCTCAAATTCGGTTGCGACAAAAACATCACGCTGTTCACTTGGCAGCTCTTCAAGTGTGTCCGAGATCTTTTCCCAGATAAGGTCCTTCAAATCTTCATCTTCCGGCGATGATCCGATTGCAGGCAGTATTTCCTCGAGTGAAAGCGGGCCCTCCTCACCCTCAGCAGCCTGTTCACCATAGCTGATATTTAAAGGACGTTTTTTGCGGTAATTGTCAATGATCCTGTTTTCTGCGACCCTGTAGAGCCAGGCGGTAATGTCCCGGATCCTTCCAAGGTCCCTGAAACCCAGGGTAAGCTGGTAGAAGACATCCTGCAGTATATCCTCTGCCTCCATCCTCCCCGGGATCCTCTTACGGATGTAACCGAGAAGGCCGCTTCTTTCTGACCTGTAGACATCACCAATCTTCTTTGACTCTTTCGGACTCATTGATCATTACCTTATACTGTCCATGACGAACCGGAGGGCTTAATATTTTAAATAATCAGCGCTTTTTCAGGAAATAAACCTCTTAAGGCCAAATTTAAAGAATAATAGCGACAGGTCATGCAAAGTTTTGAATGACAGTTAAGAAGCCTGGAAAACCAAAAACCGGCACCCGCGATAAACACTTTTGGGGCCCATGTGTATTATTAATATTCAAATACAGCGATCTGTGGCCCTGCGAATGAGAGATTGAACTTTACACGCTTTGGGATCGGGCAAAAGTACTTTGTCTCCGGTTGAATCACTGATGAATTTGCTTAATTAGATTTTATGGCATCTGAAGTTACTGGTAAATCGCTTGAAGAGGTCCACGGGACCGTTCAAACCCAATATCCTAAATTCTGGAAGCGAGCTTTCGCGTTTATGGGACCGGCATTCCTGGTGAGCATCGGATATATGGACCCCGGTAACTGGGCAACAGACCTGGAAGGAGGATCGCGCTTCGGCTATAAACTTGTCTGGGTGATCCTGATGTCGAACCTGATGGCGATTCTTCTGCAGACACTCGCTGCACGCCTCGGAATCGTGACCGGTAAGGACCTTGCCCAGGCCTGCAGGTCCGAGTATCCGCGAAGGGCCTCATTTGCACTCTGGATCCTTGGTGAGATTGCTATCGCTGCATGCGATCTCGCAGAAGTCCTGGGAACCATCCTCGGGCTGAACCTGCTTTTTGGACTGCCGTTGATCTACGGTGCAATCGTGACCCTGTTTGACACATTCCTGCTATTACTGATCCAGCGGCTCGGAGTTCGAAAAATGGAGGCTTTCATACTATCGCTTATTACCGTGATCGCCGGCGGTTTTATTGTCAACCTCTTCCTTGCCCGGCCCGAATGGGGATCGGTTGTAAATGGACTGGTGCCAAGCCTGCCCGCCGGATCAGTTTATATAATCCTGGGCATAATCGGGGCGACGGTGATGCCTCATAATTTGTACCTGCACTCATCACTTGTTCAGACCCGCCACATATACAGGACAATTGACTACAAGTCCAAAGCCTGCAGGTTTAATCTTCTCGACTCCGTCATAGCTCTGAATGTTGCCTTTTTTGTTAATACTGCCATTCTGGTCCTGGCTGCTGCAGTCTTTTTCCGGCATGGCCTTGTTGTGAACGAAATTCAGCAGGCTGACAAACTACTGGAACAGCTACTGGGAACCAAAATTGCTTCAGTAGCTTTTGGAGTGGCATTACTTGCCGCAGGTCAGAGCTCGACCCTCACCGGAACCCTTGCGGGCCAGATTGTCATGGAAGGATTTGTTAAGATACGACTGAGACCTATCCTGCGTCGCCTTCTGACCCGTTCCATCGCGCTGATCCCGGCAGTTGTGGTCATTTCGATCTCGGGGAATGAAGGAACGTACAAGCTTCTGATCCTGAGCCAGGTAATATTGAGCCTTCAGCTGCCGTTCGCTATCGTCCCGCTCGTTCACTTTACAGGCGACCGGCTTAAAATGGGTACTTTCGTAAATAAAACCTGGGTGAAGACCCTTGCATGGATCACTTCCGCAATCATAATAGTGCTAAATATCAAGCTTGTATATGACCAGTTAAAGGAATTTATCCATGGCGGAGTACCCACGGCGATTTCGGTAATATCCATCGGGATTGCCGTGGCTGTTTTTGTGTTCCTTGTCTATATCATTCTGCTCCCACTGCTTCGCGGTGCACGGGGCTGGCGCGAGGAAAAGCCGCCGGATTCACTGGCGGTGACGGAAAATATCCGGACATACCCTGTAAAAAATATAGTGGCGGCCCTTGGACGGGATGAAAGCGATGCAGCCGTCATCAGCCATGCCATCTCCATAGCGCGGGCAGATAAAGCTGTCCTGACGCTGGTCCATGTGGTCGATTCGGCTTTGACCCAGGTCTACAATACTGAAGTTTATGATGAACATGCACGGGCCGATGAAGAGTACCTCTCAGGGATCGCTGAAGAATTGAAGTATACGGGTATCTCTGTGGAACTCATGCTGCTGTATGGCGAGCCTGTTAAGGAGCTTACTAATTTTGTCAGGGACAATAATATCGATCTGCTCGTGATGGGTGCACATGGCCACCGGTGGATCGGTGACCTGCTATGGGGAGAGACTGTCGATCCGGTTCGTCATATGGTCAGGATACCAGTGCTGATAGTGAGATGAGCCGCCGGACGGTCAAATTCCGGAAATTCATTTAAGATCGATCCAGAAATCAGGCCTCCGGGGAGAACCGGGCAACTCACAAGCGGCACATTCAGGTGTAGTAAAGACAAATTTTAGAAGTTGTTTGATGTTTACCAGCCCGGGGATCACAGTCCCGGGAATCACTTCAGGTCCGACAAATTGAAAGTGCTGCATATCCACCCAGCTATGGTATATTTCGTCCCAGCTTGGCTGAGGCTTAATATGCCAGTCATCAGGGGATACGCGTACTGCCTTGCAATCGGAATTGTACACAGGCAATCCCAGGGATAAAAGATCATCAGCCGTAATAAAGATCCTCTTCCGGGCCACTGCCGACACTTCAAAATAGCCCAGGACCTCCTCACCGGGATTTCTAACATTGCTCACATTGCTTATATTGGGGTAAGGCTGTGCACCAAAAATGTCGCCGCCCGGCTCCTGCACCTGCCGGAGCATTTTCCAGAAATTGTATTCCTTCTCCGAGAGTGAATACTGGGTTACCAGGATGCTGTATTCCAGGCTCAGCCTGTCAGAAAGGGCGGGTGAGATGAACAGGATCTCCTGACCGGTAATTTCAGGATTCTGACTGGCCAAGGAAGTATTGATGATAATGCCGTTATAGTCGTTTTTCTTCCAGCAATCCGTAGATTGGCCGTATGCAGAATTGAAATAAACCATTGTATCATTGAACCAGGTATATGTATACTGGGGGGGGTATGGAATATTGAACTTCCAGTCTTCTTCATAGCTCCATCTGAAATACTGCCTGGGTCCTTCGATGTTTTTCGTATTTAAAAGGATCTTTAAACCAGTATAGATTTTCCCCGGATCTCCTGAGACTTCCTCACCTTTCTCGTAATATATCGAGTCGATCCCTGCCACAGGAGAAAGGGAACACTCGTCTGAGGCATATTCAGTCCCGTCGGGAAGGATAATATGAAGGGTGTACTTCCTGCCGGCAATTCCCCTGAACAGTGTGCTGTCGGTCTTATACAGACCATTCCCGGTATTTAAAGCAGGATTCTTTACTCCGTTGTCATCGGTTATAAAAACGACCGCATCATCGACTAACTCAGGTATGGAATCGGCATGATTGTAAGTGCGGCTCAACCTGATCTCATAAGCCCTGTCTTCGTCAGTTATCAGGCCCTCGACCACCAGGAGCGACTTGAAATTTGTAAGATTGGGAACGTACGGGTCGATGCATGAGGCTGCCAATATTAATACCAGGTATGCCAGGATCAGCTTTGAATTTTTCATTATCCATATTGGGATTTTCATTGGCTCTGCTTCATTCAAGATCGATCCAGAAATCTGGTTTGCGGGGAGAGCCTGATACTTCACAAACAGCACACTCATCAGTAGTAAAGAGAAGCTTTACAAGCTGATCGGACGTGATCAGGCCGGGAAGAAGAGTTGGATCTGTTACTACAGGTCCTACAAACCGGTAGTGCTGTAAGTCGACCCAGCTATGATATATCTCATTCCATGTAGGCGGGATCCCGACTGTCCAGTCATTAGGAGAGAGGCGTATCTCTTTGCATTCGGAATGGTAAAAGGGCAGTTTCAGGGACAAGAGCTCATTTGCGGTTATAAAGATCCTCTTCCGGACTGCAGCCGACACTTCAAAATAGCCAAGGATCTCTTCACCCGGGTTATTTACATTATGGACATTGCTGATGTTTGGGTAAGGCTGCGAGCCAAAAATGTCGCCGCTTGGCTCCTGCACCTGCCTGAGCATTTTCCAGAAATTGTATTCCTTCTCCGAAACTGAATACTGGGTTACAAGTATGCTGTATTCCCGGGTCAGCCTGTCAGTCAGGTCAGGAGCGATGAACACTATCTCCTGGCGGTTGACCCGGTTCCCCTGGTCTGCTGAAATTGTACTGATGTTTATGCCACTGAATTCATTCCTTTTCCAGCAATCCGAAGGCTGCCCGGGGACCTCTGATTCAAAGTAAAATGTGTTTTCATTGACCTGGGCATAGGTGTACCTGGCCGGGGAAGGAATGATGAACTTCCAGTCTTCGTTGTATGTCCAGCGCAGGTATTGCCTGGAGCCGGAGATATCTGAACTGTTCAGCATGATTTTCAACCCGGTATAAAGCTGCCCGGGATCGCCCGTGAACTCCTCCCCCTTTTCGTAAAAGAGCGAATCGATCCCTGGAACCGGTAAGAGGGGGCATTCGTCCGAATTGTATTCATTCCCGTCGGGCAGGATAATGTGAAGGGTATACTTCCTGCCGGCCATTCCCCTGAACAGGGTGCTGTCGGTCCTGTAGATGCCGTTCCCGGTATTTACCGTAGCTGATCTTGTCCCTTCATCATCCGAAATGAATACAACCGCATCATCGATCATCACGGGTACCGAATCAGAATGGTTGTATGTGCGGCCCAGGCGTATCTCATATGTTCTGTCCTCGTTGGTTATCAATCCCTCGACTACCAGAAGCGACTTGAAGTTCTTAAGGTTCGGAACGTACGGATCAATGCATGAAGCCGCAATGACCAATGTTAAATATGCCAATATCTTCTTAAACGTGCTCATGATGCGTGAGAGTCCAATATCTGATTGAAAATTATCCCCGGCTTCCGTTACCTTGAATTTATCCACGAGCCGATCAGTGTCAGTACGGCTGGTGATATTGTCTCTTCAATCTGTGCATATTCATATTCGGAGCCTGTTCCAGCGGTTTGAAACAGATGATTAAGACCTGGCAGTATCCTGACAGTGAATTCTTTGTTACCGCCTTCTTTCAGGGATTTATCAACCTCACTGCTGTTTTCTCCGGGATTGACCTGTGTGTCTTTTGAGCCGTACAAGGCCAGGACCGGACATTGGATATTTTTATAAATACTTTTTATATCAAGGGCCATCTCGAAGCGCCACCAGGGATTCAGTATGACTGGTATGGTGGCTTTCATTCTCCCTTCCGGCCAGCCAATTCTCTTTTTTTCATCTTCGGTAAGGCTGTAGTATGCCTTCCAAAGGTTACGGCCAGCAGTTGCCGAGTCGGTTGGTTCAGATATGATCCCGTAAATTCTTTTCCGCCAGATCTTCTGGAGTTCAATATCATTTTCAGGAGTGTTTCCCAGTCTCAATTGGTCCAGAATTTGAGAGATAACGATATCCTCAAAATTTGAGCACGGGCCGGAAAGTGTTATGAGAAAAGCCGCAGATTGTGACTCCGATGCCACGATTGCCCCTACAGAAGCACCTTCACTGTGCCCGATTAACCCGATCCTGTTCCCGTCAATCTCCCCACGCTTTTTCAGATATCCGGTTGCGGCCATGATATCGCCGGCAAAATCGCCCGTTGTGGCCCTGTCGAAATTACCCGTCGAACCTCCTGTGCCTCTGTCATCCAGCCTTAACACAGCTATGCCGTTCCTGCTGAGGTAATCAGCAATTACAAGAAATGGCTTATGACCGGCAACATCTTCATCCCGCCTCTGCTGACCCGATCCCGTTATGAGTATTGCACATGGTACTTTATGATCCGATTTTGGAATAGTGAGTGTCCCGGCAAGCCTTATGCCCGCCTTTTCATTTATACAGCTGACATCCTCACACATATATGGAAAAGGCGGTTTGGGTTCCTGGGGACGATTAAGCTTTGGCAGTTCGCTACTCCTTAAAAACACTACCGGGAATGAACCATCGTGCTGAAGGAAGACCGACGATATCCTGTTCATTTCATTATCAGTCTTTCCGGCTATGGTTATTCCCAGGCCCTTCAGCCTGAAAAATACGCTGTCACCCCGGAGACCGATTTCATCAACCGGGATATTGCCTGTCAGCTGATCAATAATATTCAGAGCAGCTTTGCCGTCATCATTTACGACTATCCCCATCCTGAGTGAGGCTGCGCCCTGTATCTCCAAATTGCCCACCCATATTCCCTTCAGGTCATTTATATTCAATCCCTGTGAAGAGACATTGATTGGCATTATTAAAACTATAGCCGAAAATAACCATTTAAAAGAGATCAAACTCCAGATCCCGGCATTCCCCTGCAGCCTTTTATCATTTTCCATTTTCCCGGTCTTATTTGGTAAATCGATATTTATCGAAAGATAGAAAATAGAATCAATTATTCTTAAAAGGCGGGCAGAGAAAAGGTAAAAAGCCGGAATAGGGGCAAATCCGCACTGGGTAGGACCATACCACGGAAAATGGCCCTGCCATTCAAACTTGGGAAATGGGAAGTACTGAAAAAAAATTTCTCTTTAACCAGATTTAACTAACATGATCACAAATTTGAAATATTGTATACATTTAAATTTTGAAAAGTGTGCGGAACACCGGTAGCACCTGCTTTACCTTAAAAATAATATGCTGCTGTGCCCTATAGGACCACGAACAGGGACCGCATTAAATATTTTAAATCTCAGGGAATGAAAAAAATCTTGATCATTGTCATACTGGTAGCCATTGTCCAATCTTCGCTTGCCCAGCCGAATATATTGGGGTTCTTTGAAAAGAATAAAGAAAAGGAACTCCGCCTTGAATCAGCTTTCGACGGTAACCTTAACAACAGTGTTATCACTGAAACGATCAGGAAGCTTTCCGCCAAGCCCCACCATATCGGTTCTCCGGGAGACAAAGAGAATGCTGAGTATATTCTCAGCCTCTTCAAAAGCTGGGGATGGGACGCAAAAATAGAAACCTACTATGTGCTCTTCCCAACACCCGTGACCAGGATCCTGGAAATGACTTCCCCCGTTCACTTCAAAGCAGGATTAAAAGAGCCGGCAATAAAGGAAGATGCGACCTCGGGCCTGCCCGGGCAGCTCCCGACATTCAACGCCTACAGTGCCGACGGGGATGTTACGGCAGAACTGGTGAACGTGAACTACGGGCTGCCGGAGGATTATGAAGTGCTTCATAAAATGGGTATCGACGTAAAAGGCAAGATCGTTATAGCAAAGTATGGTCGCAGCTGGAGGGGAATAAAACCCAAAGTGGCACAGGAACACGGAGCAATAGGCTGCATTATTTACAGCGATCCCACCGATGACGGCTATTTCCAGGGGGATGTTTACCCGAAGGGATCTTTCAGGAATGAGTATGAGGTCCAGAGGGGTTCAATAATTGACATGCCCATTTATCCCGGTGATCCGCTGACCCCCGGTACAGGTGCCCGGAAAGACGCAAAAAGGCTCGACAGGTCAGAAGCCGGGAGCCTTCTAAAAATACCTGTCCTGCCAATCGGCTATCATGATGCCGCCCCCCTGCTCGAAGCCCTTGGAGGACCCTGTGTTCCCGCTGACTGGCACGGCGGCCTGCCATTCGCAATCCATACAGGACCCGGGAAAACGACGGTTCACCTGAAACTCTCATTCGACTGGGAGATTGTGCCTTGCTATGATGTGGTTGCTAAAATCAGCGGTTCAAAGTACCCTGATGAATGGATCATCCGCGGGAACCATCATGATGCCTGGGTCTTCGGCGCAGCCGATCCTATAAGCGGACTGGCAGCAATGCTCGAGGAAGCAAGGTCGTTCGGCGAGCTGCTTAAATCGGGCTGGCGGCCTGACAGGACCCTTGTTTATTGCGCATGGGACGGAGAGGAGCCGGGCCTGCTGGGATCAACCGAATGGGTGGAGGATCATGAGGCCGAGTTGAAGAACAAGGCGGTCATCTATATCAACTCCGACAGCAATGGCCGGGGATTCCTTTATGCCCAGGGATCGCAGGCCCTCGAGCCGTTCATGGATGAGGTGGCAAAACAGGTAACCGACCCGGAAACGAACGTGAGTGTATTCGAAAGAAGAAAAGCCGTTGAGGCAATATCTGCGGGGAACACCGAAGCAAAGAGAAAGATCTGGAATGAACGGGAACTCACCCTCGAAGCCCTCGGTTCAGGATCTGACTTTTCTTCATTCATCCAGCATGCTGGGATTCCCTCGATAAACCTGGGATACGGGGGAGAGGATGCAAGCGGGGATTATCATTCCATCTACGATTCCTACAGCATGTTTGAAAGATTCAAGGACCCGTCATGCCGGTATGGGGTAATACTCGCTCAAACAGCCGGACGGATGGTCCTCAGGATGGCAGGCGCCGACCTCCTGCCTTTCGATTTTACTCATCTTTACAGGACCATCGATTCCTATTCGAAGGAACTCGAGTCGCTGCTGAAGTCGAGCCGTGAAAAGAATGATCTCGAAAACCTCATCATAAGATCAAATGGCTATAAGATCGGTGAAGACCCGACGAAAGGGTACAACCTTCCGGATGTGAAACCTGAAGTCCCCTACCTCGATTTTTCACCTCTGCAGAATGCGTTGCACCAGCTGGAGAAAAGCACCGACAGCCTCAATGCTGCTTATCGCAAAAATATCAGGGAGGACTGGGCCGGGGAAGCATTCAACCAATCGCTCTTCAGGGCTGAGCAGCAATTGTTAAACGAATCCGGTCTGCCGCGGAGGCCCTGGTACAAGCATACCATTTATGCCCCGGGGCTCTATACCGGTTATGATGTCAAGACACTACCCGGCATCCGCGAGGCGATCGAACAGAATAACTGGGATGAAGCACAACAGCAGATCGAAACGGATGCAACTTTCATTTCCCGGCTGGCACGGTATTTAATGGACCTTTCTTCCGGGGAAAGCGGTGATCCCCTGAAAACCCATGATCCAGGCGGCATGATCAATAAATCGCTGGGCGGTAATGTTTTTGTCTTCGATCCGGGAATGGATATGAAAATGATCCAGAATGTGATCGATTCAGTATTTGCCAGGCAATCGACCGACAGCAGTGAATTCAGCACCGGCCGGTATGCCTTCATGTTCAGGCCGGGGAGATACCAGCTCGATATAAAAGTTGATTACTATATGCAGGTTATCGGGCTTGGGGATTCGCCCGAAGATGTCGTGATCGAGGGAACCGTGAGATCGAACACAAAACACTGGAACAGCGTGCTGACAAACTTCTGGCGTTCAGCCGAGAACCTTACCGTAATCCCGCCGGCAGACTCTGCAATGGTGTGGGGAGTTTCACAGGCGGCACCACTGAGAAGGGTCCATATAAAAGGCAACCTGAATCTATTCGATAAAGGCTATGCCAGCGGCGGATTCCTTTCTGATTCAAAAGTCGACGGGACCGTTTCATGCGGTCCGCAGCAGCAGTGGTTCACCAGGAATACTGACATGAGAAGATGGGCCGGCGGCAACTGGAACATGATGTTCGTCGGGGTCCCGCAGGCCCCGGCAGAGAACTGGCCTGAAAAACCTTACACCGTTATCGGCAAAACGCCTTTAATAAGGGAAAAACCATTCCTGGCAATTGATGAAGAAGGGTTTAAGGTTGAAATCCCCGGAATAAGGCAAAACAGCTCCGGACCAGGTTGGACCACCGGGAGCGAGGTGGAAAGAACGATCCGAATGGATAAGTTCTACATTGCAAAACCCGGGGCCGGCATTGCTTCAGATATTAACAAGGCCTTGCAGGAAGGAAAGAATATCCTGCTGACACCCGGCAGGTATTTCCTGGACCAAAGCCTCAAGGTGAAAAATGCCGGGACACTGGTCATCGGGACTGGCTTTGCGTCACTCATACCGGTGAACGGAACTCCGGCCCTGGAGATCTCAGACGTCAATGGGGTGATAATTTCCGGTATCACCATCGATGCTTCAAAGACTTTCTCCGAGAAACTGTTCGTTGTCGGAGAGCCAGGTTCCCGGAACTACCACGTCAATGACCCGGTGTTCCTGTATGACATATTCTTCAGGGTTGGCGGGCCCTTCGAGGGCACTGCAGGCAGGTGCATGGAGATCAACAGCAATGATGTTTGCATCGACCATACCTGGATATGGAGAGCCGATCATGGAAAAGGGGTGGGCTGGGAAAAGAACAGGTGTGCCAACGGGCTTGTGGTAAACGGGGACAATGTCACGATATACGGCCTTTTCAATGAACATTTCCAGGAGTACCAGACCCTTTGGAACGGGAACAACGGAAGAGTATATTTTTACCAGAGTGAAATGCCTTACGATCCTCCTTCTGCGGAGACATGGAAGCACGACGGCATAAATGGATACGCTTCTTACAAGGTGTCGGATAAAGTAGCAAACCATGAGGCCTGGGGCCTCGGGATCTATAATGTATTTTATGACGCACCGGTTATCGTCGACAATGCAATCGAGACTCCTGCAGCGCTCGAGGGCAAGATCCACCATAAGATCATTTTCTGGCTGAACGGGAACAAAAAAAGCATCGTCCGGAGCATAATCAACGGCAAGGGCGGCAGCGTGTCTGAATCGCACAGGAAGGCAACGATGGACTGAAAACTGCCCGTTATCTCTCGGATCTCCGAATGGCTGAAAAGGACTTTATTAAATCTTAACTGCCTCAGAATGAATTTAAAATTAACCATCGCATCAATCGCATTACTGACCTTCTGCTTTTCGGCAGAACATGCATCCGGCCAGCAAAAATTCACACCTTTCGCTTTATGGAAAGACGTCAATGGGAACATCATAAATGCACACAGCGGGGGGATCCTTCATCACAATGGAAAATATTACTGGTTCGGAGAGATAAAGAAGGGAAAGACCTGGCTTGTACCCGGCCAGGGCTGGGAGTGCTACCGTGTTGCTGCCGGGGGAGTTTCATGCTATTCCTCGGAAAACCTTTACGACTGGAAGTACGAAGGTGTGGCCCTTGCTCCCGATACGAAAGACTCATCGAGTGATATCCACACGAGCAAGGTGCTGGAACGGCCAAAAGTCATTTACAATGAGCCAACCGGGAAATTTGTTATGTGGCTGCATATCGACTGTGAGGATTACAAATGCGCCCGGGCAGGTGTCGCAATCAGCGACCGGCCGGAGGGACCCTATAAATACCTTGGCAGCATGCGTCCCAACGGGCAGATGAGCCGTGATATGACACTTTTCCGGGATGATGACGGGAAAGCTTATCATATCTTCTCATCGGAGAATAATGAAACAATGCACATCAGTCTTTTAACCGATGATTACCTGAAGCCATCCGGAATTGAAAAAAGGATCTTCATCGGTCAGAGCCGCGAAGCCCCTGCCATGTTCAAGCACAACGGCAAATATTACCTTATAACATCAGGCTGTACCGGATGGTCACCCAACGCTGCAATGCTGGCCACAGCCGACTCTGTCATGGGAAGCTGGAAAGACCTTTACAATCCGTGCAGGGGCCCTCAGGGAGACATAACTTACAATTCCCAAAGCACATATGTTCTGCCGGTAGCCGGTAATCCTGACCAGATCATCTTCATGGCTGACCGCTGGAACAAGACCAATCTCGAAGACTCGAGATATGTCTGGCTTCCGATGAATTTCAGGAACGACTCGGCAATTATTGAGTGGAAGGATTCATGGAGTTATGATGCCGTGCTTTCCCTCAGGGGAATTAAGGAGAGCTACAGGCTTACAGGAGCAAATCTTGTGGCTCTTTCGGAAAAGATCCTCTACAAGCCTGCGCCCCAGGAGGATATGTATATGTATCTCCTTCGCCCTGCCAAAAAGGCAACTCATCCCCTGCCCGCTATCATTTACTTCACCGGGGGAGGCTGGGTTGGCGGACAGGTGGAATACCAGATTGCAAATGCCGCATGGTTCCGCGACCAGGGAATTATAGGCATAACAGCAGACTATCGTGTTAAATCGCGTCACGGAACGACACCCCTGGAGTGCATTGAAGACGCGAAATCGGCAGTTCGTTATGTGAGGGCCCATGCAAAAGAACTGGGTGTTAATCCCGAAAAGATCATTGTAGCAGGCGGATCAGCCGGAGGACATATCGCGGCATGCACCTTCCTCGACGGCGGGGATGCGAAGGGAGAAGACCGGAACATAAGCTCAAAACCCAACGCCCTTGTACTGCATAACCCGGTGCTGGGTGAAGGTTTCGGGGCGGAATTCTTCAGCCTTCATCCGGAATTCTCACCAATCCTCAACATAAGGTATGGCTGGCCCCCGGTCATAATCTCAAACGGTACAATTGACCAGACGACTCCGTATGCCTGCGCGGAAAAATTCACCAGGCTTATGAAAGAGGCCGGAAATACCTGCGAGCTGATCACTGTAAAGGATGCCGACCATTCATGCGACTGGCCGGTGACCAATCCGAATTTTCTGCCGACACTGAGGCGGATGACACAATTCCTCAGGGAGCAGAAAATAATAGAATAGGTTATTCAAAATATAACCGTGAGCGCCGGACAAATTCATGTTTTAAAAAATCCGGGAGACCGGACCGGGGTTTATGATGATGAAACGGTCTTAGGAGAAAGGATAAAGCTAAATTATTGATGGTCCTGCCCAGGGTGATTATACTGACCTTCGTAATTGTCATTCTGATCCCGGTAACCGGCTGCAAGAAGAATGAACCTTCAGACTCCGTTCTGGTTACCACCGACGGTATTGATCTCTTCGCGGAAGGGATCTGGGTCTTCAAAGGAACAATAGTAAGCATGGGAAATGAAGGGATCATCTCCCACGGGTTTTTCTGGTCGGAATCACAAAATCCTGAGACTGACGGGATTGTTATAGACCTGGGTCCCGGAACAGGTGCCGGAACTTTCAGCAGCATCGTTTATGACTGCCTCCAGGCAAAAACTTACTATATAAAAGCTTTTGCAAAGGCTGGCACCGCGTTTTACTATGGTGAAACACTGTCATTTGCCACACCCGATACATTCAGGCGGCCGGTGATAGACATCGACCACAATATCTACTATCCGGTCAGGATAGGCAGCCAGGTCTGGATGGACAAGAATCTGCAGGCAACTCGTTATCCCCACGGAACGTCTATCCCAAAGGTTGAGGACCCGGCCACCTGGTTCAGCTTTTCATTGTATTCTCAGGCATACTGCTGGTATAATAATTTTGGCGCAATCGGGGCGGTGTACGGTGGCCTTTACTCCTGGCCCGCAGCGATGAACATTGCTTCGGAAAATGACATAGGGCCCGGAAGGATCCAGGGTGTTTGCCCCGATGGATGGCACCTGCCCGGTGACGATGAGTGGAAAGAGCTCGAGATGTACCTCGGGATGAGCCAGGCAGATGCCGATGGTGAAGAATGGAGGGGTTATAATGAAGGCGGAAAGCTGAAGGTCACAGGGACCGATCTATGGCAGGTTCCCAATACCGGGGCAACAAACGGAAGCAGGTTCAGCGCCTTTCCTGCAGGTTACCGGGACGGGGGCGGCAGTTTCAGGGATCTTGGCCTGACAGCAAGGTTCTGGTCCGCATCCAAAAGAGGCGATTACGCCCTGATCCGGCAGCTTGATTATAATTCCTCCCGGATCTTCCGTGGGACAAGCGGCCTCTATGAAGGACATTCTGTACGCTGCATCAGGGATTCGGTCTGACCTAAAGGAAAAGTATACCTACCGGTTACACAGATTTATTTGACTTCACCTTTTCCAAGGTGTAACTTTATGTTGGTCTTCACCTTAGACCTGCAATTATGAAAAAATTATTGCTTGTTTTGGTCACACTGGTTCTCTTTTGTTCATGTATCGACAGCCAGTGGTACTGCAGGAAGTATGGAGTCACCGCCATCGACAAGCTCTCCTTGGAGCAGCTCAACGAGTCCCTGACATGGGCAAAGAACGGTGCCACGGGCGGTTGTGTTCTCTCCGTTGCGGGGGCAATAGGAATAGTTGCCGGAGGATATTTTATTGCACACTCAAAAAAGGTTTACCCCGAAGCGAATGATGTTACTAACCTGCAGATGACTGGCGTGACGCTAATAGTTCTTGTCATACCTGTTGAAATCATCGGGCTGGCAAAGCTCGGGACCGGCAACAGCCGCAAAAAAGCGATCCTGGAAGAGTTAAAGCGGAGGGATGTGAAGCTGGGAGTGACCCTGGGCCGTCCGGGAAAAAACCTTGCAGATCCGCAGGATTCTGTGGCAGCATGTCTTTCGATTAAGTTCGGTTTTTGAATAATGCCGGAATTGTGCATTTTAATTTCCACAATCTCTAAAATTGTTTTGCATAATCCTTAAATTTATGTCCTAAAATCAGGAGGGAATATGAAAGGAAATAAAAAGCTATTAGCCGCATTGAATTCGCTGCTTGCAGACGAATTAACCGCTGTCAACCAGTACATGGTACACTCCGAAATGTCCGCAAACTGGGGTTTTGAAAAGCTTCACAAGCATTTCGAAAAACGGGCGATAGATGAGATGAAGCATGCAGAAATGCTTATAGGAAGAATATTGTTCCTGGAAGGATTGCCTGTCGTCTCAAACCTGAAAAAGATCAGCATCGGCGATGTTGTCGACGTACAGCTGAATAATGATCACAAGTCGGAGGAAGAGGCCATCAAATCCTACAATGACGCCATTGCGCTTTCGGAAGATGTCAACGACCGCGCCACCCGCGATTTCCTTCAGGGTATCCTGAACGACG
Source organism: Bacteroidales bacterium UBA1800 (assembly GCA_002319915.1). Taxonomy (GTDB): domain Bacteria; phylum Bacteroidota; class Bacteroidia; order Bacteroidales; family VadinHA17; genus LD21. Next base: position 32,007 of record DCFQ01000041.1, on the reverse strand, counting down.
AGGATAAGCATATCGATGGAATTGAAGAGCTGCAGGACCAGATCAAACAGATGACGCTGCCGGTGTTCCTTACCACGCAGGTTTAGAAAGGCTGGCGTGGGTTTTGCAGGTCTTGCGGTTTTGCAGGTCTTGCGGGTCAGGTGATCACCATCTCATCGCACTCACTGAAGTCGCAGATATTGTTATCCTTCATGAAGCGGACCCTCCGGTGGGCGATCGAGAGGCACTTAATGTAATCCCCGATATCAGCCACCCCGGAAGGATTCCTGACAACCAGCGGGATCAAACCTAACTTACCCACATCGCCGGTCACCTGTATTTTAGTTTCACAGGCGAAGCACATTTCATTTTTTATCTCCACCGGATCCCCGACCTCCGGAATGGAATCAAGCGTGATTACCGGCAGATCGGTATGATCGATTACATTGAACGGCTTAATTTTCATCGTTTTAAAAATCTGTTTGCAAATTGGCTGCTGCAAATTAGCTACTGCTGGATAAAATATCTTCTCCTGAAATAAAAGGCGACATTTACCAGCATGATCATTACCGGGACTTCGACAAGCGGCCCGATTACAGCTGTGAAGGCTTCGCCGGAATCAATGCCGAATACCGAAATGGCGACGGCGATGGCCAGCTCGAAATTATTGCTTGCCGCAGTAAATGAAAGGGTGGTCGTCTGCTCATATGTGGCCCCTATCCTTTTGCTCAGGAAAAACGAAGCAACGAACATCACCAGGAAATAAATGATGAGCGGGATGGCGATCCGTACCACATCAAGGGGTATCCTGACTATGTATTCCCCCTTCAGCGAGAACATGACAATTATCGTGAACAGCAGTGCGATCAGGGTCAAAGGACTTATTTTTGGAATGAACCGGGTTTGATACCACTCCGTGCCCTTTGTCCTGATCAGAATGAACCTGGTAAGGAACCCTGAGATGAAGGGTATCCCAAGGTAGATGAAAACACTCCTTGCTATCTGTCCGATGGTGATCTTCGCAACCGTATCATTTGCTGGCAGTCCGAACCAGGCAGGAATAACGGCAATGAAAAGCCAGGCGTAAACGGAGAAGAACAATACCTGGAATATAGAGTTGAATGCCACCAGGCCTGCCGCATATTCCCTGTCTCCCTTTGCAAGATCGTTCCACACTATTACCATCGCTATGCAACGGGCAAGTCCGATAAGGATCAGGCCGTACATGTAGTCGATATTGAATCTCAGGAATAGGATCGCAAGGACAAACATCAGAACGGGTCCGATTACCCAGTTCTGTACCAGGGAGAGGCCCAGGACCCTTGTATTCCTGAAAACGTCGGCCAATTCTTCATACTTTACCTTGGCAAGCGGAGGATACATCATCACAATCAATCCGATGGCTATCGGGATGTTCGTAGTACCGGAAGAGAGGCTGTTCCAGAACCTGGCGATCCCCGGATTGAGCCATCCCGCCCCAACACCGATAAACATGGCAAGGAATATCCAGAGAGTGAGGTACCTGTCGAGAAATTTTAATCTGGCGTTCATTATGGCTTGGATTATCGGGTAATTAAATCAACAGCAGTTTGACGATGATCCGGAGCAGCTGCAGGTGGGTTCGGAATTCCTGAGTATCCCATTGATTATCCCGGCCGCGCATCCGACCCCCGACCTGACCGATATGGCCTGAACCGGACAGTTCAGTGCACAGGCCCCGCATTCCATGCAGTAATCTTTCCTGATGATCCGGGCCTTCCTTCCCGAAAGTTCAAATACTTCGTGAGGACAGACTTTTATGCACATCCCGCATCCGTTGCAGGTATCTTCACACAGGCTTAGAGTGACAACATCAGGCAGATATAAAAGATCTTTCATTATATATCATTATATCAGTTTACCAATCACATGCAGAATAATGCCGGTTAAAGCAAAACCAGCCTGAACGGGCACAAACAGCTTCATCTCCTTCTTTACTCCCGACAGGGATGTAAAGGTTGAAGATCCCGTAAAATTCATCGCGACAAATGATGAAACAGCACCCATGATAAAAAACCATGAGGCCATTGTAAGCAGGTTGTGCCCTGACGACCCGAAAATTAAATAACCGAGGAAGACAAGGGCCCCGGAGAAAAATCCCTTCAATGAAAAAAACCGTCCGGGAATATATGGCAGAAACATGGGGGTGATGACAATTCCGGCGAAATATGCAAGGAAAACCAGCAAGAGCGACCTGGCGCCTTCCCCGCCATAATCCCTGTAGGACAGGCCTTTGCTGCTCAGTCCGGATAACAGGAACAGGACCAGCATGGCCCCAAGAAGGTAGAACTTACCATAAATGAAATCGTTGGGAATGAGCTTTATCCTGTCGGCAAAGCCGAATTTAATCTTTCTCATTTCCCTGTCGGCGCGATACCCGTCCTTAATGAATTGCCTGATATCGGAAGCACTCACCGGCCCGTAATGGACATTGAATCCCGTCTCTTCCCTGACCTTGTGAGCCGCAACCCCGGTCGCACCCAGTTGCGGAAGGATAAGCCGCCTGTGGCTGACAACTTTTTCAAGGGATGTAATTTTTATCCGCCTCACAAGCTCCTTTGTGCCGAAGGTACCTTTCCCCGCAGCGCACCACACATTAACCCCCTTTGTATCGAGAACCAGGATCCAGGAGTCGGCCCCTGACAGGTTTTTCCGCAGGTGGTCGAATGAAAGCTTGTAGTTGGCGGTCACAAATACATCTGATCCGGAGTCAGGCGTGCCTGCTGCATATAGCCCGGGCTCAACCTTATAGTTATTGCGGTTAATGCCCCACCTGACCATCACTGCACCCCGGAAATCCGAAGTGTTCAGCTTAGTGCCGACCTGCGGGATCTCCAGGCCCGAATGAATTATTTTTCCTTCAAAATAAGATGCTCCCATACAGTGTGTTCGATATTGTTGCTTGCTTTAATTTCGCTTTCCGGGACCATGATGCCTGCTTAACATAAAGAATCCTGTTTCCTGATCTCAAGAAAAAAATCCTCATAAAGCTGAAGATATTGCCTGATCCTTTTGCAGTTGAGACAATAGTTTATCTTCAGTCCGTCAATCTCGCCTTTTATTAACCCAAGATCCTTAAGTTCCTTTAAATGCTGTGAAACGGTAGTCCGCCCAAGGGGCAAATAACCGGAAATGTCGCCTGAGATACAGGTTTTCGCCTCTGCAAGGTATTTCAGGATTGCCAGCCGGGCCGGATGGGAAAGGACTTTGGAAAACTTTGCCAGTTCCTGAAGTGATTCATCAAAATGTTCCGCTTTATTCATTACCAGGTTTCTAATGTCGCAAACATACGACATAACAAATTAATTTCAAAAAAAAATCCAGGAATTTCTAATCCCTAAAAGATCAAACCCTTGAATAATTCCCTGATCAGAGCAGGGCGGGCCAGCTTTGGGTGAGCGTTCCAGTATGGCTTCAAGATTGTATTTGACTTCCGCTTTTTGAAGGCGTAACTTTCATTTAAATATTTATCCCGGACAAGCAACTTACTTTTCAATCACTTAATTCACAGCAGGATGAAATCTATAATATGCCCTTCCCTGGCCGTTTTGTTTGTAATCAGTTTCTGTGTCAGCGTATCGGGGCAGGGTAATCTGAGCGTTTCAGCCGGGGCGGGGATCCCCGAGCTGTTCAATTTCGGACTGCAATGCAGGATATCGCAGGTAAAGATCGGTATCGGCTATGGATTTTTTCCATCGTCTGGCTCAGGTACAGATCCTTATGAAGAGTTTTATTGGGGAGCACTTAATGCGTATTCAGCTGATCTCTACTATCACTTCGGAAAAACAGGAAAAATATCAGGACTGCGCCCGTGGTATGCAAGATCAGGATGCGTTTATACAAACGAGGAGCGTAATGACTGGATTAAGAATGCTCTCCTGATAACTGCAAGGATAGGCCGCGATCTCTTTTTTTCCAAAAGGACCGGGATAAGCTTTGACGTGGGAATTAATATGATCCATTACGTTGACGATCCGACTGTCCCAGCTTATTTTTCATTGTTCGGACTGCCCGGGTTCGGGGTAAAGTTGTTCGTCAGGATATGAAAGGTTAAGAACCTACACAGAGTGACATGGAGTTACATGGTCGATAGTTACTCTCCCTGTGTGGAGAAAGTACTGTAATCGCCAATAAATATTTATCAAGCCCATTCTCAATTATTTTGTTTATTGTAAATTAGTCATACATTAATCTAAACCCCCCGGAAAATGAAAAAGATCTTTTACCTACTGTTGATTCCAGGCATGATAATCTCATCCTGCCAGCCGAAATCGAATGTCACCCCGGTTGACCTTACGGCTGCAAAAGATGATGTTGCCAAATTGCTGGATAAGTTCGATGCAGGATTGAAAGGCAAAGACGCAAACGCCGTGATCGCCCTATTCACCGATGACTGCCTTGCATGCGGGACCGATCCCAGGGAAGTACTTGGCAAAGCCGACTGGTCTGCCATGCTGACCCAGGCCCTTGCCGACACCACCGTTGATATGAATTACACAGTCGACAAAACAGAGATCAAAATTTCAAGTGATGGTAATTCGGCTATTGCCATGGAACAAGCCTTTTTAAGATCTTTTAGTGACAGGATGCCTTGCCGTATAATATACCATGCAGTAAAAAACGACACTGACTGGCAACTGAATTTTATAAGCTTCAGCTTTATCCCAAACAACGAGGATATCTCAAAGCTTAATAAGGCCTTGGAATAAAACCTGCTGCTAATTAATTTATTCAGGGTAACTCTCTCAAAGAGTTAAATCCGGGAACACTACCTGTAGGCAGTCAGACCCAAAGTTCGTAAAGAAATGATAATGAATCATATACCTATGCGCTCTTTGCGGTTAAAAAATAACTTTAAAGGCAGTCTCTTCATGATCCGGGGCCGTGCACCTGCTTTCCTCAGGATTCTCACTTCCGGATAGCCAGCATATTCAGGATTCAGGCTGCCTGAAGCAGTAATGTCATAAATTCATCGTTTTCCTTAAATAATCCCTGCTCATCTTAAGGCTCTCTCTCAGCGGCCTGGTCGTAACAAAACCATTTTCGTGGGCAAGCTCAATGACTGCGTCTCCCTTGAATTTAATCTCCTTGAGGACACCGGCAATTTCCGTGAAATTTACATTCCCCTCCCCGAGCGATTCGGACCATTTCCCGTTGCTGAGCTGATCGCGAAGGTGCAGGAATATTACCTGGCTTCCGAACTCATGCAGGAAATCAATCGGGTTTATCCCTGCCCTGAGCAGCCAGTTCAGATCGGGACCGAGCCTTACATCGGGAATTCTTTTGAGTGTTCCTCTCAGATCGTACATATTGTCCGCAACCTCTCCAACATGATTATGCAGGTTGAGCACAATTCCCCTTTTCTCACCCAGGGAGATGATCTTTTTAAGCAGTTCCGCCTGTGTGTCAAACTCCTCTTCAGTCTTCTTCCTTCCCCGGGGTGCCCCGACGGAGACTCCGAATGTCCTTCCTCCGACCGAAGCCATGTTAGAGAAAATGAGATCAACATCCTCGTAGATCTTGTTAGTGGAATTTTTGTCCCACATTTCTGCCCCGTATGAGCTTCCCAGGAGCCTGACCTTGTGCTGTTCAATAAGCTCCTTTATCTGCTTTGTAAAATTTGTGCTTCTGAGTGGCTGCTCCATAGTTTCCACGCCGTCAAAGCCTGCATATGCGGCATCGGAAAATATCTGCCCAAGGATTGGCGATACGTCATATCCGGGTTGTTTGGCAGCATACACCCAGACGTGTATCCCGACAAATGTTTTAGGGGTGGATGTTGTTTTTAATGAGGGGATCATGCTCCCTTTTGCTGAAAGGGATAATGCTGCCATTGAGATGGAGGCATTCCTGAGAAAGTTTCTTCTGTTCATATTTCTGGATTGATTATGTTACTGCCTGAGATCCCGCACGGGAGCCCGAACCTCTTTCCGAACCGGTCAATTATGGCTTTAATTTTATCATCGAGGAGGCTTGCTGATCTCTCGATCCATTCCTGCGGCATCTTCCTGTAATAGGCCTCAGCAATTCCCCCGGCTATGCAGGCCAGCGTATCACTGTCGCCGCCGAGCCAGATGGCTTTCCTAACAGCATCTTCATAATTCTCCGATTCCAGGAAGCAGATTATCGCTTCGGGAACAGTCTTCTGGCAGGTTTCATTAAAGCTGTAAAAAGGCTTGATCCCGGCAAGCGTCCTGCTGAGGTTATACGAATAACTCTTTTCGATGAATTTCCTGATTTCCGCTTTATCATGGCCGGTCCTTGCCAGGAATATGGCTGCAGCTACCACTTTGGCCCCTTTCTTGCCTTCCGGGTGAGAATGTGTAATGGAGGAGCTCCTTTCTGCCTCCTTCAGGGTTTCCCCCAGTGAGTCAAATGCCCACCCGACCGGTGAGACTCTCATTGCAGAACCGTTCCCGAAGCTTCTATAGGGCATGGGGTTCTCCATGTGAATCCACCTGCTGAACCACTCACCGTATCCCTTTCCCGGGTAGTTCAGGGCATACTCCCGGACAGTTTCGGAATAGTTCCTGCCTGACAGGATTGCATCAGCTATTCCTGCCGTTAGCACCGTATCATCCGTAAAACCGGAGCCTGACGGGAACGGATCAAAATCGTATTTGTCAGTGTTCCTGAACTCGTAAGTGGAGCCGATTATGTCGCCGATTATTGATCCAAGCATCGCCAGTTTTATTTTAGGTGGAATGATAAAGGTAAAAAGTATTTTGTCTCCTCCGACACATTTTTACAACCATCACAGGGGCGAATCGGGACTGAACTGCTCCCGTATGCCATTAATAGTTTATATTTACTTATCAATCTGTCGTGATGAAATACAAAGTCCTTAAAAAACAGCAGATCTCAAAGATGTGTTTTGCCTGCGGCGTGAAAAATGAATTCGGGCTGCATGCAAAATTCTACGAAACAGATGCCGGAGAGCTGGTCTCCATCATCAGGCCTTCAGACCAGCACCAGGGTTATCCCGGAAGGATGCACGGGGGCATAGCGGTCACGATCCTTGACGAAACCATCGGCAGGGCAATTCGTTTCGGCAAGGATGAAGAGGTATGGGGTGTGACGCTGGAACTGAAAACACGGTTCCGGAAGCCCGTGCCTCTCGGGCAGGAGCTGAAAATAGTCGGGCGGGTTATCAGCGAAGGGCACCGTTCATTTGAGGGCACAGGTGAGATTGTGCTCGCAGACGGTACGATCGCCGTTTCGGCTGAAGGGAAATACATGAAGGTGGACATCAATAAAATAGCCGGTGATGCAAGGTTCGGTGATGACTGGTTTTTTGAGGGCGGTCATGATGATCCAACAGAGATTGAAATTCCGTAATGAGATCCGGGAAGTTGTACGGAATATCGATCTCCTTGTTTATACTGTTTGTACATTTGTATGCCTGAACAAATAATTCCACAGCTATGAAACGATTTATGTTTTTCCTGCTCCTTGCCGGGATCCTCTCTTCCTTTAAAAAAGATGAACCCAGGGTACTTCTCTTCATTGAGGACAACTCGATGGATCTGCCTTATATGCTTACGCATGAAGCGCTCAGGATGAGTGAAATACTGAAACAGTCGGGCTTAAGGGTCGTAGTGGCTACATTATCCGGTAAACCGATTAAGACCGATTCGATCACCGTGAAGCCTGATATCATGCTGAGCAACGTCGATATCAATGAGTATTCGGGATTTATACTTCCCTGCATGGCTGCAGGAGATACGATAGTGACCGATGAGGAGATCAGCTTTGTCAGAAAGGTTGTAAATGAGGGGAAGCCGATTGCTGCACAGACTGCTGCGGTACTGATACTCGCAAAAGCAGGCGTTCTAAACGGCAAGAAATATGCGTTCCCGCGAAATAACTCATTGAGCCCCGATATATTCCCGGCATTTAACAGCGGCATTTACAGCGGGATACGGATCGTACAGGACGGAAATATCATTACATCCGGATCCTGTCCCATGGAATCACGAATGACAGGGGGCCAGGATGGGACTGATGAGCTGACCCGGAAGCTGATTCAGGAAATAAAAGCAAGATCCAAATAAGTGCCCGTGCATCCAACAGATTCACCGGGAGGAACCAGTTCAAGACTTCGAGGGACGCATTTCCCTCCCAAAAATAATTAGCTGGCTGGCGCCTGTCAATCCTTCCTAAAATATAGAGGCTTCGCTTAAAGAATATTTTGCATTTTCCTGATATAGTTAAACTTTTTATTGAACTGCCTTTTACCTTGAATCTAAACTTACGTCTTAGATAAGGTAACAACCATATAACCTGACTAAATTTTAAGATACAGGACTCGAAATGAACGAATGACCACCGGACGCAATCCGAGTTCATTAAATAATTCCTCAATATCTGTCAATAAAAGACGTGAGTCGCCACCTCAAAAAAACCTACCCATGCGGAACCCCTTGCTTAAGTGCCTGATCTTCCCGATTGCAGGATTATTGGTTTCAATCCCGCTAAAATCGCAAATTTCCATTTCTGCATTTATCGATGCCGGGGAAAATAATGTTTCACGGGGCCCTTATGTAAAAACATCCATTCTGGGCGATATTCAATTTTCCGGAAGCACTTTAGAGGCGGGAAGTGTGGCTAATATCAGATATAGCGGACACAAGATCATTAGCGGAGCGAGTTTAAGTTTTGGACATCAGTTTTACATAAAAAAATTCAGTCTCGAAGTTGCGGGATTCTACCTGGCTAATCCGTTCAGTGACCTGATTCATGAATCGGACTGGGGAATACTGCTCAAATCGGGACAAAAACATTTTCAATATATGGCCGGCTTCGCCTTCAGAACATATAAAATTACCCGCGAGGCAATGAATAAATATGATATCGAGGCTAACACGAGCTTACATGAGAACTGGAATTTAGTTTACCAATTGGGGTATAGTGTCAAACCTGCCAATAACAAGTGGAATATCGGATTATCTGTCACCAACTTTGATCATTTCCTCATAAATCAGGAAACTAATCCAATGATTTATATAAGTGGCCATTACAAGATTTCCTCTGAATTGACCCTATTCTCGGAAGCCTGGTATAAAAATGCAGGAGCATTTAATCTTTATGCAAACTACTTTGGATTTTTCATTAGAACCGGTATGATATGGAAATTGAATTTAAAAAAATAACATTCTTAATCCTTGCATGCATTGGGCTTCCGGCCTGCGAAAAGTTTGAAGCCAAGGATTTTTTTTACCCCGATGAAACAGCTAACGAACGGTTCAGCCAATCGATGGTCTGGGATGCAAAATCTCCTTACAGGGAACTCGATGTGCCCCTGAATGAATATTCAATTTATGTAATGGCTGACAGCCATGTAGGGACAACTGATAATCTGGATTTCTTTCTTGCGGATGCAAAAAAAGGGAATGCCACCGCTGTGGTTATGGCTGGTGATCTGACTAACGGTCATCCAGAAGATTATCAAACTTTTAAAAGACATATGCCCCCCAGGGACTCCCTTCCGTTATTCCAGATTGCCGGAAATCACGACTACTTTTTTAACGGTTGGAAGCAATTTTACTCTCTTTTCGGATCAACTACCTATCTGTTTACTGTAAAAACACCCCAGGCAACGGATCTTTATATTTGCCTTGATTCAGGAAGCGGGACCATGGGAAGTTCCCAGCTGAAATGGCTGGAGAATACATTGGAATCAGAGAGGGCAAAATACCGGGATTGCATAATCTTCACTCATGTCAATCTTTTCCGTATCAGGCATACTGTTTCTACAAATCCGTATGTGGAGGAATTGCAGGTACTGTTAGAGTTATGCATTAAATATCAAATCAATATGGTTGTTGCAGGCCATGATCATGAGAGAAATGCAGCCAGACTGGGAAATACAACACATCTGACCCTGGATGCATTGCAGGACGGTCTGCCAAACAGCGGATATCTCATCCTGGGTGTAAAGGAAGGCACGATTGATTATAAATTTATCAACTTTTAACTTACTGTAACCCGGGCAATAACAGAAACCTAGAGTGTCGCTTTGATCAGCTTGAGGTTTACCTCAAGGCCTTCAAGGTAAGCATGTACCCATGGCTGAACATCACCCATGAACAACGGATCTTTCCAGATATATCCATGACTTCCTGCCTGTTCCATATTAAGAATGACCTTCAGCCGGGGAGCAAGGTTGTTGCTGCCCGGGTCTTTTTCAACCATTGTGATCAGATCTGAAAGTGCAGACTGAAGGTCCCCATGTACTTTTTCATCACGTGTTTTGAATGCCCTGGCTTCAGATAAGTTGCCGGAATGTGATTTCATAACAACTTCAGGATTGTTTGACCATTGTTCTCCTGTAATTCCTTCAATCCGGTAAATATTCTCCTTATATTCCTCAGTAAGCTTAATGGCCTCGTCAATCTTAAGAATCAGAGGCGATTTGGACCCGGCCGTAGCCAGTCCGGCATAAGCTTTTCCGACCCTGTTATAATTGGCACAAACTGACAGGCTGTCGAGGGTTCTTCCCTTTGAAACACCAATGGCAAGCATTGCTGTGAATGCAGATATCAGCGCCAGGAGGAAAAGGACCGCAACGGTATTATAGATATTATGGTTCTTATCCCTGCCGGTCACCAGCAGGAAAACCGGGAGAAACAGAATGAACGGCAAGGGAAGGCCTATCATGAGCCCATAACCGGAGCCGGGCCAATGCTGGACCTTGAAAAGTATGGCACTGAAAACAATAAAAGCGGTGACCCAGGCGACGATATAGAGGATCCTGTTCTCCTTTGTCCCCTGAGCCTTGTAATTGTCGAGGAGTGCGGCGGGAAGGAAGACAAGCACAAGCATCGATAACCCGAGTGTCAGTAATATTGATGCACCTGCCCAATGCTGGACTTTAAAAAGTATGCCCAAAAAGACCAGCAGTGTGTTTATAAGTCCGAGGATATATATTTTATTTTTCATCTCTGTTTACATTAAGATTTAGTTTTTGCTTACAAGGTCTCTCATCGCTGAATTCTCCGCTGAAAGGACGGAATTCTTCAGGAGAGCCAGGGAATGAAGTCCGGAGATCATCGATATATTTCTGTTTTCCCCGGTAGGTGCAGGCAGGAACGCTGAAGGAACAAGCAGGCTTTCCAGCTTTGCCAGTTCATCCGCCGTGATAATACCAGCCAGGTATGTTTTATATCCGGCCAGGGCAGCTTCAATTTCGGAACGGACCCTCTTCCCGGGATAAAGGAGATTTTGTACAGCATTAAGATCAAAAGGATTGGCCAGCGTTTCGTAATTGAGTTCCTGAACAACTCCCCTTTGAGCGACCTGGGCAGCATTCCCGGCAAGCTTACCCTCCCTTGTTTCGGAGACAGAGATAAGCTCAGACTCAGCTTTGGACAGGAGCCCGATCATACCGGCTGACTTTTCATGAAGCTGCTGCAGTGTCTTATACTCTGCTGAATCGCGATATTTTTCCATAAAGGCAAAGTTCTTATCATGCAGATAACCATACAGGGCTTTTTGCTGGTCAAGGTTGATATAATATCCGTTATCATACCTCCTTTCTGCATTCAGGACAGTCAGTGAACCTGGCAGGATTAGCGCCAGCGAACCCACAACGAGGAAGATAAATTCCGATTTAATGAAATTTTCGTTTTTCCAGGTTATCAGAGTGTACCACGGGAAAACTATGACAAACAGGGTGACTAATCCTGTCAGCATCAGAACTCCGGCCAGTTGCCATTGCTGGATCCTGGAAATAAGCCCGGCGAGGTACAGCATGCTCCCTATTGCGCCCAGAACGAATACGAATCTCTTCGGTTTGTTTTCCGGATCCCTGAGCCTGCTGTAAAGCAGGGAAGGAATGAAGAAAAGGATCCCGGATATCCCTGCCAGTGTCAGGACAAGTCCGGCTCCCGGCCAGTGCTGCACCTTGAACAGGATGCCGCCAATGAAGAACAGGGCTGCAAAAAATGCTGAGACGAAAAGAAATAATCTTTTAGAGCTGTGTGTTTCTTTCCAGAGCACACTCAGGGCCGACGGCATAAAAACAAATGCAAGTACCAGTGCGCCCAGGGTCAAAAGTGCCCCGGCCATAGGCCAGTGCATGATCTTGAGCAGGGATGCAAAACCAAACAATACCGTACCGGTAATGCCTGAGATCTTCATTGTGTTTTTCATTTTTCGGTATTTTAAATCAACTGCATAAAGTGTTTCTTCCTGTATTTCCTTAAGCCGGCGCCCGGAACCCATTTTCTGCCTGACCTTCCTGTAAGCTTCGGTAAATGGAAGCCCGGTCCCCATTTCATCCTCAATGTCACAGCAGATATGATCGATAAGGTCGTCGGGAAGATGTGAAAAGATTATTTCCTGGCTTCTCACATCGCGGCTGATCTGGTCAATATTGGCGAGAGAAAGCTCAGGCATGGCTCAGTCCGGGCTTTGGTTCGATTATCCATTGCAGTGAGTCGATATACTCCTTCAATTCCCTGATCTTTTCAGCCACAAGGGATTCTCCCTTGGGTGTAAGGGAATAGTAGATCCTGATGCGGTTATTGATGTTTTCAGATGAAGTGACCAGCACTTTTTCACTTTCCAGCTTATGAAGGATGGGATAAAGCGCCCCATACGTAAGCTTTATCTTCCCGCTTGTGAGCTCTTCCACCCTCCCGGTTATTGCATAGCCGTGCATCGGCCCTTCTTCCCTGAGAAGCTTCAGCACTATCGTCTTCAGGGATCCTTTAAGTAATTCTGCAGATATCATTTTTTTATATATATAAGATTCTAATATATTGCAAATATATAATATTAAATTTATATAATACAAATTTTTAAGATGAAATTTTCAGGAAGAGGGTCTGATTAATAGGGGCTTTTTGGCCCTTGGCCTGGCTGTTCAATAATATAAGTTACATTTGATCCGAGCTTAGCAGGTTTTGCTTTTCCCCCTTGGGGAAGGGGGTGTATACCTCCAATTTCCATTTAAGCCTTGAAACGGTATCTGCTGTAAGCCTTTCAGAAAATTATACTCCTTACCAGGCAGGCTGTATTAAAAGTCCTTCTTTTACCTTTGTGACAACCTTTGTGTCCCGATAATTATCGGGAC
>DCFQ01000041.1:18156-18669 GCA_002319915.1 Bacteroidales bacterium UBA1800 | reverse complement strand
TCCCGATAATTATCGGGACACAAAGTTCAACACAAAGTCGCGCAAAGGCCATTCGATAATAAAAGTTTCATTTGATACATGGTTACTATTTTCCCCGGACCCTCCTGGAATGGGATATTGAAAGAGATTGATGACGCTTCTCTTACTCGAATTGCTTTGGAACGCCGCAGATCATCTTAAATTCCTTATCGGCTGAAGCATTCCTGTACTGATGCTTCTCGTTCGGATCAACCAACGCAAAATCACCGGCTTTGAGAGGGAACTCTTCACCGGCTTCGTTAATAAGGACCCCGTTCCCTTCAATAACAAAATTCATATGCTCATAGGGGTGATTATGGTAAGGAGTGTGCCCGTTGGGTTCAACAGTAAAAACCCTGTAGGAGTATACAGGAACCCCGTCTTCACTGCCAAGGGGCAGCTGTTTCCAGGCACCGGCGGCTCCTTCCATCTGTACCTTTTTCTTTTCTACAGAACTTAACGAAATTATTTTCATTTTGACTCTTTATATGTTGA
>DCFQ01000041.1:0-17926 GCA_002319915.1 Bacteroidales bacterium UBA1800 | reverse complement strand
TACAAATATACTGAATCGCAGGATAAGCTCCAGGTATAAACCTTCATCCAGAAATAAGGCTACGGGATCTTGTCCCGATGGGACATGCCGATGGGATGCAACGGCTATAATTACACATTCCCCCCTGGCCCTGCCGGACTTCTCCGATTTTTGACTAAGCCTTATTTCAGCACGTAGTTTGTGCCAAACGATTATCCCGTCAGGGATAAAATATTGGTAGCAAACAAGCAGTCTTTACGGGCAGAGTCCCTTAGGGACGACATATAACACCTGCCTGATGCATAATTATTGCGCAGTGTAACCCCCGTCAATGGTATAGTATGAACCTGTGACAAATGAGGATCTCGGGGAGCTTAACCATAGCACCAATTCGGCAACCTCCTCTGAAGTGCCAAGCCTGCCGACGGGATGCAATCCTGACAACGAATTCAATGTATTCTCATCAAGGGTATTAGTCAGAAGAGGGGTCAAGATGTAACCCGGACCGACCGAATTTATGCGGATATTCTTACCGGCATATTCAATCGCAGCAGCTTTTGTGAGCCCGATGATCCCATGCTTCGACGCGACATAGGCAGGCGAGAATTTTGTTCCGACAATGCCCAGTATCGACGCCATATTGACAATGCTCCCGCCTCCCGAATTAATGATCGCCGGTATCTCGTAACGCATTCCATAGAATATTCCTGAAAGATTGATGCTGATAACCTTGTCCCACCCCTCTATCGGGTACTCTCCTGTTGGTGCCAGAGGGCCGCCGATGCCGGCATTGTTAAAGGCAATATGCAATCCGCCGTACTCCCTTACGGCCGACTCGACCAGTCCAAGGTTATCAGGTGGCCTGGACACATCTGCCCTGACAAAAAGAGCCTCCCCGCCTTCTGACCTTATCTGCCGGGCGCTCTCCTGACCGCCTGGTTCATCGATGTCGGATACGACTACCAGGGCTCCTTCCTTCGCATAAAGCAATGCCACTGCCCTGCCGATACCCGAGCCGCCTCCCGTAACGATCGCAACCTTTCCTTCAAGTTCATTCATGTGTCATTGTTTTATTAGTGTCAGGTTAAACAAAAAAGATTCAAGAGAGTTTAATTCATAATTACGAAATCTATTATTAGTGGTATACCAGGGTTAATCTGTGATATATGACAAACTACAATTTTAACCGGCAATTGATCGGGCCGCTCTTCCTGATACTGACGATCGAATATTTCCTGGCCCAGTTCATTGCGCAGCTTGGCTGGCCGGGATACAGTATCAGAGACCTCGATGTCAGCGCTCTAGGCATTACAACCTGCGGCCCGTTTATGGATCCGACCACAAAAGTCACCTTCCAGGTCTGTTCCCCCCTGCACCTGGTTATGAATGCCGGATTTATTCTATTGGGCATCCTCACGATCGCGGGTATGTTCCTGTCGCGGGGGGCGTTCCCAAAGCGAAAGCTTACCTCAACCGGAATTCTGTTCATAACCCTGGGTGGCCTGGGAGAAATTCTTGCCGGTCTCTTTCCCGGGAATGTAAACCTGGCACTGCATGCAATTGGTGCCCTGCTGCATTGGGTTATAGGAGGCACCGGCGTGCTGCTGATCGGATTTGGCATTTTGAGAACGAACAGAGCGGTTGCGATATTCTCTTTGATTTGTGCGGCAATAGTCATTATTGGCTTTTTCCTTTACGGGAACCATGTTTACCTGGGCCTCGGAAGAGGGGGAATGGAACGGGTGACCGCTTATCCCCAGACGATATGGCTGATAGTGATAGGTCTTATACTTTATAAAAGAAGTAAATCCGGAAGCCCTGCAATTTAGTTTCGCAGTGATCCCAGGCCTGTCCGGTGCGGGTGTGAATTCCTAAAACTCGATCATGAATGATGTTTTCCCGTCCTTAAGTGAGACAACCGAAACAGATCCGTTGTGAAGCTTCATGATCTCCTGGGAAATGCTCAGCCCTATACCCGATCCGCTCTCCTTTGTTGTAAAGAACGGAACAAATATCTTCTCTATGAGTTCAGGAGGTATCCCGGGACCATTGTTTGTGACGGCGATCAGGATCCTTCCCTGTTCTTTCGCAGAGATCCTGATGTCGACCAGCCTGTGTTCAGTGATTTCCTGCAAGGCTTCGATCGCATTGTTGACAATATTGATCATCACCTGGTTAAGAAGCTTCCTGTCTGCGATGATTGTCCGGACAGCCCGGTCAGCGGCTATATCGAACTCGATACTGTTTTCCCTCATCTTTTCGATGAATGCGATCTTCAGCTGTGCTATCCAGTCTTCCGTATCAAATTCGGCGAATTCGGGCTGGGGAATTTTGGAAATTTTCCTGTAACTGGTCACAAAGTTCAGCATCCCGTTTGTTTGTTCGCTGATCAGCCTTAAACCCGATACTGCAGTTTCTATGTCAGCATCACTCATCATCGACAGCTTCCTGGATTTGTCGTCCCGGGTAAAATGCATATAAAGCTCTTTCGAAACCGACGTAATGGGTGACATAAGATTCATGATCTCGTGTGTCAGAACACTCATCAGCTTCCTGTATGACTCCAGTTCTTTTGTTTCAAGCTCCGACCTGATATCCTGAACGGATACCAGCTTCAGCTTTTCATTCTTCCTCATTATGCCGGTAGCCCTGAACGACAGAAGCTGTAGATTATTTGAGACCAGATGTTTATACATCGCGCTTTCGCCCGGTTTCAGCGTGCAGATTGCATCATAGAACGAGGGGTGTTTTACTTTGATCAGGTTTGGATTGGTCGAATCAGGAGAGATCCCGGCGTAATTGCATGCTGCCCTGTTTATCAGCTCCACTGAATTATCCCCTGTCAGAACCACGAGCCCGGTAGATCCATGCTCGATCAGGGTCCTGTAATATGATTCATTGTATTCATTCCTGAGCCTGATATCCTGAAAATGCCGGTTGAGGTTATTCATGCTTTCATAAAGCCTGGCAAGAGAGGTATTGCCTCCCGGCGTCTCAAAATTCAAGGTGGTGTCGTCGTTGCGAAGCGAATCGAAGAATAAGGCAATCGCTTTGTTCGGAGTATCGTAAATGGCCATCAGGATCCCGGAAATTGCCAGACCGGCAATTACCAGTGCGAAAGCTGCAAACCAGTGGTGACCTGCGATAAAGAACCCGGCGCCAGCACAAACCGGTATCTGAAGAAGCAGCAGGGAATTCCTGTATCCTGATCTTATGAACCTGTCAGAAGCCATATCTTTTTATTTTGTTATAGAGTGTCTGCCGGGTGATGCCAAGCTGCTCGGCTGTCATAACCTGGTTGAAATTGTTCTTCCTCAGTGTGTTGAGGATCATTCTTTTTTCCATGTCCTCAAGCGTTTCTCCCTGGCCGGCAGGGGCAAATTCCTCATCAAGGAAATTGAGGTCCCCGGGCCCCACGACCTTATCATCCGCAAGCAGTACAATTTTCTCCATCGTGTGCTGAAGCTCCCGGATATTTCCCGGCCAGGGATTCTTCTTTAGCTCCCTGACTGCATCGTCGCCCAGTTCGAGTCCCTGTTTTCCGTATTTTCTGCTGTAAACTTCAAAAAAATGCCTTGCGAGCTCTTCAATGTCCACGGTTCTTTCCCTGAGGGGAGGAAGATGTATCTGGATGGTATTCATCCTGTAAAGCAAATCCTTGCGGAACTGGCTGCCGGCAATCATCTCCTTCAGGTTCTTGTTCGTGGCGCTGATCAGCCTGAAGTCGACAGGTAGCTCCCTGGTTGAACCGACCGGGGTAACGATCCGGGTCTGAAGGATCGTGAGGATCTTCCCCTGCAGGTTAATCGGTATGTTACCAATCTCGTCGAGGAAAAGGGTCCCTTTTTCGGCCATTGTGATCCTGCCGATCTTGTCTTCGATGGCACCTGTGAAGGAACCCTTCTTATGCCCGAACAGCTCACTTTCAAAGAGCGATTCCGCGAGGGTTGAAAGATCGACTAGCACGAAAAGTTCATTGCTGCGCTTCGACAACCTGTGGATCTCCCTTGCCACCAGTTCCTTGCCTGTCCCGTTCTCTCCCGTAATCAGGACATTTGCATCAGTCGGTGCAATTTTGGCGATCACGTTCATGATTTCCTTCATCTGTGTCGACGAACCGGTAATGAACCTGCCGGACCGGTCAGAGTCTTCCCGGAAAAGATCTTCTCTCGACCTGAGCTTCGAAATCTCGAGGGTTGAGCTCCTGAGCCTGCATGCCGCTTCCAGGGTTGCCCGGAGCTTGTTGTTGTCCCAAGGCTTCAGGACAAAATCTGTAGCTCCTTCTTTCACTGATCTTACCGCAAGCTCGACATCCCCATAGGCAGTGATCATAACCACTTCGACCAGCGGCGCCATCTTTTTGATCTCCCTGAGCCAATATAAGCCTTCGTTGCCGGTATTGATGCCGGCTTTGAAATTCATATCAAGCAGAACTACATCGATATCGCCTGCATCGAGCACCGAATGCAGCTGCCCGGGGTTCGATATGGCCCTGACACTGTCAAAATCAGGTTTAAGAAGTAACTGTAGGGCATTGCGTACAGGTTGATTATCATCTACAATCAACAGCTTGTATTTTTTCATTGCAGGAAGGGTTTTCACCAAAAGTAAAATTTTTGTAGACACTATGTCAAAATTTTTTACTTCTTGATAATTGCACTTTTTATATATGGCTGATTATCCGGCTTTTAACTAATATGGCATGTTATTGGCATTGGACCGGAAAAACTGAAATCATGTTAAAGACTATCAACCTGACCAAGATTTTCAAGACCGAAATGGTCGAGACAACAGCGCTTACGGATGTCAATTTTGAAGTCAGGAAGGGGGAGTTTGTCGCAATTACCGGCCCGTCGGGATGCGGCAAATCGACCCTGCTCAATATACTGGGCCTTCTCGATACATCTGATTCGGGACAATATTTCTTCGATGGCGCCGAGGTTACAGCTTTCACCGAAAAGCAAAGGACCAACCTGAGGAAGGGAAATATCGGATTCATTTTTCAGAGCTTCAATCTCATTGATGAGCTGAACATTTTCGAAAATGTGGAACTGCCTCTCGTGGCAATGAATGAAGGAATTGCATCGAGAAGGAAAAAAGTCGCGGAGATGCTCGATTATATGAAGATAGGCCACAGGAAGAACCATTTTCCGCGTCAGCTATCCGGCGGCCAGCAGCAGCGCGCAGCAATAGCCCGGGCCCTTATAACCCGCCCGAAGCTTATCCTAGCTGATGAACCGACCGGAAACCTCGACTCGACTAACGGGGAGCATGTAATGCAGCTCCTCGAGGAGCTGAATGCGTCCGGCACCACAATCGTCATGGTGACCCATTCAGTCAATCATGCCGAAAGAGCCCACCGGATCGTGAGCCTCTTCGACGGGCATCTGGTAATGGAACGTTCCGACAGGATATTTGAGCCTGTAAAATAGTCAACACTTATAAAAATCCCGAAAAATGGCATCCCAGTCAATGTATATGCTTTTAAGGAGGATCTGGAAGGAAAAGCTGCTTTATTTGATCATTCTCCTGAACCTCGTAATCGGCTATGCCACCTTCATAATAATAAGCCAGTTCATCAGCGGCCAGTTCAATTATGACAAATTCAATAAGAATTATGACCGTATCTACCGGCTTCAGATTTTCATGGACCAGAAAGAGAACACCATCAAGCACACGTGGAGCGTTACAGCTGCAATGAGCCGGAAAGAGCTGGTCGATCTGCCGCAGATTGAAAGGATATGCCTGATGCACGATGTCGGTGACGTGAACAAAAGCGGGGTCTTTCTTTCAGCTGACAGGAAGAACCAGTTCCTTACCCCGTACGGTTATTTTGCTGACCAGACAGTCTTTGACATTTTCACCTTCAGGTTCATTGAAGGCGATATGAAAAATGCACTGAATATGCCTACCTCGATTGTCCTGTCAAAATCGGTCGCGACAAAATTGTTTCATGGTGAGGAAGCCCTGGGCAAAACAGTCTATGGTGAGAATAAGGGACTCTTTACCGTGACGGGGGTGTACGATGATATTCCGGTGCATTCTACCTGGAAGCCCGCCTTCCTGCTGTCCATGAAATCGTTTGCCGCCCTTACAGGACGGAAGGGCTTCGAGACTGATTACCGGGGATATTCATTTTACACCTATGTCCTTCTCAAGCCGAACACGGATCCTGCAAGCGTTAATGATAAGATCTATGCCGCTTTAAAGGATTTCCGGAAGGAACACCATCCATATCTGCGTCCCATGTCAAAGCTCCAGGTCAATCCTTACTTTGAGGATGCGGTTTATGTCTTTCTCGGGCTTATTTCATTTCTTTCGGTGCTCATCCTGGTGCTCTCATCAATAAACTATATAAATCTCCAGACAGCCAATGCTTCGACACGATTCAGGGAGATCGGCATAAAAAAGACACTTGGGTTCAGCCAGAACCGGCTATGGTTCCAGTTCATCCTCGAATCAATGTCAGTGACATTTTTCGCGGTGACCTGCGGGTTTATCCTTGCACAGCTCCTCATACCGGTGCTCAACAATGCGTTCGGTGCTGAAATTTTCCCACCGATAAGCGATAACTGGTTCCTGATCCTGATCGTGCTGGGCGTAACGCTTGTTACCGGGTTTCTCTCTGCCATCCATCCGGCTTATATCATTTCATCCTTCAGCCCGGTCGAGGCACTGAAGCAAAAATTCCTCACAGACAGGACAAACGGGATCAGTCTGAAAAAGGTCCTTGTCACCATCCAGTTTGCGATCTCGGTATTTATGCTGATCGTGGCTTTCATAATTTACCGCCAGACAGAGTATATGCTGTCAAGGAATATGGGTTTCGACAGTTCGAACGTCTTATATGCCAATATTGTCACTGACAAAAAAGGATCCCTGGAGCCTTTGAGGAACAGGCTTTTAAACCATTCCGAAATCAGGGATTTCTGCGAAGCAGATTATATCCCGTTCATACTCCCCGGGGGTGATGATCTCGAGTGGGAAGGCGGCAAACCCAATGAGAAGGTTTTTGTAAGATACAGCAATGTCAGCTATGACTTTGTCCCCACTTTCGATATGAAAATTATGACCGGAAGGAATTTCTCGAGGGAATTTCCTGCCGACAGGAACAAGTGCCTTATCAATGAGACGGCAACGAAGGTCTTTGGGTGGCAGGATCCCCTGACTAAAAGGATTAAGATCTCCAATCGTTATTATGAGGTCATAGGAGTTATTAAAGACTATATAGTCTCATCCGTCTTCAGCGCCAATGAACCGCATGTTTACAGGCTTCTGCCCGATTCCACCTTTTCGGATCACATTTACGCAGTCAGCTTTGCCGCCGGGAGGGAAAGGGAAGCCATGAAGACCGTGAAGGAGGAGTTCGGACAATTCCTGCCCGATGATGCATTCGAATTCAGCAGCATTCAGCTGCTGGTACAGAATGAAGATGCAGTGACTGCATTCCGGCACTTCAGGCAGATCACGAGCCTTGTCGCAATCCTTACGATAATAATCTCTTCAGTCGGCCTGTTCGGGTTGATACTTTTCCTTACCCAGAGAAAGATGAAAGAGATTGGCATTAGAAAGGTTCTTGGATTTTCACCCGCCAACCTCTATTACACCCTTTCATCAGAGTTCCTTAAGCTGGTGCTTGTCTCGCTCGCCATCGCATGGCCCGCATCGTATTATGTTTACAGGATCCTTCCCGGCGCCAGCAAGTATGGGGTCCAGATCTGGGAATTCCTCCTTGCAACTGTCATTATTTTCATTGTTGCGGCGGCAACCATTAGTTACCAGATCCTGCGTGCCCTGAGGGTGAGAACGACTGAGATCCTGAAGGATGAATAACCATGATCAACCCATGTACCAGGGCATCAATAGTTCTTTGCTGAAAATTTCAGCATTGCCCTCTCCTTTTTAGGGATCGCAATCGATGGTGCCACGATTATTTTGCCATCGATATCCTTCCTGTCACCGTTTACCCTGACCTTCCCGGTAAAATGCCAGTAGAGGAATTTAGTCACCTTCATGCACTTGCTCCCCTGCTTGATAAGCTCGTATGTGCAGCAACCCTGCGGACACTTGGGATAATCGATTTCCTGCACCCTCCCTTTCATCGAAAAGTTCCCCCTGGCATCTGCCTTGCCGGAAAAATCGGTGCAGGTGGCCAGCATTCCGTCTTTGGGATATTCCATGTGAAACTCAATGCTGCCGGTTGCCTTGTTCTTTTTATCGATGACAATGTGAAGGTCCGATATGGTTATCTTATACCTCGATCTCATCTTGTCGTTATCATCCGAGAAATCCACTGCTCCTTTGTAATCCCCCTCCGCAAGTATGGCATCAGCCACCACGAGCCTCGGATTGGCAGCCTGGTTATTGGTAAAATTGATGGTCACTACGTCGAGCCATTGCTTCTTATCCTTGTATTCGAAAAAGACGCTGTCTCCTTTATCGAGTGTTGCCAGCTGGCTTCTGTTGCCGGGCAGACATGAATAGACATACATCGCAACATTATCCGATCCTGAAAGATTCTTGACCATTACCGTCTTTGGCTTGATCTCCATGTTCCTTATCCTGAATATTTTGGCAGCCATATAGGGAATCCCGGTCGTCACGGTGTCGGCGGTGAATTTATCGTCGAGCCTGACAATGACCGAATGGGCATTTCCCGCAAGGTCGGCCAGTGAGGTGTCGATTGCTGCGAAGCCCTTCCTGTCATAGCACCATTTGATGTAATCGTGATATTCCCAGCCTATTCCCTTTGATCCCAGCTCTTTTAAATATGTATCGAGAACATACCGGGTATATGATGTTTTGCTCCCGGTAGGGCGAAGGAATAACTCCCTGAAATCAACGCCCTTGCCCGAATGGTACAACAGGTAGGCAAGGAAGCCTCCCGACGTGTACCAGTTCGGCTCCTCGTTGCAGTCGTCCCACGACCGGTGAAGCAGCGACGAAAGGTTCATGCTGCTCTCACCGGCATACTGTTCAGCCTCATAAGGGGTCGTTTTGGGATAAACGATCCTGTCGGCCTGCACAGCCAGCGATTCCCACCACCATTTTGTGGCAATATTGGCAGCCATCACACTATAGTAACTCTCTGTAACATAATGCAACAGCTCGTGACAGCAGGTTTTCTGGAGTGCTACCGATGAGGTCATGCCGCGATCGGGGGGAACGAGATTGTTTATTGTGATTCCCGACAGGCCCGTCACTCCGTCGATGGATCTCCCGTTCGGATCCTTTATGCTTTCGACATAAATATTGATTATACGGGGTATAGGATCGGGAGCTTTTTCCTTCAGCTCCTTTGCGTACGACGGGGACTTGTCCATTTTGTCTATCAGGCCCATGGAAGAGTATTTGTCAAATGCGGTCTGGAGATAGAGTCCCATATCCTGTATATAATACGGCACATCTTTTCGCGGATGACTGGCCTGGAGCGATACATATGCCGGATCGGTGTTTGAAGGAACGGCAGACTCCTCGTAATGTATCAGGAAGTTTGGCCTCGCGAATGTCTTGTCCTGTGAAAAAGCATGATTTATCAGAAAGAACAGGGTGAATAAAAAACAGGCAGGTCTTTTCATAAAAGAGTTTTTCTAAAAATAGGAGTTTTGTCCGGGTTTTCCTTGTCCTGAAGCCCTCTCCCTGATCAAATTACCTCACAATTCTCCGGAATGTACCGGAACATTGATTTCTGTCGCTACCGGGAGGTGGGTACAAAGCCCAGATAGTACCTGACATTATAAGTTTCACCTCAGAAGTTTTGGCAAGACATTTCAATAACCAAACTAAGCGGTATTCACCCCCTTTTATTTTCCCCCAAGGGGGAAATACAAAATCAACGAACACAGTCTATATAGTACTTCGGTAACCTTTGTGTGGCCTTAGTGAACCTTAGTGGTAAAATTTTATTTCTTGAAACCTGCCAACTGGCAAGCGGGGTTTAGGTGGCAGTGGATTATTGAGGCAAAAATAAACTTGACTTCGCCTTACGGGAGGTGTAAATTTAATTACCAAAATCTGACATTATGAAGGGTAAATTACTTTCCCGGTTTGACAGTGAGAATCTGAGAAAAGCAATGATCTATCTGGCCATTTCAATCCTGATGATCATTGCTTCACTATTCATTGGATTAGCAAAGGACAGTTCATTTGCAGCAATCCTGTTTTTCACCGGATGTGCCTTGTTTTTCTATGGCGCGTTGCGCCCCTGGGGAAGACCTGTTTATTACCTGGTACTTGATGTGGTTTCAGTTGTCGTGTTCCTGATCCTGGTGTTCACGGGAATAGATTATTTGGTGAAGTATTATAATCATGGTCATGAGGCTGAAGATGTTTCAATGACTCTTGCAGGTGTATGTATTGCAGCATTTTTTGCCAGGATTTTGGCGCGCTCCGTTTTCGAAAATAAAATTAAGTGCCCTTCAGGCATCTTATTCTTTAAGCTGAGGCATTATTTGAAAAGCCGGCTTAATTAACGACTCCCGGCCGGGGCAGACTGACCGAAGATTAATTTGACTTCGGGTCTTTTGTTGAATAACTTGCACAAAGACAGTTAACACTTTATACTTAATTCAACAAATTTCTTTTAAATGAAAACACTCTTTCTTACCTACCTGGTCGTGGAAGCCCTGTTTGGCCTTGGCTTCCTGTTCCTGCCTGCTTTATTGATGGGCCCCATGGGAGTAACCCTTGATGAAACATCAATAAACTTGGCACGGATGTTTGGATCGCTTATAATAAGTATCCCATTCTTACTCTATTTCGCACACAAATCGACAAACCTGGAGTTCAAGAAGGGTGTAATTTATTGCGCCCTGGTTTACCTGGCGGCCAGCACAATTGTTCTTTTAATTGCTCAGTTAAAGGGCATGATGAACTCGCTTGGCTGGAGTATAGTCTTCCTCCATTTTGCATTCTTTATCTGGTTTGGTTACCATGCCATTGCATTGGGAAAATCTCCTTCCCCGCAGAGATCCTGACTTACCGGGCCTATAGCCTGGACCACCTGTGACCCGCCATAGAGCGTCTCCATGAAGATTTTGAACACCGTGTTCAAAGCTTTTTGGCAGGCCTTCCCTTTACATGACAGTCGGTGCATGCGACAAAATGAATATTGTTCGTGCTTGACCGGTCGGCAAAGGTCGTATTCATCTTTTCAACATCCAGCTTGCAATTGGAAATGGCAGGATGACAATTTTTACAGGAAGCCATTGCAGAGTTGGAATGAGGATCATGGCACGCCAGGCAGCTGATCCCTTCATGTACTCCCCTTGGTGTCCGGTCATCAGCAGTGCCTGACATATTAAACGCATTCGGTGAATGGCACTGGATGCATAATCTTTGACCGGGATCATCTGAAACCCTGACAAGTGATGACTGATAATTGATCCCCGGAGTGGAAAGGACCGTAACGGGAAAATACATCTCAGACCGCCTGTAATAGAATGATTCCAGCTTTTGGTCCGCTCTAGCATAATGAAGTGAAGAAGGGGTGTCAAGAACCGGCCGTTTCCCGGGAGTGCCTGTTTTGTGGACCTGGTGGCAGGCAAAGCAGGGAATTGCCGGACGATCTTTCAATCCTGCATTTTTCAACTTCCAGGGACCTGAAGTATCCAGCGGCTCAACAATTCCGGCAACAGACTTCCCGTCATAAAACATCCCGTGACAACGAAGGCAATCGTCATTTATCGCCTCCTGCTTATTGTGTTCACCGTTCAAAAAGACTTCAGAGTAGTTCATTGTATGCCCGCCCGAATTCCATTTCGAAGACTCCGCACGGTGGCAGGCCACACATTTGCCCATCACTGCAAGGCGCTGACTCTCAGATATTCGAACGTCCTCAGGCTTCATTTTCCTGTTATGATGAAACAGCATCACTCCTTTTTCCCTGAGACTGTGAATGCCTTCACTAAGAGCTGTTCCATGGCAGCTTTTGCACTGAATATCCCTGTGGGTTGACTCTGCCCACAGGTCGACCGAATGTGAAATCTCATGGCACCCTGCACAGGTCTTCGAAGGTGAAGCATTGTTCCAGCGCCCGTAAGAAAGGAGCAATAGGACCACTGCCAGGATGAGGACTGAGACTATTACTAAAATTCTTTTCATTTAATCGGTTAATATCGGGATACCTCCATTCCGGCTATTTCATTTTTGTCCCTTTCCACATATCGATAATATGCCCACCCACCCAATAACCAAGGGCAAGTATGGTGAGGGCCGGGTTATAGCCCCCATTGTTTACATGAAGGCTTCCGTCGGCGATGAAAACATTGTCGATCTCATGCAGCTGCCCGAATTTATTGGTCACGGATGTGGCGGGATCATTTCCCATGCGGCAGGTTCCGCTCTGATGCTGGCTGGGCGTGCTCTCTTTACCGGGGACAGCCTGCCAGGTGCTCACTGCCCCGGCCTCCTTCAGCCATTCCTCCGCTTTTTCAGCCAGGAAGCGTCCCGCCTTGATATCATTATCATGTCTTGACCCGCTGATCCTGGCAACCGGGATCCCCCAGAAATCCCTCACAACCGGGTCCACCTCGACTTTTTTGTCAAATACCGGCATTTCCTGCGCCGGACCATGCACGGCAATATGCCGCCTGAAGTACCGCTTCTGAAAATCCTTGTGCTCTATCCCCCACATTTTGCTGTTCCGCGGTCGGATCGAAGTGAACTGGTAAGGCATCCTGATAAACTCGTTGCATAATACTCCGCCGCCTATGATTCCTGGGATCCTGTGATTAAAATCATTTACCGCGATGCAGGCGCCAGGCCCCACATCATCATATACTTCCTCCTCGAAAAGACCGTACGCACCGGCATATGCGTGATCCTGGATATTCCTGCCCACCCAGCCATTGTTATTGCCGGCTCCTGCCGGGAACAACCTTGACCTGGAATTCAGCAGCAGCCTTGCACTCTCGCTGGCAGAGGCTGACACGACCACGATATCGGAGACCTGTTCCTGAAGCCTGTTATCCGCATCAAAATACCTGACACCCTTTGCCCTCCCTTTGTCATCGATCATTATTTCACTTACCATGCAATTTATCCGAAGTTCGCAATTCCCCGTCTTCAAAGCTGCAGGAATGACAGTATTCTGGGTTCCTGCCTTGGCTCCCACCGGGCATGCATACCCCACGCAGGTCCTCATCCTGATGCAGGCGGGCCGGCCATTGTACGGCACGGAATTCCGTAGCATGGGTATCGGGAAAGGATGAAGGCCGAGCCTCCAGGCAGCTTTCTCTAGAATGATCCCTTCCCCGTTAAGTGAAAAGGCAGGCATGGGATACGGTTTCTTTCTTGGCGGCACAAAAGGATCATTGGTCGGATCGCCTGCCACCCCTATTTCATATTCAGCCTTTTCATAAAAGGGTTCAATCTCTTCATAAGTCAGGGGCCAATCTTCGAGTGTACTGCCAGGTACTGCTCCATATTTCGATTTAAGGCGAAAGTCATCAGGCTGAAACCTCCAGGCCATTGCACCGTAGCTGACGGTACCGCTGCCGACACAGGCAGCATTGTTCCCATAGCTCCACTGGTTGGGAAAAACCTTTACCCATCCGTTTTTCCCGTCGGGACTCATCCTCCAGTTCCGCTCGTTGTCGGGTCCAAAACCGCATTTGAGCGGGAAAGTTCTCTGGGAAGTGAGCTCATCATCACCGTGTTCGTCGTATGAATGCCACCTGCCCCGTTCAATAAGCACAACCGACAGTCCTCCGGTCGCAAGTTCTTTTGCGACCACTCCGCCTCCCGCACCGGCTCCGACAACGACAGCGTTAACTCTCTTATTTGCCATTTGCCGGGGATTTTGCGTCGTAGATGCGCCAGCTCAGATCCTTGTACCTGTTCTGGCCGATTATGTTCGGATAATCGAGCCCGAGCATGCGATAGCTTATATACTCACGGTTCCCCCCGTGGACGGGACTCCCATAAAAGCCCTGCAGCGAGTGATCCCTCAGCATGTTGAAAAACCCGGCGGGTGAATGTTCCTCCCAGTAGTCACCGGGGAAGGTTCCCGATTCCATCATTTCCATCATATCGGTTTGTTCTGCGAAGGGAAGCTCTTCAAATTTTCTGCCCTTCAACTGAAAAACTGTCATTCCCATAGCGGAAAGGCCCTCGCGGTATGCTACCTGGTGTTTCCTGTAGTATGAATCGAGCTGCCTGTCAATGAAGTTAGACACATTTGCCCACCGTCCACCCGGGAAATCGTCGGTTGGGATTATCTGTTCAACTATTGCGTCGAGAAGGCTTATTTCTTCCCCGGTGAGGAAGCGCCACCGGCTGATCTTGTTCCTGCATGAGGTATTGAAGGAGACGAGCATTGCTGCGCCCGCTGCTGTTGTGATCCTTACAAATTCCCTTCTTGAGATCATTATGCTGAGATTACACAACCCTAATTTAGCATAAAAATGAAGCTGGAACGCTTACCTCAGAAATTTAAATTTCCTCAGGAAGCTGTCTGTAAGATCAAGAATATCTTCATTGTAATAGCGTGAGTATTTTGGGTTTCCCTCCCCCAGGTAATGCCTCATTCCCTCATATGTGTGCTGTTCGAAGTAGTTCCCTTTCTGTTGCATGGCCTGCTGGAAAAACTGAATTGTCCAGATTGGCACCTGGTCGTCAAACCTTCCATGGAACTCGATCATCGGCGGAAGGCCCTCCCTGACATTGTGGTAAGGCGATATGCTCCATATCCTGTCGTGACGGTCTCCCAGCAAACGGTCGCACCATCCTTCAACAGCATTTATGCATGAAGAAAAGAGCAGCACGGCATCGGGGTGGCAGCTTACCGACATATCATCCGACTTCTCATTGTAATCATCAATCATCGCGGTGCACAGTGCCAGGTGGCCGCCGGCTGACTGCCCTGCAGCTACTATCCTGTCTGCGGCAATATGAAATTTCCCGGTATTTCCCCTAACCCACCTCATGGCTGATTTCGCATCCATGACCGATTCGATGGGGCTGATCTTTTTACTGGGAGTCACCCCGTTTTCAATCGACAGGCGGTAGGATACCGAAAAGGCAATGACTCCCTTTTCAGCGTAACGCTCACAGGTGGTGAAAAATTCATCCGCGGTGCCGAATGCCCATCCTCCGCCATGAAAGAACACAATTGCGGTATTGTTCTCATTTTTGAGGGACGCTTCAGCATAAAAAATATCAATTTTAAGCTTAAAGGTATCGACCGTCTTGTAAACTTCCTGCAGGTGAACCACCCGGCCGTTGTTTCCACTACCGGCCGTAGCGCATTGTTCCCCGGCGGCCAGGTGGCCGGCCGGAATGAGGAATGAAAGGGAAACAACAATGATTGAGTATTTCATGATCTGATGATTAGAAGTTCCCGAAATCAAACATACTATAAATTATTTTCAAGCCCCAATAACCTGGCAATTTATGCACTCAAAATATCAGTTGTGGAAATCGATCAGTATGTTGGGGCGTGAAACATAAAATTGTTTATGACAGCACTTTAGGTTAATTTTGTTTATAATTTACCCATAATCATGAAAACACTGCAGACAATTTCCCTTACCGCAGCACTGCTCCTGATTTACACTTTGTCATTAAGCGGGCAAAAGCTTATGAAGCTGGACGATGACCTTAAAGCAAACAGCACACCCATTGAAGCCAGGCTAAGGGGCTTCAGCATAGTCAGCAAGTATGAATTCTCTCCTTACAAAATAGTATCGGGTAAGGCCGGATGGGGCACTTCAAGGTCGAGGAAAAACAGTCTGTTCTCTGAAACCTATACTGAATCCAAAAGTAAATCTTCATTTGTCTTTACCATCAGCGATAAAGACACAATTAAGGTAAATACCACCACAAGTACGAAATTCTCGGAAAATGAAGGCAAATTCCTGTTTGGTGATATGACCACCCTGGATAAAAGCATTGACAATTATGTCGCATTGATTTCTCCTGCCTCCGACACAACGGCCTGGAAAATGATATTGGTTTCCAGTTCAGGAGCAAAAGTAGAAGGGAAGTTTAAATCGGAAGGGGTATTATCAAATGACATAACGAATATTCAGATCAAGGCCATCAAGCAATGGGAAGACGGGAAAACTGCAACCTTTAAAATGATCTGTGGATATGGTTTCTTCATTGATGACAAAGAAATCGCTGCGGTGCAGTCAAATGACTTCTCTGCAAGGAAATTTGTATGGTTACGTAATGACCTCGATGAGCAGCTAAAGTCAATACTTGCTGCTGCATCTGCTTCCATTATGGTACATACCCTGGAAGCTGAGTCACAATGACAGGCGTGCCCAAATCCTAACAGGTCCTTCAGCTTTCTCTTTTCATTTCCAGGTCAGAACAGGCAGCCAGCAGAAGCGCTTTAATGGAGACTCCGTACGGACAGGCAGCTTCACAGTGCCCGCTGCAATCAGTACAGTTTCCGGGTTTTGCGCCCGGGAGCTCACTATACTTCTGCATAGCGTATTTTTCCCTTCCCTGGCCAAGGAAATAATGATGATACCTCATTATGGCATTGACCGGGACTTTTTCAGGGCACTGACTCTCACAAATGCCGCATGCATGGCGGCAGTACAGGTGATTGAGGTTTTCCCTGAGAGTATTTATGTTTTCCGAGATTCCCCGGTTCAACCCGGTCCCTGACAGGGAAACATACGGTTCAATTTCATCGAAGGTGCTGAATGTGATGAGGACCGAGCTCACAGCGGGGTTGTCGAGAGCAAAACCAACCGCAGCTTCCCGTCTCAATGAAGGATCAGCCAGTCCCGATTTCCCCAGGAACTCTTCCCCTGCTTTTTGTTTCTGCAGAGTAGCTTCATACATGTATTTCATGTTTTCTGGAACGGGGCTGTTGCTCTCCATCATCTTATTGACTTTGTTGATCATATCGGTGTACCTTCCGTTAAAAGGATTCGTCTTCATAAGGATGGCGCCAACGTTTTTATCCGCACACGCCCTGAGAATGTTATTGCCCATTTCCTGCTGCACATAGTTGTAAACAAAAAGCACAAGGTCAAACCGGCCGTCCTCGATTGCGGATCCTATTATCTGGTCCATGTTCTCGGTGGGTTTGCTGTATTCCGAACCATGGCAGGAAACTCCGCAGTATTTTACTCTTCCTTCTTTTTTGAGCTGCGCGAAAGCTTTGTGAAATTCCTCGTTTTTCACCTGTTTCGAGGATCCGGGATTCCAGAGCATCATACCGTCGAGATAATCTATTTCCATCCTCCCGAGGCAACTCCTCACTTTTAACACAATGTCCTCGCTCTTATGGCTTTCGGCAATCTGAAGCTTTGTATTTATAAAAAGTGAATCTCTTTTGGTCCCTTTTATTCCTTTGCCGACAAGCCTTTCATTGTTGCCGTTGCCGTAAAACTCCGCGGTATCGATGATATTCACTCCCGTTTCGAGGACAGCCTTCAGGAGGCCTTCATCACTCATACCTGCGGGGCCGCAGCCAATGTCAGAGACCCTGAAGCCCGTTCTTCCCAGCGACCTGTAGGTTTTGATCTTTGGTTTAGGGGTTTCCTGCTGATAGAGTCCTGGTGGCATAATACCTGCTGCTGCTCCTGCGAGTGCAGTTGTGGAAATAGTGAGAAAATTTCTCCTGTTGACTTTGCTTGCGTTCATAACTTGTCGGATTTGTTTAATTAACTATCAACAATATACGATAAATCCTTCACAGGACAATCTCTGATTAATGGTTTAATATGGCGAAAACAAATGGCATTGACCAATTCCAGTCAGATAGGATTCCCCCAGGCAAACATTTTCGGGGCCCTTTTGGATTATTAGAGGCAATTGCGTATTATTGCAGTCCGGAAATTTTGGTTGCTGGTTACTGGTTGCTAGTTACTTGTTAACTAAATATAAGGGTTCTTTATAACCAGCAACTAGCAACTAGCAACCAGGAACTAGACCGGGCCCATAGCTCAGACGGTTAGAGCACCTGACTCATAATCAGGGGGTC
>DCFQ01000037.1:540-9204 GCA_002319915.1 Bacteroidales bacterium UBA1800 | reverse complement strand
CGTAAACGCTGACCTGCATCCTGAACTTGTACTGCTTGAGAATCCCGGGGATCCCCTGGATGAAGTCGGTTCCGGCCGGTGCATTGGCTGCTTCCTCATCGGTGAGGAGGAACGGCCTGATAACAGCGTGGGGGCATACATAGGAACACTGGTTGCACTGGATGCATTCCTTCGGCTGCCATTCAGGTACGTTGACCGCTATGCCTCTCTTCTCATAAGCTGATGTCCCTGACGGGAATGTCCCGTCTTCCCTGCCTTTAAATGCACTTACGGGAAGATCGTCCCCTTTAAGGCTGTTTATCGGCTCTACCACTTCCCTTATGAATTCCGGAACATTACGAGTGTCAACGGCTTTTTTAACTTCAATGCCGGCCCATTCTGCAGGAACTTCCACCCTGGTTACCTGGCTGCCCCTGTCGACGGCGGCGTAGTTCATATTCACAACCTCTTCGCCTTTCCTGCCATAGGTCTTGTAAATGGCTTTCTTCATCTCCTTTTCAGCCTTTTCATAAGGAATGATGTTGGCGAGTTTGAAGAAAGCTGCCTGCATGATGGTGTTTGTCCTGGTTCCCAGCCCAAGTTCCTCGGCAATGGCAGTAGCATTGATTATGTAGAAATTGATGTTGTTGGCAGCAAGGTATTTTTTCATATGATCCGGAAGCCTCTTCCTGGTTTCTTCAACGTCCCAGATTGAGTTAAGAAGGAAAGTCCCGCCTTTCTTGAGGCCCTTGAGCATATCGTACTTGTCGAGATATGAGGGCACATGGCATGCAACGAAATCCGGTGTATTCACCAGGTAAGGCGAACGGATCGGCTTGTCGCCGAAACGAAGGTGTGAAGTGGTAATACCGCCTGATTTTTTGGAGTCGTATGCGAAATATGCCTGGCAATATTTATCGGTCGTATCGCCGATTATCTTTATCGAGTTCTTGTTTGCACCGACTGTTCCGTCGGAACCGAGCCCGTAAAACTTTGCTGAGTGTGTTCCCGGGAGTGCGACATTGATCTCAGGGAGAACCGGGAGGGATGTAAAGGTCACATCATCAACTATGCCAACCGTAAAGTGATTTTTCGGCTCCTTGATCTTCATGTTCTCAAAAACCGAAAAGACCTGTGAAGGAGTTGTGTCTTTTGAGCTGAGGCCGTATCTTCCTGCAATTATCGTTGGCCTGACTTCCCTGTCGTAGAATATTTCCTTTATATCGAGGTAAAGAGGATCGCCTGGTGCACCGGGTTCCTTGGTCCTGTCGAGGACCGTGATCTTCTTCACTGATTTGGGGAACACATTGAAGAAATATTTTGCGGAGAACGGGCGGTAGAGATGGACGGAAATGAGCCCGGCCTTTTCCCCTTTTGCAGCAAGGTAATCGATGACTTCCTTTGATGTATCGGTTATGGAACCCATTGCCACGATAATATTTTCCGCATCCGGGGCTCCGTAGTATGTAAATGGCTTGTAATCCCTGCCTGTGAGCTTGCTGATATCTCCCATGTATGAATTCACGACATCCGGGATCGGCTCATAGAAAGGATTGATGGCTTCCTTGGCCTGGAAGAAGATATCAGGATTCTGAGCGGTACCCCTGGTTACGGGATGTTCGGGATTCATCGAATTGTCGCGGAACCTTTTAAGTGCATTCAGGTCGAGGAGTTTCTTAAGGTCCTCCATTTCGAGCATTTCAATCTTCTGCACCTCGGCCGATGAACGGAATCCATCGAAGAAATGCAGGAACGGGATCCTTGACTTGATTGCGGTAAGGTGGGCAACACCTGCCAGGTCCATGATCTCCTGCACGCTTCCGCTGGCCAGCATTGCAAATCCGGTCTGTCGGGTAGCGTAGATGTCACCGTGGTCCCCGAATATTGAAAGCGCGTGTGCTGCCAATGTCCTGGCGCTTACATGAAAGACGCCCGGGAGGAGTTCAGCAGCGATCTTGTACATGTTCGGGATCATTAGCAGCAAACCCTGGGATGCGGTAAACGTGGTTGTCAATGCTCCGGTCTGGAGTGCTCCGTGCACCGCTCCGGCAGCACCGGCTTCCGACTGCATTTCGATAACCTTGACTGTTTCCCCGAAAATGTTCTTAAGACCATTTGCAGCCCACTCGTCAACGTACTCGGCCATTGTGGAAGATGGAGTAATAGGGTATATGCAAGCTACCTCGCTAAACATATACGCTACATGCGATGCGGCCTGGTTGCCATCGCATGTAATGAATTTCTTTGTAGCCATTTCGAAATATTATGGTTTAAGTTGGTTTGGAAAAGAAAGTGCAAAGATAGAAAAATATTCTTTTTTTTATCCGCCGTTCATCGAAATGAGGAACTCTTCATTCGACTTGGCCTGCATCAGCCTGTCGCGCAGGAACTCCATTGCTTCGACCGAATTCATGTCTGTAAGGTAATTCCTCAATACCCATATCTTCTGGAGTATGCTCTTGTTAAGAAGCAAGTCCTCGCGGCGGGTGCTTGAGGCCGGTATATCGATCGATGGGAATATTCTCCTGTTCGAAAGTTTTCGGTCGAGCTGGAGCTCCATGTTGCCTGTTCCCTTGAATTCCTCGAAGATGACATCGTCCATCTTTGATCCTGTTTCCGTGAGAGCGGTGGCTATTATGGTGAGCGATCCCCCGTTTTCGATATTCCTGGCAGCGCCGAAGAACCTCTTGGGCTTATGAAGGGCGTTAGAGTCGACACCGCCCGACAGGACCTTTCCTGAAGCGGGGGCCGTTGTATTGAATGCCCTGGCGAGCCTTGTTATTGAATCGAGGAGGATTACCACATCGTGTCCGCATTCCACGAGCCGTTTTGCCTTTTCAAGCACTATATTTGCTATCCTGCAATGTCTTTCGGCAGGCTCGT
The DNA here is from genome assembly GCA_002319915.1 of Bacteroidales bacterium UBA1800. GTDB lineage: Bacteria > Bacteroidota > Bacteroidia > Bacteroidales > VadinHA17 > LD21. The sequence goes on along the minus strand of DCFQ01000037.1, from coordinate 6,342 downwards.
CAAAGGTTGAAGCGATAACTTCAGCCTTAACGTTCCTTGCCATGTCGGTCACTTCCTCCGGCCTTTCATCAATCAGCAATATCATCAGGTAAACCTCGGGATGATACCTGGCAATCGCGTTTGCGACCTCCTGGAGGAGGATTGTCTTACCTGTCTTCGGCTGGGCAACGATCAGCCCTCTCTGGCCTTTCCCGATGGGGGCGAACATGTCGATCACCCTGACCGAAAGCGAACCTTCTCCGGGGGAGCACAATGTGAATTTCTCATTTGGGAAAAGCGGGGTAAGGAAGTCGAACGGAACTCTGTCCCTGATATAGTCGGGGCTTCTTCCGTTTATCTCCTCGATCTTGATGAGAGGGAAATATTTCTCCCCTTCCTTTGGCGGACGGATGGTCCCCTTGATCGTATCCCCTGTCTTCAGTCCGAACAGCTTGATCTGCGACTGTGAAACATAAATGTCGTCAGGTGAGTTAAGATAATTATAATCAGGCGATCTGAGGAAGCCGTAGCCATCGGGCATTATCTCGAGGACGCCGGTATTATAGATGATGCCTTCAAAATCGTAAGGTCTTTCCTTTTTCTCTTCTTTCGTTTGTTGAACCTCCGGCGCAGATTCCTTAACAGGCGGTTCGATTATAATATCGCCCGGAACCGGTTCAGCAGATGGCTTAACATCTTCGTATATAGGTTCTTCTCCGTTCATCGGAAGGGTACTTTCGATCGTGATCTCCTCCTTCTCCTCCTTCACGGGGAAGCTTGGCTCCTTTGGCTTATAATCCGATTCCCTTGGGTCAAACGATAGCTCCCTTCTTTCGAAGCTTTTCTGGTTTCCCGTCCACCGGGGCTTCCTTATTTCGGGCCTCCTGCTATCCTGGCTACGCATCTGGTCACTTCTGTCATCCGGCCTTTCCTGCCTTTCCTGCCTATACTGCCTTTCCGGCCTTTCAGGCCTTTCCTGCCTCGGCGGCTGGTCACGGCGTTCGAAAGGAAGCGTATCCGGCTTTTTGAGGTCATCCGGTGAGACTGAAATTACCGACTCGACCGGCCTGCCTTTGCCAGCGTTGGGAGTTCTGGGCCTTTTCCCCTTTTTCTGCCCGAAATCGCGGTCCGGTGATTTCTGAACCGGAGGCGGGGCTGCTGGTGTAGTTTCAACAACAGCTGATTTCTTGTTTTCAGTGGCTTCAATGGCCTGCTGATCAAGAATCTTATATATCAGATCCTGCTTTTTAAGCGTCTCTGTTCGTTTAATCTTAAGCTCTTTCGCTATCTCCCTGAGTTCCGGAAGAAGCTTATTACTTAATTCAAGAATGTCATACATAGTCAATAATAAAAGTGATTGATTTTAAAAGATTGAATTAACTTATCTGGAAAAACCGGTTCTGGAAATGATAATGAGCCGTCAGGAAATTGCAGCAACTATATTACATATCTTAAAACCGGTGCAATATTAAAAAAAATAATTAATATTTTGTGTTAATTAATTGATAAAAGCGCAGGGGTAAATGCGGACTCCAACCAAATATGTGATATTCCACAGTGAGGAATATCGCCACCAATTTAGAACAAAATTATGATTTGGCAAAAAAAATTATCTCAAACTTCGGTTTGAGGATTTTTTTTATTAAAATTGTAGCCTAAGCCCGGCTTCTCTTTTCTAACCTAATCACTCCGGACCTGTTATGCGTCAGCTAAAGATTACAAAACAGGTTACTAATCGTGACACCCCATCCCTGGATAAATATCTTCAGGAAATCGGAAGGGTGGATCTTATTTCCCCGGAAGAAGAGGTAATGCTTGCACGGCGCATAAAATCCGGTGATCCGGATGCACTCGGCAAGCTGGTCAAAGCCAATTTGCGGTTTGTAGTTTCCGTGGCGAAGCAGTACCAGAACCAGGGGATGGGGCTTCCTGACCTGATAAACGAGGGGAACCTGGGCCTGATGAAAGCCGCACAGAGGTTTGATGAAACGAGGGGATTCAAGTTTATCTCGTATGCCGTATGGTGGATCCGGCAGGCGATCCTGCAGGCATTGGCGGAACAGGCAAGGATTGTACGCCTGCCAGTGAACAAAATCGGATCCATAAACAGGATAAACAGGGCTTTCGCGAGGCTTGAGCAGGAGTATGAGCGGGAACCCTCTTCCCAGGAGATCGCCGAAATTCTCGAAATGATCCCCGAGGATGTCAAGGAAGCCCTCAAGACCAACGGCAGGACCGTAAGCATGGACGCCCCGATAAGCTCGGAGGAGGAGAATACTATGTACGATGTGCTGCAGAGTCCGGATACACCGAGCCCTGACAAAAATCTTATTAATGAATCCCTCGCCTATGAGATTGAACGCGCCCTGAGCTCCCTCTCGCCCCGGGAATCCAAGGTGCTCAAGCTCTATTTCGGACTCGGCATGAAACACCCTTTCACACTTGAAGAGATCGGCGAGGAGCTGAAGCTTACCAGGGAGAGGGTGCGGCAGATAAAGGAAAAAGCAATAAAAAGGATACAGTTCACAACACGATGCAGGATCCTCAAGACCTACCTGGGGTAAATAATTGTTATATATTTGTACAAAACGGCCGGATATGGAGCATCTAGTCTCTACCTCTATTCTGAATTCCGATTTCCTGAATCTCGGACAGGTTGTCAAACTGGTGAACAACAGCCTCTCGGACTGGATCCACCTCGACATTATGGACGGGGTGTTCGTCCCTAATATCTCATTCGGGTTTCCGATAGTGGCGAGTGTAAAGGGAGCTTCTGCAAAGCCCCTGGATGTTCACCTTATGATCGTCGATCCTGACAGGTACCTGACGCGCTTCAGGGATGCTGGGGCATATAACCTGACTGTCCAGTACGAGGCCTGCATACATCTCCAGAGGACTGTGACAGAGATCCGGAATCTAGGAATGAAAGCCGGCGTAGCGTTAAATCCCCATACCCCTGTAAGCCTCCTTAAGAACACACTCCCCTATATTGACATGGTGCTGATCATGACCGTCAACCCGGGATTCGGGGGGCAGACGTTCATCCAGGAGTGTTTCAGCAAGGTGAGGGAACTCAGGAAAATGATCGATGACGGCGGTTATAATGTTCTCATTGAGGTTGACGGCGGGATTGAACCGTCAAATGCACCTTCGCTTGTTGAGGCCGGCGTTAACGTGCTGGTGGCGGGGCATTCTATTTTCGGCTCGGCTGATCCGGAAGAGACAATCCGGAAATTAAAACACTCCTCCTAAAAGCTCAAATCCATTACCCGCAAAGTGCGCAAATTTTTTTTGCAAAGCGCGTAAAGAACAGGAATTCAATAATTTGTCTTTGAGTACTTTGCTCATCCTTTGTGTCCTCTGCGGTTAAAAAGAATCTAATCTGCACTCCCACCCAACTTATTTAAATTCAGTCACACTATTAATATGTTAACCAGTTAACCGGGCCGAGCGTTAAGTCCCGACATGGAATGTCGGGATAGCGAAGGAGCTAGAATGCAGGGCAGGCAAAGTAAACCAGTAAACCAGTTAACCGCTAATCTCCTCAATGAACCTCACAATCTCCCCGGCCTGATCGGGATGGAACCAGCTTATACTCTCATCCCTGGCCCACCATGTGAGCTGACGCTTTGCGTAGCGGCGGCTGTTCCTTTTGATGAGGTCAATGGTTTTCTCTTTCGATCGCTTCCCGTCAAAATACTCAAAGAATTCCCTGTAACCAACACTGTTTAAGGCATTAAGCTCCCTGAATTCCAGTAGCTGCCTGACTTCTTCCTCAAGGCCGGCAGCGACCATCTGGTCCACCCTGATGTTGATCCTATCATAAAGCTCATCCCTCTTCATGGTCAGCCCGATGCGGATTACGTCAAAATCGCGGCTGCTCTTTCTATTTGTAAGAAATGAGGAATAAGGCTTACCGGTCGACTCGCAGATTTCAAGAGCCCTTATGATACGCTTGTGGTTCCTGAGATCGACCCTTGAATAGTGGCCTGGATCGAGGAGCCTGAGCGCCCTTCTGAGCCCTTCAATGCCTTCAGTGAGATACAAGTCGTTGTACTTCTGCCTCACTACCTGGTCGGTATCAGGGATATCGTCTATGCCATCGCATACAGCATCGATGTACATCCCCGACCCCCCGGTCATGACAGCAAACCTGCACGTGCTGAAGAGCTCCGGCAGAAGAGACATCACATCCCTCTCAAAAAGGCTTGAGCTGTAGTATTCCTTTGCTGACATGAACCTGATGAAGTGATGCCTGACCCTGGCAAGCTGCTGATCATCTGGGACAGCTGTGCCAATACGCATCTCCCTGTAGAACTGCCTCGAATCGGCCGAAATGATCTCAGCCCCGAAATGCATGGCCACATCGACTGACAATGCACTCTTGCCCACCCCGGTAGGACCGAGGATCACTATAAGTATGTTATTCATTGAATGAATGGCCGGAAAGGCTATTCTTCCTCTTCGCCGATGTTTTCGATATTGTCGAAATCAGGAAGGCTCTCCTCGTCTTCGCTGTTCAGAAAAAGATCATCAACTTCCGATTCATCCTCATCATCTTCGTCGTCTGAAACGACAATGTTATTGTAGAGTTTGCGCGAACTGCTTCCGAAAACAACCTGTTTCGGAGGGATGCCCTTCGAATTTGTACAGACCGGGTACTCGCGGTCCTCAACTTCCCTCGATTCCCCCGTATATTCCACAAAAAGTGCCCTGTCGTTGAAAAAGTCGAATACGTAGAGCAGTTTCTGGTTCTTGCGAAAGATGATATCTTCAAAAACTGCAGATTCCATCGTCGATGATCCGGTACCCATATCAAACAGAGTGAACTCTTCTTCCTTTTCCCAATTATCTGTAGCAAGATAGAACGATGCCATCTGGGATTTGTCAAATTCAAGTTCTTCCTGAATGATATTGTGGAAATCCATCAATGTCTGTGAATCGAGGAACTCAAATTCCCTCACAAACGCCTCATCTTCATCTGATAACACTACGAATTTGTATACCATAATTCTTTTTATTCGACGAGTGCAATATAATATTTTTTATATTACAATATCACGGAGCATTTTTTTTTTAGAAGAAATTCTACCGTGTCAATTCCATCCGCATAATCCCATAGCTTTGGGGATTGTGACATTCCGAAGGGTGTGTATTTATGGCCTGTTATGCACTGTATCCTGTCCCTGTCCGAAGAGATTAAATGGTCGACTTTTTCTAAAGATTCATAGAACTCATAGTTCAGGACCGCAACCGGGGAGGCGAGATCCCTGCTCACCTTCATCAGGAGGAACCCTGTATCAATAAATAGTTCCTTGTTGATGAGATAAACAGCCTTGTGAAAATCATAATTGTTCGCATACTTGCTGTGATCCATCAGCCTCGAATATTCCGCCCAGTGGCCGGCCAGGGCTTGTATATCATATCCCCGGGGGAGGAATACTTTTGAAATGCTTCTGCAGCCGAGCCCGAAATAAGAGAAAATATCGCGGCCCAGCAGTGTCAGCTCTTCACCGGTTTCATTTCCTTTAATCACGGCCAGGCTGTTCCTGCTCTTCCTTATAATATGGGGATACTTGCCGAAATAGAATTCAAAGTATCTTGAACTGTTGTTGCTTCCGGTGGCAATCACCGCATCAAATCCTGAAAGGCGATCCTTCACAAAACTGATCCGTCCGCCGAACCCGGGATTTATCTTAGCCAGAATTGTGCCAAGAGCGGTTATCAGTTCCTCATCCTTTGAACTCAGTTTTGCCAGGATGGTGTTCCCTGTTATCAGGACTGACAGAAAATCATGGAATCCAACCAGAGGTATATTCCCCA
>DCFQ01000037.1:0-297 GCA_002319915.1 Bacteroidales bacterium UBA1800 | reverse complement strand
CCACCCAGAGTTATATCCCCCGCCATTATCACAGCAACCTTCAAAGGCACTTCCGGAGATTCTGGCATCCTGTAAGCCGATGTCCATTTTTCAAGATTTCCGGTCGTCAGCTCATTTGCAATTGAGCTTATGGCAAGCCTGACATATTCCGGTGTGAACCACTGGTTCCTGAATTGCTGACGGGCAATTATACCAGCCAGTTCTTCGGCATGATTGCCAGGTTTGCCGTCAAGGGCATCCCTCATCAATATACCCAGCTCTGAAAATGCATCTATGCGTTCTTTCAGTGTCATTGAG
>DCFQ01000059.1:49962-51649 GCA_002319915.1 Bacteroidales bacterium UBA1800 | reverse complement strand
GCTGCTATTGTGCCCGGGATTGCAAAGAGCATTCCGATCACTATGAGGAATCCAAGGTTCACACCGATCATGCCCGCTGCAGCCAGTGCACCCGGATGCGGTGGGATCAGGCAGTGTACAGAGTAGAGTGAACAGGCAAGGACTGAAGCCATGAACGGCATGGAAATCCGTGACCGGTAGCTGAATGACCGTGCCAGTCCGCTAAGGATTATAAACCCCGAGTCACAAAATATGGGAAGGCCCGTAATGAATCCGGTTATCGCCAGTGCGACCGGGCTTCTTTTTTCCCCGGTCCTGGAGAGGATATAGTTAGCAATGCTCATTGTACCCCCCGTTTTGTCAAGCGATATGCCGATTATCGCTCCCAGTATGATCAGGAACCCAATCGAAGCCATCGTGTTCCCGAATCCATCCTTAATGGTTTTGATGACAGTACCTGCGGGCAGGGTAGTAAAAGCAAGAAAAAGCGCAACTATGAACAGGGCAATGAATGCATTCAGCTTCAGCTTCGATGTTAGAAGGATGATCGACAAAATGCTGATCAGGACAAGGATCGACAGGGTAATTGCACTCATGGTGGTGAGATGACCGTCAATAGCCCAGATGTATCTCGGCCAAAGCCTTTATCGCCCTGTCGGAAAAGAAATCACATGCCGGGAAAACACGGAACATACCGCCGTCCTCTCCCACGGGGGTCTTGACCAGCAGGAACTCCTGCTGATCATTCCGGTTGAAGATCTCGGAATATGATAAAGCACACCTGTAGCCATCTTTGCCGGCAAAACACATGATACCGGTTTTCAGGTTTTCTTTCGTCAGCGGAAAGGCATCTGCAAGAACTTCGCTGATCTTCATGCCCCTGAAGGGTGATGTGCTGTGTATCCCCTTCCCTCTTCCATAGAACACTGTGTTATAAGTCACTGCATTTATTCCGGCAGGGTAATCCGATATCCTTCCTTTCGCTGATCCATGATCAAACAGGCCAAAACTTTCAGATATCATGGGCGACAATCCCCTGTTCATGGTGAAAGACCTGGGAAAGGACCTGACAATGATCCTGACCGGGAGTGAAATATTCCTTTCCGTTATAAGATCACTGCCGGCGACTATTTTGCTTTCAGAGGGCAGCGGCCAGAGCTCTTTGGTTTTTGATGGAACGATCCTTGAAACACCGGACGCGATCAGGATCCTGTGGAGATTGTTGGGATAATATATTTCACCCCAGCTGAACACAACTTTTTCACCCCGGGCATTTTCGACTTCTATGTACATGTCGATAATCGAATTGAACTCGGCTGCATTTGACTTTTTGAGTATCCTGTCGTTAAGGATGTCAAACAGCGAATACCCGTCATACCTGTAGGCTCCGGTGAATTTATCCGACCCCGAACTGTCAAGCAGCGTCTCCTTATCTATTACCGAATGCACGGGCAGCTTCGAGAAATCCACCTTCCCGGGATTCGCAATCTCCCCCTCAATTGCTAAATCATAAACAAAAAGAGGATAAGTTTCCGTATTGTCGTAGAAGTTATTTGTCATATCTGTTGAATCGATGAGTGAAACCGTTGGTTTTGACGCAGCCCGGAGGGTAGTTTGACCTTGTTAGCTGCATGCTGTGAGTAAAAGGCAGATGCCTGGTAGAAGGAGGAGGAGTTTCATGGGTTGGTTTACTGGTTTACTGGTTTAC
>DCFQ01000059.1:39852-49680 GCA_002319915.1 Bacteroidales bacterium UBA1800 | reverse complement strand
CTGGTTTACTGGTTTACTGGTTTACCTTGTTTTCTTTCAATTGTCTGAATCCTTCTCCCCCTTCAGGGAGCCGGGGGGCGTTTACTGGTTTCCTGGTATGTCACGAATACAAAGCAATAACTATCCGAAGAACAGGTAAGCCATAAAAATCGCGGCCGTAAAGCCGGCGAGATCTGCGAGAAGCCCGCAGCCGACGGCATACCTGGTATTCTTGATACCGACGGAACCGAAGTAAACGGCAATGATGTAAAAGGTTGTATCGGTGGTTCCCTGCATGGTGCATGCAAGCCGGCCGACGAAAGAGTCGGGTCCGTGGGTGGTCATTGCATCGACCATGAGCCCTCTGGCACCGCTACCGCTCAACGGCTTCATCAGTGCAACCGGCAGTGCCCCGGTGAACCGTGTATCGAGGCCAAGCCAGGCAAAGAAGCTTGTAATCCCGGATATAAGGTAATCCATTGCCCCGGAGGCCCGGAATATGCCTATAGCAACCAGGATCGCAACGAGGAATGGAATTATCCGTATGGCAATGTTAAACCCTTCCTTTGCCCCCTCGATGAATGCATCATAGACATTCACCTTTTTTATCAGAGCCAGGACAATGAACGTGACGATGATCAGGATCAGGATGAAATTGGCCGCAAAGGTCGATACCGCAGATATCTGGTCCTTCGGAAGCCTTGTGAAGTAGAAGATGACGCCCGCCAGGACAGCCGTAAGCCCTCCGAGGTATGCCATCACAACTTTATCGAACAGGTTTATTTTCTGGATCAGTGCAACGGTAATCAGGCCGGTCATGAGTGCGCAGAACGTCGAAATGAGAACCGGAATGAAAATATCGGCCGGGTTGGCGGCCCCGAGTTGGATCCTGTAAACCATCACGCTGACCGGAATGACAGTGAACCCTGCCGCGTTCAGAACAAGGAACATAATCTGGGCGTTCGAGGCAGTCTCCTTGTTCGGGTTTGATTCCTGCAGTTCCTTCATGGCCTTCAGCCCGACAGGAGTGGCGGCATTGTCGAGGTTGAGCATGTTTGCGGCAATGTTCAGCATTATAGACCCATAGGCAGGATGTCCCCTGGGTAGTTCCGGGAAGAGCTTTTCAAACAAGGGGCCGATTGCACGGCCCAGCAACGACACCACACCGCCCTTCTCCCCGACCTTCATCAGGCCCATCCAGAGTGTGAGGGCGCCAGTCAGCCCGATTGAGATCTCGAATCCCGTCTTTGCATTTGAAAAGACAGCTGCCACAAGCTCGTTGAATATCTGGGTATTGCCGGTGAAGATCAATTTTCCCAGCGCAACAACGAATCCGATCAGGAAGAATGCTATCCAGATGTAGTTAAGGGCCATTCCGGGTTAATGAACTGCTAATATAGTTCAAAAAGACAAAAGACAAAAGGAAAGAGATAAAAGGCGAAGCCTAGTGCAGGCGAGTTATAAGCCATACACTGCACAACATGACAATTATCGATATGATTAATCAACAATAATAAAAGAAAAGCTACCTTTGCTCAGTCTAAAAACTTTGGATGCTTAATTTTAAGAAGGACCTGGTGAAATAAATAATCCCTGGCGTATTCTGCCCGGGATTATCCCATAACAAAACTCCGGCATATCCGTGTCGGGTAATTTTCTGCATTATAATATCAATTGATGCTTTGGTAGACATATAATAGTCTCTTACCATGCGTTTCAAAATATAAATTTAAACATCATGAATAACGATAATACCTCAATACACGAATTCGATTTCAAGTTAATCTGCGAATATTTTGCAAGCCTGGAGCGACAAGGGCCAGGAAGTCCTGAAGTAACCCTCAAAGCTTTGAGTTTTATAAATGATATTACCGATGAATCTCACATTGCAGACATTGGTTGCGGAACCGGTGGCCAGACAATGATTCTGGCCCAAAATATGCCGGGATATATTACAGGTATCGACTTATTTCCTGCTTTTATAGACCTGTTCAATTCCAATGCCGTAAGACTGAATCTTCAAAACAGGGTTAAAGGTGTCGTTGGATCAATGGATAACCTCTCTTTTCAAAATGAAGAATTGGACTTAATATGGTCAGAAGGAGCCATTTACAACATTGGTTTTGAACGAGGGCTGAACGAGTGGCGGAAATTCCTGAAAAAAGGAGGCTATATTGCCGTTTCGGAAGCGTCGTGGTTTACCGGGAAACGCCCAGCTGAGATTGATGAGTTTTGGATGGACGCTTACCCAGAGATGGACACTATTCCCAATAAGATCGCCCAGATGCAAAAAGCAGGATATATTCCTGTTGCGACCTTTATTCTGCCTGAAAGCTGTTGGACCGAACATTTTTATACTCTACAAATCACTGCACAGGAAGCTTTCCTTAAGAAATATCCTGGAAATAAAGCAGTTGAAGAATTCGTGGCTTACCAACGGCACGAAACTGAATTATACTACAAGTATAAAGAGTTTTACGGCTATGTGTTCTATATCGGGAAAAAGGTATGAATAATGGTAAAAAGGATTGTTCCTGCTTTGTCGGGACAATCCTTCCATCTATTAAATCATTTCCGATTTCAATAAACAGCCGTGTAATACAGACCGGCAGACCGGGCCGAGCGTTAAATCCCGACATGGTATTTCGGGATAGCGAAGGAGCCAGAATGCAGGGCAGGCAAGCAGACAAGCAGACCAACATATTTGCCTGTTATCTTCAAAAAAAGCCTTAACTGCTTGGTTGGAAAAAAATTAAAAATAATTTTGTATGGATTTAGAAAAAATAATGGTATGGCACGATTCACCAGGGTTGATGTAATCCTTAAAATTCAGGATGCAGGAATAGTTCCGATCTTTTATCACAAGGACCCGCATATTTGCAGGAATGTACTTAAGGCCTGCTATGAGGGAGGAATGAGAATCTTCGAGTTCACGAACCGGGGCGATTTTGCGCACGAGCTTTTCAGTGACCTCAATAAATGGATCGAGAAGGAGTTCCCGTCGCTGATAATGGGTGCCGGATCGGTGGTGGATGCAGGAACTGCATCAATTTTCATTCAGCTCGGGGCTAATTTCATCGTCTCGCCGATGTTCAATCCTGAAATTGCCAAAGTTTGTAACAGGAGAAAAATTCTCTATATCCCGGGGTGCGGATCGATGTCGGAGATCAGCAATGCCGAAGAGCTCGGGGCCGAGATCGTGAAGATGTTCCCGGGATTGTCCGTCGGCGGACCTGATTTCATCAAGGCCGTCAAGGGCCCGTGCCCCTGGACAAGCATTATGCCCACAGGAGGTGTGGAACCGACAGTCGACAACCTCAGGGAATGGTTTGAGGGTGGCGCAACCTGCGTCGGTATCGGGTCGAATCTCCTGACAAAAGAGCTGATTCAGAAGAAAGACTGGGAAACCCTGAAGCAGAGGGTCGATAACGCATTGAAAATAGCGAAGATGTTCCAGAAATAGGAACATTTCACGCTTAAGCAGGGAGGAATGTCAGCGTCAGGGAGCCCTGTAAAGCTCAATATTTGATATCAGCGGACAGGCTTTGGCCCCGGTAATCGTAAACCGGATCTTCGATGTCGTTACTTCGGGGAATTTCCGGATAATCTTATGGCCGATCGTTGTTCCCTCAATGACGGTCTCCCACTTGTCGCCTTTCAGCGATTCAACCCTGAATCCGGTCACCCTTTGGCCCAGCCGGATATATTCCTGGGCGACCAGCCTGTTAATCTTCGTCTCTTTTCCCAGATCGATCGTTATGCTTGCAGCCTTCACATCATCGGGGGTTGCCCAATAAGTCACCGGATCGCCATCGTTCACATTTGAGGCTGAATACCCTTTCCCTCTCACGGATGTTGCAGTTGCCTTCTTTCCCCTTGCCAGCTCCACAGAGAAATCTTTTTCCCTGAGTTCCCTGAATGCGATAAGTGATTTTACATCATTCGCATTCAGCTGACCCATTCTGTCAGGCGGTACATTGAGAAGAAGGTTGCTGTTCCTTCCGACAGAGGAATAATAAAGCTCCATCAGGTTTTCAGGCGATCTGACAAGTGTATCTTCCGAAGGATGCCAGAACCATCCCCTGCGGATCGAAACATCCACTTCCGCAGGGACCCAGAATTTCCCATCCTCATGCCCCTCCCCAAGGATTCGTGCAAAATCACCGCCCGGGTACATCTGGTCGCGGTTTAAAAGACACCAGTTGGTAAGGCTTCCCATCCCGCTTTCATTGCCGACCCACCGGATATCCGGTCCGGCATCACTGAATATCAGGGCACCCGGCTGAAGCTGCCTGACAATGCCGACAGTTACTGGCCAGTCATAGTAAGTCCTGTTGTCGATCCTCCTCATCTCCCTTGCCCCGCCGTAATAGCCATCGCCGCCGTTAGCCCCGTCGAACCAGACCTCAAAAATATCACCGTAGCCTGAAAGCAGCTCCTTCAGCTGGTCACGGTAGTACTCCAGGTAAGCAGGTGTGCCGTAAACAGGGCTGTTCCTGTCCCACGGCGAGAGGTAAATGCCAAGCTTTAAACCGTACTCCCTGCATGCCTCGCTAAGCTCCTTAACGACATCGCCCTTGCCATCCTTCCACGGCGAATTCTTCACCGAATGTTCCGTGAATTTTGAGGGCCACAGACAAAAACCGTCATGGTGCTTGGCAGTGATTATTATTCCCTTCATACCGGCTTCCTTTGCAACCCTTGCCCATTGACGGCAATCGAGGGCCGAAGGATTGAAGACCGACTCCTTTTCATCGCCGTAACCCCATTCCTTATCGGTGAAGGTGTTTACGGTAAAATGCGCGAACATGTAATACTCCATATCATGCCATGCAAGCTGGCTTTCAGTCGGCACCGGGCCGAATGGTTCCGGGGGTTTGATTTCTGAGCAGGAGTTCAATATGATAATGAACGGCAGAATTAATAATAAAATCCTCATATTTAATATTTTATGGAATTACCAAATACACGAACCGCAAAGTACGCGAAGTTTTAGCAAAGCACGCAAAGGATAACTGCTTCTTTGCGAACTCTGATTTTTAAGCTTTGCGATCTTTGCGGTTTAAAGGTTTACTGTTCTGAAAGATCTTTTATTCTTATTTTCCGGAATTTAACAATTGACCCGTGACCCAGGAAGCCGATATGACCTGTTTTGTTTCTCAGTCCCGGATGGTCATTATGGTCCATGGTGCCGTTGTCCCGAGGGCCGGCAATATCGCCGTCTACAATTACGGTTCCATTCAGGGTAACCGTGATGTGCGTGCCGACAGCTTTGATTTCCTCTGAGTTCCATTCCCCGACGGGCTTGAGGTATCCCCGTTTTGCCGGAATAACCCCATAAACTGACCCGTGATACTGGTAAGGCTGAAGATTCGCGTAAACGGGAGCTGTATTGTCGAGCACCTGGATCTCCATGCCGACATAGGCTGCATCACCCTCGAGCGGTGCCCTTATGCCGATGCCATTGTTGGCAGCAGGGGTCAGCTGAAATTCAAACCTGAAAATGAAATCCTCAAATTCCTTTTCTGTGTAAAGGTTCCCGCCGCCGCCGTCTTCCGGCTTGATCACGATCATTCCGTCCTCGGCAACGTATGATTTCTTGTTGCCGGTCCAGTTGTCGAGATTCCTCCCATTAAAAAGAGCGACGAACCCCTCCGACTTCTCATCCTGGGTCAGGTCAAAATCCTTGTCACTGATCTCCCTGACATAAATATCCCTGAATGCAAGATCTGTCCCGTGGGCCTGCAGCTCGATGGGTCCCTTCGGGAAGATCGGGATCTTCCGGTCCCAGTAGTTTTCCATGACCACATTGTCGACGACCAGATCCCCGTTCAGCCAGACCGATACCTTTTCGCCGGTCATCACAATCCTGAATGAATTCCAGTCACCGATCGGATTGTCAGCGACTTTCAGCGGTTTTGATGGATTGACCGCATTATTGTAAAGGCCCCCTGATCCTACCTGGGCACCAACGTCGGTCCTCGATGTATCCCATATCTGGACCTGGGGAGAACCCCTGAGGTAAATACCGCTGTCGCCGTCTCTGGTGATTTTCCAGTCGACCAGCATCTCGAAATCACCATACTCGGCAATTGAGCAAAGATTGTCACCCTTTCCGTTGAACCAGATGCAGCCATCCTTAACGCTCCAGCTGGCAGGGACAAGGACATTGGCCTCAGCCTGTTTGCGTTCAAGCTCGGTCCCTTTCATCTTTGCCCTGGCAACCGGGTTCTCGACAAGACCCTGCCATCCCGACAGGTCCGTCCCGTTGAACATCGGCTTAAATCCCTCATCTTCAGGCATCGAAGCAAGATACTTGCTGATCATTTCCCTGTTGTATTCCTTTTCAGGTCCTGCAAGCTTATCCATTGCTTTTTCAAGTGTTTTCCTGACAATGGTGCCATACATTCCCGCATTTAAATCAGCAGAAGGAAGAGCAATGAACATTGATGCACTGGCGGCTGCAGCTGAAGTTTCCGGATTGTCAAGGAAGCCGGCTGCAAAAAACAATGCCGGGTAGGTCCTGATCTTTCCTACTTCCTCCAATATCCTGTTTTTCCGCTCCGGATCAAGGGCAAAAGCCATTATTTTCCTGTACAGCAGAAGCTTGCGCTCTCCCGTAAGGGAAGCATCCCTGACTTCATTGACAAAGCCGTCGAAGGCAGGCGCCTCGAAAGTCTTGTTGCCGGAGGCACAGATCTCATACAGCTTCGATGCTGCTGAAAAATCAGGCCAGGATGTCAGCGCCTTGAAACAGAGATCCCTGGTATCAGGATTTCCGTTCCCGAACTCCTTCATTACCTCATCAAGGGCAGCCTTGCCACCGGTCTTTGAAAGGGCCGGCAACAACTTCCCGAATCCTATGCCCTTATGCAGGGCTTTCAGCATCTCATCCGACCTTTTTTCTTTGTCACTTATTTTCAGTGCAGCGGTTGCGAGCGCCTCCTGGATATCCGAAAGCCACGGCTCCCTGTCGACGGAGGTAAGCAACTCCAGCAGCTTCCCCTGGTCGGCGGGCTCTGCAAGCGATTGGAGGGCCCTGAATGCCGAAGTTTTGACCGTTTCGTCGGCAGATGACGTGCAGGTCAGTACATCTCCAAACAATTCGTGGTTCCTGCTCCATGCCATCAAATCAATGGCACTTGCCGACGAGGCCGGGTCACCGTCTTTCAGAAGGGGCTTCAGAAGGGTTATCTCCTCAGTCCCCGACACAGACATCAATGCTGCCTTTGCGGCATCCTGATCAGATTTCCCGGTGAATTTTCCAAGATATGCTATCAGATCAGGCACGGCTTTCTTCCCCTCAAGCTTTCCAAGTACAGGGGCAGCTTCCAGTCTGACCTGAGGATCAGGGTCGGATAACGAGCTCCTTACGAGTGGCAGGGCATCCTTGTCTCCGCGTTGGCCGAGCATGGTAATAATCTCTGGCCTGGCTTCGGGTCTGGCCTTGGGAAAGAAGCTGATCCAGCGGTCAACAACCCCCTTGCCGGGAATCCCAAGGGAAGCCTGTAAGGCGGCATTCCTGCACGATTTGTCAGGATTTCCCGTCGCCTTTATAAGCTCTTTCATTGCTCCCTCCCCATGGAATGCAGTGTAAATTTCAAGCGCTTTGATTTTGTTCTGGATGGTGAGCCTGTCGTTGCATTTCGAGATCACCTCCCTGCAAATCTTGTCCATAGTCTTCAGATCACCATTGGCCGCCACATTAGAAGCGTACCCCAAAAGGGCTGTAGTTGCGCCTGAGTGTTCCCACCTGTATCCGACGCTCCTGGCTGCCTTCAAAAGGATCGGGCCAACAACCGGACTCGCACTCTGTGCCATTGCATTGAATGCTGAGGCTTTGGTATTCACGTTGATATCCGCCGACCATGTGATATATTCGTTTACTGCTAGCCCCGATTTCATCGCGGCAAGGCCATTCATCACAGCTGCGGCGCACGGAAGCGAAGGGTCCTTCAATGAAGCGGCGAGTGCCTCTTCGGCATGCTTCCCGCCAACTGCCAGAATTGCAGCGAGTGCAGGTCCGCACATCTCCTTGTCGGACAGAAATCCCTTAAGCGCTTCAACCGTAGCCTCACTGCCTACCTGCTGAAGCTGCTTCATGAAAAAGTCCTTAACGTTTTTGTCTTTCTGATCTGTCGCAAAACCTATACAAATCTTTTCCCAGCTCGCCCTTTCGGCCTCCCTGTCTTTCTGGCTGAGGAACCTTGAAAAGCTTTCGACCGCAAATCGTGCATGGGTATCATCACCTGTTCCGGGCGGAACTATCTGGGCGCAGATCAATCTGATCCCGGGTTCACCGAGAGTTGCCATGACGGTCATGAGCTTCTCGGTGTAAGCTGTATTGTCAGAAGGAAGCTGAGCAAGGAGATCGGCCACCCTGGTTTCGACTGTTCTATTATCCTGTGCGTTGATCCCATAAACGAGGGACATGGTCACAAGTGCAGTAAGTATGATTTTATGGAGTTTCATTTATTTTGATTTTCAGCTGTTTCATTGAGGTCATCATATCTTCCAGGGGCCGCGCATCGGCTGGTCAATAAGCTTGTTCGCACCCTCGTCATCTATAAATCTCTGCCTGACGGGATCATACTTCAGGTTTCTTCCCAGCCTGAGGGCAACCACGCCGAGATTTACGATGGAACACGACCTGTGACCATTCGCCTCATTGAGGGCAAATTTCTTTCTAGTTCTGACCGACTCTGTGAACGTGGTAACCTGCGGCTCCGGATCGGGCAGTGAGTTGATCAGCTTATCCAGGTCCCTGATGTCCGACCTGAAGCCTTTAAAAACCTTCCCGTGGGGTCCCTCAATATAAGCAGCATCCTTGTCGCGGTTTTCCCCGTCAAGAATGATTTTGCACCCGTCATCATAGGTGTAAGTGATCCTTCTCCAGGAGCCGACCGCATCGTAATGCTGTTCCGGCGAATCGATCTCGACTGAAACCGGACCGGTCTCATCTTTACCGAGCATATACTGTACCGGGTCGAGGTAATGTTGTCCCATATCGCCCAGTCCTCCCCCGTCATAATCCCAGTATCCCCGGAACTTGGCGTGCACTCTTTCAGGGTTATAGGGCTTGTAAGGCGCAGGTCCAAGCCAGAAATCATAGTCGAGCTCAGCGGGCACCGGCATGGGTTTCAGATTATAGAGTCCGCTCCAGTAGAACTTCCAGTCGTAACCCGTAATCCCGCTGACGGTAACTTTGAGGGGCCAGCCAAGGACACCGCTGTCGACCAGTTTTTTCAGCGGCTTTACAGTCGTTCCCAGTCCATAGAACTCATCCTTGAATCTGAACCAGGTATTCAGCCTGAACATCCGTCCGTTCTCCTGAACTGCCCTGACAACCTTAATACCCTCTCCTATAGTCCTGGTCATTGGTTTCTCGCACCAGATATCCTTCCCGGATTCCGCAGCCATTTTAGCTATGATCCCGTGCCAGTGAGGAGGAGTGGCAATATGGACAATGTCGATATCCGGCCGGTCGAGAAGTTCCCTGAAATCGTGGTAGCCCTTCACATCACTCCCGGCAATTGCAATTGCCTCTTCAAGATGCCGGTGATCGACATCGCACACGGCAAGTACCCTGGTTCCTTCGTAGGGGATGTGACCCTTCCCCATGCCTCCTACCCCGATAATACCCTTGGAAAGCTGGTCGCTGGGTGGAGTGAAACCTTCTCCCCCGAGCACATGACGCGGGATAATGGTAAATGCAACCGCAGCGGCTGTTGTTTTCTGCAGAAACTTTCGACGGCAAAGAATGTTTTTTGTCATAACGGTAATGGTTTTAAGATCACGGGAAATAATCAACAGGCGTAAGGCGTAAGGCATCAGGCATCAGGCATCAGG
>DCFQ01000059.1:18348-39604 GCA_002319915.1 Bacteroidales bacterium UBA1800 | reverse complement strand
AGGCATCAGGCATCAGGCATCAGGTATCAGGTGAACTATACAGGGTGAGCTGCCAGGGCTATACGTTTTCCGCCGGCTCTGTTTCCCCATGCAATTTGGGAGTTTTAGGGCAGAATACAAACACTATTCCCAGTTTTTTGGCATAAAAAAGCCCCCTGATCCATTTAGAAACATGGTCTGTGATCGACAGAGGCAGGGGGCGGTTAATTCCGGTGTCAAGGGGAAACGGGGAAATTGGACATCGGAAAAGAATAAGTCTAAAAGATCGTGAACGTAAAAATCCTTCCGAATTTTTATCTAATATAGCTCAGTAATTCGCAATGCATGCAGAAAATGCCCTGCATTGTATGAAGATCGGCATTAACTGTATGTATTGCCTTTCTGACTGGATGAAATTATTATCCATTTATTTCCCTCAGCCTTTCGGAAAGGGCCTTTATCCTGTTCCTGGCAATTTCACATTCGAATTCACTGCCGTTATGGATCAGGATGCACTGATGCTTCAGCGAATTAACTCGTTTTAAATGGTCCAGGTTTATGATACAGGTGCGACCGGTCCTGAAGAACCTTTCATCATCGAGCTGCTCTTCAACTTTCCCTATCAGCTGGGTCACGGTCTCGGACCTGCCGGTGCTGAGCCTGAAGATCGAATAATTGCCTTCAGCCTTAACATATATGATCTCTGCAGGATCAATGACAACAATTCCTGAAATGTTCCTGTATATCAGTTTTTTGTAGCTCGACAGCAGCAGCTCTTTGTTCTGACTGCGTCCGGCAGCCATGTTGCCCAGGCATCTCCTGAGTGTCTCGGCGAGCCTTCCGGGTTCTACTGGTTTCAGCAGATAGTCAAAGGCGGCGTAATCGAAGGCTTTAAGTGCAAACTCATCATAAGCGGTGGTAAACACAATGTAAGGGTTCACCGATCTGATCCTGTTAAGATCATCAAGTACCTCGAACCCGTTCTTCCCAGGCATTTTTATGTCTATAAAGACCATGTCGGGCCGATGTATGACAATCCTGTCGATCGCATCATCGGGGTTTGTCGTTGAATCCGCCACTTCGGCGAGGCCGCTGGATACAAGGAGGTTCTCAAGCAGCTGGAGGGACTCCTCTTCATCTTCTACTATCACGGCCCGAAGGATTGTTTCTGACATGGCAGTTAGGTTTTATTCCCTGGTTTTCAGTTTATCAGATGTTGTCATAGCTATAGTCATCGGGTATCGAAATCCTGACCATTGTCCCGGCGGCCTGTCCTTCTTTTGCCAGATCGGTTATTTCGACCCTGGCACTGCTCCTGTTGAACTTGTTCATCATTTCAAATATATCCGCGATGGTCCTGAGTCCCTGACCGGTACCTGTGGTCTTGTTCCTGCCGGCAGCCTGCCGGCCAATTCCATTGTCGGAAATAGTTATATCTATTCCGCTCCCGTTCCTTAGCACTTCGACGTCAACTCTTCCTCCCTCTTTTTTGTGCTCAAATCCGTGCTTGATTGCATTCTCAACAAAGATCTGGATAGTCATTTTTGGTATCATCCTGCTTTTGTCAACTTTCCGGTCAACTGTGACCGAATAGGTGAGGCGTTCCTTGAACCGGAGCTTCTGAAGTTCGCAGTATGAAGTAACGAATTCCAGTTCCTCACTTAATGACCTGACTATGGCGGACCTGTCGTTTAGGAGAGTTCTCAGCAGGCCTGAAAGCCTTGTGATATACTCATAGGCTGAATCCCTGTTCTCCTTCATGATCAGTGAACCAACCGAAGAAATGACATTGAATGTAAAGTGGGGGTCGAACTGCTTCAGGACCGAATTCATCTGGAGATGTGCAAGCTCCGATTTAAGCTTCAGCTCATCTGCCAGCCGCTCCTGACGCTTTCTCATGAAGTATCTTGTATTAAGGACCGTAGCTGCAATCAATAATAAAATTGAGGCGAAGAGAAAGATTTTTGTCTGCCAGAACGCCGGTTGGATCCTGAACTCCAACGCCAGGGGCTGAGTGCCTGAGATTCCGTCCGAGTTGGAAGCAGTAAGTTCAAAAACATATTTCCCGTGGGGAAGATTCTCGTAAATCACCGAACGTTCCTTTACAGGCTGTGACCACCTGCTGTTGAAGCCCAGAAGACGGTACCGGTATGTAACTTTTTCCGGGTTAGTTGTTGAAATCCCCGTGTATTCGATGCGGATGGTCTTCTTTTTGTGGCCCAGGATCAGGTCTCCTGGGATACCGTAGTAAAACCCGGATTCCGTTGCAGGGACCCAATCCAATGTATCGCTTTTGCAATATAGTCCGGTGATGTTCAATTGCGGCGGCTGCAGGTTCTCCTTAAGCCTGGAAGGTTCAAACCTGACTATCCTGTTGGAAGTGGCAATCCAGATGGCTCCCTGTAGATCCCTGATTATGCCGTTGTCAAGGCAGTCATTCCCCGAGAATCCGTCAGTGTTATTGTAGAGCCTGAATCCTTTTGTGTGATCGGGATAATATTTGTCCAGGTCAATCATGCAGATGTCTGACAGCCTCCCAACCAAAATGTGAATGCTGTCCATCATGAAAATGCTGTTTGCCGGCATGTTTGACTGTGCCGGAAGTGCGAGCCTGAACTTATCCGAGGTGGGCTCCCTGAAATAGAGTCCGTCCTCGGATGTGACCCAGATCCCGCCGTATTTATCCGTCAGGAGGGTATATGAGTTGATATGGGGGAACAGCTCCTCCCTGACCGGAACCAGTGAATCCCCATCCATAACGACAAGTCCCTTATGACCGGAGAGCCAGTATTTACCGTGACTGTCCCTTGTGACACCTTCAACGACGCCATACCCGGGGTCGTTCATCTCCCGCCTGAATTTTATCCTGCCGTTCTTAATAATATATAGTCCTTCCCCTGCTCCGACCATCACGGCTTTGTCGACAGTATCCTCGTAAATGTAACATACCTCGGATCCGGATGGGATCAGCTTAAGCCTGGAGAATCTCTCCCCGTTCCAGACCAGTATGCCGTTATCGGTCGAGAACCAGAGCTCCCCGTTTGACATTTTCCTGCTGCCCTTGTAAAATCCAACCTCTTTCCCGGTGGCCTTTGTATAATCGTTCCTTTTATAAAAACCGGTCCCGTCATATTCCATCAGGTCTCCATGAAGTGATCCAAACCAAAGGTGACCGCGGCGGTCCTCCCCGATCGCCCAGACATTTCCTATGCCGATATCGGGCTCGACAAAAGACGAAAAGGCTGTTGATATAAGACGCTGGACATTTTTCTCAGAGGGGATCCAGAGTACACCTTCCCTGTCAATAAATGACTGGATAGGTATAATCGGCAGATTTATCCTACTCATGGCCGTCCCGTCAAAAAGAGTCACGGTCCTGCCGGTGTCGCCCTGCCTCCACCCGGCACCCGGGTCCGTCGCTGCAGGGGGCCAGGGTTTTAACCTCCCTTCAGCATATTCAAATAAGGCCGTCCCTTCCCTGAAGATTATCTTCCCTTTCTCATTTATGAGGTTGTCGAACTTAATGGTCGATACAAATCTGAGTAGGCTGTCCTTCCAGGTCCAGACATTGCGATATTTGTCAAGGACAAGAAAGGCGTCCTGCTTCGGTGTCAGGCAGACACATGCAATTGAAAGCGTATCGAATGCCGGGAATTGCGAGGAATAATCCTGGTAATGGCCCCTGCTGTACCGGAATATTCTCATGTTATTCTTGCCTGGCCTGCGGGTGACGTAATAAATGACATTCTTTTCATATCCGGTTGGACCGGATTGACCGGCATGTGCTTCAAGGTCGTTCTCGAGGGGAAAATTCCTGAATTTCCTGCCATCGAACTTTGAAAGCCCGTGATCTTCACTAACGGCCCAGAGGACACCCAGACTGTCCTCCAGCACCTCGGAGGACTCGTTGGCCGGAAGGCCGTCCTTACGCGTGTAGTTGATAAACTCGATGCCATCAAACCGTGACAGGCCGTTTTTTGTGGTGATCCAGATGAACCCGTGCGAGTCCTGGAATATTGTCGTAGCCTGGCTCTGGGGCAACCCGTCAAGCACATTGTACTCCCGGAACGGATAAGACTGAGCGGATGCTGCCGGGGATAATAAAACCTCCAGGGTCAACAGGAAAAATAAAGCTCCGACAGATATATTCCTGATAATTAACACTATCAAAGTCAGAACACAGCAATTTCCAACCTGTGTTCATCAAAAATGCCGTAAATCCCGGGGCACTGTCAGGCGCCAGCCCCTGCAACATCAGGCACCTTTGAAAGCCTGATGCAATAGACCGAAACGGCCCACAAGTAGATCATGCAGAGGACGAGCAGCGACATTCCCAGTACGATCGAGCTGAGGTCGCTCAGCCAGCCTATCATGAGAGGAATCACTGCTCCCCCCGAGATTGCCATCATCATCAGTCCCGAGATCTCGTTACTCCTTTCGGGATACTTTTCAACGGCGATTGAGAAGACAAGCGGCCAGATATTTGCCACTGCAAGACCTATCATAAACACGAGCCCCCATGCAACTACCGGGGATCCGATAAGGAGAATAGCAACGAGGCAGAATATGCCCAGAACCGATGTCCAGAGGTAAAGCTTCCTCGACGACATCCTCGTAAGGATTATTGCTCCGGCAAACGTGCCAATCATCCTTCCGAAAAAATATACGCTCCTGCCCGATTCAGCGGCAGTCTGATCTACCCCGAAGTGCTTTATCAGAAACTGGCCGGAATTTGAATTGAATCCCACATCGACACCCACCACCAGGAATATTGCCAGTACCATCAGCAGGACAAATCCGTTGCCAAGCAGACTGAATGACGATGCAAACGTGGCTTTGTAGCCGTCAACCCGGGTTTCTTCAATCTTCGTTGAACCAAGCCAGGCAACCGCTATTACCGAAACTACTCCGAAAACAAGGAAAAGCAATTTCCAGTCCCCGAACTGTGCCGCAAAAAATGCTGCAAGAGGAGCGCCAAGCATCGATCCGATAGCCTTAACAAATTGCGAGAAGCTAAGGAAGCTCGAGGCTTTGTTGCCTGGCACAACCTGAACGATCAGGGGATTAGCCGAGACCTGCACAATGGTATTCCCCGCGCCCAGAAGTGCAAAGCCTATCAGGACCATGGTAAAGGAGTAGAAGAGGAACGGAACGATCAGTCCCAGGGCCGTCACTATCATCCCGATATTAAGCATGTTCTTCTTCCCGATGCGTGACTGAAGGACTCCCACCGGAACTGAAAGAATAAAGAACCAGAGAAAGGTGACCGACGGGATAAGCTGAGCGATCGTGGCGCTCAGGCTCATATCCTTTGTGACACGGTCAACCCCGATCCCTACCAGGTCGACAAAGCTCATCACAAAAAAGCCCATTAGCACCGGGGAAATTTTCCTGACATTGATTGTTTGAGAGGCCATATTGAATTTCGATTATTGGTTTTTAAGCTGGTATCAAGCTACATCAGGGGAAGCGCATGCTGAACCGCCTTCCAGAAATCTCCATCGAGAAGGAAAGCGCTGCCGATGAGGGCGGCATCTTCCTTGAGTTCCGAGAGTTCCACTTTGCATGTGCACCCTTCACGCCTCAGACTCTGTTCAAAAATCTTCCCGAACAGGTCGTAGGCATGTGAAATATTACCGCCGACAACCACTATTTCGGCGTTGAATCTCTTAAGCCACGGCGCCAGGAAAATGCCCAGGCTGTTGCCAAATTCGGTGAAAAGGTCCATTATTACATGATCGCTTCCGGCGAGGCCGGCCAGCTCTTTGACACCATTCAGCTCCTTCCCGGTCCTCTTTTTGTAGTTTCCCAGGAACCACCGCGTGGAAAAATAATCGTCGGCAATATTCTCGCCATAAGGCAGGTGATAAACACATCCGAGCTTCGGAACTTCAGGGCCGTCGACTATCGGGATCCGGTCGGCTATAAAAGCGGAACCAAAGCCTGTGCCCAGTGTAACCGACATCGAACGTTTTGCTTTTGAAGCTTTGCCGACAACGGCTTCCCCCACGGCAAATGCCGAAACATCATTCATGAATCTTACAGGGAATTCCTCATTGAAGCCAAGGGCATCAGAAATTGAGTTTTTAACGTGGCACCCGTACAGATGCTCGTATTTTGCGACTCCTTTTATATAGCTGATCCCCTTAACATAATCAAACGGCCCGGGCATTCCGAACCCAATCCCCTTTATTGACCTTCCGGGAGCTTTCCCGATGGCGTCCGAGATTGCATTAGCCCACACCCGGATAATCTCGTTTGCCTCAGCCTTGTTGTCGACCTCCCTTTCAGTAACCGTTTCCCTCAGCACGCTGAGGTTCTCCAGGTCGACTGCCGCACAGGTTATATGGCTGCCCCCGATATCAGCGCCGATTGCAAGATTATCTTTCATTCCTTGAAATTTAGTGTTTAACGATCAGTATTGAAAGTTTGAAAGTATTGAAATTTGTTTGCAATGCAAAAAAATGGCCTTTAAAATTTCGAAGTCAGATATTTCCCAAATTGATATTTCTCATGGATATTCACGTTTATAAGTTGTAAATTGGAGAAATTAAAACCGGTTCACGCTCCGGGAATTTATTTCCCCGATATGTAACCAGGAAAAACAAAACTCACTGACCATGCCAAAAGTTACCAAAGAAGACGCCCTCCTGTATCATTCCAGGGGCCGTCACGGGAAGGTGGAAGTTATTCCTACCAAGCCCTATTGCACCCAGTTCGATCTGAGCCTTGCCTATACTCCGGGAGTTGCATACCCGTGCCTCGAGATTGAAAAGAGCCCTGATGACGTGTACAATTATACTGCAAAAGGGAATCTTGTGGCAGTCATCTCAAACGGTACGGCAGTCCTTGGGCTTGGAGACATAGGAGCAATGGCGGGCAAGCCGGTGATGGAAGGCAAGGGATTGCTTTTCAAGGTGTTTGCCGATGTAGATGTTTTCGATATCGAGGTTGACGAAAAGGATCCCGACAAGCTTATCGAGATCTGTGCCAGGATCGCCCCTACTTTCGGAGGTATCAACCTTGAGGACATAAAAGCCCCGGAATGCTTTGAAGTAGAGACAAGGCTTAAAAACATGCTCGATATCCCGGTGTTTCATGATGACCAGCATGGGACGGCAATTATTTCTGGGGCAGGCCTCCTTAATGCCCTTGAAATCACGGGCAGGAAGATCGGGGATTTGAAAATGGTCGTCTGCGGTGCCGGTGCTGCAGCCATTTCCTGCTCAAGGCTCTACCTTAAGCTTGGCGTCAGGAAAGAAAACATAGTGATGGTCGACAGCAAGGGAGTCCTAAACCGTAAAAGGACCGATCTCAACAAATACAAGCAGGAATTTGTCACTGACCGTGAAATTACAACACTTGCGGAAGCAGTGAAAGGTGCTGATCTGTTCCTTGGCCTCTCCGCTGCGAATATGATGACAATGGAAATGCTGGCATCCATGGCTGATAATCCGATCGTTTTTGCCATGGCGAACCCAAATCCTGAGATCAGCTATGAAGATGCAATGGCAACCCGCCAGGACCTCATCTTTGCCACAGGCAGGTCAGATTACCCCAACCAGATAAACAACGTCCTTGGATTCCCGTTCATTTTCAGGGGAGCCCTCGATGTAAGGGCATCCACCATCAACGAGGAAATGAAGCTGGCGGCTGCCCGTGCCCTTGCCACTCTTGCAAAGGAACCGGTCCCTGAATCGGTACTGAAAGCTTACAACCTTGATGCCCTGACTTTCGGGAAGGACTACATAATCCCTAAACCCCTCGATCCAAGGCTTATTTCATGCGTCGCATCCTGTGTTGCAAGGGCTGCCATGGAGACCGGAGTGGCACGGCGCCCCATAACTGACTGGGACGCTTATGTCAAGAGTCTGGATAAAAGGCTGAGCGTGCATATCAAAAAGGTCGGGGAACTCAGTGAATTCTAGAAGATCGACTTGATCTTCTTTCTTTCGGTGACCCTTTTCTCGACCTTCCTGTCATACATCGAGACTATCAGTTCAGCAGTCTCTTTTATCGAAAATGAAAGCCTGTTGATGGAAACATCGAACAGCCCTTCCATATTCCTTGTATTCTTGTCGAGAAATGTCCTGATCAGCTCCGACCTCTTTTCATCCGTGTCGGTTATGTATTTCTCTGCTGTCTGCTGATCCATTTTCTTCTTCTTCATCACATTACTTACCCGCCAGTAATACGGTGCCACAAGCTTGATGTGAAGCGCATCCTTTATATCATTCGCTATGGAGACCCCTCCCCTGCCGACAAGTACAACGTGACCCTCCTTGCATATGGAGAGTACGACATCCCTGATTGCTTTCTTCACCCTCAGGTCAGTCACAAATCCTCCCGAGAATGCCATTATCATTTCGGACAGGTTTGAAAGCTTTATCCCTTCATAGAAATTTTCCACCCTCTGGCTGTCGATATTCAGCTCCTTGGCAATCGCATAAATAATATCCTTGTCTACCCATCTCCATTTCGTTGTACCATACTTTGTGTTCAGGTATTCAACAACCATCTCGGCTGTTTCCCTGGCATCACACCCTGTAAGGCGGGAAATCGTTATGACCGGTCCATCATCGGATACGGGACCCTTCAGAATTGATTCCCTGTACCTTTCATCAAAATAATCAAAGAACTTTTCCATTTTGGATAACTCCTTTCCTGATTAAGTTAAATCACAGAACCCCTGACAACTAAGTCGTAACCGCATTTACGTGCCAATTGTTCAGCCGCAAGGCTTTAAACTGAACCTGTGAAAAAGCGCCGGTGAAAACCTTTATAAGTTACAAAAAAAATACCATTCAGTAAAACTTTTTTAACCGCTGCCGGGAGAGACTGAAAGGGTCAGATTTGAGTTGGACGGGGATATAAGGTATATCAACAGTTTTTTATATCTTTACTTCCGGCTAAACAAAAGTCCCTATCTTAAATAAAAACCAAAAATGAATGCATCGATTTTTTCAAAACCGGAGTTGTTATGGTTTTTTGTAGGCCTGATACTCTTCCTGGCTGAGCTGGTACTTCCGGGGTTCGTGATTTTCTTCTTCGGGGTGGGTGCCTGGATAACTGCCCTGGTATGCCTTGTTGCGCATCCGGGAATCAATATGCAATTCGTCATTTTCGGAGTCACATCCGTCCTGTCGCTCGCTGCGCTGAGAAGGATGATCCAGAAAAAGTTCTTTTACAGCAAGGAAGACCTTTCAGAAGGGGTGGAAGATGAATTCACCGGAAAGGAAGCCAAGGCGCTTTCAGAGTTCGGACCCGGGATCCAGGGAAAGGTTGAGTTCAAGGGTACGACCTGGAAAGCAGAATCCCAGTCGCTTATAACCGTAGGACAAATAGTCCTGATAAAGGAAAAACTGAGCTTTAAACTGATTGTAGAACCAAAAAATAATTAAACATGACAGGATCAAGCGGTACCATAATTCTGATTGGTGTTATCATCCTGGGTTTCATCCTGATATCATCAATGATCAAGGTCGTTCCCCAGAGAACGGCAATAATTGTCGAAAGACTCGGTAAATACAGGGCAACATTTACTGCCGGATTCCAGATCCTTATCCCTTTCATCGATAAGATAAGGTACAGGCATACGTTGAAAGAACAGGCGATCGATGTTGCACCCCAGGTATGCATAACCCGGGATAACATAGCGGTGGAGGTGGACGGCATCCTGTACCTGCAGGTGCTCGACCCGCAGAAAGCCTCATACGGGATTGACAATTACCGCTTTGCATCGATCCAGATCGCGCAGACGACCATGAGAAGCGTGATCGGCAAGCTTGAACTTGACAAGACCTTTGAGGAGAGGGAAACAATCAATGTTACTATCGTTGATGCCGTTGATAAGGCAAGTGAACCGTGGGGGGTCAAGGTTACAAGATATGAGGTGAAAAACATCAGCCCGCCCCAGAGTATCCGCGATGCAATGGAAAAGCAGATGAGAGCTGAAAGGGAAAAGAGGGCAACCATAGCCGAATCTGAGGGGGCACGCCAGGCTAAAATTAATGTTGCCGACGGCGACAAGCAGGAATTCATACTTAAGTCGGAAGGTGAAAAGCAGAGGCGCATCAATGAAGCCGCCGGCCGTGCTTCCGAAATTGAGCAGGTCGCTGCAGCAACAGCAAACGGCCTCAGGGCTATTTCAAAGGCGATCTCCGAAGAAAACGGCCTTAATGCGGTCAACCTGAGGATCGCCGAACAGTACCTTACGGCATTCAACAATCTGGCAAAAACGAACAATACATTGATCCTGCCATCGAATCTTACAGATATCGCCGGCATAGTGGCAACGGCCACCTCGGTGTTCAATGAGACAAAGGATAAAAAGAAACAGGGTTAAGTGTATAGATTTTGGTGACACAGATTTCACTGAAAAGGCATCTGTGTCACTCCATGTAAGTTCTTAACGACATCAAACATCCTCATGCTCAGTCCTAAGGATGATCTCATTCTGCAAGTCCTCTCCCAGATCGTTGAAGTAATCGCTGTACCCGGCCACCCTTACGATCAGGTCCCTGTATAGCTCGGGATGCTTCTGTGCTTCACGGAGGGTTTCCGCATTTACCACGTTGAACTGGATATGATGCCCGTCGAGGCTGAAGTAACTCCTGATAAGGGCAGTGAGGCAGTTGTAGCTCTCCTCATCCTCGAAGAAGGATGGTGAGAACTTCTGGTTCAGCAATGTGCCGCCTGTCCTCAGGTGGTCGATCTTTGAGGCAGACCGGACTACTGCAGTGGGACCCTGGCTGTCAGCACCCTGGGTGGGTGAAATGCCTTCCGACAGAGGCGTGAAGGCCTTCCTACCGTCCGGCGTCGCACAGGTTACACTCCCAAAATAGACATGGGATGTGGTCGGAAGCATATTGATCCTGTAAACAGCCCCCCTGGCAGAAGGCCTGCCGTTCACGGCATCGTAATAGGCCTCGAATACCGTGACCGCCTGGCGGTCCGCGTAATCGTCGTCATTGCCGAACTTGGGGGTGTTGTATATCAGTTCATACCTCAGCTTTTCGAATCCGTTGAAATCCGCATCGAGTGCCCTGTTCATTTCATCCCAGGTAAACTTCCTGTTATCATAGATATTGTATTTTATGGAAGTGAGCATGTCTGTTATGCTCCCGAGCCCTACCCCCTGTATGTATGAAGTATTGTATCTTGCCCCGCCATCGTTGTAATCCCTGCCATTGGAGATGCAGTCCTCGACGAGCAATGAAAGGAACGGTACCGGGAGCCACCTGGCAAAGATCTTCTCTATCACATTGTTGCCCCGGATCTTAATGTCTGCAAAGTACTTCACCTGCCTCCTGAAGGCTTCAATTATTTCGTCAAATTCTTGGTAATCCGAAGCAAAGCCTGTCTGGAGCCCAACCTGCCGGCCCGTCCTTCTGTCAATCCCATTGTTCAGCGTGACTTCGAGGATCTTCGGCAGGTTGAAATATCCGGTAAGCCAGTATGCTTCAGTCCCGAATGCTCCGGTCTCGACACATCCCGAAGCTCCGCCGTTTCGCGCATCCTCTATGCCCTTTCCCTGACGCAGCAGCTCCTGGACGATAGCATCGGTATTGAAGCATGACGGCTGTCCGAATCCCGTCCTGATTATGTCGAGGGCTTTGTGAATGAACAGGTCGGGATTCTTCCTGCTGATCTGGACCATCGAGCTTGGCTGAAGGATCCTCATCTCCTTTATGACGTCCAGGAGGATGTACGACATTTCATTTACAGCATCCGTCCCGTCGGACTTTACGCCGCCAAGGTTTATGAGACAGAAATCCGTATAAGTGCTGCTTTCGCTTGCAGTTACACCAATCTTGGGGGGTGAAGGGTGATTATTGAATTTCACCCAAAAGCAGCCAAGAAGATCATAAAGCTCCTCGTCTGAAAGAGTACCCTCCTCCTTTTGCTTCTTATAGACCGGGTATAGGTGCTGGTCAAGACGCCCCGGGTTAAAGGAGTCCCATGGGTTCAGTTCGGTTATGACACCAAGATGTATGAACCAGTAATGTTGAAGCATCTCGTGAACAGTCTCGGGTGCATGAGCCGGAACTCTCCTGCATACTTCCGACATTTTAACCAGCTCCTTCCGCCTCCGTTCATCCTTCTCGAGCCCGGCAAGCCTTGCAAGCTCCCCGGAATACCTGTGAGCGAACATGATTATTGCATCGCAGGCAATATCCATGGCCTGCAGTTCCCCGGCCCTGTCAAATGCCTCCGGGTCATTAAAGTAATCAAGTGCGGCCAGCGCTTCCCTTATTTCTTCCTTAAGCTGAATAAATCCCATCCTGAACATCTTGTATCCCAGCACTGTATGACCGGGGGCACGCTGTTCCTGAAATTCGGTGAATATGCCTGCCTTGTAGGCTTCGAGCCATTCGGGTGTCATAAGCGACATTATCCTTTCACGGTTGGTACGGCCTTCCCAGAACGGTATAATTTCATCCTCATAAGTTCTTTTTGTCTCCTCATCAACCTTGAATGACACCTTCTCCCGGGAATTGAGGATATCAAGGTCTTTGAGGGAATGAACGCAGATCTCGGGATACGCGGGCGTCTCTTTCGGGGCAGGTCCGCGTTCGCCGACAATAAGCTCGCCATCGCCGATGAACAGTTCCTTGTGACGTAGTATGTATTCAAATGCCATGGCTCTCCTCACAGGTACAGGCATTTCAGAAGCTGCCCCGCTTTTCCAGAACCGGGTTAACAGCTGTGCACGCTCGGCTGAAAGTTTTTCCGGTGCAGCAAGGCTCTGTTCCCTTAGTTTTTTTACTCGATCCGATATTATCATTCCTTAACTTATTATTGTATTGACTGACTGCTTTTGCTTTCTTAAATTTAAGCCGCTCCCTAAATCCCCCTCCCGGGAGAGGGGGATAAGAGGGGGTGAGGTCATCCCCCGATCTTTACTTTAATCCCTGTTTCCGAAAAGAACGCCTTGAGCTCCTTCATCTTTTCCGCTGAGGGAGGTTCCGTGTCTTCCATCCGGTAAGGGAGTCCCATCTTCCTGTACTTTGAGGACCCGGTCTTGTGGAATGGCAGCAGGCTGATCCTGGTGATATTTCCCTTTCCCGTTCCTGCCAGGAATTCCCTCAATCTCATGAGATGGTCCTGGTCATCATTTATCCCGGGAATGACCGGAAACCTGACCATTGTTTCCTTCCCGCTTTGTATGAGCATCCTGAAATTCTGAAGAATTGACCCGTTCCCGACGCCTGTGTGCTCAAGGTGCCTGGTATCGGAGAGGTGCTTGATATCGAACAGGAAAAGATCTGTATAGGGCAATATCTTTTCCAGATCGGGCCAGGGGCAGAAACCCGATGTATCGACCGCTGTGTGAACGCCCAGATCCTTGCACGCCATCAGGGCATCCTTCAGGAATTCGGGCTGAAGCAACGGCTCTCCCCCTGAGAATGTCACTCCACCGCCTGACTGACGGAAGAATACCAACTCCTTTTTCAAAATTTCAAGAATCTCACCAACAGAATAATATTTCCCGACCACCGCTGGTTCTGAGAACTCCAAATCACCAACTTTCCTTGTTTCCAATAGTGATTCAACTCCGGGGGCAATTCCTTCAGGATTGTGACACCACCAGCAGCTCAGGGGGCACCCTTTCATGAACACAGTCACCCTTATCCCCGGACCATCATGTACCGAATAACGCTTTATGCTGAATATCAATCCCTTCTTCATCAGAAAAAATACAATGAAAAAAATAGCAAATAAAATAGGGTAAATGCCCGGAAAACTGTCTTACTGACAGAACAAGGACCAGGATCAGATGTTATAGAACATGAGACAGTGATACAAGCGGCGGCCGAGGCGCTGCATCATGAAGCTGAATTTGAGTTTTAAGATCATAACTGCTTATCGGGCCGAAAGTTAGACAAAAAGTGAGAAGTGAGCCAAAAAAATGAAATAAAATTCCGGAATATTTAACAAAAGATTAACAAATATACTGCAACAAAATCATTTTTCAGGCGTCTTTAAGTTAAAGAAACAAAGTAAAAGGAGACAAGATAAATTTTGGACAGTAAATAAAAGTTCTTTTAATAGGATATAAAAGATTTCTTCAACGGCCGTTCGGCCAAATTCTACGATCAGGTTTAGGTTAATGAAGGAAAGATAACTCCCAACTATCTTTCCTTTTCTTTTTTTATTCCCGCCGGTCCCGTTCTGTCTCCCGACGAATTCCTGATCTGAAAAACAGTGCCTTTCACATTAATTCCTCTATAAATACTCAAATTTCAAGGATTTATTGTTCAGGCCCTTAAACATTTGATCCGGGGAAGGAAGAATTGTTCCTCTACGAAAATCTTACTGCCTTCCCGGGCAACTTGCTTAATGCCGGATGAGCCGGAATGAAAAAGGATTATCTTTACCGCAAAGATTAACCTGACAATGAAAATCAGATTTCTCATTCTTCTGATTATCCCGGCATTACTGGCAATCAACTCGTACGGGAACGAAATCCAGCCCGCACGAAAGGGTGTCATGGACCTGACCGGAATTGAAAACCACGACAGATTCATTGTCAGGCTCAACGGGGAATGGGAGTTCTACTGGAAAAAGATGCTTAAGCCGCATGATTTTGCAGGACCTTCGGGGATAAAACCCGACCTGTACGGGAAGGTGCCCTCCTACTGGACGTCCTATAAGTCTGCAATCCCTAATATCAGCAGGTACGGTTACGCAACTTACAGGCTGATCGTTAAGCTGCCCCCGGGATACAGGAACCCGATCGGCTTCGACATGCCTGTTTTTGATTCTTCCTATGAAATATACGTGAACGGGAAATATATGGCTGGGAACGGCACCCCGGGCATAAACAAGGAGGAGACCCGTCCATGGTACGAGAGGAACTTCTTTAAATTTGATCCGGTTTCCGATTCCATAACGATCCTCATTAATGTTGCCAATTATGAACATCGCCGGGGCGGATTCTGGCTGCCCGTTAAGATGGGCTCTTTCCATGAGATCCAGAAAAGGATTGCAGGATCCTGGGCTCTCGACTGGGCTTCGACAAGCTTCCTTTTAGGATTCGCATTGTTTTTCCTGTTTTTCTTCATGCTCTTTCCCAAGGACAAACTCATCGGCTTCTTCAGCCTTGCGGCGATCGGGCTTGCATTCAGACCGTTCTTTACATCAAACTACCTCATTCACAATCTTTTTCCCATCAGCTGGCAATGGATCGTCAGGTTCGAATACCTCGGACTCTACATAATCCTGACGGGCTGGTACTGGTTTACCCTCAAGCTATATCCTTCACGCATCTTCAGTGTCGTAACACGGGTACTGACGATGGTTTTCACCATCGTGTTCATTCTTACCCTCTTAGTCCCTGTGAAGATTTTCAGCTATGCGATCTTCCTCTACTACCCTTCGATGATACTTCTGATAGGCTTTTCATTCTACAGGAGCATCAGGGGAATGATGGCAAGGAACTTATACGATTATGTTTATTTCGGAGCATTCGTCCTATTGACACTGGCGGCCGTGCACGACATCGGAATGTCGCTCGGAAGGGCTTCGAACACTTCCGGCTACTATCTCACCTACTCACTGGTCATCTTTGTTTTCATCCAGGCCACAATCCTTCTCTACAGGTGGGTCAGGTCATATTATGAAAAGGAAAAGCTGCAGGAAGAGCTTCAGTATCTCAACAAGAACCTTGAAATCAAGGTCAGCCAGAGGACGCAGGAGATAAACAAGAGGAAGGATGAGATTGAGAAGCAGAGCTTAATGATCGCTACGCAGAACCGGCAGCTTTCGGAGACCCTTCAGCTTAAAAACAAGCTGTTCTCTGTGATCGCGCACGATCTCAGGAGCCCGATCGTCAACATTCTGTATATGCTGAACCTCCTTAAGGAGGATGAGTACAAGGAAAAATATGACACGTTTGCGAATGCGAGCATAAGCTATGCTCAGCAGGTGATAACCCTTCTGGAGAACATGCTTGTCTGGGGAAGAGGCCAGCAGGATAAGATAAAATATGCACCGGACGTAAGGGATCTTGCGGATATTGTCCTTACCAACCTAAGCATTTTCAAGGAATCTGCCGACAAAAAGGATATCTCAATGAATTTCACCCAGATCGGCAATTCAAAGGCATATTTCGACAAGGACCTTCTGGATATTATCATAAGGAACCTCCTTTCGAACGCGGTGAAATATACCCCGAGGGGCGGCCGCATCAGCATCCTCCTCAAGGATAAGACCCTGACTGGTGAAGGTGTTATTCTTAAGATCTTTGATAACGGGATTGGGATCCCAAAATCCAGGCAGAAGAATCTTTTCACCGCGGCAGAGGTCGAAAGCACCCCTGGAACCGAAAACGAAAAAGGCACCGGGCTCGGCCTCAAATTGTGCCAGGAGCTCGTAAAGATCAACAACGGGTCCATCGCGGTTGAGAGCAAGGAAGGGGAAGGCGCCTGTTTCACCATAACACTTCCCGGCGGCAAAAGCTGACGGCAGTTACCTGAACCGGCTTTTGGATCAGTGAATGCCTGCCTGGTCCGAAGTCAGCTCTGAAAGCCTTATACGGTCAAGTATCTCGATGTCCTTTCCTGCTGCAATGATAATCCCCTCCTCTTCCAGCTCGCTGACAGCCCTGGCCACTGACGGTCTGGCAACTCCGAAAAAATCGGCAAGATCGTTTTGCGTCCTGTCGAGCCTGATTGTCCTCTTCGATCCGCCTGAAAGCCTCAGGATATATTGGGCAAGCTTGCTCTTGATCGTCCTGAAATTCAGGAATCTTATTTTTTCGGACAGGAACTGCGACCTGTTGGAGATCATATCGAGGTAATTCACCAGGACCCGGTCGTTTACCATCAGGAGCTTCAGGAAATCGGCCTTTTCAATATTGAGGATCTCCGTCTCGGTGACAGAGATCACATTCACAGGGAACCTGTTGTTCCTGCCAAAAAGAAATGCTGCAGCCGGCGCCCCCGGTGCGGCGACATCTTCAATCTTGATGACCTTTCCTGAATAGTCTGTCATTTCACCCTTGACCATCCCTTTAACCACTATCATCAAGCTGATTACGGGCTCCCCGCTCTGGGCAATCATTGACCCTGCCCGGTACCTTCTGATCCTGAATGGAATTTCGGATAATACTTTTTCAATCTCACCAATTGAAAGATTATTGAACAGAGGTGCTTTCTGAAGAAGCAGGTAATCCATTATTTTTATATTTTGGCAGCTTAAAAATCAACAAAAAATGAAAAGAATCAAAATAATTCTGATCGCTGCAGTCATTTTACCGGGTTTTGCCAATGCCCAGCCTGACCTCGAGCAAAAGCTCCTTACCCAATTCCACAAGATCACAAGCGAAGAGATGATGTCGTGGGAGGAGAAGCTTTGCTCACCGGAATTCAACGGAAGGCTGACCGGGACGCCGGGATTCACCGCCAGCGCCGAATGGGTGGCTTCAATGCTGAAGGAGTGGGGCGTAAAGCCCGGAGGCGATTCCGGAACATATTTCCAATGGTTCAATGCTCCGTATACGGATGTCAACAACCCGGGAAGCCTTACACTGAATCTTAAGCAGCCCGACGGCTCGGTCATCAAAAAAGCCTATTCTTATCCTGCTGAATACTTCCCCGGCATGAACTCGGGCAACGGCGAAGTCACTTCCGAAGTAATCTTTGTAGGGTATGGGGTCACAGCCCCCGAACTTAACTACGATGACTACCAGGGGATCGACGTAAAAGGGAAAATAGTTCTTATGAACAGGGACGTGCCATTTACTGATCCCATGAATCCCGAATACCAGAAATGGGTCAAATACTGTTACCACCATTACAAGCTTGAAAATGCAGTAAGGCACGGGGCAGCCGGAATGGTTTACATCGACGGCAACCTAGCAAATCCCAATATTTCATATGATCCTTCGATCATTGTATGCGGGATCGGGCCGGAACCGCTGGCTGATATTTTTGCGGGAACGAAGACCACTAACGCCGAAATGACCGCGAAGATGATCAAAACCCGAAAACCGGCCTCTTTCAATACGGGTAAAATAATGACTATTAAGGAAAGCACCGTCCGGCATCCGGAGGGAAAAGGCTGCAATGTGATCGGGCTTATCGAAGGCTCCGACCCTGTACTGAAAAACGAGGTAATTATCATAGGCGGCCATCTTGATGCCGTAGGAAACGGAGGAAAGGTTGTAAACGGGGCCCTCGACAATGCCAGCGGGATCGTAGACATTATGGGAGCAGCTGAGGCGATGGGTCGCTCCGGGATCCCGCTGAAGCGGTCGGTTATGTTCCTTTTTATCGGGGGTGAGGAGAACGGCCTCCTTGGAAGCCAGTTCTACGCCATGCATCCGCTTTTCCCGGCCGAAAAGAGCATCGTTTACATCAACCTCGACATGGTTGGCAACGGAACAGGTCTTTCAGTATATACAAATAGTGCCTGCAAGGTGCTCCTGCCTTTCTTCGAGAATGCAAATTCAATGTACATCCACAGGCCGTTTGCAGGATCTGCCCCTGATCAGAAGCCTTTCTACGGAAGGCCCAGAAGCGATTCGTTCAATTTCAGCAGCAGGGGTTTCCGGACAATGGGAATCGGTACCACGGGCGGTTACAAAAAGGTTTATTACCATGTCCCGGGCGACGATCCGGATGCCGTAACCATCGATATCATGCAGGATGTGGCAAGGATGATCTATGTTGCACTCACGAACATGGCAAACGATGAGCTGAAATTCTAAAGAGAATTAACCGCAAAGAACGCAAAGCAGACACAAAGTTTGCAAAGGGAAGTTAATGAATTCCATTTCTTTGCGTACTTTGCCCAATATCTTTGCATACTTTGCGGTTCTGGATTTCTTCTTGTATTTCCTTCCCTGGCAATCTTTTACTTTTTAGTTTATAATCTCAACCTAAAAAAATTCATTTTGTAACAAATGTTACAATTTACCGTCATCCTCTGCCATATTTTTGTCCTGAAATAAAACCCTCAAAGGATGAAAAGAGACATACTCAAAATTGACGAGGACTTGTGCAACGGATGCGGTAACTGTGTTCCGAACTGTCACGAAGGGGCATTGCAGGTAATAGACGGAAAGGTAAGGCTGGTGAGCGAGTTGATGTGCGACGGCCTCGGGGCATGCATCGGCTACTGTCCGCATGACGCGATCACCATAGAGCACAGGGAAGCTGAACCCTACAATGAGGCCAGGGTGATGGAGAATATGATTAGCAAGGGGAAAAATACCATCATTGCCCACCTGAAGCATCTGAAGGACCATGGTGAAACGGGATACCTCCAGGAGGGAGTGGGATACCTCAGAAGCCATTCAGGGGAACTGGGTTTCGACCTCTTCGAAGTTACAGACGAGGTTCACAATTACGGGAGGGCTGATCAGCGCCCGGCCTCACATGCCAACGGGCATTCCGGAGGCGGATGTCCAGGATCGGCCGAACGGACAATCGACAGGCCCGGTAGGGAACAATCAATGGCTGCTTCATTCGCTCAGCCATCCGAACTGAGGCAATGGCCGGTCCAGATGCATCTCCTGAATCCCAATGCACCCTACCTGAGAGGGGCCGACCTGCTGCTTGCTGCCGACTGCGTTGCATTTTCAATGGGGAACTTTCACAGCGGGTACCTCAGGGGCAAGGCACTTGCCATTGCGTGCCCGAAGCTAGATCATGGTACTGACATTTATGTTGAAAAGCTCACCGCCATGATCGACTCCGCCAGGGTAAACACAATCACTGTGATGATGATGGAAGTGCCCTGTTGCGGAGGCCTGCTTCAGATGGTTATGAGGGCAATGGCAAACGCCGCCAGGAAAGTCCCCGTGAAACAGCTGATCATAAGTATATCCGGTGAGGTCCTCACTGAAGAATGGGTCATTGCAAATTGATGAAACCGAGATTTGGTTTCTAAATTATTATTGCATATTTTAGCCACCTGATCGGAGAACATCATTTCATTTATTTACATAAAACCCTGATTATGTTTAAGACAGGATCAGAGTCATCTTTCGCCTCCGGGCCCGTATTTTTAGGTTTTGATATAGGGTCTGTTTCCCTGAATACAGTAGTTCTCGACAGGAACTACAAGATTTTGGAAGATCACTATGACTATGTCCATGGCAAACCTTTCAATGTCCTGAAGTCAAGGCTTGATTCCATCCTCAGCTATATTTCACCTGACCGCCTCCAGGGGATCGCCATAACCGGGACCGGTGGCAAGCTGGCCACAGAATTGATCGGTGGCATCTTCGTGAATGAGATCATTGCACAGGCAACCTCGACCGGGATCCTGTATCCCGAAGCAAGGACCGTGATCGAGATCGGCGGGGAAGACTCAAAGCTGATACTCCTGGAAAAGGATCCCTTAAGCGGTCATTCCAGGCTCGTCGATTTTGAGATGAACAGCATCTGTGCCGCCGGGACAGGTTCCTTCCTCGACCAGCAGGCCAAAAGGATAGGTGTCCCGATCGAAAGGGAGTTCGGGGAAATGGCCCTGAGATCTATTGATCCTCCGCGCATTGCGGGCAGATGCAGCGTGTTTGCCAAGAGCGATATGATCCATCACCAGCAGATTGCCACACCACTTCACGACATCGTGGCCGGCTTGTGCTTTGCCCTCGCCCGTAACTTCAGAAGCAATGTCGCAAGAAGCAGGGAGATGGTCAAGCCTGTCGTATTTTCGGGCGGTGTTGCAGCAAACGCAGGAATGATCAGGGCATTCAGGGAGGTACTTGACCTGAATGACGATGAATTGATAATCCCGGAACACCATGCTTCGATGGGTGCAATAGGCGCAGTGATCTACGCGCAATCAAACAAGCTTGAAATGAATCATTTCCCCGGAGTGGGAAAACTTGATGCCTACCTTACAAAAGATTCCTCAGTGTTTTCCAGCCTTCCGCCACTCAGGGAGTCAGCGGCAACCTATGATAAAAAGATAAGCTTCAGAAAAGACCCGGGGAATCCGACAGAGGTCTTCCTCGGGATCGATGTAGGGTCCCTCAGCACGAATGTTGTGCTGATCGACAGGGATCACAACGTTATTGCCCGGAGGTACCTTCCGACCGCCGGAAAGCCGCTCGAAGCAATTCAGAAGGGCATGACCGAGATCTATGACGAGATCGGTTCTCATGTCGCGGTGATCGGGGCAGGAACGACAGGATCAGGCCGGTATCTTACCGGCGACTTCATAGGGGCAGATACCATACAGAATGAAATCACCGCACAGGCTACCGCCGCAATAGATTATGACCCGACTGTCGATACCATCTTCGAGATCGGCGGCCAGG
>DCFQ01000059.1:6881-18105 GCA_002319915.1 Bacteroidales bacterium UBA1800 | reverse complement strand
ATCTTCGAGATCGGCGGCCAGGATTCAAAGTATATCAGCATTGAGAACGGTGTAGTGGTGGATTTCGAGATGAACAAGGTGTGCGCTGCAGGCACGGGATCATTCCTTGAGGAACAATCTGAAAAGCTCAATATTAACATTATCAATGAGTTCGGATCAATGGCCCTTGGTTCGGATTCGCCGGTGAAGCTCGGGGACAGGTGTACTGTCTTTATGGAATCGGATCTCAATACTTACATGCAGAGGGGTGCAAAAAATGAGAACCTTGTCGGGGGCCTTGCCTATTCGATCGTTTATAACTACCTCGAAAAGGTGGTTGGGGACAGGAGGGTCGGAAACAAGATATTTTTCCAGGGCGGCGTGACAAATAACAAGGCTGTGGTAGCCGCATTCGAACAGGTCACCGGAAAAAAGATCACTATTCCCCCTCACTTTGATGTGACGGGGGCGATCGGAGCTGCAATCCTGGCCCAAAGGTCAATGAAGGAGGGGCAAAAAACGACCTTCAAGGGATTCGGCGTCAGGAATGTGTCCTACGGCATAAGCAGGTTCGTCTGCCAGGGTTGCACTAACCACTGTGAGATCAGGAAAGTAAAGATCGAAGGGGAAAAGAAATCCCTCTTCTACGGCGGCCGTTGTGAAAAATATGAAACCGACGGTCATAAGAAAAGCTCCGTCAACCTGCCGAATCTTTTCGTAAAACGGCTCGAAATGCTGATGGGCGACTACCGGGAGGAAGTCAGGCCCGGCACTGTGACAATTGGCTTTCCAAGGGCCCTTATGGTCTTCTACCAGCAGTTCCCTTTCTGGAGAACGTTCTTCGAAGAGCTGGGATTCAGTGTAGTACTCTCAAGGGAATCCGACAAGGAACTTGTAACCAGGTCGATAGAAACGATGACTGCCGAGACCTGCCTTCCGGTTGAACTGATGCACGGCCACGTGATCGACCTGATTGAAAAGGGTGCGGACTATATATTCCTTCCTTTTATTGTAAATGCCAAATTCAAGCCGGGAAACAAGACCTTCAATTGCAATTGCCCGTGGATTCAGACCTTTCCGTTCATGGTAAAAGCCGCCCTGAGGGGAAAGATCGATGAGTCAAAGATCCTGACACCCACACTTCATTTCAGGTTTTTTGAACGCGCCCTCGTTAAGGAGCTTGTTTCTTTCTTCTCCGGAAAATTCGGGATTGAAGCAGGCAGGATCAAGGATGCAATTTACAAGGCTGACGGGGTCCAGGTGGCTTTTGAAGAGAGACTTCTTGACTATGGCAGGGATGTTCTGAAAGATCTCCCGGCCGGCAGCAGGGCAGTTGTACTTCTCGGAAGGCCCTACAACAGCTCCGATCCGCACCTTAACCTCGACCTGGTATCCAAGCTTCTGGCCCAGAAAGTGATGCCGATCCCGATTGATATGCTCGACCTTTCAGGTTACGATATCTTTAAGAACTACAGGAACATGTACTGGCCAAANNAATCCGACTCAAAACTGCAACTGCCCCTGGATTCAGACCTATCCATTTATGGTCAAATCAGCCCTCAGGGGAAAACTGGATGAATCAAAGCTCTTGATTCCAACATTGCATTTCAGACATTTTGAAAGAGCCCTTGTAAAAGAACTTACAGAGTATTTCAGTACCAAATTCGGATTGAAGAAAACTGCAATCAGAAGCGCCATTTACAAAGCCGATGAGGTGCAGGTTGCATTCGAAGGCAAATTGCTCGAATACGGGAAAGATATTCTTTCCAGAGTTCCTGAGAATTGCCGCCCCGTGGTATTGCTTGGAAGACCATATAACAGTACTGATCCAATTCTGAACCTGAGTCTTGTTGAAAAACTTATCAGTCAGAATGTTATGCCCATACCCGTGGACATGCTTGACTTGTCGCCATACAAGATATTCGGGAATTACAGGAACATGTACTGGCCAAATGGCCAGAAAATCATTGCTGCTGCACAGCATGTGGCAAAAACTGACGGCCTGTACGCCGTGTACCTCAGCAATTTCAGGTGCGGCCCCGATTCATTCCTGTGGCATTATGTCACCGAGGAACTCAAAGGCAAACCGTTCCTTCACCTGGAAGTTGATGAACATTCGGCGGATGCAGGCATGGTCACCCGGATTGAGGCCTTCCTTGACAGCCTTAGAGGGTCGGAGAAAAAC
Organism: Bacteroidales bacterium UBA1800; assembly: GCA_002319915.1. GTDB lineage: Bacteria > Bacteroidota > Bacteroidia > Bacteroidales > VadinHA17 > LD21. The sequence goes on along the minus strand of DCFQ01000059.1, from coordinate 15,941 downwards.
AAGAAGAGGGAGGTCGAGATTTTCAGGCCAAGGCCCAGTCCGTCATCACCCCCGAAGGAGAGGATACTCTATTTCCCGTACATGAATGACGGGGCTTACATGATTGCTGCTGCTGCAAGGAGCATTGGGGTGCCCTCAGAAGTTCTTCCCAGGCAGGACGACACCGACCTGGCAATCGGCCGAAAATACACCTCCTCCAAGGAGTGCTTCCCGATGATCTGTACCACGGGCAGCTTTGTAAAGAAGATGCAGGAACCCGGAGCGGACCCATCTAAAATGAGCTTCTTCATGCCCGACCATAACGGGCCGTGCAGGTTCGGTCAGTACAATCAGTTTCACCGGATACTGTTCGACAGGCTGGGCTTTGAGAAAGCCGAGCTAATTACGCCGTCAAATGACACTTCATACGAGGATATAGCCGGTGAGCATGGCGCGAAATTCAGGATCAATGCCTGGAAGGGATTTGTTGTGGCTGACTATGCAAGAAAGATCCACAGAGAGATCAGGCCATACGAAATAAACCGGGGTGATGCCGACAGGGTATATGACGAAGCAATCCGCAAGCTGGAAAGATGCATCGAAAAGGGAGCCCGGGGACTGCACAGGGTCATTTCGGAAGTTGCTGCAGATTTCATGGCCATTCCTGTTGATCGCGCCGTGAAGAAGCCGGTCGTCGCAATAATCGGCGAGATATTCATGCGCGACAATGCCCCGTGCAACGGGAATATTTCCAACAGGCTCGAGGAACTGGGTGTGGAGGTACTTGTCGCTCCTTTCTCAGAGTGGATCTACTATTCGACGCACCGGTTCACCCGCGACAGCAGGTGGAAGAACGACATGAAAGGGATCATCAAGTCAAAGATACAGGGTTTCGGGCAGGAGGTGATCGCCGGATCGCTGCTCAGGGGAATAAAGAAGCTTACCGATCATGCCAAGGATGTCTCATTGCACGATATGCTGCGCCTTTGCAACTCCTATGTAAACCAGTATTATGACGGCGACCCGGCTGTGGCGCTCGGAACTTCGGTAGCCCTCGCAGGCCGGGGGGTTTCGGGAATTGCCGCCATCCTGCCGTTTACCTGCATGCCCGGAACGCTGGTTGCCTCCGTAAGCGACTCTTTCAGGAAAGACCATCAGAATATTCCATTCATCAATATCGCCTACGACGGACAGGATTCCGTTTCCCTTGATACGCGGCTCCAGGCATTCGCATTCCAGGTGAAGGAGTTTGCCTTAGCGCATAACTATTCCGTGACTGAACCTGAAACGGTAAAGGGTTAAACACTGCAGGCTGAGGATTAGTGGCTGGCCGGCAAGCCAGGGGCGGGAATCGTTAAGGAGAAAGATCAGATAAGCCTGAACCCCAGCTCCTTAAGTATACTGTAAGCGTCTACGGGATAATTCTTCAGCTTAATCGTATAAGACCCGAATTCACGCCTTAGGGGATAGGTTTCCCGCAAGCGTTCGAATCTCGAGGGATCAAAACGGAGCTTCACATCATCCTCTACTATATTATATGTGTAGGATACCGCCTTGCGTATGATCTCTTCACTCTCTTTCCCCTCACCATCGATGACCAGCAAGGGGTTTTCGGGGACCGGGACCTCGGCGGGATACCAGTTGTGAAGGGGAATCCGGAAAGCATCTGAGACTGCGTTGACGATCATTGCTGTACCATTGGCCTTGCCGTCAGCAGAATAACCGGCGATATGTGGAGTAGCCAGGAAAGCCATGTGCATGAGCGGAATGCTGATCTCCGGCTCATTTTCCCAGACATCGATGACAGCCCCGGAAAGCCTTTCCCCACTCAGCGCCTCAATAAGCGAGTCGGTATTAACGACTTCACCTCTTGATGTGTTGAGAAGCCAGCTACCTCTCCTGACCTTCCTGAGAACACCCGAATCGAACAGCTGAAAAGTCCTGTCCTGCCCCTCCATATTAAGCGGGACGTGAAGGGTTATGAAGTCGGATTCCGTGAGTACAGTATCAAGACTGACAAATTTCGCATCTCCTTCCTTCCTCGCCCTCGGAGGATCATTGAGCAGGACCCGCATCCCAAGCAGCTTGACGAGCCTTTCCACTTTCTTACCCACATTGCCGACCCCTACGATCCCGATGGTCTTCCCCCTTAGGGTTGTCCCGGTCTCGGAAGATATTCGCAGCAGTGCCGATGCGATATATTGCATTACCGATGAAGAGTTGCAGCCTGGTGCGTTTGTCCAGACAATCTTGTTCTTTTCACAAAATCCGGTATCAATATGATCAAAACCAATGGTGCCTGTACCGATGAATTTAACCGGTGTCCCCTCGAGAAGTTCGCTGTTGCATTTTGTCCTGGTCCTGATCAGCAGGGCATCAGCGCTGCTTACTCTTTCCCTGGTGATTTCCCTTCCGGGCAGATATGAAATATTTGCAAACGGCTCAAGAATCCCCTTGAGAAACGGGATCTTATCATCTGCCACAATTTTGATCATTTTCGTTTTTTATTTGTGAAAGATAATAATTTTAAGTCCTATGCTGTCTTAATCCGACTAACTTAAAATTAACAATTATTCCGAATTTATCTTCCGTGATCAACCACTGAATATGTTCCGGAAAATTTTCCGATATCAATCCGGGTATTTCATTGCGCTGTAATTTTTATCGGGTCCGTTTTGAACTTATTTTGTTGATTTTAGTTAATTTAGACGGATAATCTATTTGACAACTAAACCTTTAACTATGAAAATAAAAATTACTCTATTATTGCTTTTAGCCATCCCCTTCGGCTCGGCCATACCGCAGCAGGCAATTGTTGTCACCGGGGACAGTCTCAAGATCGGGAACAGCCTTATTCCCGCCCTCTCTGTCAATATACCCGAAGTGAACTATGAAAAGACACTCAAGGCATGGACAAGGAACCTGCAATCCGGCACAAAGTCAAAGGTGGTGACCGAAAACAGTGAAATGTCGATTTTCGGTGCAAAGATCAAGGAGATAAGCCCAAACCCGGTAAATGTCTACAGCAAGCTTACAGCAACTGACTCCTGCCTCAGCCTGACGGTCTCTTTTGAGCTCAAGAAGGACCTGTATATTGAATCGCAGAACAGTGAAGCCGAATTCAATAAAGCCGGAACCTTTCTCAAGAACTTCGCCCGGGATCAGTATGTTGATGTTGCAAGGGACCAGGCTGATAAGGAGGAAAGGATCCTCCGGGACCTGCAGAAGGAGCTCTCATCGCTCGAAAATGAGAAATCCCGGCTGCAGAGATCCATACAGTCGAATTACTCGACCATCGCTAACGCCAAGGAGAATATCACAATCCAGAACAACGAGCTGACGACCGTCAATACCGGGCTTGTCGAGCAGAACAACCAGTTAACCACCATGGAAGAGGGGCCTGCAAAGAAGGAAAAAACGGAAGCCATCAGGGACCTCGAGAAGCGGAAAAGGAAGGCAATGAACTCTCTGGAATCGTCGGAGAACAGGATCAGCAAGGCCAATAATGAAATCGACAAGGCCAATGCCGATATCCCGAAGAATGACAGGATGCAGGAGAAAGTCCGTGAACAGATCGTGGACCAGGAGGGTGTTTATAAGAAGTATGCCGACAAGCTGAAGAAGATAAAATCGTATTGATGGCGTCAGGCATCAGGTGTCAGGCGTCAGGTTTTCAATAAACTTTGCGAGCTCATGATAGAGCAGCTCTACGGGAAGTCCCATGACATTAAAATATGAGCCCTCGATCCGGGAACAGGCTGCGAGCCCGATCCATTCCTGGATACCGTAGGCGCCCGCCTTGTCATAAGGCTTGAATTTTTCTACGTAAAACCGGATTTCCTCATCGCTCAGGTCCGAAAAGGTAACCCTGGTGGTAGAATAGAATGACCTCTGTCGGGCGGATGAAAGAAGGCAGACTCCGGTGATCACCTCATGTGTTTTTCCCGCGATCGATCCAATGATCCTGAGAGCATCGTCAAAGTCAGCCGGCTTGTCGAGAAGGGTGCCGTTACACCAGACTACCGTATCGGCTGTAATGACTATCTGGTCTCTGTCAAGTGTATTCCGGAATGCATCTGCCTTCCGCTCAGCCAGGTACAAGGCGATTTGCTCTCCCTTCAGTTCTCCGGGGAAAGATTCGTCCCACTCTCTTGCCTCAACTGTGAATTTGAGCCCAAGGTCAAGCAAAAGCTCCTTCCTCCTTGGCGAGCGTGATGCGAGTATCAGCCGGTAGCGGTCAAGGTCGTCTGCCAGCATATCAGACCAGGTCCCAGGTAATAATGATCTTAACCAGCACCGAATAGAGGATCCCAGTAGTCATAACGACCTTCATGAGGCGGCTGGCAAGGTGGAGATGCTTCCGGTCGCGCCCGAACACGAGAAAGCCGGCGGTGGCAAGCAAAGGAAGAGCGATTGCCGCGGTAATGTAAATAAATGTGATCCGGTCACTTAGGAAGAAATGCCAGGCCGAATAGAGCATGCCGATGGTAATTATTATCATGCATACCGAGATTACCCGTGCGGTTACGTCCCCCGTGACCACAGGGATTGTATTCCGTCCATAAGCCAGGTCTCCCTCGAAATCCTCAATATCCTTAATCACTTCCCTGATAAGTGTCGAGAGGAACGCAAAAAGGGCGAATCCCCCCATCCACCAGAAAACAACGTCGACTTTCGGGATGGTCATCGCTTTCTCAGCATAGAATCTGTACAATGCTGGCCATTCATACACTGCAACCAGCATTGGGACTGCAGCAACAAGCAAGGCTACAATAAGATTCCCGACAAGGAACTGCCTTTTGTAACTTGCGGAATAAAAATAGAGAAGCCCTGTGACGATGAGGAAAAGAATCCCCATCCAGAAATAACCGATCTTCCATGAGATAAAAAAACCAAGGCCCACGCCGGCTATATTGAGGATGCTGTGTAGCATCATCGCTTTCCTGCGGGGTATTTTTGTCCCAACGATCACTTCTCCCCTGTTTATCAGGTCGGTCTTGATATCGAAATAATCGTTTATAACGTACCCTCCGGCAGCAATGAATACTGTTGCCAGCACCAGCAGCACAAAGTCAAACCACGGGAACTGGAGGGTCATGGGGATCTCACCGGCGTTTCCCTCGATCAGCACAACGTTGATCTTTCCGATCACCGGTCCAATAACTGCAAAGCGCATCAGGGCCATTGTGGCGATTATCAGCAGGAGGTTCTGCCATCTTATGAGTCTCAGGAAAGCTATCATAGTTTACCAGTCAAATGCATCATTTCCCATCCATTTGTCATGAAGCCTCATCACCTGCTCGATTACATCCCTCACGCATCCTTCTCCTCCCTTCCTGTCGGAGATATATGCCGATACCTGTTTAATTTCACTGTCGGCATCAACCGGGCAAACCGCTATTCCGGCTTCCTTCATGACCTCAAAATCAGGGATATCGTCGCCCATGAACAGGACATCGGACTTATTCAGGTCATGCTTCCTGAGAAAGTGGCGGAAATGCTCTATTTTCGACCTGCTGTTCAGGTAAATATCCTTGATGCCCAGCAGCCTGAGCCTTTTCAGGTACTCTTTCGAGCTGCATCCTGATATGACCCCGATATAGTAACCCTTCTTAACAGCGAGCTGAAGCGCATACCCGTCACGAAGATTTATGGTGCGGTTCGGTACGCCAAAAGCATTCAGCCCTATCGTCTGGAGCGACAATACGCCGTCGATATCGAACACAAAGGCCTTGACCCGGACCAGATCTTCTTTAAAATTGGTCATTTTTCAGACTTTTTGTAATGAGCGGTTATTGCTTCTGTAACTTCCATATAAAGTTTCTGCAATTCGGGGGAGAAAGATAATAATTTGATATGTTTTTCAATCGTTCCACGGTCATCTCTTATTGCCGGCCCGGTCTGCGAGACTTCCGGACCTGCAGCGAGGGCCTTGTCAACTGTCTCCCGGATGAGCGGTCCCAGCAGTGTGAAATCCAATCCGGCATGGCCGGTGATGCTCTTCCCGGCAGTGAGCATATAGTTTGTGAAATTATTAACAAATACGGCTGCCGCATGAAGGCATCTCCTCTGTTCATCATCGAGCCGGAAGGCTCTGCCGCCTATAGCCTCGGAAAGCCGGGAAAGATTTTCAAATGTACTTTCACCGGAAGCTTCAATAAAGAATGGCAGGCCCCCAAATTCCACTCTCCGTCCCTTCGTGAATGTCTGGAGGGGATAGAATACGCCTGTATTCTTCATCCATGCAGGAAATACTTCAAGTCCAAGGCTTCCGGCGGTATGGGCAATTATCGTCCCTTCACCGGCACTGGCAGATGAAAGAACCCCGGCAACAGAGTCATCAGGAACGGCAACGATTACAATATCCGTATCCTCCGGGAAAACGGGGTCCGGGCTCCACAGAGCACCGCAATCGACTGCAAGCTTCATCCCCCCGGCACTGTCTCTCGACACGATCATTCCAATTCTCAGCCCCGCTTCCCGGAAACGCCTGCAGAGTGCTTCAGCTACTTTGCCTGCACCGATGAACGAAACGGTAAGTTGTCGCAATGCCATAATTTTATGGAAATATACGAAATTGACCCAATAATAGCATGGTGCCTGCGGCAATAAAAAAAGGGGTTGATCGGCAACCCCTTCTATTTGATTTCCAGTAAATTCAGGCCTGTGCTGTCGGCCCTCCGAATGTCATAGGCAATACCGGTGCAGATCCATTCACTTCTTTTATCATCCCGTGCACCGATTCATATTTCGAGATATTGTCCTGCAGCGCAGCGACAAGTCTCTTGGCATGCTCGGGAGTAAGGATTATCCTTGACTTAACCTGAGCTTTCGGGATACCCGGCATTATCCTCACGAAATCAATTACGAATTCTGAGGACGAATGAGTGATCACAGCAAGGTTCGAATAGGTTCCCTGTGCGACTTCCTCATTCAGCTCGATACTTATCTGACCGGCATTCTTCTGTTCCATCTCTGACATGAGTGAATTATTATTAATTAACTGCCAGCTTCGGTCTCTGATTCGACCGGTGTGCCCGAAAGGCTCTCCAGTTCCTCGAGAGAACCGACAATTATGCTGTTGTATTCACGAAGTCCGGTTCCGGCAGGGATAAGGTGACCGACTATCACATTTTCCTTCAGCCCTTCCAGCTTATCAACCTTTCCAAGGATAGCAGCCTCATTCAGAACCTTGGTGGTCTCCTGGAATGAAGCGGCGGAGAAGAAGCTGTTTGTCTGGAGAGCTGCCCTGGTGATCCCCTGCAGGACCTGGTTCGAGGTTGCAGGAACGGCATCACGTGCCTCGACAGTCTTCAGATCCTTTCGCTTGAGGATCGAGTTCTCGTCCCTCATTTTACGAGCGGTCACTATCATACCCGGGCGAAGTGTCTGTGCATCTCCGGATTCGACAATATACTTCTTGCCGTAGATCCAGTCGTTCTCATCCATGAAATCAAGCTTGTCAACAACCTGCCGTTCAAGGAATTTGGTGTCACCCGGATCGACGATCTCGACCTTGCGCATCATCTGGCGCACAATGATCTCGAAATGCTTGTCATTGATCTTAACCCCCTGGAGACGATAAACCTCCTGGATCTCGTTTACTATATACTCCTGAACTTTCGTCGGGCCTTTGATAGCCAGGATGTCGGACGGAGTTATTGCACCGTCTGACAGCGGTACGCCTGCCTTTACATAATCGTTCTCCTGGACCAGGATCTGTTTTGAAAGCGGAACAAGGTATTTCTTGAGCTCACCAGTCTTTGACTTGATCGAGATCTCCCTGTTTCCTCTCTTGATCTTCCCGAAGGTGACCTCACCATCGATTTCGGATACTATTGCCGGGTTCGAGGGATTACGTGCCTCAAACAACTCGGTGACCCTCGGAAGACCTCCGGTTATATCACCCGATTTTCCGACAGCCCTTGGGATCTTGGCGAGAACGTCTCCAGCCTCTGCCATCTTATCCGGTTCAAGCACCAGGTGAGCTCCGACAGGCAGGTTATACAACCTGAGCTCTTCATTCTTGGGGCTCATTATCTTGATAGCCGGGTTCTTGGTCTTGTCCCTGCTTTCAATGATCACTTTCTCCTTGAATCCTGTCTGTTCGTCGGATTCCTCACGGAAAGTCACACCGTCGATAAGGAAATCATATGCTACCTTACCTCCAAGCTCTGCAATGATGACCGCGTTGAACGGGTCCCATTCGCAGATAAGCTTTCCCTTTTCCACCTCGGTCCCGGGCTTGATGTAAAGCTTGGAACCATACGGTATGGTGTGTGTGGTCAGTGCAATGCCGGTCTTCTTGTCAACGATCCTGAGCTCTGCAAGACGGCCGATAACTATGTCTATATCACCCTTATCAGGATCCTTCTTTGGAACCGATCTGAGTTCGTCGATCTCCGCAATACCGCTGTAACGGGCAATAAGCCTCGATTCAGTGGTGATATTGGAAGCGGTACCACCGACGTGAAATGTACGGAGTGTAAGCTGTGTTCCTGGTTCCCCGATACTCTGCGCAGCGATAACGCCCACAGCTTCTCCCTTCTCGACCATATGGCCTGTTGCAAGGTTTCGTCCGTAGCACTTTGCGCACACGCCTTTTTTCGACTCGCAGGTAAGAACTGAACGGATCTCAACCTGCTCGATCGGTGAATCTTCAATCTTCCTTGCAAGCTCTTCGGTGAGCTCCTGCCCGGATTCCACTATCAGTTCACCTGTAAGCGGATGGAATATATCATGTACGGTGGTACGTCCGAGTATCCTTTCATAAAGGGACTCGACGACCTCCTCATTCTTCTTGATGGCAGTTGCCACGAGGCCCCTGAGTGTTCCGCAGTCCTCCTCGTTGATGATCACGTCCTGTGAAACGTCGACGAGCCTTCGGGTAAGGTATCCTGCATCAGCTGTCTTAAGGGCGGTATCGGCAAGACCCTTGCGGGCACCGTGGGTTGATATGAAGTACTCGAGGACCGAAAGACCTTCCTTGAAGTTCGACAGGATCGGGTTCTCGATGATCTCTGATCCGGTCGATCCCGATTTCTGAGGTTTTGCCATAAGGCCCCTCATCCCGGAGAGCTG
>DCFQ01000059.1:416-6563 GCA_002319915.1 Bacteroidales bacterium UBA1800 | reverse complement strand
GAATTGAAGCCCTGCTTGTCGTTTGACAGCTGCTTCATCAGCGACTGGGTCAGCCTGGCGTTGACATGTGTCCAGATGTCGATGATCTGGTTATAGCGTTCGTTGTTCGTAATGAACCCCATGCTGTAGTTGTTGAGGACTTCTTCAACCTGTTCGTACCCTTCGGTAACGAACTTGGTCTTCTCCTCAGGAATGATGACATCGTCAAGGTTGAATGACAATCCTCCGCGGAAAGCCATATAGAACCCGAGGTTCTTGATTGCATCGAGGAAATCTGCAGTCTTTGCCATGCCGGCCAGCTTGAGCACCCTGCCGATGATATCCCTGAGGGATTTCTTGGTAAGGATCTCGTTTATGAAACCGACCTCTGCAGGAACGTGCTGATTGAAAATAACCCTTCCGACCGTTGTATCGATCAGATGGTTAACCAGTTCCCCGTCGACCCTGTCATTTGCCTTCACTTTTATAAATGCATGAAGGTCCACCTTGTTTTCATTGTAGGCGATGTTCACTTCCTCGGGGGAATAGAATATCAGGCCTTCACCTCGCACCTTTTCGCCGGCTGCGCTCCTCTTTCCCTTTGTTATATAGTAAAGGCCCAGGACCATGTCCTGTGAGGGCACTGTGATCGGTGCACCGTTGGCAGGATTCAGGATATTGTGAGAGGCAAGCATAAGTATCTGTGCCTCAAGTATTGCAGTGTTTCCAAGCGGAAGATGGACCGCCATCTGGTCACCGTCGAAGTCAGCGTTGAAAGCTGTACAGACGAGAGGGTGAAGCTGGATTGCCTTTCCTTCGATAAGTTTCGGCTGGAATGCCTGGATACCCAGCCTGTGCAGTGTTGGAGCACGGTTAAGGAGGACCGGATGTCCTTTAAGAACATTCTCCAGGATATCCCAAACAACCGGGTCCTTCCTGTCAACTATCTTCTTGGCTGATTTGACGGTCTTCACAATACCGCGTTCAATGAGCTTTCTGATGATAAACGGCTTGTAAAGCTCTGCAGCCATGTCTTTCGGAAGTCCGCATTCATGCAGGCCAAGCTCCGGACCGACTACGATCACTGAACGTGCCGAATAGTCAACCCTTTTACCGAGAAGGTTCTGACGGAACCTGCCCTGTTTGCCCTTAAGGCTGTCGCTCAGAGATTTCAGCGGCCTGTTGGCGTCGGTCTTTACGGCATTTGCCTTCCTCGAGTTGTCGAACAGGGAATCGACGGCTTCCTGAAGCATTCTCTTTTCGTTGCGAAGGATCACTTCGGGCGCCTTGATCTCTATGAGCCTCTTCAGACGGTTATTCCTGATGATGACGCGCCTGTACAGGTCGTTCAGGTCGCTGGTTGCAAAACGTCCGCCATCGAGCGGCACAAGCGGCCTCAGTTCGGGAGGAATGACCGGGACGACCTTGATGATCATCCATTCGGGCTTATTGACGTGCTTTGATTCCCTGAAAGCCTCGACAACCTGTAGTCTCTTCAGAGCTTCATTCTTACGCTGCTGTGAAGTCTCGGTGTTTGCTCTGTGGCGGAGGGAATATGAGAGATCATCGAGGTCGATACGACCCAGAAGCTTGTAAAGTGCTTCAGCGCCCATATCTGCTACGAATTTGTCAGGATGGTTATCCTCGAGATACTGGTTCTCCTTGGGAAGAGACTCGGTGATCTCAAGGTATTCCTCTTCCGTAAGGAAATCCAGGTATTTTACACCGTCAGCAGCCTTGATCCCCGGGTTGATGACCACGTATCTTTCGTAATAAATGATGGAATCAAGCTTCTTTGTCGGAAGTCCTAGAAGATACCCGATCTTGTTGGGCAGCGACCTGAAATACCAGATATGCGCGATCGGAACGACAAGCGAAATGTGTCCCATCCTTTCACGGCGGACCTTCTTCTCCGTCACCTCTACCCCGCACCTGTCGCAAACGATACCTTTATACCGTATCCTCTTATATTTCCCACAGTGGCATTCATAATCCTTGACCGGCCCGAAAATCCGTTCACAGAATAATCCGTCACGTTCGGGCTTATAGGTCCGGTAATTTATTGTTTCAGGCTTCAGCACTTCACCGCTCGAACGATCGAGGATCTCCTCGGGTGAAGCAAGACCAATTGAGATCTTTGAGTAACTTGTCTTTGCCTTGTTATCTCTTCTGAATGACATATACTGAAATTTATTTTTTCAATTAATTAAACAGATAATTGCATCCCCGTCAGTCGAGGATCACGCTCAATCCAAGACCACGCAGCTCGTGCAGAAGCACATTAAGCGACTCAGGAATTCCCGGTTGCGGCATTGGCTCACCCTTCACGATCGATTCGTAAGCTTTTGCGCGGCCGATAACGTCGTCGGATTTGATTGTCAGTATTTCCTGAAGGATATGTGCGGCACCGAATGCTTCGAGAGCCCACACTTCCATTTCACCGAAACGCTGACCTCCGAACTGCGCTTTACCTCCCAGCGGCTGCTGGGTAATAAGCGAGTATGGTCCTATCGAACGGGCATGCATCTTATCATCAACCATATGACCAAGTTTCATCATATAGATCACACCGACAGTCGCAGGCTGGTCGAACCGTTCGCCGGTACCTCCGTCGTACAGGTATGTTTTGCCGTACTTGGGAAGCTTTGCCTTTTCGGTGTATTCCGTGATCTGGTCAATAGTGGCCCCGTCGAAGATAGGGGTTGAGAACGTAAGACCAAGCTTCTGTCCTGCCCACCCTAGAACGGTTTCGTAGATCTGGCCAAGGTTCATTCGGGAAGGAACGCCAAGAGGGTTGAGCACGATGTCGACCGGGGTGCCGTCCTCAAGGAACGGCATGTCTTCCGGGCGGACGATCTTGGCAACAATACCCTTGTTCCCGTGGCGGCCTGCCATCTTGTCGCCTACCTTGACCTTGCGCTTCTTTGCGATGTAAACCTTTGCAAGCCTTACGATGCCTGCAGGAAGCTCATCGCCGATAGTAATGTTGTACTTCTTGCGCTTGTATATCCCGTCAATCTCCTTGTACTTGATGATGTAATTATGAAGGAGCTGCTTTATGCTATCGTTCTTCTTCTTATCAGTGGTCCATTTGTTGGGATTGATATTGAGAAAATCGATCTCCTGGAGCTGTTTCAGAGTGAACTTGCTCCCTTTGGGAATAATGTCAACATTCAGGTAATCCTTCACTCCCTGGGATGTCTTGCCGTTCACAAGGATGAAAAGCTTATCGACGAGCCTGGTCTTAAGCTCCTCAACACTCCTGTTGAAATCGGCCTCGATCTTATCGAGCAGCGGTTTCTCAACAGCCTTTGCCTTCCTGTCCTTGATAGCCCTTGTGAAGAGCTTTTTGTCGATAACGACACCTTCGAGCGACGGACCTGCTTTCAGCGATGCATCTTTCACATCACCGGCCTTGTCTCCGAATATTGCCCTGAGCAGTTTTTCCTCGGGCGAAGGATCTGATTCTCCTTTCGGCGTGATCTTCCCGATAAGGATATCCCCCGGCATGATGTGCGCACCGATACGGATAAGCCCGTTCTCGTCGAGGTTCTTTGTGGCTTCTTCACTCACATTCGGAATATCGGAGGTAAGTTCCTCGAGTCCGCGCTTGGTATCACGCACCTCAAGAAGATATTCATCGATATGGACCGATGTAAACATATCCTCCTGGACAACCTTCTCGGAAATTACAATTGCATCCTCAAAGTTGTAGCCTTTCCATGGCATGAATGCAACCTTCAGGTTACGCCCGAGGGCAAGTTCCCCGCCCTTCGTCCCGTAACCCTCGGTGAGCACCTGCCCTTTTGTAACTTTTTCACCTTTCTTTACAACAGGGATAAGGTTGATGCAGGTGTTCTGATTTGTCTTTTTGTATTTGGGAAGCGTATACCGTTTTGTGTCGTCGTCGAAGCTTACGAACTTCTCCTCATCAGTACGGGTATACCTTATCACTATCTCGTTGGCATCAACGTATTCAACCACACCGTCGCCTTCAGCAACATATAGTATGCGGCTGTCCCTGATGACCTGTGCCTCAAGGCCGGTTCCCACGATCGGTGATTCCGGGTTGATGAGGGGAACAGCCTGGCGCATCATGTTCGATCCCATAAGCGCCCTGTTTGCGTCGTCGTGCTCAAGGAAGGGAATAAGCGATGCGGCTATCGATGCGATCTGGTTCGGGGCAACGTCCATCAGGTCGACCCTGTGAACTTCCTCGAACGGGTAGTCTGCCTCGTAGCGGCATTTTGCCCTCTGGTTCTCAAAATGCCCGTCCTTCAGGAGGGGAGCATTCGCCTGGGCGATCATCTTCTCCTCTTCTTCCTCGGCACTGAGCCACAGGATACCTTCGGGACTTAAATCGACCTGGGCATCCTTTACCTTCAGATATGGTGTTTCAATGAATCCAAGGTCATTGATCTTTGCATAAACGCAAAGAGAGGAAATAAGCCCGATGTTCGGACCTTCAGGGGTTTCGATGGGGCACAGGCGTCCGTAATGGGTGTAATGAACGTCCCTGACCTCGAACCCTGCCCTTTCACGCGAAAGACCGCCGGGACCCAGGGCCGACATACGGCGTTTGTGGGTCATCTCGGCCAGCGGGTTGGTCTGGTCCATGAACTGCGACAGCTGATTTGTCCCGAAGAAGGAGTTGATCACCGACGAAAGGGTCTTGGAGTTGATAAGGTCCACCGGGGTGAACACTTCGTTATCCCTCACGTTCATCCTCTCCCTGATAGTACGGGCCATGCGGGCGAGGCCGACCCCGAACTGGGCATAAAGCTGTTCGCCGACGGTCCTTACCCTCCTGTTGCTGAGATGGTCGATATCATCAACCTCAGTCTTTGAATTGATAAGCTCGATGAGATACCCGATGATCTTGATAATGTCTTCCTTGGTGAGGATCTTGACATTCATTTCGGTGTTAAGGCCGAGCTTTTTGTTGATCCGGTAACGTCCCACTTCCCCGAGGTCATAACGCTTGTCGGAGAAGAACAGCTTATCGATCACATCCCTTGCAGTCGCCTCGTCGGGCGGTTCAGCATTGCGCAGCTGCCTGTAGATGTAAATTACCGCTTCCTTTTCAGAGTTACACGGGTCTTTCTGAAGCGTGTTGTATATTATAGCGAAGTCCGAAAGGGATATATCCTCCCTGTGAAGGAGGATGGCCTTTGCGCCTGAATCGACGATCATGTCGACGTGATCAGGCTCAATGACTGTTTCCCTGTCGAGAATCACCTCGTTCCTTTCAATTGAAACAACTTCCCCGGTATCTTCATCAACAAAGTCCTCGACCCAGGTTTTCAGAACCCTCGCTGCCAGTTTCCGGCCGACGAGCTTCTTGATATTGGTCTTGGAGACTTTATGCTCTTCAGCAAGGTTGAAGATCTCGAGGATCTCTTTATCACTTTCAAAACCGATAGCTCTCAGCAATGTGGTGACAGGAAGTTTCTTTTTCCTGTCGATATAGGCGTACATGACATTGTTGATATCGGTTGCGAACTCGATCCAGGAACCCTTGAACGGGATGATCCTGGCAGAATAAAGCTTTGTACCGTTGGCGTGGATGCTCTGTCCGAAGAAGACGCCCGGGGATCTGTGCAGCTGTGAGACGACCACCCTTTCAGCCCCGTTGATCACGAACGTACCGCGTTCGGTCATGTAAGGCACTGTTCCGAGATAAACATCCTGAATGACAGTATCGAAATCCTCGTGTTCAGGATCTGTGCAATAAAGTTTTAGTTTTGCCTTTAACGGTATGCTGAATGTCAGTCCGCGCTCAATGCATTCCTCAATTGTGTAGCGCGGCGGGTCGATATAATAATCGAGAAATTCAAGGACAAAATTATTTCTCGTATCTGTAATTGGGAAATTTTCTGTAAAGACCTTGAAGAGTCCTTCCTTTTTCCTGTTTTCGGGAGTTGTCCCCAGTTGGAAAAACTCTCCGAATGATTTTAACTGAACTTCCAGAAAATCCGGATAATCCAATTGGCTTTTCCTGGAAGCAAAACTTATTCTTTCAGTATATTTTGAGGACATTTATAAAAAGATTAAGTGAACTTATAATTTAAAAGAACGAAAAGGCTTAGTTCCGCCATTTGGCGGAACTAAACCTAAAACCCGGTAAACAGGTATATCTTATTTAAGTTCAACTTCAGCTCCTGCTTC
>DCFQ01000059.1:0-167 GCA_002319915.1 Bacteroidales bacterium UBA1800 | reverse complement strand
CAACTTCAGCTCCTGCTTCTACCAATTGACCTTTAATAGCTTCTGCTTCATCCTTTGATACACCTTCCTTTACAGGAGACGGGGCAGCATCAACTACTGCCTTGGCTTCCTTCAGACCAAGACCGGTGATATCCTTCACAAGTTTAACAATCTGTAATTTCTGACCA
>DCFQ01000003.1:6764-26434 GCA_002319915.1 Bacteroidales bacterium UBA1800 | reverse complement strand
TTCTCCTATTCTCCAATTCCCTCCTCTCCCTTTCATAAAAGTCCCTGCATTGGTTCGCCGGTGGCAGCATCTGTCACAACTCCCGTTAACTGTTCCTGCTGTGAAGCTCCCACAAAAAAAGAAGTCCCTGAAAAGTACAGGAACAAAATCATCAAGGCTGATTTCATAGGTTGGGTCGATTAAAGTCAGTAATCAGGAGACTTTTCACCTTTGCCGTTCCTTATTAAAAATTTCAACCAAATCTCCTGAGGGCACTTACTATAGGTCAGGTTTGACATCTAATTTAGACTATTTTCATCTAAAAGTCAATGCCATATTCAGCTATTAATTTAGTATGTCCGGCAACTCTTGTTCTAAAATCATGCTTAAGATCCGGATGTCGCGTGAAAAACTCCTGCCGGCGCTCCCGGGACAGCAGCCTGCAGCTGCAATCCACATTAATCATGCTTCGCCCGCCTAAGCCTTACTGATGGCGGGAGTCGTTTGCACGTGCATCTTGCATCGTCCGTCTTCCATATTTTGCTAACTTTGCACAAAATTTAAATTGAAATGTCCAAAGGGAGGGACGCAAAACCACATATCGGGATCTTCGGACGGAGGAACAACGGCAAAAGCAGCCTGATCAACTGCCTTGCAGGACAGGACATTGCCATTGTATCCGAACATGCCGGAACAACCACCGACCCGGTTAAAAAATCGTTCGAGATAACCGGCTTCGGCCCCGTGATACTCATCGATACAGCAGGGATCGACGATTCGGGAGAACTGGGACTCAAGCGTGTCGACCGTACCCTGAAAACACTCGACATCATCGACCTTGCATTGCTGGTGGTTACTGA
Organism: Bacteroidales bacterium UBA1800; assembly: GCA_002319915.1. Classification (GTDB taxonomy): domain Bacteria; phylum Bacteroidota; class Bacteroidia; order Bacteroidales; family VadinHA17; genus LD21. The sequence continues at coordinate 25,595 of DCFQ01000003.1, read as the reverse complement.
TAATACATGGGGTGACCCGGAAGAGGAACTTGCCGGGAAATTCCGTTCCGGCGATATTCCTTTCATCATCATTCATAATAAATCGGACCTTCAGAAGCCTTCCGGAGAATTCATGAAAAAGATAAAGGCGGTTGCCGGCACCGATCTTCTGGAATTCTCGGCTGCCGACAGGCGAAACTTCGAGGAGCTTATTGACCGGATCCGGGAAACAATTCCGGAACATTCATACAGGACTCCGGCCCTCCTGGGCGACCTGATAAACCGGGGCGATGCTGTTATTCTAATAACACCGGTCGATGTGGAAGCCCCTGAAGGCAGGCTGATTCTGCCTCAGGTCCAGGCAATCAGGGATATCCTCGATAACGATGCGGTTGCAATTGTCCTGAAGGAACGGGAGGTTGATGCATTCCTTAACAGGACTAAGATCAGGCCTGCCCTGGCCGTAACCGATTCCCAGGTCTTTGTCAAGGCCGACGCCTCGATCCCGAAGGATATTCCGCTCACCAGCTTCAGCATCATGCTGGCAAGATTCAAGGGCGATTTCGAAAGCTATCTGAAGGGTACCCCGAAAATCTCGGAGCTGAAGGACGGCGACAGGATCCTTCTCCTCGAATCATGCACGCATCATGTTGCGTGCGATGATATCGGCCGTACCAAGATCCCCCGCTGGATCACCAATTTCACGGGGAAAAAATTGGGCTTTGACGTTGTTGCAGGCCTCGATTCTCCCCCGCGTCCCATTGCCGACTATTCGCTCGTTATCCAGTGCGGGGGATGCATGATCACAAGGAAACAGATCCATAACCGGCTCCTGCCGGCCATCAGGGCAGGGGTTCCCGTCACAAACTACGGAATGGCGATAGCCTATGTAATGGGTATTTACGACAGGGCTGTTGCGCCTTTTGTAAAGAACCACGAAACGACCGGAAATTATCTGTAAAGTATTCTCTGTGATCTCCGTGACTTCTCAGTGATCTCCGTTTAAGTTTTCTCTCAGAACCTGAAATAAATAAACGGCAGGATCTCGTTGGTCCTCATCTGAAACAGCATTACCGCAACGATCAGGACAATGAAGACCTGGGCCGCAAGGGGTATCCTGATGAAGATGCCCCTGTACGATTCCTTGAACTTCTCGGGAAGGAAATGGATAAGGTACCCGGCCGCTATAAGTGAAAAGACACTCGAGTAAACCCTGAACAGATCGCTGAAGGAGGACGGCAAAAAGCTCCGGACGATCTGGTGCAGCATCAGTCCGGCACTCTGGAGATCAGGTGCACGAAAGAATATCCAGCAGAAACTTACAAACTGGAACGTAAGGAATACCGAGATCACCTTCACGATCGTCCTTCCCGTTTTCACACCGCCGAACAGCCATTCCCATATTTTATTAATGACCAATCCAATGCCATGAAGGCCCCCCCAGATGATAAATCTTATGTTTGCCCCGTGCCATAATCCTCCCAGGAGCATGGTGATCATCAGGTTTATACATGTTCGCACCTTCCCGTTCCGGTTCCCGCCGAGCGAGATATAGAGGTAATCCCTCAGCCACTGGGATAATGAAATATGCCATCGCTTCCAGAAATCCGAGATGTTTGATGCCTTGTACGGGGAGTTGAAGTTAACGGGCAGCCTGAATCCAAGTATCAATGCCACCCCGATGGCTATATCGGTATAGCCCGAGAAGTCGCAGTAGATCTGAAGGCCATAGCCATAGATCGCCAGCAGGTTCTCAAAGCCCGAATAGACCGATGGCATGTCGAATACCCTGTCGATGAAATTGACCGCGATGAAGTTTGATATGATCACCTTCTTGATGAGCCCCTTGGAGATCATGTAGAGGGCGTGGCTGAACTCCCTCGGAGTGATCTTGAAATCCTGGTAGATCTGCGGGATAAAGACCGAGGCCCTGACAATCGGCCCGGCGACCAGGTGGGGAAAAAATGAAACGTAGAAACCGAAATCCACAATATTCCTTACCGGTTCCATTTTCCTCCTGTAAACATCGATCGTATAGCTGAGCGACTGAAATGTAAAGAATGATATCCCCACGGGGAGTATTATGTAGCTGATGTCGAAAGTAGTGCCAAGGACTGAATTAGAGAACGATGACAGCAAATCGACCACCTTGAAATTCGTGTGGAACAGGCTGTTCACAGTGCTTACAATGAAGCCTGTGTACTTGAAATACCCGAGCAGGCCCAGATTTGAAATGATGCTCGCCAGAACGAATATCTTCCTGGCTGTCTTCCTCCTGGCATTATAAATCAGCAGGCCGCAGGCATAGTCGATAACGGTCACGAAAATAAGTATGAACAGGAAGAAACCTCCGGTCTTGTAATAAAAGAACAGGCTCACGAGAAACAGGTACAGATTTCGGAGGATCAGGCGTTTATATATCAGGCTGTAGCCCAGGAGCACGAAGAGGAAAAAGATCCAGAATGCCGGGGAAGTGAAAATGAACGGATTGGTCTGATCATACCTCAGGGCCCACGCCGCAAGGGTCCTGAAAAAACTCTCATTCCCTTGCTGTCCTGCCTGCCCCGGTCCACTATCTGCCATGACTTTCGAAACCGTATCAACCACATTTACCGCAGCGACAAGGTGGGCAGTATCGGGCGGGGGTACAGAGGCAGTGAAGAGCTGGGTCATCATTGCATGAGCCAGGGTATCGGCACCCTGGTCAGTGAAATGAATATAGTCCTTCTTCGCCAGCGGGGGATCCATCTCAAACCATTTGATTATCGACGATTTCCCGCCCATGGCGCCGAATGCGTCCCAGAAGACACTGTTCGTCGCGCCTGCAGCTTTTTTCTGTGCATCCATAATCATCTGCAGGTTGGGAAACGGCTTGATCTCGTCACCTTCGGCATATGCCATATCCGTAAGTCCGACAAGAAGGAACCTGGTACCCGGCGGGCAGAGCCTGTTCAATAGCGCGATCTGGCGCGACAAGCCCTTTTCATAGTAGGTGTAGCTCCCGCTCAGGTTCTTCACGATGTTCAGGCCGAAATGAAGGATGATCAGATCGGGTTTCAGAAGCCCGAAAGCCTGACGCAGGTTAAGGCTGTCGACCATGGTGAATTCAAGCCCTGCGCTGCCCCTCTGCGGTATATTGTCGATTATGACACCCTTGTCGCTTTCGATGCTTATGCCGTAGATGTCGGGACTCCCAACGCCGGAAAACTCGATGAGAAGGTTCCCTGCCTTCCCGAGGGGGCACCTGAATTCCTTCAACTGATCAGTGACCTCTAGCGTGCCGTTAAGTTCAGGCAGCTTATCGGACCTGACAACGAGATCCACAGGCTCCTTCCTGTTTGTATAAAAGATCCGCAGCACATCATATTCCATCGAAGAGCTGTCGGCCAGGACTGATGGAACAACCTTAATCCAGGCCTTTGTGACGGCGGTCGAATTGCTGCCTTCGGGAAGATACCTGCAGAATGCCATGAAAGGCCCAAGCCTCCTGTGAGTGATCTCCCTGTTCCTGAATGACAGATAGTTGTATCTCTGCCAGTTCGAGGAAGCCCTGATATAGACCGACCTGGTGTAAGTCACGGGCATCACAGGAAGAAAAAGGCCCGGACCGGTCCCGCCGGGACCATTTTTCCTGAGATTGTCCCTGAGGTAGGATGTTATCCTGTCGCCTTCAATCTGTGAATCTCCATAATACATTATCCTGACCTGCCCTTTCGAATCCCTGAGAGAATCAAGGAAGCTCCCGAGCGGAGGGGGTGAAGCAGGCTCGGATGGTTCCGGGTACCGGCTTTTCAGGGAGTCGGCAGGAACTGAGGAGAGAGACAGATCCGGAGCCTGCTTCCCGCGGCTCACTTTCCTGGTTATATTCAATGAATCGGGAGTGACCGCTCCGGCTTTGGGACCAGTTTTATGACGAAGGGGAAGCTTGCCGGAAATTTCCTTCGGGATGATGTCTTCGATCCCCGGTAGGTTGAGTTTCCATGGCAGAATGTAGGAAAGGCCCGCAAAGCAGATCAGAAAAACAAGCAGTAATAGGAACGACCTGAATGGGCGCATTTTACATGGATCAGCTCTTCTTCCTGATTTTTAGTATCTGCCCGACCTTGATTTTACCCGGATCGGAAATATTATTGAGTGTAAGCACATCGGTCGCAGTGACATTGTCAAACATCTTGACTATGTCCCAGATCGTGTCGCCGTAACGAACCCTGTAGGTGATGTAGTCACCCTCTGCCTGGTCGGTCGGTACGACTGCTGCTACCGTTGTAACGGGAGCCGGCTTACCCGACATCTGCTGCTTTTCAGCAAGGGACATTGTATTGATTTTTGTATAATTCTCAGCCCTGGACGGGTCAACGAAGATTGCAAGCTTCTGTCCTACCCTTATGGTGTTACGGTAGATATTGTTCCAGTACCTGATGTCTGAAACGCCCACATGAAACCATTCCGAAATAAATCCAAGGTTGTCGCCGTCCTTGACCGTATAAAGGATCTTGGCCTTGCCCTTCACATCGGCGGGAACATAGGAAGACCTTGCAGGATCGGCTATCTGGTTCACTCTCGAAAGGTAAAGATCAGCCTTGTAGCTTCTGATCGTGTCGTTGAGATCAATGAAATCGCCGAGGTGGTTTACAGGAAGCGTGAGCGACATCGGTTTTGATGATCCCGGGATGAGGCCCGTCTTATACTGCGGATTCAATGCCTTCAGCTCTTCGAGAGACAAGCCCATTACCTCTGAAATCTGCCTGAGGTGAATATCCTTATTGACCATGATGGTATCGGTCGATACCGGAATATTGAGCGGGAGCGGCACGATGTTATGTTCCCTGTAGTAGTTTATGGCGTATGTGGCTGCCACGTATTGCGGGATATACCCTCTTGTTTCCCTGGGGAGCCTGTAGTAGATATCCCAGTAATCCTTCTTGTTGCCTGACCGGCGGATAGCCTTGTTTACATTTCCTGGCCCGCAGTTGAATGCAGCTATCACGAGGATCCAGTCGTTGTAAATATTGTAGAGATCCTTGATATACCTTGCCGCCGCCTGGGTCGCCTTGACGGGATCGCGGCGTTCGTCCACGAGTGAGTTGATGGTAAGACCGTAAAGCCGCCCGGTGCTGAACATGAACTGCCACAATCCGGTAGCCCCCGAATACCTGTTCACTGCATTGGGATTAAGGGCCGACTCAATGACGGCCATGTATTTCAGCTCGGAGGGGAGCCCGTTGGCGTCGAAGATATCCTCGATCATGGGGAAATAGTAATCCATCATCCCGAGGACCGCGCTGAACTTCTCCCTCTGCCTTATTGTATAAACATGTATATGGTTCCTTATTATGCTGTTGTATGGAAGCTTAATAATGGAATAGACCTTTGCCAGGCGTCCCTTGTAAACCGAATCGGGAAACTCGGTCCCCACAGAATCACCGGTGAACATATTCGGATTATTCTCAAAAGCCATCCTGACATACCAGCTGTTCACAAGGCTGTCGAGATCCCTGGTGATCTTCTCGGTATAGATCTCAGACCTTAGTATGATCGTATCATTTTCACCGAACAACCTGACCGAAAGGGTCACAAGTAAGAAAATCAGCAGCAGAGGTTTAATCTTCATCACACTTTATTCATTTCAGGATTAAAACGTATAAACTATTCCTATATTTATTCCGGCGCCAAAAAATCCACTGACCGGCATCCTGACCGGCGAAATTGCCAGGTCGAGCTTATTGCTGATGTCATAGTTGAAAAGGCTTGCATCTACATTGGCATCGATGACAGTCAGGACGTACCAGGCTGCGATACCGATATATGAAAGGTCGCGGTACTTCTTGTAGTAATCGACTGATTCGAGCAGCCTGTCCTTGACCCATGAAGTATTCGAGGGGACGGCTGTAAGGGGGAAGAGGACCGGGTCGTACTCACTCGGCTGAGCCCAGGATATCAGCGGGATATAGCTTTGGGTAGCGGGGATCTTATCAGTGAAATCCTGGTAAGCCTTCATCATCTTATTATAATTATTCCCATTAAAGCTTATTGTGTAAACCAGCGCCCCGAAACCCGCGTATACAAGAGGTATTTTCCAGTATTTCCTGTTATATACCTGCCCAAGACCGGGAAATGCCACAGCCAGCATGGTGGCTTTAAGCGGGTCGGGCCTGAAGGCGTGGCGCATAATCTCAGCTTTTTTCTCTGCGGCAGGAGGAATGGAATCCTGGGCATCTGCTCCCTGTAAAAGGGAAAATACCATTACCGCAAGAAGAAAAGCTATCTTATGAACATTCCTCAAAGCCAAACAACCGGTTTTAGCTGGTCTCAGACAGACTCAGTGCGTCAAATATAATTATTTTCAGGAGTTGAGCCGGTCGAAAACCCCCAAAATACGTTCCATCTCTTCAGGATTTTCAAAGGGTATCACAATCTTCCCCTTACCCAGGTCGTTAATCCTGAAACTGACTTTTGTCGAGAATATACGGTCAAGATGTTCGGAAAGCTGGCGGAAATCCTCATTCAGCTTCTGTTTTCTTTCCTTTCTTGCCGGGTCCTTTATCTTTTCTGTCTGAAGCGTCCTTACAAGCTCTTCAGCCTGCCTGACGGAAAGGTCCCCGTCGATGATCCTGTAATAGACATCCATCTGGAGCTTCGGATTCTCAATATTGATGAGGGTTCGGGCATGGCCCATCATGAGGTGCTTGTTCCTGATCCCGAGCTGGATCTCAGCAGGAAGCTTGAGAAGCCTGAGGTAATTTGAAATCGTGGAACGCTGCTTTCCCACTCTTTCGCTAAGCTCTTCCTGGGTGAGCCTGCACTCTTCAATTAGCCGCTGGAAGCTGATGGCAACCTCAACCGAATCGAGGTCTTCACGCTGGATGTTCTCAACGAGTGCGAGTTCGAGCATCGCCTGGTCATCTGCAGTCCTGATATAAGCTGGCACCTGCTGGATCCCGGCAATGCGTGCCGCCCTCAATCGCCTTTCACCAGCGATGAGCTGGTATCTTCCGTTTCCTGTTTCCCTTACAACAAGCGGCTGAACGATCCCGAGCTTTTTTATCGATGCAGCCAGGTCTTCAAGGGCCTGCTCATCAAAATGGGTCCTCGGCTGGAAAGGATTGGCATCGATCGAGTCGGTCGGGATATTGAGATTGGCTTCAACCTTTCTTTCAAGGACCTCCTTCTCAACGCCGTCGATAAGGGCCCCGAGTCCTCTCCCAAGTGCATTCTTCTGTGTCATTTCATTCACTATTAACGGTGGAACCAGATCTTTTCAAATCAGGCATTCGCTGTGTGGTCCTGTTTCTCAATCAGCTCCCTGGCAAGATTAAGGTAGTTTACAGTCCCCCTTGAATCAGCATCATAAAGAATTGCCGGCTGCCCGAAACTGGGAGCCTCCGAAAGCTTGACATTCCTCTGTATGATAGTCTTGAAGACCATCTGCTGGAAATGCTTGTTGACCTCATCCGCAACCTGGTTCGAAAGTCTGAGCCTGGCGTCATACATCGTGAGAAGGAAGCCTTCAATTTCCAGCTCCGGGTTAAGGTTGTTCTGGATGATCTTGATGGTGTTCAGCAGCTTCCCAAGTCCTTCGAGGGCAAAGTACTCGCACTGGACCGGAATGATCACCGAATTGGCGGCTGTAAGCGCATTGACGGTAAGCAAGCCAAGGGACGGTGAGCAGTCGATGATGACATAATCGAAGTCGCCGGCAATGCCTGCAAGAACTTTCTTGAGGGTTTTTTCACGCTCGGGCCTGTCGAGCATTTCAATTTCAGCTCCTACAAGGTCAATATTTGAAGGCAGTACCGACAGATTGTCTATACCGCAACCGATCATAGCCTCCGCAGGTGCCTTCCCGTCAATGAGACAGTCGTACACCGTGCTCTTAACCTGACGATTGTCGATCCCGATGCCGGAAGTGGCATTCGCCTGCGGATCGGCATCCACTATCAGCACCTTCTTTTCCAGGGCAGCCAGACTTGCGGCAAGATTAATGGCAGTGGTCGTCTTACCTACCCCTCCCTTCTGATTCGCTATTGCTATTATCCTTCCCATTTACGAAATTTGATTTATCAGGTTTATTTTCGAGCTTCAAATTTACTACTTATGTATTTTCAGCTCTGGTAGCCAATGTGTGTAATTGTAAACATTTCCTCCGGGGTTTTCAACACGTTATTAACAGTGAGAGAAGCAAAATTCTTGTATATATTGCTTATGCACAGCATCTTATTAAGGGAGATCATCGTTGTTAATAAACTAATTTCCGGCATGAGCAATATCGTGTTTTATTCTCATCTTTGCCGTGACCAACCGACCTGATCTATGGAAAAAAATACCGGAAAGAACGCCTGGTTCGTGATTGTAAATCCCAATGCAGGGAATGGCAAGGGGAAAAAGGACTGGAACAGGATATCAGAACTCCTTGATAAGAAGCTCACCGAGACCCGGGTGAGATTCACCGGGAGGAAGGGAGATGCCATCGGGATCACCCATAAGGCAATTGAAGAGGGCTTCAGAAAATTTATCTCCGTAGGCGGCGACGGGACCCTCAACGAGGTTGTCAACGGTGTTTTCACACAGGACTCCTGCCCCTCTTCCGACATCACCCTCAGCCTGATCCCTGTCGGCACCGGCAACGACTGGGGCCGTATGTTCGGGATCCCCACGGTTTATGAAGGTGCCGTCGAGCTGATCAGGGAAGAGAAGACCATCAGGCATGATGTCGGCTTCGTAAAGTACTTCAATGGCAATTCCCCGGAGAAAAGGTACTTCATCAATATTGCCGGGCTGGGTTTCGAATCGTTGGTTGTAAAAAAGACGAACAGGCAGAAGGACAAGGGAACGAGCAACAAGGCAATATACTTCTACAACCTGCTCTCGAGCCTGATCGCATACAGGAACACCCCATGCGATATTATCATCGACGGAAAGAAAGAATCGGGAAAGGTGTTCTCGATAAATGTCGGTAACGGGAGATACTGCGGAGGGGGGATGAGACAGACGCCCGAGGCCCTTCCCGACGACGGGCTTCTCGATATCACAGTGATCCGTGAGATGGGAAGGATCGAGATAATCCGAAGCCTGAAGCTCCTGTATGACGGGACTATCCTCAGTCACCAGAAAGTAGACGGTTACCGAAGCAACAATCTCATTGTCACTTCAGACCACATGTTATACCTGGAAGCTGACGGGGAATCGCTGGGTCATACACCCGCCGAATTCGGAATCATTCCTTCGGCCCTGAACATTGTATACGGGACCAGGCTTATTGGATAATGCTTATTTCATAAAGGTAAGGCCACCTTTTTCCCGTGACGAAGATCCTCTTGCCGGTCGGGTCCCAGGCGATCCCGTTCAGCACGTCGGAGTCTGTTTTCAGCCTCTCTTCCTCCGGGTACAGGCCTGAAAGATCCAGATACGAATTCACCCTGCCGGTGGTGGGATCGATCCTGGCTATCAGATCGGTTGTCCAGATATTGGCCCAGATCTCACCGTTAATGTATTCGAGCTCATTCAGCTGATCAACCTTTTTTGCATTGTCATAGACCTCAATCTGTGAAACAACCGTGAATGTCTCCGGATCGTAAAAATAAAGCACGTTTGTGCCGTCGCTCATAACGATCCTGTCATCGATCGTCGTGAGCCCCCAACCCTGGGTCTGGTAATAAATCTTATTCAGGACATTGAATGTTTTCCTGTCGTATACAAATCCTACCCTGTTCTTCCACGTGACCTGGTAGATCCTATCCTTGTAAAGGGTGATCCCCTCTCCGAACAATGAAGGATCGAGGGTCGTTTGCCTGATCACCCTTCCGGTGGCAGGATCGACCTCCCTGAGGCTCGAGCCGGCTTCCTGCCCGGTGCCTTCATAAAGCATCCCGTCGTACCAGAATAGTCCCTGGGTAAAGGCTTCCTTATCATGCGGGTAAGTGTGAACTACCCTGAAATGGTATTTTTTTGGGACGATATCGGAATAAACCACCACAAAATGCGTGGCCGTCATTACCCTTTCGCCGCTGTATGCTACGGCCTTGACCGATCGCCTTCCCGTCCGGGAATTTGAGGCAGGGGGTATCGAATAGTTCCACGGTGCAGAATTGAGCCTGCAGGCTTCCCTCCCGTCAAAATAGATCTTTACCGAGTCAAAGACGATGCCTGCCGGTGACGGGGACAAGGAAACATCAATTTTACTGCCGAGCTTATACTCCCCATCGCTTGCCGGGCTCTCCATCTTTACCGACCCGGATTGCCCGGTGCTGTTTTCGGTCGTATTGGACCGTGGCGCCTCAGCGGCTTTTCTGCCGGTCCGGCCTGAGCAGGATATTGTCCAGGTGATCAGGAGGGCGATGGATGTCAAAGCGACAACCCTGGCATAATTATTCTTCATTTTGCCTTTCCTTCTTTCCAAAAAGACGTTTAATGCTGTTTTTCCTTGCAGCCATTATCTGTTTTTCCATCTCCTTCTGCTGAAGCTCAAACGGGACAAGTATCTGCCAGATCTCGCTCCATCCGGGAAATCCTCCTATATTCTTGTCGTCGATATAAATATCCGCATCGATCTTCCGGCTGATGGTTTCATCAAAGACCTCTTCCGGGTAATTCTTGTTGACGGCATAGAACTCGATCCCGTTCTTCCTGCAGAACTCCACCGCTTCCTCGAGCTCCTTCCCTGTCCGGAAGGTCCACAGGATCAACCTGGCTCCCAGTCTCTCAAGCTCCCTCAGTGTTTGAAATGCAAAAAGCTTTTCCTTGCCTATGCCGGGATAATCGTGATCGACAATTGTGCCATCAAAATCGACCGCTATTTTGATGTTCCTGAAGTTGATCATGCAGACAATCTTAATTTATGCAAATCTAATAAAAAAGAGAAAATGACAACGCCCGATGTTTATCAGTGCAATTTATCATACATTTGCTCACCCCTGATTTGATTTGCCAAGATGAAACATATTCCGAATTTCATTACGTCACTCAACCTGGCCTCCGGGTTTATAGCCGTAATACTGGCAGCAAACGGCGACCTTACAGCTGCATCATGGCTCATTGTGGCAGCTATGATATTTGATTTCTGCGACGGGTTTTCAGCCAGGCTCCTCAAGGCATATTCCGACATCGGGAAAGAGCTCGATTCGCTTGCCGACATCGTGAGCTTTGGAGTGGCGCCGGCCGTTATCCTGTTCAGGCTGGCCGACAATTCATGCGGTTCCCTGTTTTCCGGTCAGGGGATCCTGGCGGCAGGGGCTTTGCCGGTCGTCAGCCATCTGGCCGTGGTCATCATGCCAGTCTTTGCCGGACTGAGGCTCGCGGTCTTCAATATCGATTCCACTCAGAGTGTTTCGTTCAAAGGACTGCCGACCCCGGCGAATGCCATTGGCGTGATCTCCCTGGTGCTTTCGGCCAGCTACTCTGAATCAGATTTCTTGCGGTCGCTCACCGGATCCCCGGTCTTCATTGCGATTTACAGCCTCCTGCTTTCAGTCCTGATGGTCACAAGGATCCCGCTGCTGTCACTCAAGGCAAAAAACCTCGGGATCAGGGGGAACGAAGGCAGATACATTCTGATCGCCCTGGTAATTATCTCGGCCATTGTGCTCGGGATCAAGGCGGCTCCCCTGATCATACCTCTTTATATCATATCATCATTGATCGCCGGGTACGGCTTCGGCTCATTCGCTAAGGGCGATCCGCCGGAAAATTCTTCTCATAATAAGCCAGTCCGGCCCTGATCACGTACCAGCTTACCAGAATGAAGGCAGGCCAGATCAGGTATTGCAGTATTTGAGTAATGTACATTATTGTTGGTTTGAAAGTTTATAAAGTTTGTAAAGTTAATCAACAGACAACCCTTGCGTCTTGCCCCGATCCTTGCCTCACCCCCGGTATCCCTCTCTTCCGGGAACGAGGTGGAGTGCCTTTCAGTAAACATGCCCTTCTCCCCTCAATTCCTCTTCGGTGATCCGGTTCCGGTTGATAGCCTTCCAGGCGAACCAGATGTATGCCAGCACCACCGGCACCAGGAATGAAACAAACATCATCGTTTTCAGCGTGAAGAGGCTCGAAGAGGCATTCTGTATTGTCAGCGAGCTGTTGAGATCGGTTGAAGACGGATAAAATGCCGTATTGTTGAACCCTGCAATAAGGAAGAGGCCTATTACGGCCAGTATGGATCCCGTACCGGTGAACCAGATACCGTTTCGTGCAGGGCTGAACAGCGACGCCCCGATCCCGAAAAGCACACCGACGACCCCGGCAAGAAAGAGTATCAGCACCAGCGGCATGCCAAAGAGGTTATGGAGATATTTGAATTTCTCCATCGACACTTCTCCGCTGCCTGCCACTGCGAATCCCCCGGAGAGGAGAAGCGTCACAAGGAAAAAGAGGAAGAACACCAGGAAGGTCAGGGAGTTCATAAGCAGCTTTTTCCTTGACCTTTCGACAAGGTCTGTTTCGCCGACACTGTTGATTATGTAAAGAAGGCCGTTCACCCTCGACAGGAACAGCACTGCCAGGCCCAGGGAAAGGTTCCTGCCGCTTACAAGCGCTTCGAGGCCGTGCCAGCCGTTTGCCCACCGCACCTGGTTCATTTCGTTAAGACTGAAAGCCGAGCCGGTGAAGAAAGTCGCAACAGCAGTCCCGATAAGGAACGGACCCAGCGTTCCATTGATAAACAGGAAAATATCGAATGTCCTTTGGCCGTAGACATTGGCGGGCTTGGTTCGGTACTCATACGCTACCGCCTGGACGATAAAGCTGAAAAGGATCGCGATCCAAACCCAGTAGGCGCCTCCGAAACTGGCAGAGTAAAAAAGCGGGAATGAGGCAAAAAATGCGCCTCCGAATGTAACAAGCGTGGTAAATGTGAATTCCCACTTCCGGCCAAAGGCATTTACAAGGAGTCTTCTCTGGCCGTCGTTCAGCGGAAGGGTAAAGATCATCGATTGTCCACCCTGGACAAACATGAGGAACACCAGGATACCGGCCAGGAGTGAAATAATCATCCACCAGTAGTGCTGAAGAAAAAGATGCGAGATCATTGCTGTCATAATTATCCCTCCTAATGTTTTGGGCCAAGTTTAATTTGTCTTACCATGATCGAAATCTCCGAGATAAGCAATACAGTGAAAAGCACTGCAAACAGAATGAATGTAGTTATGACCGATCCCGGGCTTATCCTCGTGACAGCTGCACCCACCGGCATCAGGTCCTGGATGATCCACGGCTGACGGCCCGCTTCTGCAAGTGCCCATCCAAGCTCACCCGACACATATGGGAGCAGGATAGACCACACGGCAAGCCATAAGAACCATTTCCTGGCTGAGATTGTCCCCCTGAACAGGTAGAATAGTGCCAGGGCAAACATTATTATGAAGAAGAACCCTAGCAGGACCATAACATGGAACGTATAATAGGCAAGCTTTACGTTCGGCACCACATCCTCGGGCTTATCAATGAACGCGTATCCAAAGTACCTGAAATTCCCGCTGATGAACCCCGGGTCGCGGAACACCGCGGAAATGCTGTCTGCCTTTTGAACCATTTTCTCATGTTTTGAGGCCTTGTATCCGGAAAGAAGCTCCTTTGCTTCCTTTCCCCGGAGGATCTTTTCTGTCACCGGCATGATACTCCTCGCTTCGTTGCCGTTCACCAGATCGGATATCCCGGGCACAAAAGCATCCCTGTCGCCCGATGTCATGAGTGAAAGAAGACCCGGCACCTCGATCTTCAGGCTGAATTCGGTAAGGCTTCTGCCACCTATTTTCCTGCCGGAATCCTTAAGGATCCCGACTATCGTAAGTCCTGCTTCCTGCTTCCCTTCCGACAGGGCCTCCAGCGCTGCAAACTTGACCGGCTGGACCCTGGCAATTGTCCTGGTCGACATGTCCCCGGTGTAGGCAACCATTAGCGACGAGAGCAGGCCGAAAATGCCGGATATCAGGATGCTTCTTTTCGCAAGCTGTTCCTCCCTCTTCTTCAGAAGGTACCATGAACTTATTCCGAGAACGAACATGGATGCGAGAAGGAATCCTGAGGATATCGTATGAAGGAATTTCCCCACGGCAACGGGATTGAAAAGGAGTGCCCAGAAACTGGTCATCTCGTTTCTTGCGGTATCAGGATTGAAAACCATGCCGACAGGATTCTGCATCCACGAGTTTGCCACGAGGATCCAGAGGGCGGAAAGGTTCGCCCCGACCGCCACAAGCCAGGTTGAAACCAGGTGGAATCTCCTGCTCACCTTGTTCCAGCCGAAGAACATCACCGCGACGAAAGTCGATTCGAGGAAAAATGCAAGGATACCTTCAATGGCAAGTGGAGCGCCGAAGATGTCACCGACGAACCAGGAATAGTTCGACCAGTTGGTCCCGAATTCGAATTCAAGGATTATGCCGGTTGCCACGCCAATGGCAAAATTGATCCCGAAAAGTGTCATCCAGAAGCGTGTCATTCTCTTCCATTCCTCATCGCCTGTCCTGACATATATTGTTTCCATAATGGCCACAATGAATGAAAGGCCGAGCGTGAGCGGGACGAACAGCCAGTGGTAAATGGCAGTCAGCGCAAACTGTGCTCTTGACCAGTCCAGAAGGGTCAAATCAAGGTTCTCAATCATAGATCTATCTTGTGTTGGTTAATTGATTCAGGACAAAATTGCTTCTTTCTGTATCGGATTGATACCTGGTATTCAGAAAGTCCCTGAAAAAGAGAAACTTCAGAATTACCAAAATGATGAATAACTTGATCAGGATTATAACCCAGACCTGTCTGCCCCATGTTGACATGTTCCTGAAACCGTCATAGTAAAACCTCGTAAATCCAATGAGCCTATCGCGCAACTGGGTCATATTTCACTGGTTAGGGTGTGATTTCCTTTTAATTGACCGTCTGGCGGCCGGTTTCTCAGGGCTCTTTTTTCCATGCCTCAGTTCCTCCATGAGATCCAGGGGCTTCGGCTCCTCCGGATTTTCGACGGTAAGGCCTGAGGTTATCTTCTGAACAGCTTTGAATCCGTAAAAAAACTCCCGGGCAAAAACCCTGATCACAGTATATGTCGGAATTCCGAGGATCATTCCGGGAACCCCTGCGGCAAAGCCTGCTGCGAGGATCACGACGAAGATCTCAAGGGGATGGGCCTTAACGCTGTTGGAGAATATTACGGGCTGGAAAACAACATTATCTATCAGGTGTGTGATCGCCTCAACAATTATCATGTAGTAAACCAGCGGAACGACTACCGTGCTGAAATCCTGGCTTATATGTGATGCCACTCCCATGATGATCGCAATGAAAAGGCCGAGCCACGGGCCGACATAAGGAATTACGTTCAGGATACCGAGGATCAGGCCCATAACAAGGGCTTGTTGAAATTCAATTCCGACGATCGTCATCCCGACATCGACCAGGATCATTATACAGGTACTCTGAATGACAATCCCTATAAAATACCTGGTAAGAAGGTTTTTGATCGAGTGCAGCGCCCTGGCGACATTGTCGACATACCTGTCGGGGATCCAGATTATTATCGATTCAAAGAACAGGTGCTGATCCTTAAGAAAGAAAAAGGTGATAAAGGTTATGGAAAAGATAGCCACAATGACGCTTCCCACCGTGCTTATGGCCGAGCCGATAAAATGCTGGATACCTTCGATATTAAGTACCCCTGACACTTTTGCATTTATGTAGTCCTTAAGCGACAGTGATTCGGAGATGCTGGGATTAAGGCTCTTGAAAATCTTCTCTATTTTGTTTATGGGTCCCTCGACAAGCTGGACTATCTTGCCGCTGTCGATTGTTGAGAAATAGTTGATCTGTTTTGTGACAAGCGGGACAAATATCACAAAGAAAAGGACAATTGCGCCCCAGATTATCAGAAGGGTGATCAGTGCGGCTATCGCTCTCGGAAATACCCATTTCCTGATCTTTATCTTAGAAAACAGGTCAACAAGGGGGCGGCCCATTATTGAAAGGACGCCAGATACAAGGATGTAAATTACTATGCTTCTGAAAAACCACAGGCATGCTAAAAACAACACTATGCCACAGATAATGAGGACGTTTCTCAGCGTGGTATTCATTTCAGGGTTATTTCCATACAAACCTAATCAAATTTTCTTAAATCCCTAAAAACATGTTAAATAACATGAACTGCCATATTGGCACTGTATTTAAGATAATTCATGCCATATTGGCACTATTTGCGTTTTGGAACGGAAGTTGAAATATAACCGTCAGAATATTTAAAATGTTTAACCAAAAAATAGAAGGAGGACAAAACCATGTTACCAACAATTGCAAGAAGGACATTAAGGCCGTTTTGGATGCCGAGTTTATTTGATGATGACTTTTTCCCGGTATTAAATGGAAAAAACAGTTCCATGCCGGCAGTAAACATCAGGGAAGATGACAAGAAATATCTGCTTGACCTGGCGATTCCCGGAATTGATAAAAAGGATCTGAAGATCGATATGGAAGATGAGGTGCTCACAATTTCATCTGAATCAAAAAATGAACACGAGGATGAAGTTGACGGGTACAAGAGAAAAGAGTTCAGCTACTCTTCATTCTGCAGAAGCTTCCAGATCCCGGAGAATGTCAACAAGGACAAGATTGAAGCATCGTACAGGGACGGGATACTGAGTGTCACGCTTCCAAAAGCCGAAGAGGAAAAGAGCAAGCTCTCCAGGCAGGTTAAGATCTCATAAGTGATCAAAGGTGTCTCAAAAGGGGCACCTTTTTTTGATCAAAGAGGTTATAACCGCAAAGAGCGCAAAGCAGGCGCAATGTACGCAAAGTCAGACAGCCAATATACGTCACTTTGCGAACTTTGGCGAACCCTTAGCGTCCTTTGCGGTTAATGATTTTTTGGAAATTATTTCATTCTTATTCAGAGCTTTCCGGTCACCTTACCCGCAAAGCCTCTCCCGAATTCGATGAGTTTTTCTTTCTTACCCTCTCCCGGAGCAAATTTGAACCTCATCGATTCGTCGACCACGTTCAGCTTTAGCTTCCGGAGTGTCTCGGCAATGATCTCGCATGCCTCGCCGCTCCATCCGTATGAACCGAATGCCGCTGCAGGTTTGCCCTTGTCCCTCAACGGGTTGATATGTGCAAAGAGCATATATACAGGCAAAAGGGTGTTCTGGTTTATTGTCGGGGATCCTACAAGCAGGGCGTCTGCCGCTGAGAGTTTCCCATCCAGCTCAGCAGATGAAATATTTTCAATATCTGCAAGGTCGACCTCACAGCCACCTTTCTCTACTATTCCTGAAGCGATGTACCCGGCCGCCTGCTTTGTGAAACCGTATGCTGAAACATAGGCGATAAGCACTCTTTTTCGATCTTTTTCGCCTGTTGTCTTCAAATATTCATTCGAATAGTGCTCCGACAGCCGGATGACCTCCTCGCGGTTCTCCCTGTGCACAGGGCCGTGGCCCGGGCATATCACATCAATTCCGAGCGGCTTTATCTTTTCAATGGCTTTCAGCATGAACCTGCTGAACGGCCTGAGGATCACCTCAAAATAATACCTGAAAGCTTCCGTATAGGCCGCATCCAGGTTGCTGAACATACCTCTGTCGCAGTAATGGGCGCCGAATGAATCGCAGGTGAACAGTACCCTGTCCTCCTCAAGGTATGTATAGATTGAATCAGGCCAGTGAAGGTTCGGGGCAGAAATGAACCTGAGGGTTTTATTACCGAGGTCCAGGGTATCCCCATCCTTTACAGCCATCGACTCAAACGGTTTGTTCACGATATCCTCAAGATACCTGATGGCGTTCCCGCTGCCCACGACAGTTGCTGAGGGGGCCAGGTCAAGAAGGATGCCAAGGCTCCCGGAGTGATCGGGCTCCGTATGGTCGAGTATGATGTATTCAATTTCCGACGGATCGATCACGGAACGCAGCTTTTTCAGGTACGTTTCGCTGAATTTTTCCTTTGCCACTTCAACCAGCGCCTTTTTGCGGGCATTGATGACATAGGAATTATAGGTTGTGCCGAATTCCGTGGTCATC
Source organism: Bacteroidales bacterium UBA1800 (assembly GCA_002319915.1). Taxonomy (GTDB): domain Bacteria; phylum Bacteroidota; class Bacteroidia; order Bacteroidales; family VadinHA17; genus LD21. Next base: position 7,617 of record DCFQ01000003.1, on the reverse strand, counting down.
ACGATGTCAAAGGTCCTTATATCGTAATCAAGGATTCCAACCCATTTAACATCAGGGGTTATGTCAATAATCCTGTCGTCTGCTGCTCTCATTCCGGTAATTTTTCAGATTTTGGCAATAATGCTCTTATTGGCCTTTACCTGCTGAAGTATTGGTATCTCGACCTCCGTACCCACAGGCAGAAAGATATCAACCCTTGACCCGAACTTGATGAACCCGAGTTCATCTCCCTGCGTGACAAGCTGATCCTCCTTCGCATAGGTAACGATCCTCCTGGCGATTGCACCGGCAACCTGCCTGATCAGGATCTCCGCCCCGCTTTCCGTTTCGATGACTATCGAGCTCCGTTCATTGAGCTCCGACGATTTGGGGTGCCATGCAACAAAATAGTGGCCTGGGTGATAGCAAACATATTTAATGTGCCCCGAAACAGGATACTTGTTGCTGTGCATGTTGAAAGGCGACATGAATATGGAGATCTGGAGCCTGGTGTCCTTAAAATACTCATTTTCAACGGTTTCTTCTATTACCACTACCTTGCCGTCGGCGGGGGCATAGATCAGCCCCGGATCGGGATCAAGCTGCCGGGCCGGCAGCCGGAAGAAGAAAAGGAGGAAAATATACAGCAAAAATGAACAGGCAAGGAAGCTCCATCGCAGTACCGGATCGTGCGACCATAATATGCTCACCAGAAAATTGATCCCAAGAAGCAGTGCAAATCCGATTGCCAGTATTTTATATCCTTCCCTGTGAATTGCCATCCTAACGAAAAGTTTGCACAAAGCTAATCAAGACTTGCCAATCAACCAAAAAGTGTAATAAAAAGATAAACAAGTGGGAATGAAATGACAGT
>DCFQ01000003.1:0-6434 GCA_002319915.1 Bacteroidales bacterium UBA1800 | reverse complement strand
GATTCGGCCAGGTCGCCCAGTGTGCCCGAGACTGAGATCAGCAGCGAAATTGCCAGCCATTTGTTCCGGCTGACCACTCCCAGCCAGCCTGACAGGAGCCATGCTACCAGGAGCGATACGAGCAGGCCGCCGAGGAATCCTTCCCACGATTTTTTCGGTGAGATCCTTTCCATGAGTCGGTGCTTCCCGAGTGTGACCCCCAGGATATAGGCACCCGTATCGTTCGCCCACAGGAGAAGAAAGAAACCAACAACGATCGCGGGGGAGAAAACGATATTCCCATGTGGGAGCAGTGAACCCAGGCCCTCCCTCGAATAGGCCATGAAAGGGAACAATGAGAAGGGCAGTGCAATATAAACTACCGCCAGGAAGGTATGTGCGATCGAATCGAAAGGTTTTTCCTGCCTGCGGAACAGCTCGATGACGAATATAAGGAAACCAAAGGGGATAAGGAACAGGAAATACCGTGAAGGAACAAGCCCCGAAGCCACCAGGGTTGAAACCGTATACAGGGAGATCCCGGTTATTGTTCCGGGAATGATCTGAGGGACAAAATTCCCGCCCCTGATCATTGTATAGTATTCATACTGGGCGCCAATGATTATGACAAACCCGGTCAAAAAGAATGACACCGGGTGAAGCCAGAATCCTCCCAGGACAAATATCACGATCCAGACTGCTGTCAGGGTTCGTCTTAAGAAGGTGCTCAAAGCGGTTGTTGTTTGACCTTTTCCTTAGGCTTTTTGTTTTTCTTCGCAGGTTTACCGGAAGGCTTCTTCTCCTTCCTGTCGATGGTTACTATTTCGGCGTTGCTCTTTGCTTTCTTTTTTCCGTTGGAGCTGACCGCCAGCAGGGCTCTGGCTGGGGCAGGTGCGCTGTGCTTGTCATCCTTTTGCTGGTCTCCTTTTCTTTTCCCGAAGATCCTCTCGAGGTCTTCCCCGAAGATCACCTCTTTCTCGAGAAGAAGCTCTGCAAGTTCCGTAAGCCCTTTCATGTTAACCCTGAGCACGTCCAAAGCCCGAATGTACGATTCATCAATGAGCTTCTTTACCTCAGCATCTATAAGCTCCGCTGTTTTTTCGCTGTATGGTTTGGTAAATCCGAAATCGGACTGACCGGTGGAATCGTAAAAGCTCACATTTCCCACCTTATCGCTCATTCCGAAGAATGACACCATTGCATATGCCTGCTTTGTGATCTTCTCGAGGTCGCTGAGCGCCCCTGTGGAGATCCTCCCGAAGACGAGCTGCTCCGAGGCTCTTCCTCCCAGGGCATATGCCATCTCGTCAAGAAGCTGCTCACGGGTGGTTATCTGCCTTTCCTCCGGCAGGTACCATGCAGCGCCAAGAGCCCTTCCCCTCGGAATGATGGTCACCTTCAGAAGCGGACTGGCATACTCGAGCAGCCAGCTTACAGTGGCATGGCCTGCTTCGTGATAGGCAATGGTTTTTTTCTCCAGGAATGAGATAATCTTGTTTTTGCGTTCAAGTCCGCCCACAATCCTGTCGATTGCGTCAAGGAAATCCTGCTTCTCAACGGCAGTCTTGTTCCGTCGTGCCGCTATGAGCGCTGCCTCGTTGCACACGTTGGCAATATCCGCACCGGAGAATCCCGGCGTCTGTTTTGCAAGGAACGGGATGTTAAAGTTCTTCTCAAGTTTGATCGGCCTCAGGTGGACCTTGAAAATTGCCTCCCGTTCGTTAAGATCAGGCAGCTCTACATGTATCTGCCTGTCGAACCTTCCCGCCCTGAGAAGTGCACGGTCGAGTATATCTGCCCTGTTCGTTGCGGCCAGTATGATCACGCCCATGTTCGTCCCGAAGCCGTCCATCTCGGTCAGGAGCTGGTTGAGAGTGTTTTCACGCTCATCGTTTGATCCGAAGTTGACATTCCTTCCCCTGGCCCGGCCAACAGCATCTATTTCATCAATGAATACGATACAAGGCGCCTTTTCCTTGGCCTGCTTGAAAAGATCCCTTACCCTGGAAGCGCCGACACCTACAAACATCTCGACGAAATCGGAACCGGAAATAGAGAAGAACGGAACATTTGCCTCCCCGGCAACTGCTTTTGCCAAAAGCGTCTTCCCCGTTCCGGGAGGACCGATCAGCAGGGCTCCCTTCGGGATCTTGCCTCCCAGCTGCGTGTATTTTTTCGGGTTCTTCAGGAAATCAACGATCTCCATCACTTCCGTCTTCGCTTCCTCTAGTCCGGCAACATCGTTGAAATTGATCTTGACGTTCGTATCCTTGTCAAAAATCTGTGCACGCGATTTCCCGACGCTAAATATGCCACCGGCACCGCCTGCGCCGCCGCCCGACATCCGCCTCATGAAGAACATCCATAGGAAAAGGAGAAGCAGGAACGGCAGTATCCATGTCAGGATGTCGCCGATGTAGTTATGCCTGGTCTCGGATTCGGGATATATCATGTCTGTGTCAGCGTACCCGGATGCCTTCTGCTCATTCAGGATAAATGGTTCAAAGGTGCTGATATCGCCGATGTTGTATGTGTAATTTGGCTTTTTCACTCCAAGGCCCAGCCCGTTATTGCCCGATTTCGGAAGATTCGGATACCTTCCGGATTCAATGGCTTCCTTCTTGAGGTATATCTCAGCTACTTCCTTGTTTATAATTACTATCCTCTCAATATCATGATTTTTGATCATCTCCTTGATATCCCTTGTCTGGGCTTTTGGAACGGATCTGCCTCCATACAGGAATTGAAATGCAATTATCGATATTGCAAGGATCGCGAATATCCAGTTGGAATTGAACTTTGGTTTCAGGTTTTTATCAGGTAATTTGTCGGATCCCTGGTTCTGGTTATTATTTTCGGCCATAAATAGATACTTTATTTTACCTTGTCTTCCATAGCCTCTATCGATGCATCAGCCCAGAGCGACTCGAGACTATAAAACTGCCTGTATTCCTCAAGAAAAATATGCACAACGACATCTCCGTAATCCACCAGAACCCAGAAACAATTCTCGAGTCCTTCAACGTGGGAGGGTTTTTCTCCTGTCCCTGCTCTCACTGCATCTTCTACAGAGTCACACAAGGAATCAACCTGAGTGACCGAGGATCCATGGCATATAACAAAAAAATCAGCAATTCTGTTTTCGAGCTTCCTTAAATCTATCTTCAGAACATCATGCCCCTGCTTTTCATATATTCCCTTCACCACATTTTCCAGAAGCAATTCCGTCCCGCTTTCCCTTTTCTTCATCAATAATTATCAGTTAAATATCAAGTTGCAAAAATACAAACTTTTATCAGTAATTTTGTAACCGTCAGTCTCTTTTTGCAAATACGGTGCCAAAGGCTGAAATAGCCAAACACCGGCCAGACTGACATGATTCAGGAAATATTCACTGTTATGGTCATTGGTTCGAAGGTCATATTCAAGGATAGCCTGGAGTCGACAAATAATTTTGCTTCAGGCCTGCTGAAAAAGGAAGCGCTCCCGGAAGGCACCGTGGTTCACTCAAATTACCAGACCTCCGGCAGGGGCCAGCAGGGGAACACCTGGGAAAGCGAAGCCGGGAAAAACCTTCTGCTCAGTATCGTATTATATCCCCGCAAGATCAAGCCCGCGGACCAGTTTGCAATATCAATGGCAATATCGCTGGGCATCCTTGACCATGTCAGGGACATTGTGAAGGGAAGCGCTATCAAGTGGCCGAATGACATCTATGTGGCTGACCGCAAGATTGCGGGACTGCTTATCGAAAATTCGATCCTGAACGGTTCCATTATCCAGTCAATTGCAGGCATCGGCTTTAATGTCAACCAGGTCGACTTTCCCGGCTACATACCTAACCCGGTATCGCTCAAAATGATCACCGGCAATGAGTACGACCTCAGCGAGAACCTAAGGATCTTATTATCGAAGCTCGACAAAAGGTACAGACAGCTCGTTTCCGAACACGACCGGAAGATGAAGAGTGAATACATTTCATCACTTTACGGATTCATGGAATGGAGGCCTTTCAGGACCATCCCTGACGGAAATATCTATGGCAGGATCGTGGGGATCACCCAATCGGGACAGCTAATGGTGGAGGCTGAGGACGAAACGATCAGGGAGTATAATTTCAAGGAGATAGAGTTCATTGGTTAGGGGTACCCCATCCGGTGAATTTTTCCATCTCATCAACAAGGGTTTCCAGGAAGCGGCCGATCGGCTCTGTTGCCATCATCTTCAGGATAGGATTCAATTCGGCTTCAAGGAACAGCCGGACCTCCGAAGTGCCGTCCCCGGGGCCGGAAATTTCCAGTGTCAGTGAGAACTCATTATCCTGCAGCGCCTTGCCGGAATAGGCGACCCTGCTGTATGGTTCAGCTGCTGCCAGCCTGACATTGACATTTCCCACTACAGGGACGCTGAACGAACATGACTCTTTGTCAATTTCCAGTGAGCTGATCCTGTTTTCAGGTACAAATTGTCTGAAATTCCTGAGGTCGGTCACAAATTCAAAAACCGCGCGCGGGGTGGCACTCACCACACCCTTTCTGCTTTGAAAGCCTGATGCTGAAGCCATGTCACCTTATCCCCCAGCCGGCAGGGTCAATCCGCCATTTCTTTAATGTCTCCACTTCGGAACTTCCGATGTAACCGGCAGCCACTGCCGCATCGACCAGGGTACTGTACCCTGTAAGAGTATGAAGATCACACTTTTCAGCTACAAACGAATCGGTTGCCTTGCTGAACTCGTAGGTAAATATTGCTATCATCCCCAGGACCTCGCAACCGGCCGATCTCAAGGCCCTGACAGCGTTAAGGCTGCTGCCCCCGGTTGAGATCAGGTCCTCAATCACGACAACCTTCTGCCCTTTTTCATAAAACCCCTCTATCTGGTTTCCCAGCCCGTGCTCTTTTGCCTCTGACCTCACATAGATAAAGGGAAGACCGAGCTTTTCTGCGGCAAGCGCCCCGTGGGCAATCGCACCTGTTGCCACACCCGCAATGACCTCAGCTCCGGGGTAGTATTCCCTGACAGCTTCAGCGAAAGAATCCCGGATGAATCCCCTTACCTCGGGAAATGAAAGGGTTTTGCGGTTATCGCAATAAATTGGTGATTTCCAGCCCGAGGCCCACGTAAAAGGATTTGATGGTTGCAATTTAATTGCTTTAATTTGCAGGAGGAAATCAGCAATTCGTTTGGCATTATTCATCTGGCTATGTATAAAGTTCATTTTGAAAACAGATTCATGCTGATAAGTTCTGAACCCGACAGGCTACAAAAATACGGGTTATTCCATAAATTCAATACAACCATCGATCTTTATACCCTGATTTCTAGATTTCAGTCTGATGCCTCGATCCCGTCGGTTAATGTTTACGGCACCGACATCCAGCATATCTGGAAGATCTTCAGGATATATTTTACCGAAGTGCTTGCTGCCGGAGGCCTTGTAAAGCACTCCAGCTCCAAATACCTGTTCATCGAGAAAAAAGGGAAGCTCGATCTTCCGAAAGGCCATCTTGAGGCAGGCGAGACTCCCGAAGAGTGTGCCCTGCGGGAGGTTAGCGAAGAGTGCGGGATCAAGGGGCATTCAATAATCAAACCTCTCAATCCGAGCTACCACACCTATTCATGGGAAGGGATTTCATACCTAAAAAAAACATCCTGGTACCTGATGGCTTATGATGGTCCCATGATCACGGAACCCCAGATCAAGGAGGGAATTACCAGGGTCGAGTGGCTTTCGCCTGATGAGCTGAGCATTATCAAGAGCACCGCATGGCAGTCGCTGATGGACCTCATTCATATGTCGGTCCTGAAGAGGTGATCCCGCGGGATTCTACAATTCCCCCTCGCCCTTGTACTCTTCGAGATTTATGACAGAGGGTACAAACATCGATGCGTCCCCTCCACTTCGTATGATATCACGAACAATCGTTGAATTTATGGAGGTATGCTCGGGCACTGTCAAAAGGAAGACGGATTCGATATCGGTTGCAAGCGCCTTGTTTACCTGGGCTATTGCCCTTTCGAACTCGAAATCCGCAGAGGTGCGCAATCCCCTGAGAATGTACCTGGCTGAGTTCCTTTTGCAATAATCGACCGTAAGCCCTTCGTAATGATCGACGCGGATCGCCGGCACATCCCTGAAAACCTTTGTTATCATTTCCTTCCTGACCTCAAGGGAATAGTAGCTCTTCTTCAGTGCATTTGCCCCCACGGCAATAATGATCTCATCGAAAAGGACCAAGGACCGCCTGACTATACCTTCATGCCCAATGGTAAAAGGGTCGAAGGATCCGGGGAATACAGCAATCTTTTTCATTACCGGGGGTTTAGGTGAATTATACAATATCAGGAAAAACTTTCAACCAACGGGCTTAGTCAAAAGTGATCTTCTTCGGATTCTTTACCTTCTGCCTGAGAAGGGATATCTCAAGAACTTCCATTATTGATTCAACATAAT
>DCFQ01000098.1:97567-98339 GCA_002319915.1 Bacteroidales bacterium UBA1800 | reverse complement strand
TGATGTGGTCAATTTACTCCGGCGCGAGGTGGTCAGGTTGTCCGGCTTTTATATTAAATCTGAGGTTTTTCTTGGTTCGTGTTGCAAAATATGCTGAATGCCGGGTAATCCTGGAAAGCCTTTCATAATCAGTATAACCACGATCCAGTATTTAATATCCACCTGATCATATGTGAGTAAATCCAGGGCATTCTTATCATTTATTGAAGCTTTGGTTATGAGGGTGCAACTTGGTATTGAAGTTTTTACATCAAACAGAGTGTGTAGTTTAACTCCACCCTTTGTTTTACGGAACTCAGCACAACAGGAGACACTCAGGCATAGATCAATGGTAGAAGAATCGAAGGCATATACATTTGATTTAATATTGAGATCAAAGTCTTTTATTGCATTGACTCTTCTGGCTTCATTAATCAGATGATAAGCAAGTTTCTCAAATATCCGATAGTTACGCTTTCCATTTTCTTTAGCCAGATTTGATCGGCTTATATTTTTTCCAAAACCTAAGTGATAAAACTTGGACCTATGTGCTTCAAGTCCTAACATTAATCTCGTAAACTTTCTCTGCCAGAGAGTTGGCCAAAAAGCATGCAGGATAATTGGTTCCAGCATGAAAAGAACTTAACATATTTGTTTCCATCGTACTTTTCCTCCAACCGATCCAACACTCTTTGAGGTAAAAAATCTATAAGCTGATTGAAAATATACTTTCCTTGATTCATGGTTTTTCGCTTTTAACAATGCTAAAACCAGCAGATTCAATTCAAATCGT
>DCFQ01000098.1:26373-97172 GCA_002319915.1 Bacteroidales bacterium UBA1800 | reverse complement strand
TATGTGAGATCAACAACGACCTCAATAGAATCCCCGCACTACGCAAAGTGATGGGGATTTTTTATTCGGATCTTTTTGCTTTATAATTCATAAGACCGTAAAGCGAAATATCAATCGTGTCAGTAATACCTATCCGGCTTTTTTCAAATGTGACTTTCAGGTTGAATTCTTTCATAATAAACGCATTTTCTGAAACCGGGTATAGTTTGAAATTATTTATTCCGGACATCATAAAATACAAACCTCCATTTTCCCGGGAAACATAATATTTCATAGGCGGGAAATCAGTTATTTCATACACACCTGCATAGTTGCTATAACCGACAGTGTCCCTGCCAATAATATTATAGACTGGAACCTGATATTCTGTTAAGTACTTTTCATATGCTGGCGATGGGCTTACTATCTCAGAAAGCCTGTAGGCATGCTTTCCTTTCTTAAGCTCCTCAAAAAGATTAAGTTTGGAATATGTAAAAAAATTATGGAACAGATAAATATATAAATCTCCGGTATTCAGATCATAAATATTGGAGTACTGAGTCGGGGAGTTTAGCTCCTGATGAGTGCAGTCCAGGATTGACCTGAAATATTCTATGGAGTAAGATTTAGCCGATTTAAGCATGGAATCAGCACATGTGAATCTCTCAATTGAATATGGATTAGGCTCATTGCGTGACTGGCAGAAATTTGTAGCCACCTGATAGTTATGCTTGCTTCTGATGATAGTATCGGTTTCAATGATTATTGAGTTCCCATATTTGTCAGCAAACATTATCTGGTAAGTCATATAACTCCGGTCATATTTCTCGAACAGATCAATTACTTCATTCACGGTTGAACAAGTTTCCATAGCCAGTTCCGTCAGACTTCCTTTATAGACATCTCTTATTTTGTAAAACTTGCCAACTCGTGGCTGGGTTGTTGCATAATCAAAGAATAAACCTTTTTCATTCATTCCTCCCTGAGGTAAATCCTGACCATATCCAAAATAAACCCTGCCATACTTATTTGACAAAGCAGGCAGAAACCATACATAGGTATTCGGATCAATAAAGTCCTCATTATTCCCTACTAAAACCTTTCCCCCGGATGATCCCATAAATATTGTGCAGGCATTAGTTACATGATACTGTGATAACATTATCAGCGATAATATTATGATCGCTGATTTTTTTTCTAAACATTTTGTTTTCATTGCAGATTGTATTAATGAGGTAAAACTGTAAATTATGTCATATCAGGTTTTGAAGCAGGAGGCCCGATCTCCTGTTTATTTCATATGGCGATTTTTAATACTGTCAAAAGGATTTATTCCATACATTCCTCAATCATATTTGCTGGCTTGCTTAATTGCTTTTCATTCCGGCAACAGCCTTTTTTGCAGCTTCGAGATGGAGATACGCTTCATGGTCATAGACGGCAAACTGTCTTCTTAAATCCCAGCTTTTTTGAAGTATCTCAAGAGCTTCCTTATACTTGCCCAGTTTATATAGTCCCCAACCTTTAGTATGCAGATAAATATAATGCTCTGGTTTTATTTCCAACGCCTTTTCAATTAACTCCATTCCATCCCTGACATTATGGTCATGATCTATTAAAAAATATGCAAGATCATTGAGCCTTCCGGGACTCTCAGGCTCAAATGAAAGAGCCTGCCGATAATAATTGGCTGCTTCATCGAGTAACCCTGCATCGGCACAGACAGATGCTCTGGTTGCAATTATACTTGCTTCAGACATTGAAAGACTTTTCATGAGGGAAAGCCCTTTCTCGGAAATGTTATTGGCTGCAATTGTATCTCCGGAAGTCAAAGAGAGCACAACCTGGTCGTACAACAGGTTAGGATCACCCGGGAAATCCAGTTCTGCTTTTTTATATATTTTTTCTTCTTCTTTATAGTCCCCTATTTTATGATATGCTTCTCCGAGATTTGTATAATTATAACTCCAATCTGGTTTTACTTCCCATTTCTTAAATAACTCAAGTGCTTTTTTGAATTCAGGAATTGCTCTGTCATATTGAAATAATTCACTGTATCTGTTGCCTAAATTGGTATAAATAGTCGGATTCTGATCGTCAAAGTCCAAAAGCTGCTTCAGGTAGCTGATCGCTTCATTTGGTGTTTCAAAGTACAGAGCATGTATCCAGTTTATATCTATCTTTTGTTTAGGTGACATCTGATCTCTTCTTGTATAAGCTTTGATACACCACTTTTTGGCCTGATCATATAAAAACTCATCCCCATACGATTTTGTGGCCTTTTCGTACAAGAACTCATTTCCATATGCTAAAGAGAGCATTTCAATTGCCTGAGTAAAATTTGTGTCAACCGAGATCGCCTGAGAGAGCCAATTACGTGCTGTCGGATAATCAAATTTATAAAAGTATTTTCTCCCATAGATATAATACCTTAACGCCAGGGGGGAACTCGTAGATACGTATTTCCCTGAATAACCGGGCAACTCTTTCGCCTCTCTCGACATTAAGAGGTAATTCTTTAGCATTACAGAAATTGAATCAATGAGAGGAATAATATTTTCTGCAGGTCCGTCTAACCTGAATGATTTCAGTACATCTGCAGTTTTTGATGCAACCAATTGTGCATTTAGACGAATTGTTGACCCTGACTGATTTAAATAACCACTGATAAATAAATCTGCATCAAGTTTCTGAGATATTTTACTGGCAATGGCAGGAGTTATTGATGCGTAGTTACCGGGTTCTTTGTCTTGAATTAAATCAGTAAGTGATTCGGTCTGTCTGACCTGTAATTCTTCCGGATTGTCTGAAAGTGATGTTATTAAATTAATTTGAATTCCGTCCTGCCATACATTCAGGGTTGTATCATTTGTCATATTTTTAAATGGCATTACGGCTACTGAGATTCTTTCTCCTGAAGATCTCAGTTTTTCCAGTGTATTGGGTTTGAATACTTTTGGATAAGCAAGCACACCGACCGCGATAATCAAAACAGTAATTATAATATTACTTGCATTGAATATCCCCTTAACAGGTTTAAGAACAATCTTTTTTTCCTCAGATTCTTCAATTGACTCAGTCTTTTTTATTCCTTCAGTAGTTATATCAAAGGCCCACGAAAAAATGACAGCTGCAGGAAATCCTATTATTATAATGAGAGTTACAAGCCTGGTTGTCCATTCAGGAAGCAGCAGGGCAGGGGTTAGAATATCTGCAAGCTGAAGAAGGATAAAGGCAGTTGCAGCATAGGCAACAATTACCTTTCCGGTCTTACGTCTTTTGATCTCCTTCCAGAACTTTTCAATACTGTTGGTTTTATGAGCCATAACGGTTAATCCTGTTAATGTTCAGGTAAAGTTAATCCTTCCTGATACTTATGTCAAGTTAGGGTCAGGCAATTAGAAAAGGAGCCACCTGGTGGCCTCCCGGGTGAAATGACTGGGAGTTTTGAACAAAATTGACCTGTTGAATGAGCTAAATAATAATCAATTAGATATCAGTTATTTAAATCTTTTTTTGAGTGGAAGTTATGATCTGGCTGAAAGTAGTCAATGGTACTGGCATTTCTACTCTGGCATTACATGAGATCATTAATACCTGTACCGGTTTAATGCAGTGATTTTGGCAGTTACCCTTTTTTGCCGATACATCTGGACCTGGATTTCTTGCAAGGGTTATTATAAACAAAGGGATTATTCTTTTTCTTCACTATGACGAGATAAGTACAACTGACCGCTTTATGCCTGCATGTCGACTTCCTCGGTTTATCCCGTCCAGTGGAGGCGTTTGCACGCATGATTATCATCAGCAGTATCAGCATTATAAAAATTGTAATCAAATACCTGAGTACACGGCTATATAAACCATTAATTGAATTTCCATACCTTGATGAAACTCTTGTTGTTTCTTCTAAGGGAATAACAGGATCAACTTTCATCACTTTTTGCTTCCTTGCTTTGGTTTTACTTGATCAGTGTTCCGGATCCTTTTTATTTTACGGGGATATGGGATTAATTACCCGGTTATTTTGACGGTGATATTAGGATAAATTGATATAATTGGTTAATTAAATAATTAAATGACAGGCATATACACAATATTTTATTGTGAAAAGCTGAATTTCCTGAATTTGACGAACAGCCTGAAGATGTTGACTAAAGAAATATTTCCGGGTATTATCGGCTTAAATTTATACCTGCTTTTTGCTTCTATCATAAGATGAAGTCAGAAATTTTGTTTGTTTAAATTGCTGAATTGGTAATTTTCATAACTTATTGGAAAATAAATGAATAAATTCTTCAGTACCAATTATTTTGACGCCTTATGAAAATCCGGGTATCAGGATCCATAGAAATAATGATCTTATTTTTGATTGTTGTTTCATTCTGTTTTATCAGGCGCACAAGTGAAAGAAGCAATGAAATTCAACCCGTTGACAAGTTAGATATTAGTACAGTTTCATTTGCCCATTCAATGAAGGGTTGGAAATTATACAGCTGGCCGGACGGAAGTTACTGGAATTATTCAGTTTTAATCGGGACCAACAGAGTAAAATCATATGAGGAGGTCACAACCAATAAAATCATTGTAACCTGAACGGATAGCCTTAAAATGCTGCGTGATAGATTCACTGAGAATGAGTTCCTTTTCCGGGCAGGCAAAGCTATTCCGGAGAAATTTCACTGCCTGACACTGCTACAATAAACTAAATTAAAGAATATTGTCTTCAAAAAAAGCTGCAATTAAACATAACTGACTGATCGGAATTCTTTGGAAAAAAATTTCAATGTCAAAAAATAACAGAGGTTTATTCTGGCCTGTCATCTATCTTTGAAATTAGGACTTAATAGGAACGGGTTCATTAACGTAACGCTGAAGTGATTCCGGGCCAGGCAAACTTAACAATGGAATATTTTTAAGGTAAATCTGTTAATATCAACACCCACAGAATTGAAAAGGAAAGTTCTGGTTTTGATCATTGGGAATTTATTCATTATCAGTCATTCACAGATAGCAAAAGAGTGGAAGACTATTGCATCCGGGATGGAGCTTAAGTTCCTGAATACCGGGAAGACAGGTCAGGCAGGTGATTCAAGGGTAACTGTTGTAAGAATCGATCCGGGATTGTGGGAAATAGTTTTTGCCGGAGTCAACCAACCGGGAGGAGAATCAATAAAAACAACCCGGGAATGGTGTAAAAGTCAAAAACTCACGGCAGCAATTAATGCCGGCATGTTCTCAGAAGATTACAGTACCCACACGGGATTCCTTAAATTCCGCGGTCATACCAACAGCAATTTTATAAATAGTTATAAATCTGTGCTTGCTTTTGATCCCATAGTTGGCGGGGATTTTCCACATTTCAGGATTTATGACCTCGATGCACCTGGAATAACAATTAAGACAATACTTAATGACTACAGATCAGCAATTCAGAATCTCAGGATAATCAAAAAGCCGGGGATCAATGTTTGGGCACAGCAGGAGAGGAAGTGGAGCGAAGCTGCAATCGGCGAGGATAAGTCTGGCAGGATGCTGCTGATTTTTTCAAGAAAACCCTATTCAATGCACGACCTTGCTGATTTGCTTCTCAGTTCCGGCATTGGAATTGTAGCAGCACAGCATCTTGAAGGCGGTCCAGAGGCTCAGCTTTACCTGAAAACAGGTGATGCTGAAATTGAATTGTCGGGGAGCTTTGAGACCGGGTATAATGAGAATGATGAGAATAATTACCAGCTTCCAATACCAAATGTGATCGGGATAAGACCGAAGTAACCGCAAATTGATTCGGGAAGCAGCTTACCCGGAATGATCAGAATTAACAATGGTCTCCCAGTTACATCGTTCAAGCCCGGTAACTATCGCGGGGTAAATCCTGTAAACCCGATCTTTTTACAGCCCCCGCTTCGTATACTGTGCTGCAATTTATTGTTATTTATGTCTGCCTGCCGGAAGGCATGGTTAAAGTTATGATCCGTCATGGCAATTTTAAATGCAAGGCAAAACAAACGCTTATACAGCCTGATTTTCCAAACCAGGTATGGTCTGTTGATTTTATGAGTGACAGTCTCTGGAATGGAAGGACGTTCAGAATACTTAATATCATAGATGATTTTAATCGGGAAATTCTCTCGGTTGAAGCAGATACTTCTTTACCAGCCGTAAGGGTCATCAGGGTTCTTGAACAGCTTAAACAAACCAGGGGCTTACCTGTGATGATCAGAGTTGATAATGGTCCGGAATTTATATCCTTTAAACTCGACCATTATTGTAGGCAAAATCATGTAACCTTGGTGTTTATCCAACCGGGAAAACCAACCCAGAATGCTTTCATTGAAAGATGTAATGGTAGTATCAGAAAAGAACTTCTAAGTGCTTACGTATTCCAATCAATATCTGAGGTTCGTGAGAAGATCCAGGAATGGGTTAATGACTATAATGAAAACAGACCAGATAAAGGTCTTGGTTATTTAACCCCAAAGGAGGCTTATGAAAAACGTATTTAATTATAAAAACTCTAATTTTGGTTGGACCGAATTATAGTGAAGCCGAAACAATACCTTAACCTGAGAGGTACTATCTAATATCAGAAAAGGATTTGATGAAATTAGTTCACCGCTAAAGACTAATCCTGGATATTTACCCCGGAATCAAAGAACTCTTCTCCCTCTGATAATTCTCAATAATACAGCTATAATTGCAAGTACGAGGAGAATATGTATCAGTCCCCCCGCATTGAAAGCCAGAAATCCTATTGCCCATGCAATAACCAGGATTATGGCGATTAGAAAAAGCAGAGTATTCATTTTGCTGCAATTACAACAGGATGAGAAGCAGTACTACAATTATGATTACGGCAGCACCCGATATATATATCCCGCCGGATACGTCTTTCAGGTTTGACCTGATTGATTTAACCTCCTTCCTAAGATCTTTCTTCTCAGCAGAACTTAGTTTGGACTTATCCATTGTTTTTATCTCATTTAACCTGTCAATCATAGCCTTTACCTCTGCATTTTCTGCAGGTTTAGCTGCAGTTTTAGAGGCAACTATTTCTTTTGGAGCAGGAAAATCCTTTGGTTTTGCGCTGATAGTCTGCTCGGGCAAAAATATCAAAGACAATATTGCCAAAACTGTTGAAACAAATAACTTTTTCATTTTACAATAAATTTAATTGTTGACAAACCCTCAATTATCCGATTCAATAGCTTTTTTCTAACAGTTGTAATAATGCCTTTGTTCAATTCAAATGTCACCCTATTGCAACAAAAATTTTTCAAGATGTAACCATAATTTCAGTAATCCCTGATATGATGACATATTCATCAATGTTTAAATCTGCTCAGATGAATTTTCCCTGATAGATATCAAATGCATTATTTAATCTGAATGAACATTTAGGTTGAACTTGTCGTATTCCATAATAAACATTATTTTAAATCTGAAGTTTAATCGGTTAGCCTTCAATCTTTACCTGGTGAAGAAGAATTCAATCAATCAAAAAGCACGGAGATCCTTGGATAAGTATTTCTACGGAAAACTTATTGTCCTGGCTATCCTGGCTTTCTGGCCTTCTGATTCACTTTTATCACAGGATTATTACCAGCAGGAGGTTAATTATAAGCTTAATGTTACCCTTGACGACAGGAAACATGAGTTAAATGCATTTGAATCAATCGAATACGTTAATAATTCTCCTGACACGTTGACTTTTCTATATTTCCATCTCTGGCCGAACGCCTATTCAAATAATAACACAGCCCTGGCAAGGGAATTACTCAGGACCAATGGCAAAAGCAAGTTGTTCAGTGATCCTGAATTAAAAGGATACATCGACTCACTCGACTTTTCAGTTAATGGAAATAAAACAGGGTGGAGCTATACCCCTGACAACATTGACATCTGTAAAATTGATTTGAAGGATCCGCTGAAGCCGGGAGACACCATTTTTATTTCGACTCCGTTTCATATTAAGATTCCAAATAGCGGCACCTCAAGAATGGGTCACTCGGGAGAATCCTACCAGATCTCCCAGTGGTACCCAAAGCCTGCAGTATATGACGGGTCAGGGTGGCATGAGTTTCCTTATCTTAATCAGGGTGAATTCTATTCCGAATATGGCTCGTTTGAGGTAACTATTACGCTTCCTGATAATTATACAGTTGGTGCAAGTGGCGATTTGCAGAATGAGGATGAAAAAAAAAGACTTGACAAGCTGGCACAGGATTATTCCTGGATTACGGCTCCCAAACCTCCCGCCAACTACTTCCCACCATCATCCGGGAAAATGAAGACTTTAATATTTAAAAGGGATCATATCCATGATTTTGCATGGTTTGCAGACAAGAGATTCCACGTAATGAAGGGTACAGTAAAACTTCCGGAATCAGGAAGGGAGATAACCACATGGGCCATGTTCACTGATCAGGAGTCGCAGAATTGGTTAAATGCCATTGAATACATAATAAGTGCAATTCTGGATTTCTCAAAATGGATCGGGGACTATCCATATAATAATTATACAGCTGTTCAGAGTTCCTTAAATTACGGTTCAGGTATGGAATATCCGGGGCTGTCGGAAATAGCGATGGTTGATGATGCCTATCTGCTAGAGGAGGTTCTGGCTCATGAAATATGCCACAGCTGGTTTTATAGCGCTGTCGGATCAGATGAACGCAGGTTTCCATTTATGGATGAGAGCATAGTCAGTGCTTATGAATCAAGATATATGGAAGAAAAACACCCTGATGAAAAACTCTGGGAGATAGAATTAAAAAACGAAAAACTTGCAAAGCTCTTCAGAATAGCCGATATGCCTGCCCGACGAATTCAGGAGCTTGACTGGCTTACGACAGCCCGTCAGAACCTTGAACAACCGCTCAATCTTCCGGCTACGGAATACAGCAGTGAAAATTACGGAAGCATGATTTACTCGAAAGGTGCCCTGGGGTTCAATTATCTCAGATTTTATCTCGGAAATTCCAGCTTTGATTCTATTATGAAAAGTTACTATCAGATCTGGAAGAACAGGCATCCATTGCCTGATGACCTGAGAGATGTCTTTGAATCAGGTTCACACAAAGACCTTTCATGGTTTTTCGATGACTTTCTGGGAAACACTCAAAGACTCGATTACAAAATAGCCCGCCTCCATAACAATAAGCTAATTGTCAAAAACAGGATGGAAATGTCCTCTCCGGTTTTTATTTCCGGTTTTGGAGATTCTCTTTCAACGAAAATCATTGAAGATGGATTCCCTGGGAAAAAAAGGATTGACATCAGCAGGAATAATTTCTCTCTTTTAAAAATCGATCCTGATCACCGGATGCCGGAGATAAATAGATTCAATAATACCCTGCGGACCACTGGCATTTTTAGAAGATCCGCACCGCTCCAGCTGCAATTTCTTTATACAGTCGAGGATCCGGAAAGGAGGTCATTGATTTACCTGCCTGCTGTCAGCTGGACAAGGTCGGATGGCATTATGGTCGGGGTGGCACTCAATAATGGGACCCTCCTTTTAAAGTCGGTGGAATATTCCCTGATTCCATTATTCGCCTTTCGTAACAACTCCATTACCGGCTATGGTAAAATCTCTTTCAATATAACTCCTTATAATACTTTTATAAGACTTGCATCATTTTTCGGCGAAGCAGCAAGATTCGGAGCACTGGGAAAGGAGAATTTCAGAAAATATAAAGCCGGATTGGATGCTTATTTCAGACAATCTGATTTCAAGTCAGATTTTTATCAGAGGGTATTTATTTATTATACTGGTGCATCGGATCTCGTTCAGATTGAACAGCTTAAAACCGCCAGATTACGTTCTTATCTGCAGCTTGGATATTCGATTGAAAGATCAGGCTTGATCAATCCCTATAGCACATTACTTTCATTCGAATCAGGAAAACCATACAGGAAAATATCTCTGGAATTCAATTACAGGTTTAGTTATTATGGGAAACGAAGAGGGTTGGATGCGCGATTTTTTGCAGGAACGATGATAGGATATCGATCCGCCGAACCATTTTATTCCTTTGCTCCAGGCGGGAGGAGTGGTCACGAACAATATCTGTATACAGGATTTTACCCTGACAGATTTACTCACTTCCCGGCAACCTTCTGGTCGAGGCAGATGAACCTGTCCGAAGGTGGGTTGGTGACACCAGTTAATGACACGCTGGGATACAGCCGCTGGTTATGTTCGATTTCATTTTCAAGCAGCCTCCCGGCGAAAATCAGGTGGCTTCCTGTAAAACCTTTTCTGACAATCCTCCTGAACGATCATGGCATAACGGGAAATACTCCTTCCTTGTTTTTTGAAACCGGCTTAAAGACTGGCATCTGGGGGATCTTTGAAATATTTGTCCCTTTCCTCGTGTCTGAAAATATCAGATCGGTAAAGGGACCTCTAAGGGACAGGGTCCGTTTTATATTAAATCTGGATATTCTTGATCCCGGTAAAGTTACCAGGCTCCTGAAGCCATAGACAGCTGGTTTCAAAGGCCGGAAAGATGCCTGCGTTTTTAATGTCGGGTTAATCCTTCAAACAGCGAACAGATGATCCGCAAGACTTTAACCCCGAATTTTTGGTTATACTTGTACTCCCATTGGATATTGCGCGAGAATATGCGTTAGTTTCGCTTGCCATGGAGGCAGAATAAAAGAATGCGTAAGTACCCTGAGCACCAAACGAGCCAAACGTATAATTCCAGGCAAGCCATCCACCCGGAAGCGCTGTAAAACCACTTTTATTACGAAAATCAGGATAATCTGTATTCCCAACGGAACCTGTAATTGAAGTTGCCCACCAGTAACTTGTCGCTGACATTGCTTTAGCAATTTTTTCTCCGCTCCCGCCAGTGGTTCCATCGTAATTATATCCATTGGCAGCTAAAAAGTTCTCTAATTCTGTAAACTCCGCATCGGTGGGTAAATGCCACCCGGTCGGGCATGCGCTTAACGCAGCAGTCCAGTTGTACAATACTCCATAGGTCTGGTAATTAGCAGTAGCTTTGGCATCCGCTGTGTTAGTACCATTATAATTATAAACATAATAATATGACACCGTCTCGGATGCTGTGCCGGACTCCGCAACTGAAGGCAGATACTTCACGTTTTCCGACATCCAGGTCTGATTGCCGATCTTTACTGTATTATAGGTATTGCCATCCCGGGGGTCAGTAAACGTACCGGTTTCATTACCACCGGGATTGACTGTAATGTAATCGTTCTTTACAGCAGTGGCGGAACCGAAATTATTAGTTGCAATCAGTGTAACAGTATAAGAGCCTGGCGTAGTGTAAACATGAGTAGGATTCTGTGAGGAACTGGTTCCTCCATCTCCAAAATCCCATGACCACCCAGTAGGAGTGTTTGTCGACTGATCTGAAAAGGCAACACTACCTCCTGCCGTAATTGTAGTGGGGATCCCGCTAAAGTCCGCAACCGGGGCGCTGCCTGCCTGATTCACTGTAATATAATCGTTCTTTACAGCTGTTGTGGAACCAAAACTATTAGTTGCCATTAATGAAACAGTATAGGAACCTGCCGTATTATAAACATGGGAAGGATTCTGCAGGGTACTCGTTCCTCCATCACCAAAATTCCATGACCAGCCTGTGGGAGTGTTTGTGGACTGATCTGTGAAAGTTACGGTCCCTCCTGCCGCAATAGTTGTGGATGCCGCGGTAAAGTCCGCAACCGGTTTAATCCCTGCTTGATTCACTGTTATATAATTTGGCTTCGTTTCACTATCTGAACCAAAACTGTTGGTGACAGTCAATGTAACAGTATAAGTGCCAGGAGTACTATAAATATGGGAAGGGTTCTTTAATAAACTCGTTCCTCCGTCTCCAAAATTCCATGACCAGCCTGTGGGAGTGTTTGTGGATTTATCTGCAAATTCTATAGGCATTCCTGCCGTAATGGTTGTTTCTTCGGTTATGAAATTGGCAACCGGGGCCAAACCTGCCGGTTCTGTTTTAAAACTGACCTGGTTCCCATAGCTTGTTCCTGCATTATTCACAGCGTATGCACGAACGTAATATGTCGTATTGGCATTCAGTCCTGTGAGATTACTGGTAAAAGCTCCCGTTCCCGTGCCGTCACTTGTTTTGGAGTCTGCAGCAGTTGGATTCTGAAGTGTGCTCCAGCAAACACCCCGGCCTGTAACTGTCGCTCCGCCATCTGAAGTCACGTTTCCTCCCCCAGTGGCGGAACTTGTTGTAAAAGTGGTTATTGCACCGGTGGAAATTGAAGGCAGAGTAACCGGTGTTGTCGATTGGGTCAGCATCAGCTCATATTTGAACAGGTCGTCTTTACTGAAACTTTTAAGGCTTTTCCCCAGGATTTCAACTTTGGCTCCGACGCCCATCATAACTCCGCCGTAAAGTTTCCAATGGAAAGCTTCTGAAAGATAGTTGGCTTCCAGCCTGCTGTAAAATTTGAGGTTTGCAAACGGACCGGCAACTCCGTACACCTTTATTGAAAGTTCAGGTTTAAGGCTGGCCCCGGCGCTTGCATTCGCTTTAAGGACCAGTGGCTGAGGAGTGAAGCTTTTATCGAAATCACTGTAAGGCGACCACCCGTCACCTTTAATGTATTTTATACCTGCATCAAATGACAAATTCTGGGTAATCCCGGATGACAGGGATCCGTCAGCAGAACCGTCAATTCCTAAAATTATCTTCAGGTTGGGAACAAATACAACGGGCACCGGTCCCACAAATACAGTGATAGGGGTAAAATTCACACTGGCAAGGGTATACTTCCTTTCAAAGTTGTATTTTACTCCTGAATTAAGGTTCAGGTTCAGATTTTCGCTGGATTTGAAGCCAAATTTCACTTCCTTCAGCTTCAGGGTCCAGCTAATCTTGATCTTACCGGTTATACGATATGTACATTCAAAATTGCCGCTTATTTTGATCTGATCGTTTGCAGTGGAATTATTCCCGTCATAATCATAAAGCACAACATCCGCCATATCCCATTTGAACTGCGTTGCATCGGCTCCCTTTGAACCCTCATTCACAAGCCTGACCCCGGAATAATAATAATCTATGTTCCTGACTTGCGACACGGTCAGAGGCTGATCCAAATCTATGTCACCCTGTTCAATTACATCTTCGAGAGTGGCAGATTCGGTTTGCAGCACTGTCTCATCATTCAACGTACTCACATTTGTTATTTTCCGGAGCAACCCTTCCCCCGAAGATGAAACAATGTAATCACCCGCCTTGAATGATTGAGAAGTGGAAATATTCTTTGAAAACCGGATTGTATAATCTGAAGTGTCAACAGCTACTAAATTATCATTCCAGACCTGGTTGTTGATAACCTGGACGTCCTTTGCAATAACGACTTCATCTGGAGAAGGAGAACCATTATCCTTTTTGCAGCTTGATGTTACACAAGAAATGCCAGCCAGGAACACTGCGATGCAGATGAGTTTAGTGTAAAGTTTCATATCAAAAGTTTTATATTAAAACCGCTCTGAATATCATAGAATATTATCAACACTATTCTGAAAATGAGAATTGTATATAGGCCGGAAAGTATGGTAATTGATTTTATCAAAGTATTGACAGTGTTCGAACAGGTTAGATTTTATTTCAGGGGGGGTTAATGGACCAGAGAGGGATAAAGGCTAAATTTCTGGTGGTAATTTACTCAATATATTTATATATATATTCCTGATAAGAAGATTTTATATCTCTGAAATAGATGAATTTGTCAAATTTTAATCTGTATTTATGAGTGAACAAAGGTAACAGCAACGTTAAACAAACTGGATCCATTTTTAGTACGAGGTATTTCTGCCCGGACATGAGCAAAAGGCGATAAATAGTATTGATACTTTCTGTGCGGGCTGATCACCATGTTAATTCAGGAAAACAATCGATCAATCTATGACCTAATCTTTATACCTTTATGTCAGACTTACCTAAAACAAGGTTATATGAGATCTATGATCTTCCTCCTTTTTATACCACTTGCCCTTTCCATATCTGCCAATGAGCCCGGTAGTTACAAGGCCGACGTGATCGTTTATGGTAGCACATCCGCTGCCGTGACATGTGCAGTTCAGGTTCACAGGATGGGACTGTCGGTGATGATCGTCTCACCGGATAAGCACCTCGGTGGGATGTCATCCTCCGGGCTCGGCTTCACCGATACAGGCAACAAGGAGGTTATCGGAGGACTCGCAAGGGAATTCTACCAGCTCATTTACCGGCATTACCAGATGCCGGAAGCCTGGCGGTGGCAGAAAAAATCGGAGTATGGGAATACGGGACAGGGGAACCCGGCAATCGACGGGGAGAAGCGGACAATGTGGATCTTCGAGCCCCACGTTGCTGAAGAGGCCTTCGAAACCTTCATAAAGCAGAACAATATTACGGTATTCAGGGATGAATGGCTCGACAGGGAGAATGGGGTTACAAAAAACGGAACCGTGATCGTCTCGATCCGCACTTTGAGCGGGAAAACGTTTGAAGGCAAGGTTTTCATAGATGCTACTTACGAAGGTGACCTGATAGCTTCGGCCGGGGTCCATTATACCACCGGGCGGGAATCCAACGGCACATACAACGAAACATGGAACGGCGTTCAGGCAGGGGTGTTCCATCACGGGCATTATTTCAAGGATAAGGTAGATCCCTGGAAGACCCCCGGGGATCCTTCCAGCGGCCTGCTACCCCGGATATCCGCCGGATCGACCGGGGCGAACGGATCGGCCGACAAAAAGATCCAGGCCTACTGCTACAGGCTGTGCCTGACGAAGAAGCCGGGAAACAGGGTGATTTTCACAAAACCGGAAGGATATGACAGCTCCCAGTACGAACTGCTTGTCAGGTTGGCGGCAACAAGGTGGAACGAGTTCTTCGGCAAGTATGATCCCATTCCTAACCTTAAGACCGACGTGAATAATCACGGCCCTTTCAGCTTTGACAATATTGGCATGAACTGGGATTATCCGGATGCTTCATATGAAAGGCGCAGGGAGATAATCAGGGAACACATCCTGTACCAGAAAGGTTTGCTCTATTTCATGGCGACCGACAAACGCCTGCCCGGATGGGTGCGTGATACAATGAATAAATGGGGCTTTTCGAAGGACGAGTTTGCCGATAACGGTTACTGGCCGTACAATATCTATGTCAGGGAAGCCAGGAGAATGCTCGGGGAATATGTTATGACCGAAAATGATATAATGGGCAGGAGATCTGTTCCCAGGCCTGCCGGGATGGGATCCTATACCATGGATTCACATAATGTCGAGAGATACGTTACGGGTGAAGGTTATGTCCAGAATGAGGGCGATATCGGGGTCGAGATCCCGAAACCCTACCAGATTGATCTCGGGTCGATCATGCCGGTGAAGGACGAATGCAGCAACCTGCTGGTGCCTGTTTGCGTCTCATGCTCGCATATTGCATTCGGGTCAATAAGGATGGAGCCTGTCTTCATGATCCTCGGGCAAAGTGCAGGGATCGTCGCGTCCCTCGCAATAAAAACAGGTTCAGGCATACATTCTCTTCCATATGACAGGATCAGAAGGGAACTGGTCGCCTCCGGTCAGATCCTTCAATATAAATAATTTTTGGCTGAAGTGCTTACGAACCGCAAATAGGCTAAAGGGTTTTGACCGGGTAAGGAGAATATCGAAATGAAAGCCATCAACGCCTGTTATTTTATTAAATTTATCCCCGGCCTGTATCAAACTTTATGAAGGATCAGGCATTGTGAATACTAAATCAATTTGATATCATTATGGCACTTCTAGGATTACGCAACAGGTTCAATGAATTCAGGGATGACTTCATCAGGGATACCGGGGTGAATAATGTCGAGGAGCATATGGAGATTTATGCCCAGTACGTGACAGCTCGTTTTGCCGACCAGAACCATAAGCTGCTCAACGATCTGAATAACCAGATACAGGAGCTCTATAAGGTGCTCAAGAAGGTGTGAAAAAAATCATTAACCGCTAAGACCGCAAAGGCTTCACGGAAAGCTCGCAAATGATTCCTATCTACCCAGTAAAAGGGGTGAATTAAAGTCCCGAACAGGGCGATTTAGGTGCTTTGCGTTTTTTGCATCCCGATAGCTATCGGGACTTCACGCACTTTGCGGTAAAAAAAATTTATATAAAAAATCCTCCATTGCCAATGCTGTGGAGGACGAAGTGGGACGTACTGGAATCGAACCGGGCCGAGCGTAAAAAAATCCCGCGGTGCGGGATTTTAGCAAAGGAGCCAGACTGCAGGGTGGGACGTACTGGAATCGAACCAGTGACCTCTAATATGTGACACTAGCGCTCTAAACCTACTGAGCTAACGTCCCGGATCGGGCAAATATAATCAAAAAGTGAGATTCCCGAAATGGGGCTCATACATATATCTGATATAATTAAGGTATCCCCGGTCGACCCCTGCCGGTTCAGACATAATCAATAACTTTGGAGATGATTGAAACTGGTCTCAATATGAAAAGATACATGCCATTGATAATCCTCTTGCTCTATTCCGGAATGAGCAAATCATACGCACAGGATACAGGGCAAACCAACCTTCTGAAGGATCCCGGCTTCGAGAATTTTGTACCCGGATCCGGGGTATGGCATACCGGTGGCCCCGTAAAGTCGATGGAACCGAAGACCATGCCTGACATGAAGGTCCATTTCAGCGGTTCATGCTCCCTTAAAATGGAAAGCAATAACCCGGCCTGCCACGGTGTGGCGGTGCAAAAGGTGAATATAACCGGCGGCAAGACATACCGGGCCAGCGCCAGGTTCCTTGCCGAAAATGTCGGATCGATCGACAAGAGCGTTCTCTTCAGGATCAAATGGTTCAGCAACAGTGGGCCGACAGGCTATGACTACATCTCCGGCCTTGAGGGGGATGATGGCGGATGGCTGCTTGCATCAGGCATGGTAAAAGCCCCGGAGGGATCGACCTCTGCCGAGATCGCCCTCGAATTCAGGTGGAGCATGGGGAGCATCAGGTGGGACGATATTTCGCTTACTGAATGCGCGGAAGCGGCAGCGAGGAAAATAAAGGTCGGGTCGATTCATTACCGGCCCGAGGGACCGGCGGTTGCGGATAATGTATCGGCGATGGCACGGTTGCTCGACCAGGCCGGCAGGGCGGGATGTGATATCGTCTGCCTGCCCGAAGGATGGCCAACCTGCAACACGGGAACGGGAATGACGAAGGTGGAGGCGAATACACTCGGGGGCAGTGCTTCCGCAATGATGGCAGCCAAAGCCAGGCAGTACGGGATGTACATCGTTTCGGGACTTTATGACTGGAGGGGAGATACCCTGTATAATATCGCGGCGCTTTATGACAGGCAGGGTAAAATACAGGGCATATATAAAAAGGTACAGCTCCCTGATTCCGAGGCAGAGGCGGGTGCAGTGCCCGGAAACTCCCTTCCGGTTTTCACGACCGATTTCGGTACGATCGGGATCCTCATCTGCTGGGATATTATTTCGCCGGAAATTGCAAGGATCCTTGCCCTGAAAGGGGCAGAGCTTATTCTGTGCCCTATCTGGGGCGATGTGCGCACGGCTGATTCATGGAAGGTGACAGCGCGCAGCCGGGCAATGGACAACGGGATCTATTTTGTTACATCGATTTACGACGGCCACAGCCTGATCGTTGATCCTGCCGGAGAGGTCATGAAGGAAACCGGGACGCAGGGAACTCTGCTGACCGCCGACATCGACCTTGGTTTCAATCCCCCGTGGAGCTGGATCGGAAATGCAGGGCGCGGCACGTGGAGAGGAGTATGGCGGAAGGACCGCAGATCCGATCTCTTCAGTCCGCTAGGTGATTACAGGGGTGGTCACTGACCTCCGGCGGTCTTTGTCTTCGGAAGGAATGAAACTATTACCGCTCCTGCGAGGGCGACGCAGATCAGCACGATGAACCCGTTAAAGTAGCTTTTGGCCTGTTCGTTGTAAAGAGCGCCGACCAGCATGGGGAAAGTCGATTCCGCCACTCCGTCGGCCACAAGGATTATCCCCATTACCCTTCCAAGCGCCCTCACTCCGAAAAGATCCCCCGCAAGAAGGGGAATTATCATGTAATCGCCGCCCAGGCCGATCCCGAAAATAACTGCAAAAAGATAGATCCGGCAGGGGAAATCGGGCAGCAGCAGCAGCGGGATCGTGGAGGCAACGATAAGGTAGATCATGATCATCACGTACTTACGCCTCATGATGTCAGCCAGCCATCCCATCAGCAGCCTTCCGGCAAGGCTGCAGAAAAGGACCAGGGAGATTATATGGGCAGCCTGTGATTGCGAATAGCTCAGGTCACGGAGGTAAAGCTTCAGGTGCTGGTTTATGCCTCCCACCACGCCGATTGCACACATGCTTCCCAGGCCGAGAAGGTAGAAATTCCTGTTCGTCAGGATCTTTTTTATCGGTACCTCAGGCGCCTGTTCTGCAGGGTGATCAGTCCCTGTGCGGGAGCCCTTAATAAAAAGGACCATAGGCAGGGCGATCACGACTATCAGCAGCCCTAGGAGTGCCAGGGAACCATGCCATCCTAACTTTTTTTCCAGCCCTGATGCGACAAGAGGAACCACCGCTCCCCCGGTACCTATACCAAGATATGCAATACCCATCGCCTTTCCCCTGTTCCTTTCGAACCACCTGGAGATAAGGACCTGGCAGGGGAGAGGCCCGCCACAGACGTATCCGAGGGCATTGAGGATATAGAACAGGTAGAAAAGGCCCAGTGACCTGGAAAGGCTCAGCCCGGCAAGGGCGCTCCCGGCCAGCAGGACCCCGGCTATCATGAGACGCTTCGGCCCGTACTTGTCGATCAGCCACCCGGCAATGAACCCGAAAAGGGGTGCAACGATAAGCTTGCCGAGTGCATTCCCGGATGTTACAACCGTCCTCGTCCAGCCGTATTCCTTTGTCATGAAATCATAGAAGAAGGGGAGCCCGTAAACGGCGAATCCGACGATAGCGAAGAGGGAAAGGAATGCCGTGGCCACGATATATGTTTGCGAGCTGCGGGAGGAGGTTTTCATGGATAGATTTTTTTGTTACACGGAGTCTTGTGAGAAATACTAGTACCAAAGGAAATGACTCCGTGAAATGCTCTCATCTCAGACCAGTCCCGCTTCCCCGAGATACTTCTTAAGGAGCTGCAGATCCCTTTTCATCGCATCGAACACCACTTCCCGGGCAACAGTGATTTTCGAAGCTCCGTTCTCGGCACCACCAAGGGGGTACTCGTAATGGACCGAAATGGGAACTTCTATAGAGTTTTGCTTAAGGAACGCTAAGTACTTGCTGAAGTTGACCATTCCTTCTCCCAGGGGGACCGATTCGGACCTCACTTTTCCCTCTCTTTCGACCCATTTAAAGTCCTTTATATCGATGGACCTGATGAACGGACTGATAAGCTTCAGTCCGACCGGCCAGGTGTTCGCACCTTCGACCGTGGCATGGTATATATCATACTGCGAGCCGATCCAGGGAGAATTGACTTCACTGAGAACCTCCGCCAGGTCCCAGATCGCACCGCCAAAATAAATGCCTTCAGCGGCAACCCCTGAGTGATTCTGATACTCCCCGGAGATCGAATATTTTTCGTTCAGCACGGCAAGCTTAGAAAGCTTTGCGCGTACTGACGCCATGTTTGCTTCCACACTTTTTGACTCGTCATAATGGAGCCAGTTCATCCTGTAATGCTTTATCCCGAGGGATGATGCGGTTTTTAGGATCTTGATGGTTACAGGGTCATCAGCATTGTCAATTGCTGTGGCCAGCATATAGATCTTCCTGCCCTCTTTCACAAGGGCTTCGGCAGCCTTTGGCAGATCCTTCTCAACATTCTCCGGCAGCACATGACCGCCCGGCCTTACTGTAAGATCGGCCCCGTCGAAACCGGTCAGGACGAGCGCCCTGGCCATCTCTTCGTAGCTGAGCCACTGAAGGTGCTTCGAGAAGACACTTATCTTAAAGGCATCGGGCTCATTCGTCGGTTGTGCTACCGGCCTTGCCGCTGCCGGGGATACAGGTTTCCCTGTAAACCCTGTTTTCAGGCCTGCAGCAACCCCGGTCATCGCAAGCAATGACTTGCCTATGAATTCTCTCCTTGATTCTGACATATCATTGAGGTTTTTGAATTTTCAACACTGGGATATCGACCCAGCAGCGTTTCGCCCAGCTTTCCAGGCCTTTCTCCGCAAGCTGAACACCCTTTGCACCTTCAAGCAGGTCCCAAGGGAACGGTTCATTTTTCACGACATGCTTTAAGAATAGCTCCCACTGGATCTTGTAGGCATTTTCATCCGGTTCATAGTCAGGAACTTTAGACCATCCATCGAAAAAGTTGATGCTTTGCGGGATATCCGGATTCCAGACAGCTCTTGGCGTATTGGAATAATCCTGGATATAGCATTCCCGTAGTCCTGAAACTGCTGATCCCTTTGTGCCGTCAACCTGCAGGGTAAGAAGATCGTCGCGGCGCACCCTGACGGTCCAGGAGGAATTAAAGTGGACGATTATCCCGTTCTCAAGCTCGAATGTAGCATATGCTGCATCATCGGCAGTACATTTATATTCGTTCCCATTCTCATCGGTCCGGCTTTCCATATGGGTGGCGCCAAGGCATGAAACTGCCCTGACATTCCCGAAGAGATTATCGATCAGGTATCTCCAGTGGCAGAGCATATCGAGAATGATCCCCCCGTTATCCTCCTTCCTGTAATTCCAGGAAGGGCGCTGTGATGGCACGGTGTCTCCCTCGAAGACCCAGTATCCGAACTCTCCTCTTACAGCCAGGATCTTTCCGAAGAACCCCTGGTCGATAAGGCGCCTTAGCTTCCGTATTCCCGGTAGCCAGAGCTTGTCCTGCACCACCCCGTTCCTGAGTCCGGCCTTTGTGCACAGCCGGTAAAGCTCGAGGGCCTCTTCCGTTGTTGCCGCGACAGGCTTTTCACAATAAACATGCTTCCCTGCCCGGATTGCCATTTTCACCGATTCGACCCTTCTCCCGGTGGTCTGTGCATCGAAATAGACGATATTCTCCGGATCGCTCAGGGCTTTATCCAGGTCAGTAGTGATTTTGGTGATCCCGGTTTGCCTGCCCAACTGTTCGAGCTTTTCGAAGTTACGGCCGAGGAGGACCGGATCGGGCATGATGATCTCTCCGTCAGAGGTTTTTAGGCCCCCCTCCCTGATAATTGCCATGATTGAACGGATCAGGTGCTGGTTGGTCCCCATCCTGCCCGTGACCCCGTTCATTATTATTCCTACCCGATGCTGTTTCATTATTTCAGATTAAGCAAATTTCCTGTAAGATGATATTATGTTTTGAAGGAATGCATGCTGGTCCTGTGCCCAGTAAATATTTGAAAATATTTCAACTTCAATAAATCCTTTAAAGCCGGCCTTTTCCACCCATGATCTTATTTGTTTCAGCGGGATGCAGCCTTCTCCCATGAGCCCCCTGTCGTTAAGCATGTCGGCGGTGGGTGATTTCCAGTCGCTTATATGGAATGCGGCCAGGTTACCGTTCCTTCCGCATCTCCCGATCTCCTCTTCGAGGTCCGGGTCCCACCAGAGGTGGTAGACATCGACGGCAACCCCGACATGCGGTGAATCCAGAGATTCCGCAAGGTCGTTCGCCTGCCTTATGGTGTTAATAGCCGACCGGGTATCGGCAAACATTGGGTGCAAAGGCTCGATCGTGAGCCGTACCCCGGCAGAAGAAGCATAGGGGAGTATCGCCGCAATCCCATCGTGGATCTGTTTTCTCGATTCGTGGAGCGATTGGGCTGGATCGGCCCCGCAAACCAGAATAATCATGCCGGTTCCCAGGTCACGGGCCTCATCGATTGCCCGGCGGTTTTCATCGATCGCAAGCCGTCTTTTTACCTTATTTGCACTTGCGAAAAAGCCGCCCCGGCTGAGTGAGACTATCTCAAGCCCGCGATCACGCAGCATTTGACCGGTCAGGTGCACCTTACAGCCCTGCAGCGTTTCGCGCCAGACGGTAATCCCCCTGATCCCCGCTTCGGAATAGTAACGGGCCGCCTCTTCGATGCTCCACGGCTTCGTTGTGATGGTGTGGAGGCAGAGAGCGGACAGGTCACTGATTATGCTTGGCGTCATCTGATGGTGCTAAAAAAGGTGTAGTACTTTTCGTTGTTGAGGATCCTCTGAAGGTACAGGCATACTTCACGGATATGATAGTCGCCCCACATGCATGATTCTCCATACGGGATCCTGCTGCCCTCGGGGATGTGATCCCACCCGTTGGGACGATGGTAGACCGAGTGAAGCAGAAGTCCCTGGTGATCGGGTTTGGTGCTGAGATACGGTTCATCGAGAAGCGTACTGACCACTGCAAGGCCTGAGTGCCAGTATGATTTGCCTTCATCTTCATCACCGTTCCCTGCCAGGTATCTTCCCAGCCTCAGCAGTCCCTGCGCCCCGATAGCAGCTGCCGAGCTGTCGACCGGTTCGAAGGAATTGAATGGGTCGGAGGGTTTGCTGAGGCAGTCCGGGATATTCCGGAGGCCGGGGGCCCCTGTATCCCAGTAAGGAACACCGTCGGAGGGTGAAGAAGCTATATAAAAATCACAAGTCACCTTTGCTGCCCTGAGGAGGATTGCTGCCAGGGCTTCCCTGTCCCCGGCCTCTGTGAAATATCCCTCGCCGGCAGAACTTATCCATTCGAGCTCTTCGGCAAACCCGCACATGGCCCATGCCAGTCCGCGCGTCCAGGTGCTGAAAGCCGAGTATCCCTGTTGCGTGGAGGGGCACCTATAGCTTCCGTCGTTCACATTGAATACGCTCTCATGGGCCGTTCTTCCACATGTATCATAACTGTCACGGCTCTCGCCGTAATAGACGGAATACATGGCAGTCGACCGCAGGTGCTCCATGGCCCTTCCAAGGAGGCTGATCCTTGCATCGCCTTCTCCCTTGAGGACATGTCCGAGCATGTGGCTAACGATCAGTGAGCGGCAGGAGCGGATAGTGTCAACAAATAATGAGTGCGGGCCGTTGAAGGAATAGATGAAGCCGCCGCTCTTTGTGGCGGTCCATCTTGCGGCCTGCACGGCGCCCGAGACCTTAAGAGCGAGTTCATAGAAATTCTTCTCCCACTCGTTGAAGGGGATCTTCCCTTCACCCATGAGCCTGAGGAGGTTCCCGTAAGTGCTTATATTGTTGAAGCCGTGGTCGTGTACGCTTGTATTGCTGACGTGCGATGCCATCGCACTGACGGTCTTTTGTCTTCCGTATTCGAGGAATTCTTTCCCTCCGGTCACATCAAACTGCAAAATTGCGGAACCGTACTGGAAGCCCTGCGTCCATTCGGTCCAGCCCCTGGTGGTATATTTCCCGTTGACGGTAAATACCGGGGAACCTTTTGATTCATCGTACTCTTTATCAATGCGATCGATCTTCGCCGCAGATAGTTCCCAGAACCTGGAGAGCTTCATGCGAAGGTCTTCAATGGTGAGTGCAGGATTGAGCTTGATCATATACAAGATTACGTCTTTTTAAAGATACTAGGAATCAAAATATGATTGTAAAATTTTTAAAGAACTTGTACAGATCCCGATAGCTATCGGGACACCGAGGAGACAAAGAGGGCCTTATTTGCCGGTTGGCAGATAAAAAGGATTATTTTTGTAATGTCGAATACTAATGAGGATGGTAAAATCATTTTATGCGTTTATAGTAATACTTTGCCTGACCCTGAGCTTCTGCGGAAAGGAAGGCAAAGAGTACAAATCGGAAGGAATAATCCTCGGGCCGGATATCCGGGCATGCGTATGCTGCGGCGGATGGTTCATTAAGATTGACACGACGACCTTTGAGTTTAACACCCTTCCTGACAACTCCGACATCGACCTTCAGAAGGAGAGCTTCCCGTTAAGGGTAAGGCTCGACTGGACTCTGGCAGAAGGTGCATGCCCCAACAACAGGATCGACATCCAGAGAATTGAAAAAGAGTAATTAGCAGCGGGTTTTAGCGGCAGTAGATGTCGTAGATCCCGAAGGCTTTCTCATATCCCAGCTTCTTTGATCTTTCGAGATCGAGGCAGCCGCCGGTCCGCTGACCGATATCAATCTTCGTGAAACCCCTCCAGAAGAATGCCCTTCCCCTCTGTTCCTTCGATGCATAACCGAACCTGACAACCCTGTCGAAATCGGAGAGGGCCCCCTCAAAATCCCTTAGCTTGTATTTTGCTTCACCCCGTCCGATACGGAAATCAGCATCATTTATATTGCCTTCAATGGCCTTTGAGAAATCTTCGATCGCTCCCTCCAAATCCTCCAGGCCGAATTCGGCCCATGCCTTCCTTCCAAAAGTATTGTAATCGTCGGGGTTGATATCCAATGCCTTATCATAATCAGAAATTGCACCGTGAAAATCGTTAAGACGGAATTTGCTTACTCCCCTGTTTTCCCATGCCTGGAGAAACCCGGAATCTATTTCAATGGCTTTGGTAAATTCCACCATTGCCCTGAAATAGTTTTTGGATGCATAACAGCCAATACCGCTGTAATAGAATTTCATCGCCTTCAGGTCATACGACTGGCCGTAGATGGCTGATGGGACTATTGTCAATATGATCAGAAACAGGCTTTTTTTCATATTTTTTGATCATACGTAATGCTGCTTATACAAAGTTACAATATGAAAATGAATCTGATGGTGTCCGTTAGGCAAATTGAAACAATCGGGAGCTATCGGTACCACAAGGCAAGCCAGGGACTTTTAATGCAGCCCCGACATAGTAAAGCCGGATCCTGAGGATTCCATCGGGGGCCTTAGTTCCTGTCAGATTCCCTCCCCCGCTCCTGTCACGGGCATTCCTGAATAGTGGACATGGACGAGCTTCCATCCGGCATTGAACTTCTTCCAGATCTGGGTCTCCCTTCCTTTCGTTTCGACAGCCTCGTTCCCGGGTTTCATGGTTGCATCGAAGACCCAGAAGAATTCCAGCCACAGGACTTCTCCATAATTGGCGAATCTCAGCTTTGAAAATGTAAGCTTCCTTTCTGTGAAGTTGTCCCTGAAGAACAAATAGATGCTTTTCACGCCCTTCCAGCCATACTCATTTCCGCGCGGGTATATGAATGAAACCTCCGAGGTATGGGCCCAGAGAGCCGAACCCATCGTTGTATCGGCGTTTTTAACCGACAGTAAATACCTGGAGACCAGGTTTGTCACAAAAGCTGTGTCATGACTAAGAGCCAGGTTCCTGTTTTTGTCCTGCAGTGTTGTCTGTGAGAGCAGTGTTCCTGAAAGGATCACGGCCGCAGCAAATGCCCCAATTGATCTTTTTGAAATAGTGGTCATATGTCTTTATTGTTGGAGTTCATAATTTACCGGTAATCAATCATGTATTCGTGCCGGGCCCCGCAGGTAGCGGGGTAAACTCCGCGCAGGTCCCTGCCAGGGCTTCGGGGCAATAGTGCAAATATGCATTTATGAAGTATTTATATCTTTCTTCAAATCAAATTTAACCAATAACCGGACATCGGGCAATAGCGGAAGCAGGTAATCACCAATCACATTTTCTTTTATTAATTTCAGAACTCTAAAACCATTTATGATGAGATATCTCGGATACCTGTTAGGCCTGGCAATCCTTGCCTCATGCAGCCATCACGAAAAAGTTCTTTATGAGGAGCTTACGCCTGAAGAATTCTCGACACGCCTGGCAAAGTGCCCAGTAGCCTACCTCCCTCTCGGGACGCTTGAATGGCACAGTTACCATCTTCCGCTCGGTGCCGACGGGATACAGTCGGAGGAATTTTTTACACGTCTCGCCTCCGAAGCCGGTGGGATTGTTCTCCCGAAATTGTTTCTTGGCCCCGATTTCGACACAATAGTCAACGGGAAGGAGTATTACGGCATGGATTGCGGCAAGCTGTTCAGCAATCAGTGCACCTACGATTTCCAGCAGATGAAGGGCAGCGCATACTGGGTCAGTGATTCCACCTTTGACGCAATGATTAATGGGATCATGAAACAACTGGGCAGGGCAGGTTTCAGGATAGTCATTGCTCACGGCCACGGGCCCTCGACCAACTATATTGGATCGCATGCCGGGGAATTCCTCACCAAATACAATCTGAAGGTTATGAACTGCTGGGGAAACGATTCAGCGGATCTTTGCCTGCAATGCGACCATGCAGCTGCCAACGAAACCTCGATCATGATGGCTGTAAGGCCTGACCTGGTAAATATGGACAGGCTCCCGGCCGGGACCTCAACATGGCCTCTCGGCATGATGGGTGACGATCCCAGGATCCGGGCCAGCCGTACATACGGGAAGAAAATTGTCGATTTTGAAGTAAGGAAGATGGCTTCACTGATCAAAAAGGAACTTGCGGAATTAAAGTAAACTTCCTTCATTCAACCGAAAATTCCAAAAGGACTTTGCCGGCTCACGAAACTTAGCGTAATTTGCTGCAAAGTATTCTTACTTATTCACGGGATTCTAAGCTATCCGAGATTATCAGGAATGCTTAACCTAATCTGAAAGACCATGAACCCCTCCAGGTTTTCCATTCATGACCGGCGCTGGCGTTTTCCAGAACTCATCAGGCTGGCAGCCTTCTCCTTACTTCTGCTTACTATTGCGGGATGCAATGAAGGAAGGGTTGAAAAACAGATTCAGAGTATCGCGAAGGATGGCAGCAAGGGGTTAGGGCTGATAATCGATTATCCGGTGAACGGGACTATCTTCCCTCGGGAATTTCCTGCCCCGCTTTTTTCATGGAAGAGCATGCCGGAAAAGGGAATGAAGTGGCATATCAGGATAACAACGGACAATGGCAGGGAGATCTTCCGTACAACAATAAAATCCGCAGAATGGAGGCCGGATAGGGATACCTGGTCTAAAATAAGATCCGTATCAGGAGAAAAGCCGGTTGTGCTTATCGTCGCCGGAATCAACGGAGGATTTCACGGCGGGAAGGTAATATCGGGATATACTTCATTTTCATTCTCAAAAGACCCGGTTGGCGCTTCAGTATTCTACAGGGCAGTACCGCTGCCCTTCGGATACGCGGTGAAACACGTCAGGGAGATTGAATGGTACAGAGCGGAGGTCGCCGGGGGAAAACCTGAGAAGGTCCTCGGCAATATACCCGTCTGCGCCAACTGCCACTCATTCTCAGGGAACGGGGATATTGCGATGGATGTAGACTATGCAAATGACAAGGGATCGTACATCATTTCACCCCTGGCCGACACGGTCGCACTGACACTCGATAAAATAATCACCTGGAGTGATTTCAGGAGGGAGGATGGTGCCAACACCTATGGTCTCCTGTCGCAGATCGCTCCCAACGGTAGGTACGTGGTTTCGACGGTAAAGGACCGGTCGGTGTTTGTTCCCATCGACAACCTCGAATATTCGCAGCTTTTCTTTCCAATCAAAGGCATAATCGCGGTTTATGACCGCGAGAGCAGGAGATACTATGAATTACCTGGTGCCTCGGACCGGAAATTCGTTCAAAGCAATCCTAACTGGTCGCCCGACGGCAGGGAGGTTCTCTTCACCCGGACAAACAGCTATATGTCGTCGAAGATTGAAAGTTCGGCAAACGTGATACTCGATCCTGAAGATGTGAAAGAGTTCACATCAAAACAGAAAGAGTTCAAGTTCGATCTTTACAGGGTCCCCTTCAACGAAGGGAAAGGAGGGACGGCTGTTCCGGTGCCCGGAGCGTTTGCGAACGAGAAGAGCAATTATTTCGGGAGATATTCGCCTGACGGGAAATGGATCGTTTCTTGCCAGGCTGGAAATTTCATGCTCCTCCAGCCCGACAGCAAGCTTTATATCATGCCTGCAGAAGGCGGAACACCGAGGCTCATGAATTGCAATAACGGGAAAATGAATTCTTGGCATTCCTGGTCCCCCAACAGCAGGTGGCTCGTATTTTCGTCCAAGGAGAGAGGCCCTTACACGCAGCTTTACCTGACCCATATCGATGAGAACGGGAACGACTCGCCGCCCGTATTTCTCGAGAACATGGCATTTGAAAAACAGGCTGCCAATATCCCTGAATTCTACAGCGACAGTTTCGCGCACCTGGCAAAAATGAATGACAACTTTTCTGCCAATGCCTTGTATTACAACCGGCTTGCAACCCTGAGCATCCGTGAGAAGGAGTACGACGATGCACTTTCAAATATTGAGAAGACATTGCGTGACGACAGCACGTTTTACGAAGCCTACAAGAACAAGCTCTATATAAACATGATACTGGGCAGGTCGGGATCAAAGGAGGACCAGCGCAACAGGGTGGCTGCAAAGCGTCTGATTGACAATCAGATATCAAAAGACCCCGGCAACCCGGCCCTGCATGCCATGAGGGGAGAACTGAGGCTCCTGATGGAGGATTACCAGGGTGCGCTTGATGACGGGATGAACATTGTGAAAGCCGTTCCCGGGAATTACAGCGGCTATGAACTGCTGGCAGCAACGTACCAGAAAACGGGGAGATGGCAGGATGCCGTTTCAGCCCTCAAAAAAATGCTGGAGATCCAACCCGACAACACACAGGTGACCTATACCCTTGCTGCCCTGTACCGTGATTCAGGCCAGGAATCCCAATCATTTGACCTTCTAAACCGGTTGATCGCCAAGTATCCAAATGAGGCAAGCTTCTATCTTTCACGCGCGGGTCATTTCCTGACGAAAGGAGATATCGCTTCTGCAGGAGCAGATTATGACAAGGCGGTTTCCGTGGATCCGGAGAATTTTGCCAGCTACCGTGAAAGAGGTAATTTTTACCGGAGCAATTCCATGCCTGCGCCTGCCATGAAAGACTACGGGAAATCACTTTCCCTCCTGGCGGCGGAGATGGAAAAGAATCCCCAGAACGCCCCCTTGTTTGAGACACATGCGGAGATCACGGAACAGACCGGGAATTTAAAGTCTGCCCTCGCTGAGTATGAGAATTGCCTGATAAAGTGGCCGCTCAATTATTCGGTCCTGCAGAAAACGGGACAGATATACTCCTCGCTGAAGCAATGGCAGCCGGCACTGACAGCGTATACGGCAATCATCGACAATTTCCCCGCCAGTGGAATGATATATTTCCGGAGGGGCCTCGTGTGGCAGCAGTCAGGCGACCTTCGGAACGCGTTGAGCGATCTCGACAGGGCTGTCAGCATAGATCCGGGCAATTACCCTTATTATTTTTTCAGGTCACGCGTCAGGAGTGAAATGGGTGACAAGGCCGGTTATATGAGCGACCTTAAAATGGCTGCCAGCCTGCTTAATAAAGCAGGTTCATCAAGAAAGCTCGATCAGACCGAGCAGAATATGCTGAAATCCATAAACTCCATGCTTGAGAGGTAGCGGGCGGGAGGATTGGAAGAACTGACACAGATCCCGATAGCTATCGGGACACAGAGGAGCACAGAGATACACTGAGAAGCACTGAGAAGCAGGGAGGTCCACGGCTGAACAATTCCGCGGATATTACGTCTATTAGATTGAGGTTGGTCAAGTGTTACCGGGCTGGCAGAGGGCTCGCTGTTCGTGATAAGGATAAATCAGAAAGGTTTTGGGGGTGGTGGTAACGATTTTTGACCGGGTTAAATAATACGGCTATGAGAGACGAAATAAAGGAACTATTCAGGGAACTGAGCCTCCATGCAGGAAGGTTGACCCAGGGGCAGCTCGATTTTGTGAAGGGTCTGCAGTATTACTACTCGCGGTATAAGACCCTGTCGGACAAGCAGTACAAAATTCTACTTGAAATCAGGAATTCCATAGCGGAACTGGTTGTTACGGGGCAGAAATTATCGGCCTGAGTGATCAGTACAACCACGGAAGCCGTTACCTTCTCTGAAGGACATAATATTTATTGCCCTTCCGGTATTTACGGTAAGCTTCCTTCTTTGTTTGGATGTTGTGCTTAGAGTAATAGGCCTTGTTCCTTCCCAGTTTCAGGTTATCCTGAAGCATGAGCCCTCTCAGTTCGCCGTCATATCTCCTGTTGGCGGCACAGCCTGCCGATGCCAGGACTAACACCGACAGTATCAAAACCGCAATGGCCAACCTTTTCATACTTACAACTTATTAGAAGGTAAAACCATTTAAATACCCAAATATTGCAGACAAAATGGTTTTGAAGGTTTTTACGTAAACCCCGCGAAAAAGTTGCCTTTTAATCCGGAAAAATCAAATACGGGCCGTGAAAATGGCTTTTTTCATCCGGTGTAATAGGGGAGCCTGGTGACTTTGGGATCAAAATTGAGCTTCTTCACAATACTTTCGGCTTCCTGTTTTGTAATCAGGGATTCCCTGCCCACTTCAACGCACGATTCGAGCGGCGCAAACCCGTCCATGCCGACATTTGCCACCGAAATGGGAAGGCTCAGGCCAAACCTTAGCAGGTCGTCACCCGTCACATTCCCTATCAGGACATTCTGCCCCATAAGCTTGATTGCGATCACGCCGATATCCCTCTTGAGAGCAAGCGGCAGGAATCCTTCTTCATTCCCGTTCGATTTTGATGCATTGATCGGGCAGAGAACTGCATCGACGTCAAAATTATCGAAGCACTTTCGGGATGCATCATTCCATTTATGAAAAGAGAAACCGATATTCTTTACCACTCCCTCAGACTTAAGCTTCAGGAACGCTTTGTATCCGCCATCGGGGCTTAGCAGTTTGTCAACGTCTTCCATCATATCGATGGAATGCATTGTATAAAGATCGAGATGATCGGTTTTCAGGGTCCTGAGTGTAATCTCGATACCTTTCATAACTCCGTCATAAGATCTCTCCATTGACTTGGAGTTAAGGAAGATCCTGTCCCTGTATTTCGGGGTAAGGAATTTCCCGTAGCGCTCCTCGGAAAGACCGTCGCCGTAGGCCCTTGCAGTGTCGAAATATGTAATCCCGAGATTGATGGCATGATCGATTTGCTTCTGAAGTATCTCATCGCTTGCCACCCATCCACAATAGCGTGACCCGGCGCCGAACCCTATGCATGAGACCATCCTGTTTGTCCGGCCCAGTCTTCGCTTCGGCAGCTCCGCACTAAGTTTCCGCGATTTATCGTTCTCCGGCAAGGATGCCGGTCCAGGAACCAACGGCAACATTGCCCCTGTTGTGGTGAGGGCTGCGGCCTGGATGAATTTTCGTCTGGATAAACTCTTCTTCATTTGAAATGGTTTTAGCTCTGATTTTTGTATCAACAAACGACTAGCAAGATAATATTTTTATTTATCCGTGGGTACTTTAATTGTTACACGGAGTATCACCGAGGAGACACAGAGGAAGCCGGAGAGTAAAAGAAATTAACTCTGTGTCTCCTCATTGTCCCGATAGCTATCGGGATCTGTGTAAGTTCTTAATTTTAAAAGACAGCCTGCATTACGTCAAGGGAGTAACAATGCTGTCAATAATATTGAGGATCCATTTAATCAATCTGGACCTCTTCTTTCTGGATTTTTCTTCAGGATCCATTTGCTGTTCGGTTTCTTTTTTGACCTGGCTCATTGTCGACAGTTTGGTTAAGTTGGCAGCGACGAACTAATCACCATGTAAAACATTATGCTTTACAAAGTTACGCTACTATAAAACCAAAGTCAATTTAATTTTGCAGGGTGAAGGAGGAGAGTGATTACCTCCGAAGATTTTCCTCGCAAGGGCAGGGCATCTCCCTGTGTCTTTTGTATTTGTGCTGAGTAGCACAACCTGAACCGATAATAATTACGAGTAAGAGCAACAGCAGTATAGCCGGCAGGCGGCCCCGGAACCCGGCTGATATTCTGCCCGGATGATTGGCTGTGTGATTCTGCAGGAATTTTCCCATGCGGCAAAAGTAATATTTTTTATAAGCGCCTTTTGTGCGATCTTAATATTAAACTGTAAATTGGAGTAAAACTTGTGCCGGGCCCTTAAGTAGTTGAAAGGTCGCGGCAAAATCCTTATAAAATAACCTCATGATATGAAAAGATCACTTAAGCTTCTGGCATGTTTTACGGCATATTTTCTGCTAATCTCTGTCTGGATCACACTGAATGGCCAGGTGATCACGGGCGACGGGATCGATAAAGTCGCGGAAAGGGCGCTGACGGCCTTCGATGTTCCCGGAATTGCAGTGGCAGTTGTAAAGGATAATAAGGTGATCCATGCCAAAGGATATGGTGTTCGATCCCTCAATACAAAACAGAAAGTGGATGTCAATACCACCTTCGGCATTGCATCGAACAGCAAGGCTTTCACATCGGCAGCGCTCGGGATGCTGGTCGATGAGAAAAAGCTGAGATGGGATGACCGGGTTACTGACTACATTCCGGAATTCAGGCTCTATGACCCGTTTGTCACCCAGGAGTTTACCATAAGGGATCTGCTCACACACAGGAGCGGGATGGGGCTTGGTGCAGGTGACCTCATGATCTTCCCGGGCGAGAATGATTTTGTCCTGAAGGATATCATCCATAACCTGAGGTACCTGAAGCCGGTTTCTTCGTTCCGTACTAAATTCGATTACGACAACCTGCTTTATATCGTTGCTGGTGAAGTTGTGGCCAGGGTCTCGGGCATGAGCTGGGAAGACTTTATCGAATCGAGGATCATGAAGCCCCTTGGCATGACTGGCAGTGCGGCAACCTTTGACCATCTCAGGGACAAGGTAAATGTCATTGATCCACACGCACCGGTCAACGGGACAGTACAGGTGATCGGGCGCGATTTCACACAGATCTCGGATGCGGCAGGCGGCATTTACAGCAACCTCACCGATATGTGCAAATGGATCATGATGCAGATGAACAATGGGAAATATGGGACCGGCAGCCAGCTTTTCAGTGAACGGGCCCATTGGGAAATGTGGTCGTCTCAGACGATTTTGCCGGTCAGGGACTCAACGGAATACAACACGCATTTCAGGAGTTACGGGTTGGGATGGTTCCTTAGCGATGCAAGGGGTTATAAGAAAGTTGAACATACTGGCGGACTGGCAGGGATCGTGACCCAGGTCACCCTTGTCCCGGAACTGAAGCTTGGTATCCTGGTGTTTACCAACCAGCAATCGGGAGCAGCTTTTTATTCCATAACAAACACAATTCTCGACAGCTATTTCGGTATCAAGGGCATTGACAGGGTAAAACAATATGCCGATGCTGAAAAAAGGAATATTGAATCTGCAAAAGGAATTACCGATGAGATCTGGAAGAGAATCGGGGAGAACCTGAAAAACCTGTCGATAAAGCCGGCTGACAGTCTGTACACCGGTACATACCGTGATAAATGGCTTGGTGAGGTAACGATCTCAGTCAAAAACGGCCGACTCTGGTTTGATTCGAAAAGATCTCACCCGCTTACCGGCGAGCTGCTTCCATATACGGGCAATACATTCGTGGTTAAATGGAACGACAGGAGCATGGATGCCGATTCTTATGTGATGTTCTACCTGGATGAGACCGGGAAAGCTTTTGAATTCAGGATGAAGCCGATCTCGCCAATGACGGATTTCAGCTACGATTTCCAGGACCTGGACCTGATGAGGGTTACAAATTAGGAAACCAGGAGATACTTTTTTTTTCAAAGAGTGACTCAATGGTCCTCTGTGCCCCTCTGTGCAAGTTCTTATTTTTGTCTTACGCAAACGAAAATAGATTCAGTATATTTGCCTCCTTACTTAAAATCTGATGCGCAAATACATAATTGGGATATTAATACTTGGACTGCTCGGAGGGTACTTCTACATATCGGGACAGGAAAAGCTGGTAGTCAATGAAAAGGGGCAGGTAAAGGGTCTGGGCAACCACCTGAGAGCTCTTGTCCAGGGGGGAAAGTTCTGGAAGGGGCAGCTTACAATTGCGACAGGATTATACAATAAAAGCACTGCGCCTCACCCGCCTTCATCGGCCGATATGAGGGAACTCTACAAAATGTACAGAATAGCACTCGACACTCTAGATTCCAGGATGGAAGCACTTTATACCCCAGAGGAACGCCTTGCGGAACATTACAGGATACAGGCGGACAGCATCCAACGGGCTGGGAAGTGGAGGCTTGGTGATGAAAAAGCCGAAGCCGTTAGGGCAAAGGAAACAGAAAGCTATAAGGGGATCATGACGGCAATTGAGAGGAGAATCATGAGGTAGGAAGAAGGTTGCTGGTTGCTAGGTGCTGGTTGCTGGTTAGTTGCTAGTTGCTCGTTGCTTGGTGCTTGTTGCTTGTTGCTTGTTGCTGGATTGTCATTAAATAATTTGTATCTTTGATAGCTGTCATATTTTTCGTGCTGGTTCCAGGTAAATGAGTAGCTATAAAGATCTTGAAATATACAAGGTTGCATTTGAATTGGCAAAACGAGTGCATTATTCGTCATTGACTTTGCCCGGGTTTGAGCTTTACGAACAGGGAAGTCAGATACGACGCGCCTCCAAAAGTATAAAGGACCAAATCGCTGAAGGTTTTGGACGGAGAAGATACAAGCCGGAGTTTATTAAGTTCTTGATCTATGCCCAATCCTCATGCGATGAGACAACCAGTCAGCTTGAAATGATAAATACTCTTTATCCGGAAAGAAAGGATTTTGAGGAACTTCTGCCGGAATATTGCCAACTGGGCAAGATGTTAAACAGCTTTATTCAATACGTGGAATCAAGCTGGAGAACCTGATGTATTAGATTACAACTAGTATCCAGCAACCCACAATCAGCAACCAGCAACCAGTATCCAGCACCCTACTTTCTTCCCATCCTCATTGCAATATCAACCATGTACTCAGGTGTCACGAGCAAAAGCCTTCCGCCGCCGGTTGTTATTTTTTCCGATGACAGTACTGCTCCATTTGCAGGATCAATCCATTCGCGGAGGTATGTCCCGGCCGGCACATTGCTGATGGCAATTGTATCACGGTACCTGCCATTCGATGCCACAAAGTGGGCTCCCCACTCACCCTCGAAATCCCCGCGGAACAAGTAAATAGCATACTGCCTGCCCGGAACAGAGAGGGCATTGCAGAACCTGTTTACTGGTGTGACGGAAATTCCGGTAAAACGGGTTAAATGTTTCAGGTCCAGGCTGTTCATAAAGTCCTTGAGGATTTTTTTCTGGGGAACTATCAC
This sequence comes from Bacteroidales bacterium UBA1800, assembly GCA_002319915.1. Classification (GTDB taxonomy): domain Bacteria; phylum Bacteroidota; class Bacteroidia; order Bacteroidales; family VadinHA17; genus LD21. The sequence goes on along the minus strand of DCFQ01000098.1, from coordinate 62,082 downwards.
CATTTTCGTGTTTTCTGAACCGGTTTCCTGTCCGCGGTGAAATTCACCGTTCAGGTTTATGCATCCTGCGCCTCCGCCGAGCATGAACCACCAGCCTTCAATCCTTACGGCATCGGTGTCGTATGCATTTTTTGTGAGGCTCATGCCATAATAATTAGACTCGACATCAACTATCGGTTTGTTGCATTTATAATCGAGCTGTAATGCTTTTTCGGCAGGTTTTACATATTCCGCCGGCAGCCACTGGCACCATCCTTCCTGCGACAGGTCAGGCGAGAGGTTCTGTACGGTCTGTCCCAGCAGGTGCTTTTTCGGAAGCTTCCTTTCAGCATCGAGAAATGCGTCCTTCATCTTTTCGATCCATGGCGCCACGGCGCTGTCCGGAAGGAACCTGACGCCTCCCCCGGGAAGGCCCTGGAGGGAAGGTTCATCACAAATATCATAGATTAAGTTGTCAAATCCGTTAAGTTCCCGCGTAATCTTTGCTATATAGGCTTTCTGGTATTTAATCACATCCTGATTGGATGGATCATCAGTTGTAAACTTCCCGCAATCATCGGATTCGTAATTTCCGATCTCCTGGACATTATTCTGATGATACATTGCCATCAACGGCCAGCAATCGTTGTACATCCCGTTGAAAAAAGCCACTTCAACAATAATTTTACGGGCCCCGGCTTTCCTTACAAAATCAATCAGCCTGTCGAAATAATCCTGATTCCATTTATCAAGATCATATTTATATGACGTCTGCCCCGGTAATGCAAGATCCGCATTTGCACCCGGTTCGGCGGACTTTGCCCAAGGCAGAAGCTGTTTCCCCGGTCGTGGTCCCAGTGGATTACCGGGCAGGTATTTATCTGCCGGTTCGAACATACCACCCGGGTATATCCTGGTCAGATTTAAACCATTTTGTGCCAGGTAATCAAGAAACTTTTCGTAATCGAAGTCCCCATCGATCACTGCTCCATAATGGTGATCTGAAGTTATCAGAACTAACGGCCGTCCCTTCCATTCAAAATAATGGGGATTTGAAGTGTGAATTTTTACCGGCGAGTGAGCGCAGGAAATGATCAGCATTGAAAGAACAAATGCTGAGACTATTCTGATCGAAAATTTTGAATTAATCATTGGACTAATAGTATTTCTTTAGCTAAATTACTCATTTATAAAAAAATATGGAATACCTGAGTTTTATTTATAAGTGAAGTCTTTTAGTATGTAGATGAACAGGCCCGGGGAATTGATGGAAATGTCAAACATTTTGTATATCCGGTGAAAATTTAATTTAATATTTTGTTGTCATACAATCAGGTTGCGCAAGGGTCATTATTATAAATAAATATCCGAACCATGAAAAAGACCATACCTAAATCGCTTATGGCACTGGCTGTCATTTTTATAACTATTTCCATGAAACTTAATTCCCAGACCTTTAAAGTTATTGCCGATAAACCGGTTAACGGAACCTATGTACTTGACCCGGCATTACCTCCCGACGGGAAATATCAGGCAGGGACAGTTGTAACAGTTACCGCTACCCCGAACAAGGGCTTTGTGCTCGATGGAGGCTATTACTCCGTTCCGGGCCGATGGGGCCAGATGTATACCGAGTTTATGACCTCCCCGTTTAAAGTTACCATTGACAGGGACAAACATATAGGGGTATCATTCATTGAGAAAACTGCAGTTGACCATATTAATGTTTACCAGGATATTGTTTATGCAAAACCTGGCGTGAAAACACTCAAGTATGATGTATTTTCTCCAAAAGGTGCAAAAAATCTTCCATGCATTATTATTATTCACGGAGGAGGCTGGGTCTCAAACACTGAGGATATTATGCGTGGCCTCGCCCGTGAGCTGACCAGGGGTGGTAGGTTCGTTGTTTTCAGCATTGATTACCGTTGGGCTCAGAAAGCTGACGGGGATGCAGTCGGAAACACAATGGCAAATATTATGGAAGATGTTTTTGGAGCTGTTGCACATATTATGGAGCATGCGGCTCAATATGGAGGGGATTCCTCAAAGATCGGTCTTACGGGGGACAGCGCCGGCGGGCATCTTTCGGCTGCGTGCTCACTTATGGCAAACAAAATCGGGGGGGCAGGTTTCGGCAGGAACCCGGGGATTTTCGAATTCAAGCCATCCTATATTCCAGCCAATAAAACAGTTGAGCAACTAAGGGATGAAATGATGACCGCTATAAAAGCTGCGGCTCCAAGTTACGGGGTGTTTGGCGGCAACCTTCTCAATCATTATTCCGACGATCCCGCCGCAGACAATACATGGAAAGATGGGGTTGCACCTATAAGCAATATTCCCGATGTGAAAGAAAGGTCTGTCGCTCAATACCTGACAAGAGGAACTGTTGATGTACTGATCAAGGATCCTGATGTCAAGGCATTTGTTGACGCACTTGTAAAAGCCGGTCAAAGGGTGGAATATGTTCAGGTCGGTGGTGCAAATCACGCTTTCTTTGACTGGAAACCTGATGAAGTTACAAAATCGACTTTTTACAAATACGGAGTTTACTATGCCGCCGAAATGAAGGCATTCTTTGTGTCTGTCCTTTGTCATTGAGCAAGAGATACCTGATGAAGCCAAACATTCGAGACTTTCGGGCCCGGCTTAATCGGGGATGATACTTGTTATTAAGTATTCGTTTTTCAGGCTTTATTCCTGATATCTTATGTCCCCGAATCGCAGATATTTAGTACCTTACATGCGATTGACCAGAACTAACCTTTGATCGTTTGATGACGGATGAGACTACCCTGATCCTAAGGCTCAGAAAAGGGGAAGAGGAAGCTTTTGAGCTGGTTTTCAGGCAACATTTCAGAAAGTTGTGTCTTTATGCTGAACATTACGTTAAAGATAAAGCAGCAGCCGAAGAAATAGTCGAGGATTTTTTTTGTTATTTCTGGGATAATTGCAAGGATTTAATTATTGTATCGTCCATCACAGGATATCTTTTCACAAGCACCCATAACAGATGCCTCAAGTATCTGAGGCATGAAAAGGTAAAGCAGCATTACATCGAGAGCCGTCAATATTTATTTACCGATAATGAATACCTGGAACCGGTTTCAGACGACATTCCCGAAGCCTATCTGATATCACAGGATCTTGAAACTGCCATCGGAAAAGCAATCCTGTCGCTTCCTGAACAGTGCAGGAATATCTTCCTACTGAACAGATTTGAGGATAAGACATATCTGGAAATATCTGGACATCTGGGAATCTCGATTAATACGGTTAAAACCCAGATAACGAGGGCTATACGAAAGTTGAAACTGAACCTAAAAGATTATCTTCCCGAGATGATTCCATTTTTAATTATTGTGAAGACACTTGTCTTCCCATCTTTTTAAAAATCCTGTTAAAATATTAATGTATATGTCACCCTTGGATTATTGTTAAGGGGTCTTAATAATGAATTTCAAATCATGGACAGAAAAGAACAGATTTCAGATATTGATTCACTGGTTGTGAAATATCTGACCGGAGAAGCCACTGAGGAAGATCGTCATTTGGTGCTGACATGGATAAAGGAATCTCCCCGGAACCGGAAGTATTTTGACGAACTGAAGGAGATTCTCAAGGCAGCTAAACTCGCTCAACCTGATGGGTATTATGATTCGGATGCATCCTGGGAACGGATTAAGTTGCGACATTACAAGGAACTTGCAGAAAGATTAGCTGATCTTGACAGGAGTAAGAAAAATGCACTGATAAGAACCCTGATAAGATATGCGGCTGTTATACTGCTGTTTATAACTATAGGCATTATCGGTTACAGGCACATAATGGCGACCATTGAAACAACGCCGAAGGAAGTGTGGAACACTGTTGAAGCACCTTACGGGTCACGGGTGAAAATGGTTCTTTCAGATGGTTCAATGGTCTGGCTGAATGCAGGAAGCAACCTGAAGTATTCCTCGGATTTCGGCAAGAAGGACCGGAAAGTTTTCCTGGATGGTGAGGCTTATTTCAAAGTTGAGCACGACACCAGCAAACAGTTCATTGTCAGTACTTCACATCTCGATGTTAAAGTTTACGGAACCGAATTTGACGTCAAAGCTTACAGTGATGAAGATGTGATTCAGACAACACTTGTAAGCGGATCAATCGTGCTTGAGGGGAAAATTGTCTCAAGGATGGGTAAACGGTCAGTCGAGCTTAAGCCAAATGAAACGGCAACTTACTATATTTCAGACAGAAAACAGCCCGAGAAGATCCCGGATATGAAGGTGTTACCTTCTGCTACAGTTCCCGTTGCTAAAGATCTGATCATAATAGCGGAGATCAATCCTGCAATTTATACCTCGTGGAAGGATCCCATCTGGTATATAGAGAGAGAACCATTATCAAGTTTGGCTGATAAGTTTGAGAGGCGATTCAATGTGAAATTTGTTTTTACGTCTGAAGCCCTGAAAAACTACAAATTCACAGGAACCCTGAAAGATGAAACGCTTGAACAGGTGCTAAACCTCATGAGATTCTCAGCTCCGATAAATTACAAGATAGTTGATAACCGGGTTGTCCTATCTGAGAATAAATACTTTAAAAACGCTTATGATGAAATGTTGATCAAAAATAAATAACCAACCTGACTCTAAACCCTTAAACCTATGGAAAAAGATAAATCGCCCTGAACAAAATCCTTTTTAAATAAGGAATCGCAGAATGCGACAACATCCTGCGATCCTGGATTTTGAAATCAATTCCTGCCGCTTTTGCTGGCGGCTTACCGGCAGGACATGTTTAATTTAAAACCCTACGAATTTATGAAAAAAACATCCAATTGCCGCATAATATTATTTCTTAGGCAATTCAAACACATTTTTTTAATCATGAAACTGACTACTGTGTTGTTGATCGTCTGCACATTTCAGATAGCAGCCAATGGTTACTCCCAGACAAAGAAGTTCGATCTCTCACTTACTGACGTTACAGTAAAGGAAGTTTTAAAGAACATTGAATCCCAGAGTGATTTCAGGTTCTTTTACAATGATGAGCTTAGCGAAATAAACCGTCATGTGACCATTGATCAGAAAGGTATGCTGATTGATGATCTGCTGGCAGGGCTGTTCAAGCACACAGGAGTTACTTTCAAAGTCCTTGATAATAACCTGATTGTTATTTCACCTGAAGACCTGGTGCAACAGAGAAAAGTGGCCGGTAAGGTTATTGACTCTGAATCAAAGGAGCCTCTTACAGGTGTCACTGTCCAGGTAGAAGGAACCTCCCTGGGAATAACCACCGACGCGGAAGGGAAATATGAGATAGATGTGCCGGGGGCGCAGAGTGTTCTCATATTTTCATTCGTTGGTTATGTGACTCAGAAAATACCCGTGGGTACCCGTACCATCATTGATGTAACCTTAACGCTTACCACTAAAGCGCTTGAAGAAGTTGTGGTGATTGGTTATGGTGTCCAGAAAAAAAGTGTTGTTACTGGTGCAATCTCAAGCATTAAGTCAGAGGACCTCAAAAACTCATCCGTTGTAAGGGCTGAACAGGTCCTTCAGGGCAAAACATCAGGTGTCCAGGTAATTCAAAACTCTGGCGCACCGGGTGCAGACCTGAATGTCAGGATCCGCGGATATGGATCAAACAAATCGTCCGAACCTATTTATATAGTTGACGGAACAAAAGTGTTCAGCATAAGCACCCTTGACCCAAATGATATCAAAGATATCGAAATACTTAAAGATGCGGCTTCAGCAGCAATTTATGGTGCTGAAGGTGCAAATGGCGTTGTGCTTATAACCACCAAGGGAGGGGTTATCGGACAGAAGGGTCAGTTAACCTACGAGTACCAGCATTCTTTCCAGGCGCTTGCAAAGAAGATCAATGTTCTCGACGGCAATGAATATTACAACTATTTTACTGAGGCCGGCGGTCTTTCCACATCAGTCGACAGGACTTTTAATACTGACTGGCAGAGTCAGATATTTGTTACTTCCCCAACTGACAAACACTATCTTTCTTTTACTGACGGAAATGACAGAGGTTCATTCCTTCTTTCAATGTCATACCTTAATCAGGATGGTATCGTCAAGGGACCCCAGGACAAGTATCAGAGATATACTTTTATGTTCAACTCGGAATACAAACTGAACAACTGGATCAAGGTCGGGCACAATTTATCAGTAACAAGAACTGACCTAAGGGCAGTTTCCGAAAGCAGCGAATACGGATCTGTGATCAGCGATGCGCTTATGTGTGATCCTTTGACACCGGTGACCTATACCGGCACTCTTCCTGATGAGGTCCAAACATTACTCACATTAGACAAGACACTTCTTAAGGACAGCAAGGGAAATTATTACGGCATATCCTCAAACATTAACGGAGAGGTTGGTAACCCGTTTATCGCCAGGGACAGAATGCAGGCTTCAACTCAGAATAATAGTATTTTCGGCAATGTCTTTGCTGATATTACCCCGCTGAAAGGACTTACAATTACCACAAGGCTTGGATTAACATTAGGCTTTTCCGATTACCATCTATACAATCCAGTCTACTATTATAATGCATCGCAGAACAATACTTCATCGAGTGTTACAGAAACGATGAACCTGATGACATTCTGGCAATGGGATAACTATCTTACCTACACAAGGTCGTTTGGCAAACATAATGCCACCCTGCTTCTCGGGTTTACTCCAAACGAGATTAAGACCAAGAATCTTTCCGGTAATTCAAGCCCTCTACTGGTCGATAATAATATGTTCGATGACCTATCTTACACGGTCGCAAATCCTACAGATAATGTGTCAGGAGCAAGGACCATAACCCGCAAGCTTTCTTATTTTGGAAGGTTCAACTATGACTTTGCAGGAAAATACCTATTCCAGGCCAGCTTGAGAAGAGATGGCGCCGGTACGGATATTCTCGATAAGTCGCACAGATGGGGTATATTCCCTGCCTTTTCAGCAGGATGGGTCATTTCCCAGGAAAACTTCTATCCCAAAAATGTCGTTAGCTTCTTAAAGCTCAGGGCAAGCTGGGGACAGAACGGTAGTTTATCGAATCTCGGGAATTATCCTTACGCATCCCTGCTCGCCTCATCAATGTCAACATTTTTCGGAACTTCGGCAATTGCATATCCTATTTCTGAGGTGGCACTTGCAACAGGAACCATGCCGACCACACTCAGCAACCCGAGCCTTGGCTGGGAAACCAGTGAACAGACTGACATAGGTTTAGAAGTCAGAGCTTTTAAGGATAAGCTGACCTTCTCGGTCGATTATTATAACAAAATGACAAAGGGACTTATAACCACAGGTACTCCTCCCCTAATCGCTGGAAATACTGCCACTTCTATAAATGCCGGAAATGTTCAGAACAGGGGATTGGAATTTGAACTGGGATACCGTGACAGGGCCGGTGAACTCACTTACAATATCAATGCCAACCTGGCTACTTTACACAATGAAGTCACTTACATGAACCCGAATAATCCGAGACTCTCCGGGGCTTCTGTTAACCTGTTTACCGCCACTATGTTTGAAAAGGGCTACCCGATATGGTACTTCTTTGGCTATAAGACATATGGTATTAATCCTAAAAACGGCAACATGATTTATTATAATGCCGCAGGAGATACGACATCACTTGTGACATCAACTGACGGACAGTACATAGGCAGCGGTATACCCAAAATTACTTTCGGGGCAACAATAGGCCTGGCCTATAAGGGATTTGACTTCAGAGCATTTCTTCAGGGACAGACAGGTAACAAGGTTATGGTCGGAATGATCAGGACCGACAGGCTCAATTATAATATCCTGGATGCATTTTACGAGGACCGGTGGACAGAAACAAACATAAATGCTTTAATGCCGAAAGCTGACAACTCCGATGCAAATAAATGGCACAGTGATATGATGCTCTTTAATGCTTCGTTCGTCAAAGTCCGTCAACTCCAGCTGGGGTATACACTACCTAAGAGTGTTATTGGCAGGATCAAGGCCTCAAATCTGAGAGTATATCTTTCTGTTGATAATGCATTTACTTTCACCAAATATCCCGGTATGGATCCGGAAGTCGGAAGTTCAGCCGTCAACAGTATTGGCATTGACCGGGGAATGTATCCGATCTGCAGGACTGTATTGTTAGGTGGATCGATAACATTTTAATAAACATTAAAGAAATATCCGACTATGAAAGCAATATCGAATAAATCAAATAAAATTAAGATCCTCCTCTTTTTATTACTTGTCTTTTTTGGCTGCACGGAGGATTGGCTGACCTACGAAAAAAGGGGATCACAAATATCGGACACCTTTTATAAGACTGATGTACAGGCATTTGAGGGACTTATGGCTGCATTCGACGACTGGCAGTCCAATATTGGATTCAATTATTATTATATCCTCGACGGACTTTCAGATGAATCGTATGCGGGGGGAGGATCGCGTGGGGACAATGGAGGCATTCTTGAGGAGTTGAACGAGTACAGGTTCACTGTTTATAACACAGGTATACAGGGTTTCTATTCATGGCTTTATACCTGCATTTACAGAGCAAATCTTGTTATCGACAGAGTTACTCCTGATACGGATAATAAGAAGCTTGATGTTGCCATGTCCAAGGCATTGAGAGCCTATTCTTACTTTTACCTTGTAAACATGTGGGGAGATGTTCCTCTGGTTCTTCATGAACTTTCCGCTACAGAATACGACCAGCCCAGGACGCCAAAGGCAGATGTCTGGGCACAGATAGAAAAGGACTTCACCGAGGCTATTGCTGACCTTCCAACGAGAGGAAACCTGCCTGCTGACTTTGCGAACCTTATCTCAAAGGGTGCAGCACAGTCAATGCTGGGTAAAGCCTACCTTTTTCAGAATAAATTTGCCGAAGCAGCGGACATATTTGAACAGGTTATTACCTCCGGAGATTATGATCTCTATCCTGATTATTCGAAGGTACTTAGGAGGGAGTCTGAGTATGGAGTTGAATCAGTCTGGGAAGTCCCCTTTGTAACAACCCAGAATTATGCTCCCGGATTCCCGGGAAACGAATCAGGAATGGGAGTTTTCCTCGTTTTTGTAAGCCCGAGAGAGACCCAATTTTATTGCCCTGCACTTCCAATCGGACCGACGGGCTGGTGTTTCCTTAACCCTCATAAATCAATGTGGGATGCCTATATAGATGCTGGTGATGTGGTTCGCAGGCAGGCAAATTTATTGTCAAAGGCAGAGGTCAGGCATCTTGGCGGGAAGCTTGAGTTTCCGCTCAATCTCGCTGACACTTCAGTAATTGGACCCACACCTTACGGGAATGACGGATATGTACAGATGCGGTATATAAACTGGAACAGCGAGGGTGATGGAGCATTTAACTGGGCTCAGCTTGCCAATAACGGAACAAATGCCCGTATGATCCGTTTTGCTGATGTTCTTCTGATGGCAGCCGAGGCAAATAACCGGAAAAGCCCGGCTGATGATGCCAAAGCCAGAACCTATCTGAACAGGGTAAGAACAAGGGTCAGTCTTCCTGATGTTACATCTTCAGGTGATGAACTATTCGCAGCCATAAAGCTTGAGAGAAAACTTGAATTGTACTTTGAAGGAACAAGGTATATGGACCTCCAGAGATGGCAGGGCAATCTTGGTGAAAACGGGGATGCATATTTGGCTTTGAAAGACCAGGGAAAATCTGTTCCATCAGGAATCCCCGGAGAGCCTATCCCTCAGCCCGATGCCGGCTATAAACTGAATAAGAATGAACTTCTTCCGATCCCGACGTACGAAATGCAGGTCAATTCTGCAATGACACAGAATCCGGGATATTAATACCGTTCGCAAGCATTTGTAAATTAAGGGCCCTAATCAGTTAAAAGGGTTACGGGCCCTTTTTGCTGCGTTCATTAAAAAATCTGCAAGTAGAATTTATAAACTAGCAGTTTACCTGGAAAAGGATTAGACAATGTTCGAAAAGATGAGAACTCTTAACCCTGCCAAAAGCGTAATGCATCAGAATAATGGTAACAGAATTCCCTTCTTCATTAATAATTTTTACTCCCTTTCATTTTCCCCCAAGGGGGTAAAGGAATACAAGCTCCTTCCCCCGTGGGGGAAGGTTGGGAAGGGGGTAATATCTAACAAGAATGATGAAATTCTAAAGTATTACCGAAATTTCGAATTATTGCATTACCATCAGGTAGATTTCAGGGGCTTTAGGGGCTAGCTTAGTCTCTTGCAGAAACTGTGTTTAATATCAGAATGTTCTAATAAACACCTTAATCCCCATATACTTATGAAGAGAATATTATCACTTTTAGTCGTATGTGTTTCAATTCCGTTGGTCTTAAATGCTCAGGTCTCAAAGCAGGAACCAGTCAAAAAGCCACTCCCGATAATTGACATTCATGTACACTCAATATCCATGGGCAATTTCCAAATGGGAGACCTTTGTCCATGGTTTCTTGAAAACATGCCTGGCACGGATCCGAAAACAGGGATGTCATTTCCTAAGAAGGATTGCGTTGATCCCTGGAAACCAGCCAAGAATGACGACGAACTGACAGCCGCTTTTATTGAAACGATTAACCGTCTCAATATAACAGCAGTGGTGTTCTGCGACAATCCAAAAATGCTATTCCGCTGGAAAAAGCTTGCCCCGGACCGTATAATTCCGGGTATCGGAGTCAGTTCACCTGGCGACATAACTGCCGAGGCCATGAGCGACTCCTTATCTTCAGGCTTCTACAAGGTAATGTCTGAATGTGCTCCTCAATACCAGGGAATGTCACCAAGCGATACATCTTTGGATAAATATTTTGCCATTGCTGAAAAGCTGGACCTTCCGGTAGGTATACATATGGGAACGGGAGGAAATGGTATGGCCAATATAATGGGCACAAAATTCCGTGCCGCAATGGGCAATCCGCTGGAATTGGAAGATCTGCTTCACCGGCATCCAAAGCTGAGAGTCTGGGTTCAGCACGCCGGCTATCCTTTTACTGATGAGTTGATTGCTGTAATGGGTTGGAACGCCTATGTGTTCCTTGATATCTCGGGCTTTATATGGAGTTATCCCCAGGAAGAGATACATATGGTTATCAAAAGGCTGATCCAGGCAGGCTTTGGGAAGAGAATCATGTACGGAACCGATTTTATGGGCTATCCGAAAATGATCGAAGCATCAATAGGACTGATTCAGAATGCCAGTTATCTGACCGAAGAACAGAAACGGGATATATTATATAATAACGCAGCCCGATTTTTAAGACTCGATCAGGGAAAAATGAATTAAATTAACCTTTACTTTTTAAAGAATTGATCTTTGATTTACCCCAAAAAGCTCATTAAGCAGAGATCCGGGGTAAACAAAAAAGAAACCAAATTAACACTAACTCATAAACGATCATGAAATCAAACAGAAGAAATTTTATTAAGACTGTTGGTGCAGGTGCGACAGGGATCGCGTTTGGTTCGGTAGCCTCTGTCACCACAGGCTGCTCAACCGCATCTGCAAAAGAAACCGAGGACGGGCAGATCCTGTTCATAGGTGATGATATAGCAAATGCCAATACCATTTACGGCAAAGTGAAAGGTTATCAATTGAGAGGGATCTTTTATTTTCTCGGAATTCCCTATGGAGCAGATACTTCAGGTCCGAACAGGTTCATGCCACCACAAAAACCAAAACCATGGACCGACATATTCCCTGCAGTCTGGTGGGGCAATTCTGCACCACAGATCATGGAAAAGAGATATGCAAATGCTTACGGATCATTTGCAGATCATTGGAATTACGATGATGTGAGCGAGGATTGCCTGAGGCTTAATGTATTTACTCCCGCATTAAATGACGGAAAGAAAAGACCTGTAATGGTCTGGCTGCATGGAGGTGGATTTACCAACGGAAATGGAATTGAGCAGGATGGATACAACGGAGAGAACTTCTGCCGTAAACATGACGCCGTGTTTGTATCTGTAAACCACAGGCTTGGACCAATGGGGTTCTCAAACTTTGCCAAAGCCGGTGGTGATAAGTTTGATGAATCAGGTAATGTAGGTATGCTTGACCTTGTTGCTGCACTGGAATGGGTGCGCGATAATATTTCAGCTTTCGGTGGTGATCCTGCTACTGTGACAATCATGGGTCAATCAGGTGGAGGAGCCAAAGTGACAACCCTTTGCGCAATGCCATCGGCAAAAGGATTGTTCCACAGAGCGGTCGTTCTAAGTGGTGCAACCACGAAAACCGGGGAGAAGGATTATTCTGAAAAGCTTGGTGAATATATCCTGAAAGAGGCAGGTCTTAAATCTGCGGATATGGGTAAGCTTCAGGAAATGCCATGGATGGATTATTACTTGCTGGCAAACCGTGCGGCATCAAAACTTGCTGAGGAATCGGGACCATCAACAGGTATTATGAGAAGGGGCTTCAATCCGGTTGCTGATGGAAAGGTGATACCCGCCGATCCCTACTTCCCTGAAGCAAATCCTTTTGCTGCCGAAGTACCGATGCTAATCTGTTCCACTATGAATGAGTTTGCGCCAAGCAGAACTGATGCTGAGCTTGAAAAGATAACCCTCGATGGTGTCAAGGCAAAATTGAAGGAAAGAACATTTTTCGGACCCGGCCTGGGTGACAAAGCAGACGGGATTGTTGACGGATACGCAAAAGCGTTCCCGGAGAGGAAACCTGTCGAAATATGGTCAATGGTTCTGGGCAACAGGCAGGGTGTCGTTGCACTTGCAGATGCAAAATCAAAGCAGCCGGCTCCGGTATATGTTGCATGGTTCTGCTGGCAACCGCCTCTATTCAATAATCGCATGCGCGCATTCCATTGTGTGGATATCTGCTTCTGGTTCGCCAATACCGACCTTATGATCACACACACAGGTGGCGGTGACCGTCCGAGAAAAGTTTCTGAAAAAATGTCCGCTTCTTTGATCGGGTTCATGAAAACCGGGGATCCGAACGCAGGAACTCTTCCGTCATGGACGAAATATACAAGCGAAAAAGGAGAGGTGATGGTCCTTGATGATAACAGTGAAGTCAGGAATGATCCTGACAGAGAAGCAAGGAAAGCGTTACCCGTGACATAAAACTGAAGAATAATTCTTAAAACCATAAAAATGAAAATCAATTTAAGATCTATTTTTGTAACAAGTGTTACAATTTTATTGCTGTCAGTATCAGCATTGAGTCAGGAAGCCGCAAAGCAGCCGGCTCCACCGCCTCCGCCACCTCCACGTCCGGCATTCAGAATGCCGGTTCAGATCAAATCGGCTGAAATACTTCCTGATAACAAGGTCATTTTTAGGCTTTATTCCAAAGAAGCCCAAAAAGTGACAATTTCAGGAGAATGGATGCAGGGTTTTGGTGCAAGCGAGAGTCTTGCACGAAATGATACAGGTCTTTTCTCTATCACAGTCGGTCCTCTTAAGCCCGAGCTTTATGCATATTCATTTACTGTTGATGGTGTAAGGACAATTGATCCTAACAATGTTCAGGTAAGAAGGGATGGATCAAGGTACGAAAGTTACTTTATTGTGCCCGGCCCTGAATCGGACCTTTATTTTCAGAAGAATGGGGTGCCTCATGGAACTGTCACAAAGATCTGGTATAATTCATCTGTACTGGGAATGGATCGTCGTTGTTACATTTATACACCAGCAGGTTATGAGGGCGGAAGCCAGAAATACCCGGTATTTTATTTGCTTCATGGCGGAGGAGGAGATGAGGATGCATGGACAAACATGGGGAGAGCTGCCCAGATAATGGATAACCTGATTGCCCAGGGGAAGGCAAGACCAATGATCGTTGTAATGACCAACGGAAACGCCAACCAGGCAGGTGCCCAGAATGATGTACCAGCTTTTCCGGCAGTGCAGGGGGAAGATATGATGACCACTTATCAGAGACTTGCAGGCAAGTTTGAAGAACACCTCACAAAAGATGTCATTCCATTTGTAGAAAAAAACTACCGTACTATGAGCGGAATGGAGAACAAAGCTATCGCAGGATTATCTATGGGAGGAATGCAAACCCTTACGCTTACAAATAATAATCCGGGACTGTTTGGCTATATTGGGGTTTTCAGCATGGGTCTTGCGAACTTTGGCAATCAGCAGCAGGATCAGGCAAAGCTGGCACAGGAAAGAGATACCAGGATAGAAGCGCTTAAAAAAAGCGGCTATAAGCTCTACTGGATAGGTTGCGGTAAGGATGATTTCCTTTACCAGAGTGTGATCGATCTTCGCAACTTTCTTGATAAGCACGGTTTCAAATATACATACCGTGAAAGTACCGGTGGACACACCTGGGCAAACTGGAGGATCTACCTTACGGAATTTGCACCGTTGTTGTTCAGGTAAGAGAATTTTATTTCACGGAGGGACACTGAGCTAACATTCAATTACTCAGTGTCTTTCCTTTGCTATTCCATGAAGTAAATAATTTACCGGAAGGTAAGTATGAACTTGTTTTCATATTTTGTACATTTCGGACAATGAATGGGAATCAAATTTCACACTAACACTTCAAAAAAACAGATAATGAAAATCAAAGCGTTATTGACAGTTTTACTGTTCGGGGGATTTTTGGGCACGGGCGTTTTCGCCCAGAAGGAGAATTTTAAAATCTCGCTTGCAGAGTGGTCGCTTCACCGCGCCCTTACCAAGGGGACCATCACAAATCTCGACTTTCCTAGGGTTACGCGCGGATACGGACTTGATGGAGTGGAGTATGTCTCTACTTTTTTCAAGGGCAAGGGTGAGGATGAAGGCTATCTTACACAGCTGAAAGATTCGTGCAAGAAGTACAACATAAAGAGCCTGATTATCATGGTTGATGGTGAAGGGAACCTCGCTGACACTTCAAATGCTGTAAGGACAAAAGCCATCGAAAATCATTACAAGTGGGTAAAAGCTGCCAAATTCCTCGGCTGCCACTCAATCAGGGTCAATGCCAGGGGCGTGGGATCGAGGGAGCAGGTCCAGGCAGCGGCAATCGACGGGCTCGGAAGACTCGCAAAATATGCCGCCCCCTACAAGATCAATGTAATTGTTGAAAACCACGGTGGTATGTCGTCCGACGGCAAATGGCTCTCGGATATAATGAAAGCTGTCAACATGAAGAACTGCGGAACCCTTCCCGACCTGGGGAACTTCTATGAATATGACCGCTACCAGGGAGTTGCCGACCTGATGCCATTCGCAAAAGGTGTCAGCGGAAAAACCCACGATTTTGATACGAACGGCAATGAGACCCAGATCGACTACGAGAAGATGATGAAGATCATCGCCGATTCAAAGTATAAGGGGTACATCGATGCCGAGTATGAAGGGATGAAGCTTAGTGAGGATGAGGGGATCAAGGCATCAATTGCGCTTCTGAGGAAGGTCATCGCACCGTATAATAAATAATTTTTGTTGCTTGTTGCTGGTTGCCTGTTGCTGGTTGTCTAAGAGTCAAAATTTTCGGGGATAATATCAATTAAAACACAATTTTGGTTAACCAGCAACCAGCAACCAGCAACCAGCAACTAAATTGTCTTTCAAAGGAGGCTGTTATAAAGCGATATCAGCTGCTCCCTGATCGTCTCTTTATCGAATTGTTTAAGCAGGCGGGCAGATATCCTTACTCCTTCATCATAAAAATCGCTGTCGGTCATCATCTTCCGGGTGAGCTGGATGAACTCATCCTTGTTTTTTGCCTTCAGGTAGGGGTTTTCATACAGCAGCCTGTACTCTTCGAGATCCCTGAAAATGACCGGGATGCTGCTGGCAGCGGCCTCGAGCGGGGCAAGTGGGCAGTTCTCCTGCAATGAAGGGAATAACATGAGGTCAGCTGCCGCGTAGATGAAAGGCATCTGGCTTATGTCAATCTCGCCCGGAGATATGACCCTGTTGCCGGCTTCCCTGAACTTCCTGTTGATCCTCACAATTCCCTCAGTAAAAAACTTGAATGGCCTTCCGCCTGCCCAAACAAATTTCGCCCCGTCAATTGATTCGGCTATCTCGAGAAAATCTTCAACACCTTTCCTGCCCTGGATCTGCCCAACCCCAATGACGACAAAATCTTTCTCATTAATCCCAAGCAATTCCCGTCCTTTTCTTCTTTTCGCGGGATCCCTCTGCCAGAATTCAGTATCGATCGGGTTGGGGATCCTGACGATCCTTGTCTCGGCGCCCGACCTGATGATTGCGTTTTCAACGGCAGGAGAGATCGCAATGCAAACATCCGCATATGAGTATACTTTCCGCAGGCCCCATTTTACGAAAGGCATCAGCAGCCACCAGGCCGGAAAAGAGCCTTTAAGCGATTCGGGAATGACATGCACGGTAAAAACCCTCCTTCCCTTATAGTTCCTCCCCTTCCAGAAATAATAGAGGAAATAGGTGTGACTGTGAAATATATCCCCGGTGCCTTCCCCGTTCACAACGACTTCGACATCATCCTTTTCCCTGAGAAGATCGAGATGATTCAGAAAGGCAGTGTGAATACCTGTACCTTTGACTAAAAACAATGATTCGGAGATGACATGAACTTTCATTTGCAAGGAGTTTATCGCAATCATCTAAGAAAGAACAAGTAGCGCAAATCAAATTTACTAAAATTTATAATTATTTCCGCCTTTTTCTTTCAGGTGCAATTTTATTGCTTCCTTGTTGATGGTTATGCCTGTGACCGGGTAATATATGGTGATTAGCGGTTTCTCTGAACCGTCTGATTTCCCGTAATTTATAAGACTGAGCAGATGTGAGTTCAGGTCGAGGGTTATGGTATAGGGCGTGCACCGGATATCAACTCCCTGGAAAAGCCATTTGTCCATGTTATCATTGACCTCCAGGAGATCGATGACATAGCCCTTCTCAATGTAGGATTTTTCTTCAGCCGCGCCTGTAACCCTGAGAGTCATGAGATCCTTATCGAACACAAGAAGCATTTTTTCCGCTGTCCTGCTGACAGTGACATTTGCTTCCTTCCCGATGTCCCATCTGTCGACTATCACCGAATCGGCGGTGATCGAGATCTGCCCGCTGACGGAAAGCGGAAGGATGAACATCATGATTCCCGCCAGAAGGAGCTTCCGGTCCCGGAATGACGATGTCATGATCCTGCGTAAATCTGGAATTGGCGGCATATTATCACTTATTCAGATCATTTGTCCTTTGGTTCTTTCCTGTTGTCCCGCCTGTTTCCTTCGCCCCTGGAACGGGGATTGGAGTTGCTCACGGATTGTTCCCTGCGGTTCTGGGCGCCTCTTACCCGGTAGCTGTTTCCTCCCCGGGACTCAGGATTGTTTTGCCCGGCCGGCTTTACACTCTTTATATCGGTGATCGTCCGAGGGGCCGGGGCCTGCCCTCTGCCTGCCCTGTTCTCTATCTCAGGCCTGTAAATATGGAAATCTTTCCCGGAAACCCTTTCCCCTTGCTTTTCGTTATCCTGGATATTGACCGGGGATATCCTGCGGCCTGTGAACTTTTGGACTTCATCCCTTCGTGGTCCGGATATATAGGTGACATTCCTCCTTGGGTCGTTATAGGTGTTTGTAATCACTGTCGATGATTGTATCAGCCTGCCATTATCACTTCTGGTGACAGAATAACGGGCAATGTTGTGGTTTCCAAAATCCTGATCCCGGACAAAGCACCATCTCCGGGCATCGCGGTGTTCACCCCTGAAGCTTGCATCAACGCTAATCCCCGGCCTCATGGGTGCCCACCCGTAATACCCCTCACTCCTTCTCCAGGTTACCCAGCAGGGGCCCCACACATTGTCCGGGACCCAGAACCAGCCGTAGTCATCATTAAAATCCCACCTTCCGTAATGGAACGCCGCCCATCCCCAGGGGTATCCCGATCTCCATGTCCAGCCGAAATCAGACCAAACCCAGTACCCGTTCGTGAGATATGGAGAAAAATCCGGACCGGCGTCCGGTATCCACACATACCCGTAAGGCTGATAATCGACCCAACTGCCGTATGGACTGAGATCATCATAGAAGACCTGGAATGTTGCCTGCCCGGTCTGTGGTGCTGCATCCCCGTAATAAACGGCGGTGCACGAAACAAGTGCGGGCGTAAACGCCGAAACCAGGGCAATCCATATTAATAACCTGATCTTACCGGATATTTTATCGAATTTGACCATGGCAATATTTTTACTTTTAGAATCCATTGTTTACAACCATTTTCACTTTTTTATAACCTCGCAGCAATTAATTTGTTCACAACCGGTTCCCCATCGGGCAAACCCCATCCAGGGATCAGATCAATCATAAGTTTCTACAGACTTGAGCATTAACACCTGTGCGAACCAAAAGCGGCAGGAATTGTTTAACGATTCTAAAATATTTTGCAATGAACAATTCAAATGGAATCCGCAGGAATGGTACGGCACATTTCGCCGTTTTAGTCATACTAGCAGCTTTTGCAGTGAGCTGCAGCAAATCATCCGGCACCGGTTCCGGATCTAAGGGCCCGGGAAGCGATGAGGTCTTTATTCAGAACATGGCCTTTAATCCGAACTCGATTACGGTCACTGTCAACACTACAATTATATGGACCAACCAAGATCCCATTGCGCATACAGTGACAAGTGACGACGGTCTTTTCGACAGCGGGAATATCCCTTCGAATGGTACCTACAGTCATACATTTACACAGGCAGGGACATTTTCTTACCACTGTACAATTCATCCTAACATGACCGCAGTGGTCAAAGTGAATCCGGCCGGCGGGGCTTAATTGTAAGTGCTTGTATAAGTTTGACTTCTGCAGACATGCAAGTTGCAGTGTGACGAAGATGAATGACAGAATCTCCATTCTCTCTGTGCTCTCTATGTCTGCCCTGCCTACCGGCAGGCAGGCCTGTGTCCCGATAACTATCGGGATCCATGAAACAAAATGATCCTATACTCCACATGGAAAATGTAAAAAGCCTTACAAAATTCCAGGTAATACTGATGGCTGTTGCTGCCGGTTTCGCAGCAGCAAATGTTTATGTCAATCAGCCCATACTCAGGGAAGTCGCAGCTTCCCTGAATGCCACTGAAGGCCAGGCAGGGTTTATTTCCCTTATTACCCAGGCTGGATTTGGTGCAGGCTTATTTTTTATCACCCCGCTTGGAGACAAGATCAGCAGGAAGCAGCTGATCCTTACCCTGCAGTCATTGTCTGTAGTCATCCTTGTTCTGATCGCCCTGGCAGTCAACGTTTTTGAGGTCTGGATACTGAGCCTCCTGCTGGGAGTGCTTTCCGTTTCAACACAGGTCATTACCCCGATGGCTGCAAGCCTCGACACAGTTAACAGGGGAAAGACGGTGGGCTTCATATTTTCGGGAATTCTGACAGGGATACTATCGGCGAGGGCAATCGGCGGGTTTGTGGCTGAATGGCTCGGATGGAGATATGTTTATGCCCTTTCGTCGCTCTCGATCGTCATGATTTCATTGCTTGTGCGTTTCAGCCTGCCCGACAGCAGGAGCGGATTCCGCGGCAGCTATGCCGAACTTCTAAGGTCTTCAATCAGCCAGGTAAGAAGATTCCCTCTGCTGCGCCAGACGGCTGTAGCCGGCGGATTGTTATTCGGGGTTTTCTGCTCATTCTGGACGACCCTGACATTTTACCTTGGAGGGCCGCCATTTAATTTCCGTTCCGATATAATCGGGTTGTTCGGACTCCTGGCAATAGCCGGCCCGTTGCTTACGCCTGCCGTTGGAAGGCTTGCCGACAAAGGCTTTAAGAGCCGGCTCCTGGCAGCTTCGGTTCTCATCGTCATTTCAGGCCTCCTGCTTCTCAAGCTCTTTCCCGGCTCGGTTGTTATTGCAGCAGTCGCCGTGCTGCTTCTTAATGCCGGGGTGCCCGCGAACCAGATCATCAATCTTTCGGTCATCTACAGCCTCGACCAGGCTTCGAACAGCAGGATAAATACTATTTACATGACAACATATTTTGTCGGTGGTTCCCTTGGGACTTTTGCAGGGCTCATCTGCTGGAAATACGGGGGATGGAACCTTGTAACATGGCAGATGCTCATCTGGGCAGCGGCTGGGTTCCTTGTAGTCCTCAAAACCGTGATTCAGCTGGAACATCTCAGGATCAGGAAATTGCCGGAGAGGCTTTTTACACTATCCAGGGGGAAACCTGAATGAATAAGTAATGTGACCGGAAATCCGAATAATATTCATTTAAATACCGGGGAATATTAAAATTTTTTTATTCATTGCCCTCAGGTTACGATGAAACT
Source organism: Bacteroidales bacterium UBA1800 (assembly GCA_002319915.1). GTDB lineage: Bacteria > Bacteroidota > Bacteroidia > Bacteroidales > VadinHA17 > LD21. The sequence continues at coordinate 41,856 of DCFQ01000098.1, read as the reverse complement.
CATCTATGAAGGGCTTTATGAAGAGATGGATCCTGAGTTGCATGGCATTTATGTGGGTTTCTGTTATTTGCGGGCAGAACAAGTTTGTCGTTAGCGGTTACGTAACGGATTCGAAAAGCGGTGAAGAGCTCATCGGTGCTGCGGTCAGCATCCAGGAGATACCAGCCGCCGGGGTATACACAAACGAGTACGGATTCTATTCGCTATCAGTTCCGCAGGGAAAGCTTACCATTGCTGTCAGCCTGATAGGATACGAGTACCTTTCCGTACCGGTCGATATCACAAAAAGTGTGAAGCTCAACCTGGATCTCACCCAGAAAATCACAAGGCTGGGGGAGGTAACTGTCTCATCCGAGAAGCGGAATGATAACGTGACCAGGAACCAGATGGGCATAGATAAGCTTAATATACAGGAGATCAAAAACCTCCCGTCGTTCTTCGGAGAGAAGGATGTCCTGAAAACCCTGCAGCTCCTTCCGGGCATAAAATCGGCAGGGGAGGGGAACAGCGGGTTTAACGTCCGGGGCGGAACGACCGATCAGAACCTTATTCTACTGGACGGGGCGACTGTATATAATCCTTCCCACCTGATGGGATTCTTTTCCGTCTTCAATCCCGACGCGATAAAGGACGTGACAATGTACAAGGGGTCGCTTCCGGCCGAATTCGGCGGGCGGCTCTCGTCGGTGCTCGATATAAGGATGGATGACGGGAACAACAAAAAGATCGAGGCAAGCGGAGGCATCGGCCTCATCTCCTCCCGGTTGACGGTTGGCGGACCCCTGAGAAAGGAGAGAGGATCGTTCATCGTCTCGGCAAGGAGGACTTATGCCGACCTGATCGTCCGGGGACTTGCCCGTGCAGGGGTCCTGAAAGATACTACACTAAGGGATCCGAAGCTTTATTTCTATGACCTCAATGCAAAAGCCAACTACCGGTTCACAGAGAAGGACCGTGTCTTCCTTTCGGGATATTTCGGCAGGGATGTCCTGGGTCTTCCTGACTTTGGATTTGACTGGGGAAATTCGACTGCAACTGTCCGGTGGAACCATCTCTTCAACGATAAGCTTTTCCTGAATACATCATTGATATTCAATAATTTTACTTATACAATCAGCAATGGTTCCACGGTTGATCCGATAAATATAGTCTCAAAGATCCGGGATTTTTCGGTCAGGCAGGATTACCAGTATTCATCGGGGCATAATAACCAGGTGAGGTTTGGCTTCGAATCGACCTGGCACCGGATGGTCCCCGGGACAATTACCGGGGCCGATACGAATACTGTCTTCAAAAGCCTGCCGGTCAGCAACTCGGTCGAGAGCTCGGTATATTTCTCCCACACCCTTAACCTCACGCAGCACCTGAACATCAACTACGGGCTCAGGATCTCGGAATTCAGCCTGCTTGGCGATGCCCCGTTCTTTATATACAGCAGCTATAATTATGCCGATTCAGCAAAGAGCATTGTCGATTCCACACGCAAGGTGATCAGCTATATCAGGCCCGAGCCGAGATTCTCGGTCAATTATGTTTTCAACGACAGGAATTCCGTCAAGGCTTCATATACCCGCAACGTCCAGTATCTTCATCTCCTTTCCAATTCCACCACAGGCAGTCCGACTGACATGTGGATTCCAAGCAGTTACAACACTCTCCCGGAGATTTCCGACCAGTATGCCTTTGGGTACTACAGGAATTTCGCCAGCAACAACTGGGAATTTTCCGCTGAGGTCTACTATAAAAGCCTTTTCCAACAGGTCGATTATATAAACGGGGCCATACTTAACTTTAACTCGAACGTGGAGTCGCAGCTCCTCTACGGTAAAGGAAGGGCATACGGCCTCGAGCTGTTGCTGAAGAAGAAATACGGAAGGTTCAGCGGATGGATCGGCTATACTCTTTCCCGTACAGAACGCCGGTTTGAGGACATTAACAGGGGGGCATGGTACCCTGCACGGCAGGACCGGACCCATGACGTATCGGTAGTTGCGATATACGAGTTCCCACGGAAATGGACCTTCTCTTCCACCTGGGTCTACAATACGGGTAATGCCGTGACCTTTCCTAAAGGTGTTTATGTGATTGACAACAGGCCTGTACTTTTATATACCGACAGGAACGGGAACCGCATGCCGGCATATCATCGCCTAGACATCAGCGTCACAAAACAGTTTACGGAAAGGAAGAACTACCGGTCAAGCCTGACCTTTTCGCTGTATAATGCTTACAGCCATGACAATGCATGGACGATAACGTTCAGGCAGAATGATAAGACCGGCCAGATAGAAGCAGTTCAGACCACACTGTTCAAGCTGGTTCCTTCCGTGAGCTACGATTTCAGGTTTTAATTTGTTGCACAATGAAAAGTCTTACACGTATATTTTTCCTGGCGGGAGTGCCGCTCATTCTATCCGTTTCGTGCCAGAAAGTGATAGATATCGGAGTTTTCAATTCGGCCCCGCAACTGGTTGCGGAGGGAACAATAACCGATCAGCAGGGTCCTTGTATCGTAAAGCTGACAAAGACAATCGACATTGACAACTTTGCAGGTATCCCGTCCGTTACTGGTGCTGATGTTGAAATTTCCGATTCAGCAGGAGTTAAGGAGACTCTGACCGAAGCCGGCAACGGGATCTATATTTCAAATACCATACTGGGGATTCCCGGCCATAAGTACAAGCTTATGATTAATTCCGGCGGGCAGTTGTACAGTGCTGTTTCTGTCATGCCTCATCCGGTTACGGATTTCAGATTAGGAATTAAGAAGGAGGTTGCAGGAACGTCAGGCGGCTCGCCGGGAACCGGTGGAGAACCCTACCAGTACAGGGTCAGTTACGCGATAACCGACCCGGGGGAATACGAAAACTACTACCGGCTGGTGATATTTCATAATAATATGGAGATCAGCTCCCGGAGGGTTTTTGATGACAAGTTTCATAACGGGAAGGTGATAGAAGATGATTTTGTCCTTCATGATACTCTTAATTTCAGGCCGGGAGACCTGATCGAGATCGACCTTCAGAATATTGACAGGGACATTTATAATTTTTTCAGGACCCTGAGAATGGCAACGGGAGGGCTAAGCTTCCTGTCGGCGTCTCCGGCAAATCCGCTGTCAAATATTACCAATGGCGGACTGGGTTATTTCAGTGCCTGTTCAGTAATAAAAAAACATCTGACAATACCAGGGTAAGGAGGCATTAAGGGACAACCTGATCCGGCTAACTGGTATTGCTCAGAACCAATTCTGGATAAGCACTTTGTCGCCGTAGTTGAATTTCCTTATCCCGTAAAATACTTTTTTCTCCCCGTCATTTTCAATCTGGTATTTCCAGTTTCCAAATACCCCGGGGGCAATATAGACTTTCCTGATATAAAGCCTTTCTCCGGACTGGAAATTGCATTTTTTTGAATATGCTGATATAGGACCATAAACACTGTCGAGGGTGGTAGTGATCGAGATCACTTTGGGTCCGCCGTTATAATAAGGTGAAGAGTGAGTGTACCCCACAAAATTGCCTGCGTATTTCCTGGTCAGAAATATCTGGTCCTCGGGTGCCTGGCCCGTCTGCCGGAGAGTGGTGCAGGACAGGAGGAACGCTGATGCCATGATTGACAGCAGCAGGATTAAAAAAATGTCTTTTTGTTTCCTGTTTATCATTCAGGTCCTTAATTAAAAAACCAAAATACGGTAAACAGGAGATCAGCACAAACCTAATTTGACAAGCCGGCCCGGATTATTGATAAGCAGACGAAAATGATGATTTATCCGGGCAATATTTCTTCTTCAAACCCGGAAAGATTGTAAATTAGCCTGAACAGGCCGGTTAAATCTTCAAAAGTTAAAAATAATCAATCCATGCGGCAATTATTGATTTTCCTTGTCCTTCTGACCGCAGGTATATTTTTCGGCCGCAGCAGGGACAACAGAGTTGTAAAGGGCATCAAGATCTACGAATACGATAAGGATTTTCGGGCTCTTGCCTTGAAATGGAAGGATATAGGCTTCAATTCGGCATTTGTCAGCAAAGAACTTGCGGCGAATAGTGAATTCAGGAATTCAATGAAAAAAGCTCATATTAAGGTATTTGTAGTTTTCCCGGTTTACTATGATCCCGGGGCTCTGAAACGCGACAGCGGCTTGTTTGCAATTACCCGCAGGGGGGCTGTTGCCAGGGAGGACTGGGTGGAATTTGTTTGTCCGTCCAGGAAAGGCCATAACCATGCAAAAGTTGCGGAAGCTGCAGAATTGATCAGAACCCTGAAGCCTGATGGCTTGAGCATTGATTTTATAAGGGAATTCGTTTTCTGGGAAATGATATATCCGGAAAGAACGCCAGAAAGCATCGGGGAGGCTTGCTACTGCGACAGTTGTATCAAGGAGTTCACTTCAAGGTATGGGATAAGAATTCCTGACAGTTGCAATTCAGTCGTCTTGAAGGCTGGATTTATTGACAATAAGTTCAAAAACGAGTGGAATAGTTACCGGACGGATTTGATTGCCACGATGGTGAGGATGATATCGGATACTGCCAGAAGCATCCGGCCGGGCATTAAGATAAATGTACATATTGTTCCCTGGAGGGATTCCGACTTTGGCGGGGCGAACATCCGGGTAGCCGCCCAGGATCTCGAAAAGATAGCTCCTTATGCCGATTATGTTTCGCCGATGTGCTATTCGCAAATGCTCAGGCGTGACGCCGGCTGGATAGCTTCCGTGGTTTCGGAAATGGATCGTAAGGCTCCGGGGAAAATATTGCCCAGCATCCAGGTGTACCCGTACTATATTGATGACAGTTTCACGCCTGAAGACCTTGGGCGTTGTGTCGGGGCTGCCCTGAAAGCTCCCTCGAAGGGAGTTGTTTTCTTCTCCTGGCCGCTCTTCGCAAAAGACACTGTAAGGGAGGAGGTTGTAAAGAAAGAGATGGGCCTCCGTGTAAGTTTTTAAACTAATTTAGCAACCCGGGAATCTAAATTCATCTTATCATGGATCCATCAGCCAGGGAAAAAATTGAAGAGATCATCCGCCTGAGAAAGAAAGCACACTCTTTCTATTCAAAGAACTCGAAAGTATATGAAGCCTTTTCGGAGATGGAAAGAAGGGCGTATTCGGACGGGGCACTGCCAAAAAAATCAAAAGAACTGATTGCCATTGGGATATCGCTCGCCACCAATTGCGAGTCGTGCATGGAGTGGCACATAAAACAGGCCATTGACTGCGGAGCCGTTACAGACGAGATAATTGAAGCCATCGGAGTAGGTATCGAAATGAGCGGAGGACCTGGAACCGTAGCTGCAAGGTTCGCAATGAATATCCTTGAATTTTACGGCAATTTGTCATGATGAAAAGTGTATCAGTATTCTGTGGTTCGAGCCCGGGCACCGATCCGGTCTATGAGGACCAGGCGTTCATGCTTGGACAGATCCTTGCAGGCAAAAATATCGGGCTCGTTTACGGCGGGACGAATGTCGGGCTCATGAATTCGGTTGCCGAAGGGGCACTAAGCAGGAACGGGGAGGTGACCGGTGTCCTGCCAGGTTTCATTAGGGACAAGGGAATCGCTCACGGAGGCATCTCAAGGCTTATCATTGTCGAAACTATGCATGAGCGGAAATCGGTTATGCACAGCCTTTCCGACGGAATAATCGCCCTTCCGGGAGGATTCGGAACACTCGAGGAGTTCTTTGAGGCGCTAACCTGGGCCCAGCTAGGACTTCACGGGAAACCTTCGGCCATCCTCAACATAAACGGTTTCTATGACTGTCTTGATGAATTGCTCGTCAGGATGGTCAGTGATGGATTCCTGAAGGAAGAGAACAGGAAAATGCTTCTTTTCGACAGTGATATTGACCGTCTCCTCGACCGCATGGAGAACTACGTGGCCCCAACGATCGATAAATGGATCCGGAAGGATCCTGTAACATAACTAATTATTATCAGTTTTCATCTTTGTATTGATTCTAATTGTATTTTCGGGAGTCCAAAATTCGCAAAACCAGATGAAGAAAGAACTTTTATTTACAGGATTGATATTCCTATATCTTTCCATGGGACAGGCCGGTGCGCAGTGCAAGGACAAAGCTGTGTTCGTTGAACCAAAGCCCGGATTCTACCAGAACAGCATCCTTCGTGATGCCAGGGAAGTCAGGGACCAGGAGAAGGCGCCGGTTGATGACCGTTATCTCGCAGTGGATCTTACAGCTTCTTCCCTCCCTAACAAGATCGACCTTTACAAAACCAATCAGTGGCATAATCCACCTGTTTCACAGGGAAATACAAGCACTTGCTGGTGTTTCAGCACTACCTCATTCCTGGAGACTGAGGCTTACAGGATAAACAAGATCCAGGTCAAGCTTTCGGAAATGTACACCGTTTACTGGGAATTCGTCGAGAAGGCAAAACGCTTCGTAAAAGAGAGGGGAAATTCGCTCTTTGACGAAGGTTCGGAAGCCAATGCTGTCACCAGGATCTGGTCGACCTACGGAATTGTGCCGGAAAGTGATTACACCGGGCTCACACATGGGCGGAAATTCCACAATCATGAAGCTATGCTGGATGAGATGAAGAATTACCTGCAATCGGTCAAATCTACAGCATCCTGGGACGAGGAGAGTGTTGTCGCCACGATCAGGGCCATCATGGATCATTACATGGGTGTGCCCCCGGCCGAAGTGGTTGTGAACGGAAAGAGGATGACTCCACAGCAATACCTGAAGGATGTGGTAAAAATTAATCCCGACGATTATGTCGATATCCTTTCCTATTTGCAGAGGCCGTTTTTCAGGCATGTCGAATACCAGGTGCCTGATAACTGGTGGCACGACACTTCATATTACAATGTTCCGCTTGCAGATTTCATGAAAGTACTGAAGAACGCGGTAAGGCTGGGGTATACTGTAAGCATCGGGGGTGATGTTTCCGAACCGGGATTTGACCGGAACACCCAGTGCGCCATCGTTCCTGATTTCGACATCCCTTCAGCTTATATCAACGATGATGCGAGGGAATTCAGGTTTAACAACCAGACCACCTCGGATGACCACGGGATGCACCTGGTAGGCTTCCTCGAAAAGGATGGAAAGGACTGGTACCTCATCAAGGATTCAGGTTCAGGATCGAGGAACAATAATCCCAAGGCAAAGGAATTCGGATACTATTTCTTCTCTGAGGATTACATCAAGCTGAAAATGATGGATTTCATGGTCCATAAAGATGCCGTGAAAGAGTTGTTGCAGAAATTCTAGTCATTAAGAACTTACACAGATCCCGATAGCTATCGGGACACTGAGAAGACACGGAGTTAATGGCTTCTCAGTGTAACTCCGTGTCTCCTCAGTGTCACTCAGTGAAACAAGCATTTGGCCTCATCCTGAATTTTTATTCACTTTCCTGAAAAATGAATCCAATTATTTAATAGCTTTGCTTTGTGGAAGATAATAAGGCATATGGTGACCAGGGCCTGACAGGTATACTTTTTATGCTTGCCTTTTTTATTTTCATTGTTGTTTACTCGGGGAATGCAGCCGCCCAGAAAGAGGACGCGGATAGTTTTCCTGTCACCCATACACTCATCATCAGCAGCTGCAATCACTTTGATGCAACAGTGACCAGCGCTTCCAAAGCTGCAGATCATCAGATATTGTTTACGGTTCCGGTCAGCGCTAAAGGCTTCCCCAACTTCTCCATAAAAGACAAGCTTTCAGATTTTGACCACCGGGTAACCACTGACTATATACAGGTATGCAGCGAGAGGCTGCTGTTCGAATACCGCATCCTCCCGGTTGCCCGGAACCAGACCCCGCTGAAGTTGGGAAGGGATATCCCGGTTTTAAGCTAAATAATTGCAGATCATTCACATTCACCCTTAATCCAGGGGTGAATAATAAATTATTTATCTTAAAACTTATTCAAATGAAAACAATAAAATTCTTTCTGATTCCATTAATTATCCTTTCTGCAATGGCTTTTTCATTCGTAGGCAGGCAGGTCTCAACCCATACTATCCTCATTAAATCAACCGGCAAGGATGTTACCTCCGCTACTCTTTCGGGAGCAGGCGGGATAATATCAAAAAGGCTGAAAACCTTCAGCAAATCGGAATTCGAAGTCTCGGTGCTCGAGAAAGAGAAGCAGATCAGGGTGACTCTTAAGGGCGACTGGAATCTGCAGGCTGTTGATAAACTGCTCGTACACAAGGGGGTTATCGGGTTTTACGAAACCTATACAAAAGATGACCTGACCGGTCTTTTAAAAGGCGATAAGAAGATCTTCGAAATGCTGACACCGGGTGTTCCTGACAACGGAGGGACGAAAATTGGGTGTACAACTGCTGAAGGCAGCGGAAAGGTCAATGACTACCTTAAGACCTTTGATCTTGGCGGCAAATGCAAATTCCTCTGGGACCAGGATCGTGACAAACCTGAAGTATGCCTCTATGCTCTCAGGTTAACAGGGGGTGAAGGTCCCGTCATTACTTCCGGACAGATTGAAAGTGCCGGCTGCAACAAGGATGTGATAGACATAAAGCTGAACCAGGAAGGGGCCGGGAAATTCGCGGCAGCCACTAGGCGCAACCTGAACAAGGTCATTGCCATTGTTCTTGATGACAAGGTATTGTCTGCACCGACTGTGAGATCGGAAATTGCTTCGGGCAAGATCGAGATCACCGGTAAATACTCACAGGATGAGGCAGCCTACATCGCCGCGGTCATAAACGGTGGTGTTCTGCCTGTGACTCTTGAAATTACGAAGTAGTCGATTCTCCAGCCGCTTCAACAAAAATGGGGTGAGGGGAAAATTACCTTGCTGTCGCTGAGTCAGAAATTCTGAGGCTACACGGTAAAAATTTTTCTTCACCCCTTACTGTTCAATTCCTGCAATGAATCTCTTCGCAGACCATTGAATGGGTCAGGGCTGGGGCCTGTAAATCATTGGGACCATTTTGTCGGATGACGGTCCCAGCGGTGCTTTTCAAGTGCTTTCATAAGCTCGGTGCTGAGGGGGCCTGCATCGCTTGCGGCCAGGTTTGTTTTCACATGGCCCGGTTTTCTCATTCCGGGAATGATGGTCCCAACGCTCTGCTCCCCAAGGATGAAACGGAGTGCCATTTCGGAAATGGTCATCCCTTCCGGTACGAGGGGCATAAGCGCCTCGACACGTTCAATAGTCGCATTAAGATTCTCGGGCACAAAGTACGTATTGCGCCAGTCTCCAAAAGGCCACCTGCTTTCCCTTGTAAGAGTTCCTGTCAGCGAACCCTCATCTAACGGGACACGTGCAATCACCCCCACGTTCAGCTCACGGCAGGCCGGGAAGAGCTCATCCTTCGGATTCTGGTCGAAGATATTGTAAATGACCTGGACAGAATCGACCATCCCGCTTCTTACTGCCCTTATCCCGTTCGACGGCTCCCACCTGTTAAGGCTTAGCCCAATCGCATGGAACAATCCCTGGGACTTGAGGTCGAGCATTTTACCGATACCACGCTCATCGTTCAGCCAGTCGTCCTCCCAGGTATGGAATTGTATTATGTCGTAGGAGTCAATTCCGGCATTCTTAAGGCTCTTTTCCACATATTCCTCGATGTGGTCAGGGGGGTAACAGTCGTCAAGCGAATACTCATTTCTGGCGGGCCATTTGAGGTTCTTTGGCGGGATCTTGGTCGCGGTGTAAAGCTTCTTGCGTTTATTAGCGCGCACCAGCTCGCCGAGGAGGTGTTCGCTTTTCCCGTTGCCGTAGCCCCATGCAGTATCGAAGAAATTACACCCGAGATCCACCGAAAGCTGGAGCGAAGCAAGCGATTCATCGTCATGGGAGCCTGTCCATCCAGCCATGCCCCACATGCCGTAGCCAATCTCGCTCAACTGCCATCCTGTTCTGCCGAATGTTCTGTATTTCATGGATTATAGGATTAAGTTGTTGTTCGAAATTTTGATGTTGCTGGTTGCCGGTTGGTGAGAGAACCAGCACCCAGTAACCAGTAACCAGCACCCGGTTTTACATCCTTACTTTAGCAAACCACAGGTTAAGCACCCTGCCGGTTGAAGCCTTGAATCCGGAGATCTTCTTATCGCTGTTGCGGACAAAGTCGACCTGGCCGAAGGTCCATAAGTCACCTGCAAATGAATCCTTTTTTGACGGCTTCAAAGCAAAATCACTTAACCTCTGGTGCTTAACTATCAGCTTCCCCTGCTCAACCGACAGGTAATAGGTTGTAAGCAATTCCGGGCTGAAATATTCACCTGTGTATTCACTGAGGTCAACAGCTTCCGGCTTGAAATCCATCACTCTCGGGGCAATCATCTCCCGTCCTCCCATATTGGCAATCATCTTATGGACCAGCCCGTCAGGTTCTCTCGGGAACGTGACCTTTGCCCCGGCCGCTTTTACGGTGAATTCCGAGACTGAGACCTGGTTCATGGCGGTCTTGTCGAGCCCAGGGGCCTCTACATAAAGTAAATTGCCGGCCATACTGATCGTGACGATCATGCCGGGCTGCAGTTCATATTGCCCGCATGCAGCCCTCATCAGGGTCGTATCCTGCTCAAATACCTGGTTTTCCGTGGAAGGCGCAGGTTTGGCCTCAGCTTCAGGCTTTGGCTTTTCAATTGATCCCGCCAGATAGATATCAGCCACCTTCAGAGCCAGATCGCCCGGACTGAATACAGCGCTGTTGCTCAGCACCATGACTGAGAATTTCTGGTCAGGGAACCTGGCCAGAAAGGTTCTGTATCCTGCATCGGCTCCTCCGTGATTTATGAAATTCAGTCCCTTGTATTTCCCGATATCCTGGCCGAGGCCATAAGAAATGGTATCTCCGTTGTTGAGGATGCCGCGGGTGTTCATTTCAGCAATGATCTTTTCATCGCCAACAACGGGATTTTCGAAGTTCACAGCCCACAGGCTCAGATCCTCAACCGTGGTGAATAGGCTCGTGGCCCCGACGTTTGCATAATTGAGAACAGACTTTTTAAAACCCTTTTCTGCAGGGGAATAGGAGTATGCCCTGTTTTTGACTATCTTCTCGTGATCGTCATAAAAGAGCGTATGATCCATGTGCAGAGGCTGGAATATCCTCTCTTTCGTGAATTCCGCGAATGACTTGCCCGATACCCGGGCGACGACCTCAGCAAGGAGGGTAAACCCGGTGTTGCAATAAAGGAATTTCTCACCGGGATCAAAATTCAGCTCCTTCTGCCTGCTGACAAGCTTGAGAATATGTTCCCTGGTTATGACGTCGTCCATCCGCCAGCCGGCCATACAAAGCAGATCCCACTGGTCACGCAGGCCGCTTGTATGATGGGCCAGTTCCCTGAGCGTTATCACTTTCCCGAAATCCGGCACTTCAGGAATATACTTCCGGACATCATCATCAAGCGAGAGCTTCCCTTCTTTTTCAAGGAGAAGCACGGCAAATGCGGTAAATTGTTTGGAGACCGATGCCATGTGAAACACTGTTGCCGGTGAAATGGGGATGTTGAACTCGAGATCGGCGCTCCCGTAACCTTTCTTGAAGACTATCCTGCCATCCTTAACTGCGGCAACTGCTGCTCCCGGAGCTTCCGGGTCGTTCCATACAGCAAACAGCTGGTCGACCTGTTTCTCAGGAGTGGCACCCTTTGGCTCGATCTTTATTACCTGGATATCATATTGCCCTTCTGCAGGGTCCTGGTCAGTGGGACGGACCTCCAGCCTGTAAAAGCCTTTTCCCTCCGTGAAGAATGTCACATATTCCGGTCCTTCCTTGCCGTTTGGGCTGTCGACATCCTTGATCCTGCTTCCGGCAGGATCAAAAACAGCAATTGTTACGTCAATGCCCTTCTGGAGTACTTTTACAAGGGCAAATTGATTTGGATTCAGTGATAATGAATATTCTTGTTTTTCACCTTTTTTGAGTGATGAGGTCACAAGCTCTCCCTTTTTGAGGACCGCCGGCCCTGTTTGAGCTGTAAGCGGGATTGCGATGGCTGTGACCAGGATCAGACCGGATATCAAATGACAAAGTTTCATCTTGAACAGGTTAACTATTTGATTTCATTTTCTGCTGCAACAATATTCCAACCGTCGATGCCGAGGACCGGGGATTCACCGCCAAGATCGGCCTGGCTGAACTCCACTTTGAGGGTCCTTTTTTCGCCCGGCAGGAGCGGAAAATAATTATCGTCCCAGTAAACGGGAAGGACCAGGTCTTTCGAAGTGCCTTTCAGAATTTTGGGATTCACGGAGAAAGCGAGGGTTTTGGTGGGGTTCTCGACCTCAACAGTCACAATGCTTTTCCCGTTCTCAGTCCGGTTTGAAACGACCGCAGCTTTCAGCTGGATCTTCGGAAGGCTGCTGAGCACTTTAAAGTCGGCCTTATTATCCCCTTTATCCGAGAGCCAGTAGAAGTTTGAGGAGATCTCCTTCCCGGTATTGTCCGCGAGCTTCAGCCTGAGGAAGAATACTTCACCCAGGTTCTTCGGAAATTCCGGGATTATTGCCTTAATGCTTTCATCTGATTTTATATTGACGGTTTCCTCCTTCGAGTATTTCTCAACCATATTCAGGTCATATACCTTCAGCGAAGCCTTAAGTCCTTCAAAATCTTTGTACTGGCTGTTGACCACCCTGATCGAATTATCATCGTAGGAGTATTGAATATGCAGCGGCTCGCAGGCCTTTTTGGTCCCGTAAAATGCACCGTTGGGAGCAAAGAAATAATCGTAGAACTGCCAGTACATTTTCGGCCATGCTGAGTTGTACATCCAGTAAATGATCCCGCTCGAGCGGTACTTGTTTCCCGCAAAGGCTTCGAACATGGCCCTGGTGGCTTCATAGTTCAGGACCTGTGATTTCATGCTGTACTCTTCAAGTCCCTGGGGTTGACCGTATCTGGAATAAAGCGCCTTGCGCGCCTGCGGGAAGAATGCCTTATGAAGTCTTAGGTCCCAGGAATGACTCATCGGCCAGAGGTCCCCGGCAGGCATCATTTTCTTCAGAGTCTCGACTGGAGGGATCTGTTCACCGCCTGGTCCGGCTTCAGTATTGTATTCGAGCTTACTATACCAGAAGGAAGGGGTTTCGTATGCATAGACATTGGGATAAGGCCCCATCCAGAAGCCCGTATTGCCCGCGATTGCGCTGGAGTCCTGTGTGGCGGACGATTCATACGGCCTTGTGCCGTCGTTGTCTTTCAGCACCTGGATATACATTTTTTCTATATTCTCGGGAGGGAAGTTGTCGCTTCCGTACAGCCAGGTGAAGAGTGAAGGATGGTTCCTCAGGTGAATGATCTGGTCAGTCCAGCTTAGCTGGGCAACGCTTTCCACATTCGGTGTCCACCTTTTCCACTGCTCCCATGAGCTGCAGCAGCACCATCCGACCATTAGAAGGATGCCCTCTTCATCACACCTGTCAAAAAGATAGTCCGAACCCCTTGGGGCTTCCATCCTCAGGGCATTCAGTCCCATCTGCTTTGCGTAGCGCAGGTCCTTGTCGATCCTGTCATCCGAAGGATGCAGGAATAGGTCCTGTACATAGCCTCCGCCTCTTATGACAATGTTCTTCCCGTTCACCTGGAAAACCCTTGTGTGCTTCCCATTGAAATTATTCATCCAGGAGGTGATCTCCCTCACGCCGAACCTTACTTTCCTGCTATCCGTCATGGCCCCTTTCGCATTGAACGACAGGTTGAGGTCGTACAGATTCTGGGGCCCCACCGTGTAAGGCCACCAGAGCCTCGGATTTGATATTTCGAGCTGGCTGAAACTTGAAGGTTCGAATGTAACGGTTTTATTCTCACCGGGATCCAGGCTTACCGACTGGGAAAAAATGATGTTTTCGATCTTCCCTTCCAGGACACCTTTTACCTTCTTCCCGCTGTTATTCCTTACTTCTGCCGTAACGGTGACTGCAGCCTTGTCTGTCGATGGGAGGTTGAGCTTTGTAACGACCTTTGGATTTTCAATCGATACACTTCCGGTCGGGCTGAGCTCCACATCGTACCAGATTCCCATTCCCCTGTCGGGAGAAGTGGGATTCCAGTCAACCCAGGTTATTGTCAGGTCATTGCCTTTCGGCGGGAAGATCTCGAGAGCGAGGCAGTTATTGCTCCCTGCCACCGTAAAAGGCGTGATATTGAGGTTATAGAGACGGTAAGCCCCCTGGATCTTTGACGTATCGGCAACCAGCTTCCCGTTCATCCAGATATTGGCCTTGTAGTTGATGCTGTGGAATTTGATGAAGACATTCTTCCCGCTGTATCCGGCAGGAAGCTGAAATACCGTACGATACCACCAGGAGACCTTGTACGGGCTGGAATCGGGTATGCCGCCATCCCATTTGGTGAAAAATCCGGGAAGCTTCTCGATATTGGTCCCGTAATAAGGATCGGGAAATACCTTATCGGTCACCAGGGTTCCGACGACAGTGGAAGGGACCGTTGCCGGGTACCAGCCTTGAGTGGAGAATGTGGTTGAGGAGACATCGCTGCCGGGTGCTTTTACTGTGGCAGAAGATTGTATGGCCCAGTTATCACGCAGGAGGATTTTTCCCGCAGGCAGGGTCTGGCTCGAGCACTGACTGAAAGTGATCAGTATAGCTGCAAGAATGCAGAAAAGATTTCTTGTTTTCATATTTGGAATATAGTATTTATTTGATAATAAGCATAATTAAGGCTTAGTTCATCCGGGGGAACTAAAAATGGTTGCTTAAATTAAAATTAACAATAAACACGGAGTGTTCACCGTCGGGCATCTTATTTTTTGCTGTCAGTTTCATTTAATTCCGCTGCCTTGAAATAGATCCTGAATGAGGGATATTTTACTGCCGGTATTATTGTATCGGGGGTGGTTCCGATCACTTTGAACCTTTCCGGGGGAATACCTTTTCCTTTTCCCAGGTAACCTGACAGATAGGCTGCCTGGATCCTGCCAATCGAATCAAGGGCAGCAGTCAGCTTTCCGGCGCCGGTGAATTTGAGGCAAAGGGCCTGCAGTGTTGTGTCGGCCGGCGTTACTATCCCGCCCGTTTTCATCCGGATAAATTTCATCAGGGTCGTATCGGCAACGTTTTTCCCGGGGCCCTGAGGATTCCCGGGTTCTTTCAGGTAATCCCTCAACGCGATTATGTAGGCCAGGGTGTCGGAAGCTTTCTTCCTGTTGATGCAGTAAATGAAATCTGCACTCAGGAGCGGCTTTTTATTGAGGAAGTCAGCAATGATATCGACCGATCTGAGATCCTTTGCATCCGGAGAAGCCTGATCAAGGCCAAGCCTGATCTCCTGCAGTGAGCCGGGATTGGTATTGTAAAGCCCCGAGATGAGATTGAACGGCGCCGTTGCAGCCTTTACGAAAAGGTTCCCGATAATCCTGAAGATGATCCTGCCAAGGTTAAGGATCTTTATCTCTTCACCTTTCATCTTGACCGGCGCTTTCAGGTCGATGATCCCGTCCTTGTCGGAAAGTATTCCGATCGCGAGCCTGAGCGGAACCTTGTATTCG